>NZ_JAGHQW010000020.1 GCF_017744115.1 Salinisphaera sp. G21_0 | reverse complement strand
AAAACTGGTCGTGTACTGTGAAGATGGCGACCTGAATATCAGCAATGCAGCGGCGGAAAATGCTATTCGCCCCTTTACTCTTGGTCGCAAGAACTGGCTTTTTGCTGATACACCAAAAGGTGCCAGAGCCAGCGCCATCTTTTACAGCCTGATCGAAAGTGCAAAAGCCAATGGCCTGGAGCCTTTCGAATACCTGAACCACATTTTAAAAGAGCTGCCTTATGCGGACACGGTTGAGAAACTGGAGCAGCTTCTACCCTGGGCAGTGAAGGCATCTCAAGAATAAGCTGATCTGGTAGGGTTGGCTATTACGCTGGTTAAATTGGCGCTTACAAAACAAATACCTCTGGACACCCATAACAAGCCCAATCATTCTCGATGAATGGGTATTTTTCCTTTATATACTGTTTATCTTCAAGAATATTCCTTATCAATTTGATCAGAACAATAAAATCAGGGTCACGAAATGAAATATATGCACCGACAATAGATCTTGAATATTCATCGACTGCAAGAGTAAGCCATGGACGGCCAAGAGGGATTAGAGTTTCGGAGTCGATTACGAACAAATCAAGTTTGGTGTGGTCAACGCAGACTCTTTCCATGACTCTTTCTGTCACGACACCATCTTTCACACTATTGTATTCGATATCAGCTTTTCGCTTTCCGCGTCTGCTTTTGGCTATTTCATACGGTGCAACTTTTTCCAGACGTCCAAGAAAACTTCTGTAGCTGGGTATGACCAGCTTATCATCTTCGTGACGAATACTATTAGCTTCAACGATGTACTCTTCCAAACGATCATATGCGTCCTTTGCATCAGGACGGAGCTCATTCTGATAATAGGTAATGGCTTTTTGTATACATTCATCGACTTCTTTTTTCAGGCGACTTTTTCTATTTCCTTTTTTACGGTTAGCAGGATACAAGCCTAAGATTGAATAGTTTGCCTGAACGTACTGTTTGTGCCAACGCCATATTGTTAACCAGCTTGGGGGCTTTGGGTCCTGAAGCTCAACTGCGATATCGGGTATCAGGTTTTCAATGTAATTCGGACTCCAATATTGAACGCCCCGATTTATAAGACCTGTAACATATTTATATCGCCGAAGTGATTCAGCCCTTACTTCTTCAGGGAAGGACATTAAATCTGCTGCTAACTTTTTGTCTTCATCTTCCGATGAGTGGATGAAAGTAAGCCTGCCTTTGGACAAGACGCTTTGCAATTCCTGCAAGGTTAATTCTATGGTTCGGCTCTCAACAAGCAAACTATCCAGCTGAAAAGTTTCACCTTCCCGGGAAGCAAGAATGTACTCATGAGTCTTTCCTTCCAAGGACTCAATCCGAACTTTTGCACCTTCAATAAAGCGGTTCATAGTGTTTTCTGAATTAACGAGTTGCTGGTTAAAGGTGTGTCATCAAGGCTGCAAACTGGAGTTAGTGCTCCTCTGGCTAAAAGGTCATAAATAATCGGGTAGCAAACCTTATTGTCTATAGATAAGACTTTACTGACATCAAAGATAGATAGCTGCTGATAGCGGTTAAAAATTTCTAATATCTCGCAGTGCTTGATAGTCAATTCAGAGTCAGTTCTGTATTTGTGCAAAGCCTTAAATTCCGCAGAAGTGGCTCACGCTTAATATCTGAATCTTTCAGCAAAGTCAGCGGTACACCCATTGCTTCAGCCGCTTTTTGCTTACACTCAAAAGTATCTTGAAACTTATATGTGGAAGCCCTGTCTGCAGGTTTTACTTCAAGGTAGCTGTCTTTATTATGCTGATCTGTAAGTTTGAAATCAGGCGTGTACTTGCCTTTGCGGCGATATTCCTGATATTGATATCCAAGGGGTTGGGCTTCAAAGGCAGCGACGGAACTTAGATATTCGAGATGGTAACAAGCACCAAACTCGTTGCCCGACTCAACTCTGAAGTGCTTTCCCGACTTTATACTATTGAAGCCATAGATGTGTTTTTTGGTAGACTTTCCAAGCTTGCGTGGTTTCATAACTGAACGACTCTGGTAACCTGATATCAGGTTAGACCAGAGTCGTTGGTTTACAAGTTATGATGAAAAAAGCTTTTCACTTTATGCTGTTTTTATTTTCACTATATGCGGTTGATTTACAACTTATTCATCAACCGACAGACATCAACGTAGTTGTTTGATGTCAGTTCTTACATTTCTCAAGACTTGCTGGTGAACTCCGGATACGCTTCCATACCACACTCAGTAAGGTCAGCGCCTTCGTACTCTTCTTCTTCGGAGATACGCAGCCCCATGATCACCTTGATCACACCCCAGACTACCAGGGAAGCACCAAACACCCAGGCGAAGATACTGCCAATACCCAACAGCTGAGCACCCAGGGTAGCGTCGCTGTTGGTCAGAGGTACCGCCAGCAGACCCCAGATACCCACTACACCGTGAACAGAGATGGCACCCACCGGATCATCAATACGCAGTTTGTCCAGCGCCAGGATAGAGAAGACAACCAGGGCACCACCAACAGCACCGATCAGCGTTGCACCCAGGGCAGTTGGCGTCAGCGGTTCTGCGGTAATGGCAACCAGTCCAGCCAGGGCACCGTTCAGAGCCATAGTCAGATCAGCCTTACCAAACAACAGTCTGGCAACGATCAGTGCAGCAATAACACCACCGGCGGCACCTGCATTGGTGTTGACAAAAATCTGGGCAACAGCGTTAGCATTTTCCACATCGGCAATCTTCAACTGAGAGCCGCCGTTGAAACCGAACCAGCCCAACCAGAGGATAAAGGTACCCAGAGTAGCCAGTGGCAGGTTAGCACCAGGCATGGCATTAACAGCACCGTTGGACGCATACTTGCCTTTCCGGGCACCCAGCAGCAGCACACCAGCCAAAGCAGCAGAAGCACCCGCCATGTGAACCACTCCGGAACCGGCAAAATCCTGGAAGCCAGCTTCATTCAGGAAGCCACCACCCCATTTCCAGAAACCCTGTACCGGATAGATGAAGCCCGTCATAAAGACCGCAAACAGCAGGAAGGCCCACAGTTTCATGCGCTCAGCAACGGCCCCGGAAACGATGGACATGGCAGTAGCTACGAAGACCACCTGAAAGAAGAAGTCAGAACGCAGAGAGTAGTAAGGTGCATCTTCACCACCACCCAGCACCGACTCGACGCTGTTCTCAGTGCCCAGCAGCGTGCCGAACAGAGGCATGATGCCGCCTTCGTTAGCCCCCGGATACATGATCTGATAACCACAGAGCAGGTACATGGTGCAGGCAATGGCAAACAGGGCAATGTTCTTGGTCAGAATTTCAACGGTGTTCTTGGAGCGCACCAGACCGGCTTCCAGCATGGCAAAGCCAGCGGCCATCCACATGACCAGTGCACCACACATCAGGAAATAAAAAGTGTCGAGCGCATACGACAGCTGAGTTATATCTTCCACGGGACCCCTCCCAGTAAAATTCACATCTTTTTTATCTTTCTTTACAGCTCAGGGCTGTATTTAGCTCAAGGCTGTATATCACTGATACTGCTCGGCGATGTCATCAGTGGCTGCTGATGAGTCATGCCTTTGACTGGCACTTAAATAGCGTCGATGCCAGTCTCTCCGGTACGGATCCGAATAGCCTGCTCCAGAGAGGTCACGAATATTTTTCCGTCACCGATTTTGCCGGTATTGGCGGCATTGGAAACTGCTTCAATCACCTGATCCAGCAGGTCATCCGAGATAGCCACTTCAATCTTTACCTTTGGCAGAAAGTCCACAACATACTCGGCACCGCGATACAGTTCGGTATGGCCTTTCTGGCGACCAAAGCCCTTGACCTCCGTCACAGTAATACCCTGAACGCCGATATCAGAAAGCGCTTCCCGCACGTCATCAAGCTTGAATGGCTTGATAATGGCTGATACTAACTTCATGCATTATTCTCCTGGCTCTACTTAATATTCATCCGGGAGGGGTGACCTGGATGCGACAGCTTCCAAAGTCTACGCTTTTCCCTTTGTGTTACAACCGTCTGTTTTATTTCCCGGGCCTGTAAAAGGAAAAACCAACCCTGCCAGTCTTGATTTCAGGCATCCTGCCCGGCACTGGTTGAATGGTTACTCCTGTCCAAGCAGGCTCTGTGCCAGTTTTCAGCTATCACCATAAATGGGCATGATTGAAGGTTTCATGGACTCAAACAAGTACCGAAACAGGGTACGCACGCATTTGACGCACTAAAAACTTACTATTACCCAAAAATTACGCACCAGAACAGCGCACAGACCAATAAATCCTGCCAGCCAGACTTGGTGCAGAAGAGTTTATACAAACAGAGTCTTGTAATAGTCAGACCTGGCCAGTCCACTGAAAAGGCTTGGCCATTTTATCAGTAGTGTTTGTCACTTGTCGTTTAGTATCTGTATTGATTGCTCACATATAAGAAAAATCACTACTATCGTCAGTGATAATCACATTTTTCACAGTATTCACCCCCGGTTTTTTGGTTATTTTTTCGAGTTGAGTAGATGAGTCTGAGCGTATCTTACCCGGGGATACGCCCAATCAGCGCCGGACGGCAAAGTGCCTTTACCAAACCGGCGGCATATGATAAATCCTACTGGCAAATAATAAGGCTGGGAAAAATACCGATGGCAAATGATATACGCAATGTACTGCACACCTTTAATGATGCGTTTTCCAATCAGCGTCTGGATGAGGTCATGAACTATTTTGCCGATGAGTGTGAATTTCGGGAGATGAATGGCCATACTGCCCGTGGCAAACAGCAGGTGCGTAAAGCCATTCACTTTGCCTTCAGCGGCGTGTACGGCAAACTGACTTTTATTGAAAAAAGCATGCTGATTGATGAGCAAAAGAAAACCGCCAGTTTTGCCTGGTATTGCCAGCACGATATGCTTCCAGTAGAAGGCATGTCGTTTACCAAAAAATTGATTGCCACATTGATCAAACTTCGGTTTGGCCAATCGTTTCATTGGGAAGGCATGGACTATTTTGTGTTTGATGACGATTTAAACATTGTCAGCAAACAAAGTTATGGCCGTGCGGTGATACCTAAATTTGTCCGGGGTGTTGCTCCGCGCTAAATTGATTAACAAAATAACATGGGTAGCTGCGGTGAATCGCTCAAAAAAACATCATCTGCCGAATGGCGGCTTTCGCAATAACGATGCTATGCAAATGCATCATCGCTCGTTATGGAACATCTTGAAATGGAAAATCACTGAGGCCCTGCCAGAGAAGGTTTCTATTCCGGTGGTTGAGGATGATTATTCGGTCTTTGAGAATTCCGATAAATCCCTGACCAGCTGGATTGGTCATGCGACCTTTTTAATTCGCCACCAGAGTATGAATATCATTACCGACCCACACTTTTCTGAACGAGCGTCTCCTGTACAGTGGGCTGGCCCCAGGCGTTACTCGCCACCGGCGATCGATATTGCTGCCCTGCCCCATGTGGATGTGGTGGTAATTTCTCACGACCACTACGACCATCTCGATCGAAACTCAGTATTGGCCATTCAGAAAAAGCAAAAAGACAATCCCCCCCTGTTTATGCTGCCTCTGGGTTTAGGCCAATGGTTCAGCAAACATGGTATAGCTAACTGGGTCGAACTGGACTGGTGGGAATCCCATACCCATCGCGGCTGGACATACACGGCAGTGCCTTGTCAGCACTTCAGTGGCCGTTCAATATTTCCGGATCGAACGCTCTGGTGTGGCTGGGTATTTGAAGCGGCGGCGGAAGCAGCTGAACCGGGTAAACGCTTTTATTTTGCCGGGGATACTGGCTACAGTTCAGATTTTAAAGCCATTGGGGAGCACTTCGGCTACATGGATATGGCCATGGTGCCGATTGGTGCCTACGAGCCACGCTGGTTTATGAAAGAGATCCATGTCAATCCGGAAGAAGCCGTGCATATCCACAACGATGTTGGCTCACGCCTGTCGCTGGCGATGCACTGGGGCAGCTTTATGCTGACCAATGAGCCAATGTTGCAACCACCGGAAGATTTGCAGCTCGCCAAACAGCAGTATGGCGTTGCCGATAATGACTTTATTGTGATCAAACCCGGGAAGATTACTGCTTTATTTGAGCAATAATAAGTTCCGGATCGTTACCTTGCTACTATTGCGGTATCCTTCTCTTTTCTGACCATCAGCCAAGCGATAACCATGATCGATAAAGCCGCCTTAATTAATACTATCGCCGCCAAAGCCGGTGAACTCTTTAACGGTGACAAAAGCCAGACCCGGGAAGATATCGAAAAAAATATCAAGGCACTGGTGGGCAGTGCCCTGTCAAAACTGGAGCTGGTCACCCGTGATGAGTTTGATACCCAGATTGCTGTTCTGAAGCACACCCGTGAGCGCCTTGAAGCGCTGGAAAAAGAGATGGAAGCATTTAAAGCAGAACAAGAAGTGCCGGAAGACAGCAGCAACGATGACCAGCATAGCGCTGATCATTAATCACTCAAGATTCCGGGCAGAAGTTGATACCCACAAATGCAGCTTCTCCTTAGTGGCTCTGTCGATATTTAATCCCGGGATGTTGCGATTGTTGCTATTTTTCCTGAACAGCCTGAGTCACCTTGGGGGGTTAAGATTATGCAACCGACAGCAGGGTTAAAGACCAGTACCGATGTCGATACAGCGGGCAATGAAATCAAGCCTGAAGTAGTCCGTGATATGGCTCGCTTTGATCACCGGTGGGTTCACGTCCCCCAGGTAGTGTTCGCCAAAATCGCCAGCTATTTATCAATCAGCGATATCAATAATTTTGGGCAAGCATCGCCGACAACGGGCGATCGTCTGTGGTCATGCGGCCTGACAGAGGTCCATTACTTCCTCTCCCTGACCAGGCAAAGGCAGTCTTCGTGTCAGGCAATGATTCAGTCCAGTCAGCAACTCCTTGAGCACCTCAGGACGTTGTCCATATTTTCTGTTCGACACTTCCCTGCGCAACTGGGCCCGGCTTTTTACTCATTTTATGCCAACCATTTGCGCCAGCAGATTCTTGATGGGACTGCACTGAACCTTATACCCAGTGGCAGCATAAATTTTAAACCCTATTCGCATAAACTACTGCGTAATCATATTCCCATCCTCATCAATAGGAAGGCGGATAATTACACTGATATTCTGGCTCTGGATCATGGTCACTGGGTCAGGAAAGCTGAAATCAAACACGATAATTTTGCCTGGTTTGCTCATCAGCATGCCGACCATATTTTATTTGTCCCGCAATCGGTAACCGGTACGTGGTCGGAACTTTATCGCTACCCTTACTGGAGCGGCGAAGAGCATTTACTGTCTGTTTATGAATGCAGGAATGGTGAGTGGGTTGAGCAACAGCAACTGACAACGGGTGACGTTTTTCCTAAACATAATGACAAGCATATGAGTAAGATATACCTGTCACCTGATGCCAGGTCAGTGGTCTGTTTTAACTCGTGGTACACGGGTGCTATTCTCGGTCATGGTGCTGATGGCCAGTGGGTCAATAGAGGCAACATTGATACACCTCATAATCGTAATTTGCTGTTCAGTGCCGACAGCAAACATCTTGTGCTTTATGATGAAGCATACTTTACGATAATGAGCCAGGCAGACGATGAATCCTGGTCACAAACGGGCAATATTACGGTTGAAGATCGTGCTGAAGACCTGAAACTCACATCCAACGCGGAGGAAATGATCCTGTGTGAGTTTCCTCTGAAAGTGTTATTCAGCCCGGACAACCGCCATTTTGTCATATATTTTGACGATGATCATGATGATGAAGATGCTATTGAGCGAGATTATTTCTTTGCCATCATTGTGGCCCTTGATCCGGAAGGGCAGTGGCGTGAAAAAAAGAGAATTATTAAAACCTGCAAGCACCGATTTGATTGGTACTATCTTAAACCCAATTTCAGCCCCGATGGTCAGCTTCTGATCTTCAACTCTGAATATAGTTTGGATATCTGGGAATTAAATACTGACGACCAATGGCTGCCCGCTGTTCAGGAGAAGGACGAATACGGCGGTGGTACGATTCATTTTTCTGCGGACCCCTGTGAATTCATCAGACAAATGGGGCGGTTGAGCGTAACAATCTGGCGCAAGGCGGCGTCCGGAATATGGGGCAAGGCAGAGACATTCCCGGCTGAGTCCGTGACAAAAATCAGTCCCAACGGTGAAACCATTGTGTTTAACGATCCTGCGGGCCATACGGATATCTATCAGCGTAAACCTGTTGGTGAACTTTGCGCTGAACCCGCCGGTGAGTGGGTCAGGCAACGCATCGAATTTTCCGTCACAAACGTAGGTTTCAATCAAGAAGGCTACCTGCTGGCTGTGGTTCCTAAAACGGATTCGGACAGCCTGATTCTGTTCGGGTTGACGGCAAACGGGAGTTGGCTGGAAAGGAGCCGTTTGCAAACAGAAAAAAGTATTTGGGAATTTTGCTTCAGCCCGTGCAGCCGCACCATTCAAGTCTCCAGTTTTCAGGAGTTCACCGGTTTGGTTGTTTCCTTCTGGCAGATCATGCCCGATACAGACTCATGGTAGGCTGACCAGGATTTAACTGACCTACTGCGGTTGATTTGAAGTTCCCTTGGATCTGGCAAATTTATTAGAGCCTGAATGCTCCCTCGCAATGGTGATTTTTTTGTGCCATTTCAAGTCATAAATGCATAACCCATGGCTTCTCTTGCATCTACTCCGGTTAGTTCCTTGAAAAATTATTAACATTCATCGACATCTGCTTTCTCCATGAACGATTAATGAATAACTGAGTTTAGATCATTGAATAACCACAACATTAGCGAGACTTGCATTCCTCACAAAATGAGCCTGTGCAATGAGATAGTAATGTGCTGCCTCGATAAACCACTGAGTAATGACAGAGTTTTGACAAGAATATGTCCTTAATGCTCTTAAGAGACTTCAGAAGAAAAAAGATGGTGTGGCCGATTAGTCAAATTCTTGGGTGTCTTTGATTTTCTTTATTTTTGCTCAGCTCAACAGCCAGCACCGCAGCGACCTGATAAAGGCCCCGAATCAGCAGTGTCAACCCAAACTGACCATGATTATTTCCAAGGTTATCCTGGCCATTACTGGTGAAATCCTCTGGATATTGGTATCGGCGTAAATTAATTTTCTGATCCGGGTAGACTTCCGGTGGATAACACCTGTTTTCATTAATACTGCGGGCAAAACAATCAGAATTCAGATTCTGCCGGGCAGTCCATAATGTGGTTTCTGCCGTGGTTTTTTCCAGCCATTGCTGAAAGATTTCCGGCGATTCAAAATACTCTGCGGTTTTCACCGACCTGCCGACCAGGCCGGATAAAAAGGCCCCGATGGCCTGATCAATAAAAGCACCGAGTTTTGCCCGGCCTTTAGCATCCTTATAATGGTAATCTGAGTCATCCCGGTGCATTCTGGCGTAATGAAGCACCGCTGCCACCATATTTTCACAAAAAGCGTTCATGAATGCCGCACGCTGATCAAAGCCTGGTGGCATAAAAGCAGTAGTATCTGCGGCATCAAAATAGCTGGTGATTCCGGGGTAAAATTCCATATCGCCAATGTCCCTTAAACCGGAGTAACCCCAATCCGATTCATCAGTAGCCTTGCTGTCCCAGGCAGTTAATGCTCCGGGAAATGCCCGGGCATTGTTAAACATAAAACAGAGAAACAGCTCTCGACGGTTCTCTTTAAACGAATGGTACGCCTGAATCGTGGAAGTGTGCACTGCGCCCAGGCTGCTCCACACCCCCAAGTCATAACTGGCTTTAATCAAGCCCTGCTCTGCGCGGGTGCTGTTACCGTCAGGGTCTTTCTGATGAGCCAGTGTGCTGTAATCCTGATTGCGTGTAGTGAATTGATACATCAGATAACAACACCGGCTGCCCAACGCCACCGTTTCCAGCCTTGAACGAAAGTCGGCAAAAATTTCTTCAGGCATCAGTTCAACCGGTACCAGCTTCAACCCGACAGGCCTCGGTACTTCACTTTTCAGCGATCCCCCAAGCCGGCGGTGGTTCCAGACAAAACGGTGGACTGCCTCTTCCCGGAAAAAATCTTTCAATGGCTCCCCGCAGCGCAGAAATTTCATGCGGGATATCTTCGTACGGGTGTTCATCATTAACGCCCGTCCCCCATAAACAGTACAATTCGCGGATAACGGCTTCGTCAATACTGGCAACTGCGCCTGGTGCAGTCTCTGTTTCTGCTGGCAACAGTGCTGTTCAATGGCTTTCTGAAGCGCATGCCCCATGGCAAGGTTGCGCAGGGCAAACGGAGCACTGCTTAATAAGGCTTTCTGCAAAAATATACTGCTGGAAAACTTTAGCTCATCATAAGGTCGCTGCTCCAGCGGTTCCAGCAAAATGTATCGATGCATTATCGGCTTGCCCTGCTGTCGGCAGGACAATGGCATACAGGTATCCCCTCTGGCTACCATTGCCTGGCGAATGTCCTGTGGGAGATATTGAGGGGCAACGGCCAGCAATAAATCATAAGGTAGCTGGTGGCGAAGGGGTTCAGGCACATGCTTTATGGTTTCTGAATTTGGCTCGACAGCCTCAAGGGCCAAACAACAGACGTCCATGGTTCTTAAGGGAGCTGGAATTTTTTTCAGGGAGTATAAGCCACTGCAGGCCGCCAGGAACAGAAGATCGGGATGATCCTGAAATTTTTTTTCTGGCACAGAGCAGTTAGAGGGGGAGATTCTCAGTATGCGCCGATATAAGTCCGCAGTTCGCAACGACTCAGGAAAAGAATCATCTGTATCACCTGCCCTTGCTGCCCTCTCGACCCATTCAGGATGAGCACGCATCAAGGATGGGGGGCATCCGGCAATGGAGTCAGGCCATTTATCCAGATATCGTCGGCAAAAATCTTCTGTTTTTGCAGAATCAGGCAATTGCAGCAGGAGCGAAGAACTCCATTTTTTGTTAAAAACCTCATTGGCCAGCTCCGGGTGCTCCAGGAATATTTGGCGAGGGATAAATTCAAACTGATTCACCAGGTCAGTTTGCCTGATAGCCTTGACGCAGCGCTGATAAGTACGTAAAGAACGGGGAATATCCTTCAAATCAGTAATTCCCAATTGATCAATCAGCTGATCTGCTACCGATTCTGAAATAGAGTCGCAGAGAAAGTTTAATTTCTGTACTGCCATTGAACATAATTCGGGGTAAAACGTCGCACAAGGATTCACAAACTCAATTAATTTGGGATTTTTTTTGATCGCCTCCAGGCACAGGGGATAATTTTGATGCTCGGGGGGTACATATTTCAGGGTATCCGGACAAGTCGCCACCAGATTAGGAAACTGAACTGACCGGACATAATCAGAGGCAATATTGACTGGAAGAGCACCGATCCGAAGGCAAAATTTATTAAACGAACGGGTTTTCAACCGGGCCGGGAGATTTTGATAAAACCACTCCAGCCCGATTTTTTTTTTCAGACACTCCCGGGCAAGTGCTTCAGTGATTGCAGCCGGAGGCAAATCCTGGAGATACAATTCATAGTCGTTGACCAGGTCAGCCGTCAGCACACTCTTCAGAACCTCTGTCCGGGTATGTTGAAGCACCCAGGCTCTATTCAGCCAACTGGAAAATTTCATCCTTTGGTTAAACTCTTCTTTACTGGTTATTTCATCTGGAAACTGTAAATAACAGGCAAGCAACTGACGTTGATGGTCAGATACAGGGCGGGAAGGACCATCAATAAAAGGGTCAGCAGAAGGTTGAATAGCAACAGAGCGAGGTAGCCCGGGTTGTTTAGCCTCTGTTGATTTCAGTAACCCCGCAGTGGATGAAAATGCCTTCTGTATTACTCCCGCTCCAACTTCGGCTGAAGCGACATTGGAAAAGGCAGAAGCCGTGATGAACCAGTGATTGTCGCTATCATCAGATGAACTGGACACCGCTGTTTGCGTATCTTTTTTTTGTTTCTTCGCTGGTAAAGCACTACTGCAACAGTCAACGGTATTCATAATTCGACGCTTATAAAAAAATTATTTTTTTATCCACCTGGATGCTGTAAATGTAAACTTTTATTCGATCTGACTATTATGATGAAAAGAAGTTCCTGATTATCATTGTTGAATGTTTGAATGGCGCAAATTACACAGTAACTCTCTCATAAGCTGCTATCTTTGACTTTTAACGTTGTTTAATCGGTCAATAATAACAATGCCTTCAACACTGGCGCAGGTTTACACCCGGGCAAATCAGGGCATACGTGCACCTGCGGTTTCGGTAGAAGTCCATCTTTCTCAGGGCCTGCCCGGTTTGAATATTGTTGGTCTGCCGGAAGCGGCAGTTCGCGAGAGTAAAGACCGGGTACGCAGTGCACTTATTAATAGTGGCTTTGAATTCCCTGACGGGCGCATCACGGTGAATTTAGCGCCGGCCGACCTTCCGAAAGAAGGCGGCCGATTTGACCTGCCCATTGCCCTGGGCATTCTGGTGGCTTCCGGACAACTGCCGGGTGAGGCTCTTGAGGATAGAGAGTTTCTTGGTGAGCTGGCGCTTTCTGGCCACCTTCGCCCTGTCCGAGCGGTGCTTCCTGCTTCATTAGCCTGCAAAGACATCAACAGGGCATTGATTCTTCCTGAGCAGAATGCATCTGTTGCCGCCATGGTCAGCAGTGTCACGATTATTGGCACCCGCAGTCTCCCGGAGGTTTGCGCTTTCCTGCTGGACAAGACACCAATTGAACCGGCAAAACCCGACCGAAACAGTTTTAAAACAAACTATCCAGACCTGGCAGATGTACGAGGGCAGGAGCAAGCCAAAAGAGCGTTACTGATTGCGGCTACCGGCTCGCACCACCTGCTCCTCTTTGGTCCACCCGGTACCGGGAAAACCATGCTGGCCAGTCGTCTGCCCGGATTGCTGCCACCGCTGACAGAGAGCGAAGCCCTTGATGTGGCCGCGATACATTCACTGACATCCAGCTCCATGGACACCCTCTGGCAGCGCCCTTTTCGCACACCGCACCACTCCTCTTCATCGGTTTCCCTGGTGGGCGGTGGCAGCATACCGCAACCGGGGGAGATCTCTTTTGCCCATCATGGTGTTCTGTTTCTGGATGAAATGCCTGAGTTTACCCGCGCAGCCCTGGAAATACTCAGAGAGCCCCTGGAAAACGGTGAGGTAGTCATCACCAGAGCCAAAGGTCAGGAGCGTTTTCCGGCCCGATTCCAGCTGGTCGGTGCCATGAACCCATGCCCCTGTGGTTACCTGGGTGACAGTCAGCGATCCTGTCAGTGTTCACCGGACCAGATCAGACGCTACCGAAACAAATTATCCGGGCCATTACTGGATCGTATTGACCTTCAGATTGAGGTGCCGTCCCAGACTATCCAAACCATGATGGAGCCTGCTGTTCAGAACAACGATGAAACAGGTTCAGAACAGCTGAGAGAGCTGGTGATCAAAGCCCGGAAAAAACAGCAGGCCAGACAGGGAAAAATCAACTGCCAACTGTCGTCCAGGGAGCTGTTTGAAGTCTGTGCACTGGGCGAAAAGGAGAAAGAGCTGATTACCAGGGCATCCGCACAACTGCAAATATCAACCCGAGGGCTGCATCGGATTTTACGAGTGGCCAGAACCATAGCCGACCTTGCTGGCAGTGCCTCGGTGCTAAGCCCACACCTGGGAGAAGCCCTGCAATATCGGCAATTGGATCGTCAGTCCCCAGGAGGCTGACCGAGAATAGTTTTTCACCAATCATCCTCTGCTGAAATTACCCAACCTTATAAACGGTAAACCTCTTGCCAATTTATGGGATTCCCTACGGGATCCTCGCCAATATTGCTAATGTAATAGTTTGCTAAGAATTGATAACTGTATGTCTGCTTATTACAGAGAACAAGATCATTTAACTTTCGCAAATGAATACAACACTCTTCAGATATCCCTTCCCGGGATATCTCAGCCGGTAGTTCGGGTATCTCATTGAACGGAACAACATTTAATTCAAGAATCCGTACAAACTCCGGCTTACTCTCCTCCACAGAAGCCTGTTGGCCGACACCGGCCCTTTCCCAGATCATGTTCGCCATCAAGCCCTCAATAACTGCATCGGTCATCTGCTGGCGGTCATTATCCATAGCGTTTTCGGGCATGCACTCTGAGACAAGTTGAGCTATATGCCGGTTACGTAGCTGAGGCTCATTACGAAGATCTATACGAAGCGGTGCCCGGCCGGGAACCACCAGGTCATATATTTCTGGCTGACGCACACAGCACGGACAGAAAATCCTTTTTATACGCCGCATAAAACCTGAGCCTCTTTGCTCAGAACGCCCTTGAACTAACTCCTCACGAGACCTGCCCTGTGCAGGCCAAAGGTCATAACTTGCGGCTCTTGCCTCCATGGAAATCGCTCCTCTTAACTTCTAGGTCATAAATTTTGTTCTTAACCGACCATTAGACACCACAAACCGGTAATTTATCCCTCTTGCCAATAAAAAAAACCGTGCCCACAATAAACGTGGGCACGGCTGCAAAGACAATCATTTACTGCTCTTTTATCGAGCTTAACTATCAGGCCAGGGCCAGTTCGCCGGTTTCCGGAGCCTGACCACTTTTCATCAGCTCCTTCATCTCGGTCTTGATCTGATCAGAACGTGGACCAAAGATGGCCTGCATATTCTGGCCTACCACCAACACAGCTGTGGCACCCAGAGCCTTGATGGCTTCAACATCCACACTCTCTGGCTTATCCACAGTGACGCGCAGACGGGTGATACAGGCATCAATGCTCTTGATATTGCGCTGACCACCAAAAGCGATGAACAGTTTTCTGGCCAGCTCACTGCCAACTTCTGCAGTATTCGCGGCTTCTGCTTCCTGTTCACGACCCGGTGTGCGCAGGTTGAACATCTTGATGGCAAGCGTGAAGACGGTGTAATACAGCGCCGCGTAAGCCAGGCCCCACACCAGAATCATGGCTGGTTTGGTACCAATGCTGAATGACAGGGCATAGTCAATCAGACCGTGGGAGAACGAGCCGCCCATTCTGATTTCGAAGAAGTTGGTGATCACAAACGCGATACCCGCCAGCAGTGCGTGAATTCCGTACAGTATTGGCGCAACAAACAGGAAGGAGAACTCGATAGGCTCAGTAATACCGGTCAGGAAAGAGGTCAGGGCCGCAGACAGCATAATACCGCCCACCACTTTCTGGTTTTCGGTTTTCGCACTGCGCCACATGGCAATCGCCGCCGCTGGCAGACCAAACATTTTGAACAGGAAGCCACCCGCCAGGAAGCCTGCAGTCGGGTCACCGGCAAAGAAACGTGGAATGTCACCATTCACCACAACGCCAGAAGCAGTGACAAACTCACCCATCTGAGACTGGAAAGGTACGTTCCAGATATGGTGCAGACCAAATGGAATCATCAGACGCTCGATAAAGCCATAGACAAAGCCCATGGTCACAGGATTACCTTCAACCGCGTAATTACCAAAAGCATCAATGGCATTACCGATTGGTGGCCAGATAAAGCTCAGCGCCACACCCATCACGATGGCAGCAAAAGCGGTGATAATCGGCACAAAGCGCTTGCCCGCAAAAAAGCCCAGGTACTCAGGCAGCTGGATCTTATAGAAGCGGTTGAACATGACCGATGCCAGAATACCCATCAGGATGCCACCAAACACACCGGTATCAATAGAAGCGATACCCATGATGGATTTGGTTTCGATACCCAGGGTGTTGGCCATAACCCCCATGGTAGCGAGCAGAACCACATAGCCTACAATCGCTGCCAGAGAAGAAACACCATCGTTATCTGTCAGGCTGAGTACCACGCCAATAGCAAACAGCAGAGGCAGATTACCAAAAACAGCACCCCCCGCCTGAGCCATGATATGGTTCAAGAGTTCAGGAAAGATTGAAAAGTTTGCACTACCTACCCCCAGCAGAATACCGGCAGCGGGCAAAATTGCCACGGGCAGCATCAGCGAGCGCCCGATTTTTTGTAGAAGGGAGAATGCTTTTTGCACCTATTTACCTTTTAATAGCCGTTTTTTAAAACAAGTATAAAAACGTTGCCAAGACAGTTCTTATCATCTCAATTTTGGCGCGGAATTCTGATGCATTTGCGCGCCTAATGAACTGACCTGGATCAAAAAACGACAGCCTTTCTGTTATCTAAAGACACTTTTTTATTATTCTTTTATAACAAGTTGAGCATATTCGAGCACCATACCGAAGTCGTTACCCAATTGGCTATTAGCAAGATAAGGTTGTCGCGAAAGTGACACAAACCTTAAACCAAAAAGGACACCAAGCTCACGAAATCATCTTTTCAAAGACTTCGTGCTCTTCGTGTCCTTTGTGGTTCCAAAAAAACGCTCTACCTAACGCGACAAACCCCTGTGCAATCTCCAGGCGGAGCTCCGACTCTTTTTTTTATCGCGGCTGGACGGGAAGAAGGTTGATTTCTACACGACGGTTTTTAGCACGGCCTTCAACGGTTTTATTGCTGCCAATAGGATCTGCAGAGCCACGGCCATAGGCAACAATGCGGTCACCACTGACACCCTGAAAAGCAATATAGTTAGCAACACTGTCAGCCCGGTCCTGGGAGAGAGGTACGTTTATCTTATCCCCTCCGGTACTGTCGGTATAACCAACCACTTCGATCATGTTACGGTCATACTCCCTGAACACTTTCGACACAGAACCCAGCACCGGGTAGAAAGCAGATCTGATATCAGATTTGCCGGAGTCGAAAGTGATATTGGATGGCATAATCAGTTTCAGCTCATCACCCTGGCGGTATACCTGTACGCCGGTTCCCTCCAGTTCTGCTCTCAGTACTCTTTCCTGTCGATCCAGATAATGGCCATAACCGGCTCCTGCCGCACCACCAATGAGGGCACCTTTCAGGGCACCATCACCACCATCGGCGATAGCACCAATAGCAGCACCCGCCAGAACTCCACCAAGGCCATACTTGGTTGACTTGCTGGCCTGTTGTTCACCGGTATAGGGATTGGTTGTCTGACAGCCTGCCAGCAAAGACCCCATCAACAGGGTGGCAACGGCAAATAATCTTTTCAATGGCATAATGGTTTTCCTTAGCAAATCAGCTCAAAGCTGCTTAGCCGCGAATAATACTATTTTCACGAATTTCTTCACCTATTGTGGTATCAGGACCATGTCCGGCGACCACAGTAGCTTCTTCGTCCAGCGTATAGAGTCTTTGTTTGATCGATCGTTCAATGGCTTTGTAGTCTCCGCCCCACAAGTCTGTTCGCCCAATTGACCGGCGGAACAGCGTATCCCCGGCGATCAGAAGCTTTGGCTGTTCAAACCAGAAACACATGGAACCGGGCGTATGCCCCGGAGTGTGCATGGCCACACCTTCACAGCACGGCAGTTCTTCATCATCTTTTAACCAGTAATCAGGATCTGGAACCGGGCTATAAGGAACACCGAACATACGGCATTGCATTTCAAGGTTGTCCCAGAGGAACTTATCCCCCTCATGGAGATAGATGGGCGCACCGGTCTGCTTTTTGATATCGCCACTGGCCAGGAAATGATCCAGATGAGCATGGGTATGGATAAGCGCGACAACCTGTAAATCCAGATCCCGGAGCTTTGCCATAATAATGTCAGGATCGCCACCGGGATCTACGACAAATGCCTTACGGGTGAGCGGATCACCAATAATCGTACAGTTACATTGCAGAGGCCCAACAGGGAAAGTCTGCCGGATAAAGGCTGGTTGGTTTGTCATTTGACCTTCACAGTAGTTTGCTATGTTCGGCCAAGATTCTAATATTATTTTTCTGTCGGGTCTTTCCCTGTTAACAATAATAAATTCTCGGCGAAAAGAAATAGACAAACCCGAAACAGCCGGGTGTTTCCATGATGTTTCAGGTTCCAAAAGAATTATTATCCCGGCTTTTCTATGTTTGTCACACTATCGTACACCAGCTGGTAACGGCAGGTGGGTTCTGCGTCGAATCGTCAGGAGCGGGTCTGTCAAGGCTTAGGGCAAGAGAGGTTAAAATCGCGTTCACCACTTGGACAGTCTTGGGATCACGTCCAATTTGTGTCATAAACAGTGAAATTGAATCCGGTAGCGGAGACCTGCAAATTGGGCATCTTGGGTTAACTTCACGGGATTTATCCAGGCACCATTTATGGAATCTATGTCCACACTGGGTGATAACCTGCATATCTGAGGTGGAATTCAGGCAAACTGGGCACTCGTTATTATACCCGGAGTTGGTCTGACAGGTTTGTATGGTTGGGTTTACTGCATTCATTATTGTTCCTCTTCCATCTCATGACTGGTCAGATCTGCAAAATAGGTTCTGCCTCGCTTCCAGAAGCCTTATTTTCTGCACCAGAGCCACTTATGCATCAGAGCCACACTGGCATTGACCAGACCAGCAGGATCAACCCGCAGAAATGCTTTCCGCCCAGGATGGGGAAAGTTCCATTCCTGAATGTACTCATCCGCATCATCTGAATCCTCTTTGGAAAAGCCTTCCGGGATCAGGGAATATTTATGATAGATCCATTCTTTTCGGGTCAGTCCGGGCCTTGGCTCAGCTATGGATAGTGAAAAGCGGATTTGTTTCAACACGTTACTACTCCTCAGTAATTCAGCAGGCGTCACTTTATGGAATCATTAGTGTTCAGCCCCACAGGCCTTTGAGGTAGGAAGTGTAGTCAAAAAAACACTGGTCATAAGTACCAAAAGAATATTCCACCGCAAAAATAATTGAGTGAAAAATTATTCATTAAATTAATAAAAGGAGTCAGTCAAACCGCCCCTTTAAAGCCAACCAAATAACAGTCAATCTGGCCAGGAATGAAGCTATGTGACTATGTAAATACCAAAACAAAATAATAACCCGTAAAAAACGTGTCTATTCTCAGGATTCAATCCAGTAGACAGACCCCAAAAGCTATGCAGCCAGGTAACAAAAACACGGAAAAACAACCCATTATAAATGGCACTATGATTCTACTCATAGCCGGACTATTCGGAGTTATCACAGGATGGCTTGACCTGAATGAAATCAATCAGGCCGGTGATGTGGTGTCCGACCTGTTTTTACGAATGCTGAAACTGATCAGCCTCCCCATTATCTTTTTTGCCCTGGTTTCCACTCTTTCCGGAATGGGCGAAGCGTCAGAGGTAAAACGCCTGGGTGGTCAGGTTCTGAAATACACGGTGATCACTACCCTGATTGCCGCTACTGTTGCCTTGGTCCTTTACTTATTCATTGCCCCGGCGGGAAAGGCTGGTGCATTAGCCGGAGCCTCCGAGCCTTCAGGCCCCTCTGGCAGTTATTGGTCTTATCTGCTTGGCGTGATTCCTGCCAGTTTTATCGAGCCCTTTTACACTCATAATGTGATGGGTGTGTTGTTTCTGGCCCTTCTGCTCAGTGCTGCCATTATGGTTCTGGAAAACCGGCACAAGGCTGTTCTGCATGCCTTTTTTGACAGTATGTTTGCAGCCATCATGAAGATGACCGGCCTGATCCTTAAACTTATGCCTCTGGCGGTCTGGGCATTTGTTAACCAGTTTTTCCACGATCTGCAGAGTCAGAAAATTCTCCAGGACCTTGGGCTCTATCTGCTGTGCGTGGTGCTGGCCAATATCGTACAGGCTGGCCTTATGTTGCCGCTGTTGCTGAAATTCAAAGGCATTTCTCCCTGGCAAACCATGAGAGCCATGTGGCCAGCACTAACCGTGGCCTTTTTCGCCAAATCATCGGCGTCGGCTCTGCCCTATGCGGTTGAGTGCGCTGAAAAAAACATGGGGGTTCAGAGCAAAGTGGCCCGTTTCAGCCTCCCTTTGTGCATTACTGTCAATATGAACGCTTGTGCTGCTTTCATATTGATAACGGTTCTGTTTGTTTCACAAAGTAATGGCGTCATGTTCTCACCCCTGGAGTTACTCTCATGGATCGTCATTGCCAGTATTGCCGCCATTGGTAATGCCGGTGTGCCCATGGGGTGTTATATGTTATCCAGCGCATTTCTTGCCGCGATGGGAGTGCCACTGCAACTGCTGGTTATTATTCTGCCATTTTATGCGTTGATTGATATGCTCGAGAGTGCCATTAACGTGTGGTCAGACTCCTGTGTAACCGCTATGGTGAACGCAGACCTGTCACCCGCTATGGATTTGGCAGAGGGAGAGAGCCAAGTGAATCACAATGGCAGTGATCCGACCTGAACTCAATAAGTTTTATCAAACTTTAATCTGGTTTATCCAGTGCAACAGTTCAGAAGTGGCGTAGACTGCCTCTACGCCTTTGTTCATGTGATCATCACCGGCTCTTTTTTGCGCGTCCTCAACGCTATCTACTCCGATCACTTCATTAATCACTGGTTTTCCGAAGCGTTCTGTGACATCCATAAAACCTTCAAATACACCATGAAGCACCATTTCATCGTGACTGGTGATCCCTTTCAGAACCACACCAAACGCCAGGATAGCATCCAGCTCAGGGTCTTTTTCAAACAGAATCCGTGCCGCAAGCGGCAGTTCCAGTGAACCCGGGACTTTGTGAATTGAGATATTCTCCGGCTTGACCTCCAGCGCCAGCAGCTCTTTTTGAGCCCGGTTAATCATGGCATCGACACA
This sequence comes from Salinisphaera sp. G21_0, assembly GCF_017744115.1. Classification (GTDB taxonomy): domain Bacteria; phylum Pseudomonadota; class Gammaproteobacteria; order Pseudomonadales; family Endozoicomonadaceae; genus Endozoicomonas. The sequence continues at coordinate 78,504 of NZ_JAGHQW010000020.1, read as the reverse complement.
GTCACTGTGCCAACTGCTGCCGATAATCGCCAGCCGTGCATGGGGAATTTTGTGGAACTGTTCCGGGGTTTTAGGAAGGCCTGCGCCCATCAGGGATACTCCTTTAAGTAACGATTAAATAATAGTGTGAAAATGAAAGTTAGCTGGCTTCGGCTCTTGCGGCAAACCGGTTCAGTGGCTAACCCGATGAAGCACCCGACAAATAGCGCTACACAATGCTTTCAGCTCATCGCTGGAAATAACGTAGGGTGGCATCACATAAACCAGCTTGCCAAAAGGCCGGACCCAAACCCCCTCGGCAACAAACAACGGCTGGATTTGAGACATCACCACCGGTTCTTTCAACTCCACGACCCCAATACCACCCAACACCCGGACATCTGCAACAGCAGGCAGGTCATCACAAGGCATCAAGCCTTCCCTGAGCACTTGTTCAATCGCCGTCAACTGGCCACGCCATTCGCCTCTGGACAAGATCTCCAGGCTGGCATTACCGGCAGCACAGGCCAGTGGGTTGGCCATAAAGGTGGGGCCGTGCATAAACGGACCGTGTTCAGAAATGGTGTGGCTGACCTGCTCTGAACAAAGGGTTGCCGCCATCGTCATGTAACCACCCGTCAGAGCCTTTCCGACACATATGATATCCGGAACAACACCAGCATGTTCACAGGCAAACAGTTTGCCGGTGCGACCAAACCCCGTGGCAATTTCGTCATGAATCAGCAGAACTTCATAGTCGTCACACAGCTGGCGCAGACGCACCAGATATTCCGGGGAATAAAAATACATGCCTCCGGCACCCTGAACAATGGGCTCAATAATCACCCCCGCCAGCTGGTTTCCCCGTCGATCCAGGATCTGCCGCAATTCATCAATATGCCTCTCTTCAAAAGCTTCAGCAAAACGACACTCAGGGCGGGGGACAAAATAATGCTGAGGCAGAATTCCGGTAAACCAGTGATGCATGCCGCCATCAGGGTCACAAATAGACATGCCACCGGTTGTATCGCCGTAATACCCGCCCCTGACCGTCAGCATCTTATTTTTTTCAGGTCGTTCCCGGGCAATCCAGTATTGCATGGCCATTTTGATTGCGACTTCAACAGCCACAGAGCCGGAGTCGGCAAAAAACACCGTTTGCATCGGTTCCGGTGTCATGGCCACCAGCTTTTTCGCCAGATCAATCGCCGGTTTATGGGTCAGGCCACCAAACATAACATGGGAGAAATCATCAATCTGATGCTTCAGTGCTGCATTCATTTCAGGATGGTTATAGCCATGCACCATGCACCACCAGGAAGACATGCCATCAATAACCCGGCGACCATCATTCAGGTGCAAATAGACACCTTCGGCCCCAACCACCGGGAACATACCCACCTGATTAATGGTCTTACTGTAGGGGTGCCAGATATGTTCGGCATCAAACACCAGTTCTTCCGGGGTTATAACAGGGCTCAAGCCTGACTCCTTTTGATACGTATTGACCTTTCTGCCAGGAGAAGATAATCGCGGGGCTGTTCTGTAGCAAGCGTAAACAGCACTTTATACCCATCAAATTCATCAGGTCCATATATGGGCATGAGATCGCTTATGGCTGTTTTCGGGATCCTGGCCTACTCTGCCCCTGTGGATAATTTGAATAACTCGTTCCAAAATCAGATGATTTTCAAATCTATTCACCGCTATTGACTGTGGAAGTAATATGCAAGCTCTTTTCGTAAACCAGCTTACTACCCTGGACTTCAGTTACCTCTGTCCAACTCGAGGACTGGTGGGTGAAACCTGGCTTGTGGATGTGGTGCTGGGTGGTGAGCTTGATCAACAGGGCATGGTGTTTGATTTTGGCCATGTAAAGAAACAGGTTAAAGCCTTACTGGACAGCCTGTCGGATCACCGCCTTCTGGTTCCCCTGAATGCAGAAGCAACTTCCATTACCCATAACAAAGATCAGTTAATTGTCAGCTTCAAATCACGTCATGGGGTGATTACCTGTTCAGCACCGGCACAGGCTGTATTGCTGGTTGATGCCGAAGCGATCACTCCGGAGTTAATCACCCCCTTTCTGGAGGATGCCATACAACAGGAGCTGCCAGACAATGTTACCAGGGTTGAACTCAGGTTATACCCTGAAGAAATTGGCGGGGCTTACTATCACTACAGCCATGGGTTGAAGAAACACGATGGGGATTGCCAGCGGATTGCCCATGGCCATCGCTCACAGATTCGGGTTTTTGTCGATGAACAACGGGATCAGGCGCTGGAGGCATGGTGGGCAGCAAAGTGGCGTGACATCTATGTAGCCACAAAAGAGGATCTAAAGGACTCTTTCACTGACAATAATCTGGATCATTACCGATTCAGCTACACGGCCAAGCAGGGTTACTTCGAACTCAGCCTGCCAAGTGCTCACTGTTATATCATCGATACCGATTCCACGGTTGAACTGCTTGCCAGCCATATTGCCCACTCTCTGGCTGAGCGAAAGCCGGGTAAAACCATCCGGGTCGTCGCTTTTGAAGGTCTGAATAAGGGAGCTATTGCTATGCATTCAGAGCCTTCAACTGATTGAGTGCCTTCAGCGGGTTGAAAGCCTTGTCGACAGGCTTTGGGCTGGCCTTTTCAGATCGATTCCAGACCTTTTCGTGAAAATAATAAGCCACTGTATTCACGGCAGGCTCAACCATCGCCAGGGCACCACCGATCATTACATCCCCGGTCATCAGGTAGCCTACTGAAAACGCAACACAAAAGTGGACTGCTGCAAAAGAAACTGTTTTAGCCACGGTGTTCTCCGGCCTTGATAATCATTTTGTCGTTGTTGGCTTTATTCTATGAGAACGATTCTCAACTATAAAAATAAAACAATACAAACAAAGTGATAGAAAAAAACTATCAACTAATCTTTAGGTAATGGCCAAAAAGGAGAACGTGCTATGTCGTCGTCACTGACGGATCAGATCAATAACCGCCCATTCCAACCCGACCCTGTTAAAGACCCGCAGATAGGCCCATCAGTTCAGGCGGCTGCCGAAGATAAAGTTGAAACCAGCTATACCAACCAGCTGACTGAGCTCCCCAAAATGCTGGAGATGGATTTCGATAAAGTAGAAAACCTGTTGGCCAACCTGTCGGCTGCCAACCCATTTCGCCCGGATATGGCGCTTGGCAAGCAGCCCGAAGTGGCCGTTATCGATGCCAGTAATAGTGTTCAAGAAGCCCCTGTCGCCCCGGTTGGCGCTGCGGTGGATGCAAGCCAGGTTAGCCAACTGAAGCAAGTGAATGCCGCTCTGGCAGAGTATGATGTGCGACTTCAGCAGGTATTTGATGCAATGGCACTTTCCCGTTCAGGGGTAAAACCGGACCTGCAAAACATGGGAACAGAGTATGAGCGCCTGATGACCTTTGTCCGTCAAACGGAATACCATTTAACTCAAGCGATCAAACTGATCCCAGAGACACTCCCGGAAAATACCGGTGAGTCAATGGCTCAGTTAATGCCCGAGTTCAGCCAAAGCCTGGTTCGCTATGACAGTGAGTTTCAGCAGATCTTCGGTGCTATTCAGCATGAATTAAAGCAGGCAGAAATTGCCAGCAAGCGCTTTCGCTGAGCCTGTAAAGCCACTCTCTGCTGAGAGTGGTTCCAACTCCTTTCCTCTCAACGCCATAACCCCCTCGTGAATGAAGTTCTTCCGGGAAATGCATGCATCGATAACAAGTCCGAAAAAACCAGAGATCCGGTCATGCTGAGGCTAGTACGATCGTTTGCCAGCACTGCTGCTCTTGTCGCTGTCTGACTCAGTCATGTGGTTACCCATAGGCTGGACAATTTTTGGCGGCCTGCTGGTATCACACTGCTGACTCTGGTAGCAGTACCAGTACTTTATTACCTGTTCAGCAAAATGCAGGGGAGAAACGTATAAGAACGAAAATATACCCGTACAAACTCTTGAGGCTTGTGTAGAATTACTCGTATAAATTATAAAAGCGGGCTTTAGCCATTTGAGCAGCTATCCGAACAGGAATGAGCCGTTCGAACTACAGAGAATCACCGAAGCGGTAGAATTTCCCGGGCCCACTATAACCAGGAGGTAATAGCATGTTAGAGCACGCCGTCGATCGTTCAACCTTTAATCAGGTTATGGTTCCCAATTATGCGCCCCAGGCCATGGTGCCTGTGCGTGGGAAAGGGTCACGAATCTGGGATCAGGAAGGGAAAGAGTATCTGGACTTTGCCGGTGGCATCGCCGTCAATGCTTTGGGACATTGCCACCCGGCCCTGATTGATGCCCTGAAAAAGCAAGGTGAAGAACTGTGGCATCTGAGTAATGTTTATACCAATGAACCGGCTCTTGAATTGGCCCAGCAGTTAATCAACAGCACCTTTGCGGACAAAATCTTCTTCTGCAATTCCGGTGCAGAAGCCAATGAAGCGGCGTTTAAACTGGCCAGAAAGTACGCGTACGATAACTTTGGCCCGGAAAAGCATGAGATCGTCTCCTTCTACCAATCGTTCCATGGCAGAACACTCTTTACAGTGACCGTAGGCGGACAAAAGAAATACTGTGAAGGCTTTGAGCCGGTTCCCGGCGGTGTTCTGCACACCACCTACAACGACCTTGAGGCACTCAAAGCCCTGATGTCTGACCGCACCTGCGCCGTGGTCGCTGAGCCTATCCAGGGTGAAGGCGGGGTTATTCCTGCTGACCCTGAATTTATCAAAGGGGTCAGAGAGCTCTGTGACCAGCACAATGCCCTGCTGGTTTTGGATGAAGTCCAGTCCGGTATGGGCAGAACCGGCCAACTCTTTGCCTACATGGGCCTTGGTGTAACACCGGACATTCTGACCAGCGCCAAATCCCTTGGCGGGGGCTTCCCGATCGGTGCCATGCTAACCACCAACAAAGTGGCGGAAAGTTTTGGTTTTGGTACCCACGGCAGCACCTACGGCGGTAACCCACTGGCCTGTGCCGTAGCCCTGGAAGTGATCAAAACCATTAATGACCCACAACTGCTTAGTAACGTCAGTAAAAAGCATGACCGCTTCCGGAAGCATCTTGAATCCATAAACAGCAAATATGGCATCTTTGCCGACGTGCGGGGTAAAGGCCTGCTGATTGGTGCTGAGCTGGTCGAGAAGTATCACGGAAAGGGTAAAGACATTCTTGCCGCTGCAGCAGACGAAGGGTTGATGCTGCTGGTTGCCGGACCCAATGTCCTGCGCTTTGCACCATCACTTATTATCCCTGATGAAGACATTGATGAGGGTATGGCACGGCTGGAAAGAGCGGTTGCTACCGTGGTTTCCGCCTGAGGGTCTTTCAGGTATAAAAGCCTTGAACCACAAAGACACGAAGACACAAAGGAAGTTTCGTTTGCCGAGCACAGCTCAGGCAATCCCATAAAAAACTTTGTGTCTTTGTGCCTTTGTGGTTCCCTTCTTTTTAAGGCCTTTCGTAACACCCTCTGCGCGGGAATGCATACCCGGACTAAAACAGAAAGAGAATATCGTATGGTTAAGCCAGCAAAAACGCTTCCCCCTGAAATTCTCCCCTGGCTGGATTTACTCAATAATCAACATGATGAAATGCTGGCCAGAACCATTGAACTGGCAGAAATAAATTCCGGCAGCCTCAACCGTGACGGTGTCAATCAGATTCTGGAAAAACTTCTGAAGCTGACCTCAGGTTTATCAAAAGACTATGAACGCATACCTGTAAACCCATGGGAAGTAATAAACGACAGCGGAGAAATCATTAAGCACCCACTAGGTGATGCATTAAGGATTCGCAAACGCCCCGAAGCACCTCTTCAGGTCTTTCTGTGTGGCCACATGGATACGGTTTTTCCAAAAGACAGCCCTTTTCAAAAGGTCCGCTGGCTGGATGATGACACCATCAATGGCCCCGGAGTGACTGATTTAAAAGGCGGCATTCTGGTAATGCTCAAGGCGCTGGAAGTGCTGGAGCAAAGCCCATGGGCTGAACAGATCGGCTGGGAAATACTGTTTAACCCGGATGAAGAAATTGGCTCTCCCGGCTCAGCCCCCCTGATTCAAGAGGCTGCACAACACGTCCATCTGGGCATGATCTTCGAACCCTGCTTTCCCGATGGCAACCTGGCCGGACAACGCAAAGGCAGTGGTAATTTTACCGTGGTCAGCCATGGCAAAGCGGCTCATGCAGGCCGTGAACATCACCTGGGACGCAATGCCATTCGTGCCCTCTGTGATTTTGTTGCCGCCATGGACGACCTGAATGGTCAACGACCGGGAATCACCTTTAACCCCGGCTACATTCATGGTGGCGGCCCGACCAACATTGTGCCTGATCGCTGTATTCACAAGTTTAACATTCGCCTGGAACAGCCGGATGATGAACAATGGTGCCTGGAAAAGCTGAACGAGATCATCGAAAGCATCAATCAGCGTGATGGCATTCAATTGAAACTGCATGGCGGATTTACCCGCAAACCCAAAGTGCTCAGTCCTGCCAATAAACAGCTGCTATCAATGGCAAAAAACATCGGGCATGAGCTGGGTATTCCTCTGGACATCAAACCGACGGGCGGTTGTTGCGATGGTAACAACCTTGCCTCAGCAGGGATTCCCAATATCGATACGCTTGGGGTTCAGGGAGGAGCGATCCACAGTGATCAGGAATATTTAAACGTCAGAAGCCTTGTGCCAAGGGCCAGGCTCAGTGCGGCATTATTATTGAGTCTGGCCCATGCCAGCGCCTCGGGAGAAAATATGAACTGGTTAAAGAGCGATTAATGACTCATTCTGTTATGGATAACCTGAAAAGCCGGTCATTTCTGAAGACGACCTGAAGTCATGGCAAAATTCCGGGTAAAAATGACTGATTCAACACGGGAGCATCAACATGCAACTCACTATCCAGCAACTATTGGACGCCATGTGGCAGGACTACCTTGCCCTGACCCCCGATGCTAAACCGATTCACCAGCTCTTTGCCGATCTGAATCACGGTCAGGTAATCAACGACCATATCGCCCTGCGCACCTACAATATTGAAAAAGTGGCACTGAATAACCTCGCTCTTCCTTTTGTTGAAACAGGCTATCAACCCGTTGACGACTATCAGTTTCCCACCAAGAAACTTTATGCCCGATATTTTCAACACCCGGATAAAACCCTGCCCAAAGTCTTTATCAGTGAGCTGAAAGTAGAAGAGTTGCCAGACAACTGTCAGGAAATAATTTATGACCTGGTAACGCAGGTACCGGAAGCCACTGTCGCCCATCAGAATTTCTGCTACTCTGGTCGCCCGTGGAGCCTGACCTCTGACCAATACGGAGCCTTGGCAGTAGAGAGCGAATACGCCTCCTGGGTAGCTGCACATGGCTTTCGCCCCAATCACTTTACAGTATCCATCAACCATTTGAGTTCACACCCGGATATTCAAAGCGTCAATCAACTGCTGCTGGATAAAGGGTATGATCTGAATACCAGTGGTGGCCTGATCAAAGGATCGCCGGACGTATTGCTGGAACAATCCTCAACCCTGGCCAAAGCGGTGGACGTGACCTTTGATGACACCACCATGAAAGTCCCAGGCTGCTATTATGAGTTCGCCCGGCGCTACCCAATGGCCAGCGGTCAACTTTACCAGGGGTTTGTGGCGGCTTCTGCGGATAAGATATTTGAGAGTACGGATGTGGCTTCAGGCACCAGATAGCCGGTCAGCCGAGGAACCAACTGGCTATAGGCTATAACATAGGTCTTGACCAGGATAGTAGGGAAATGGCAGTGAAAAAGGCTCATTCGATCGAAATAAGCCCGAAGGTGGGGTATCTTTGAATAAATTCTCTATTTGAGATTACAGCTCTTATTATCAATCAACTCCTTTGCATTCAATACAGGGAATGTATGGGATCATCCGGACAGCCTCCGAACACAGGGACAGTCGCTTGTTGGCCATCCCTGTGAAAAGACCGCATTTTCAGCTGGCAGACAAAGGATTACCAAACTGCTCCAGAAAACGCCGACCAATGATTTTTGAACCGGCATAGTTAAGATGGTTATCATCCCGATAGAGTGGGATACCATCCAGAACCGTATCACAACGCTCCTCGTTGCACATGGCAGAACGGGGGTTAATCCAGCCAACCTGGGGATATCGGGCCTGAATAGTCTCTTTAAAGCGGTAGAAGTTTACCTGCTCACTCTCCACATCAGCCCTTGGCACAGTGCAATCCCGTTGATTCTTCAGCAGACAGTAGGCAAAACTGTTGGATGGGAGTCGGAATGCATCTTCAATAACCACTACCCTGTGCCCACGCTCGAGCAGCCAGCGGACAATATTCTCAAAGTAGCCCTGATATTGATCGCTGGCCAGATAGGCAGTCCACCAGGCGGATAGAAAAATAGTCATTGGCTCGCCATGATCAAGATAATCCTGCAGAACCTGGTTACGTTTTACTTTTCTCTCATCTCCAGTAGCAACCGTGTCTTCTGCCAGGATAAACGGCGATGAGGCCTTGGTAACCAACAAGGTAGTTATCCCCTGCCGCTTACTGAGTTCCTCGACAAAACCAGCCATGGCTGTTGCATGGGAATCCCCCAGCAACATGGCATCAGGCTTTTTGCCAGGTTCCTTTGCTCCAAGCAGGCAATGTTCACCCTGATCAAAGCTAACAGCATCCCCATCAAAACAGGGATCAAAAATATCTCCGGCATCCTGCTGATTGATCACCCGATACAGTTCACGGTTCTTTTGTGGTATGCGAAAACTGATATCATCAGCGACACGAATCGTCACCTGCACAGCCCAGATAACGATAGCTGGCAACAGCATCATTAACAGAAAAGACTTTTTCAAAGACCAGTCTTTATAACGAAGCTTCGATTCCACAAAGGTATAGCTGAACCAACTTAATACCAGACTTGCAGCAATCAACAACAACTGGTTAGTCAGGTCCAGTGGAATCAACTGATTATTCAGTATTGCTACCAGAGGCCAGTGCCAGAGATAAAGCGAATACGACAAAGCCCCAAGGTAAACCAACGGTGTAGAACCAAGCAGTCGTCCAGCCAGAGCATTACTGTTATTAAGGCCTGCATAAATAACCAAACCGGTACCGAGCACTGGCCACAGAGCGTTATAACCAGGAAACAATGAATCTTTGGTCAATACGAATGCACTGCCAATAATCAGAGCCAGGCCAGCCAAAGAAAGAGCATTGGAAGTCAGGTCATTCAGCCGGGGCAGACGGTTGCCAAACAGAGCCAGTCCGGCTCCCAGCAACAACTCAAACAAACGGGTCGTCAGCAGAAAATAGGCAGAATCAGGTGCAGCGTCAGTACGGTAAATGGAGTAGCCAAAAGTCGCCAACCAAAGCGCCAGAAAAACCCAGGGTGCTGCTGAGCGATTCAAATACCGGTAAACCAGAACCAAAACGGGAGGCCAAAGAAAATAAAACTGAAATTCAACAGCCAGGGTCCAGGTATGCAAAAGTGGCTGAGTAGCTGCGTCTGCAGAAAAATATTTGGCAAACTCGTCAATAAAGTAAAAATTACTGTATCCGATCAGGGAGTAAAGCCAGCTCTTTGAGAAGATATAATACTCTTCATCCATGTAGATAGGCGAGATCAGCAGAAAAACAACAAACGACATCAGCAGTAAAGCCGGTATCAATCGCTTTATACGTTTGCTGTAAAAATCGCTGAATAAGAAAGTACCTGCTGAAAGCTGTTTCATTAGCAGGTTACTCATAACAAAGCCAGTTATTACAAAAAATACATCAACACCAACGTAGCCACCGCTGATAATACTGAACTGAAAATGATAAAGCAGTACGAGGGCTGCGGCGATAAAACGGAGGCCGTCGATGTCTGGGCGGTATTTATACATCTTAAATAGATATCACACAGGCGTTAAATCATAGTTACTACTGCGAGAATTGCCGAGTAATCTTTTTGAATAGAAATGACTGCTTTAGGGCATTTAGCGGCAAAAAAGTCCTGCTGCAATTGAGTGCACAGGCCAGTTTCTATTAAATCTTTCTCGATCTTTATTCAGCAATTTCTCTGATTTTTCTTCAGAATTTAAAATAACCGTCTGATCCAGATCAATGACCAGAAGACGGTGATCAGTAAGCATAAAATTAGTCGCCTTCATATCCCCATGAAACACCAATCCTTCCTTAAGGGTTGACAGTATTTCAATCAGAGCCTGAGCCCTTTTTTCTGCTTCCGGGGTAATTTCTGTCAGGCTGTTGAAGTAATGCAGTGCATCCTCTGCCTCAACATACTCCGTGACCAAATAGCTGCATGTTACAAAGGGCCCAAATCTATGCTCCAGTAAAGCTAACGGCTTTGGAGTATCAATTCCCAGCAGGCGCAGCAGGTAATGGGCTGCATACCAGGCATTTCGGGCACGGGATTTTCTGAAACCACGGAAAAACTGGTGCAGCCACCCTTTTGTGCTTTTATAGCGTTTAACAAACACTTTTTTACCATCATCCAGGGTAACGATGGATACTGTGTTAGTGCTGCCCCTTTTCAGAACATGACCAGCATTGATAAACCTGTCTGGTGACGCCAGACATGTGGTTAATGCTTCACTGAGTTCTACTCTGTCTATCACCTGAAATTTGCGAAAGCCGGACTCTGCGACAAAATCGGTACAGGTCCTGAATACTTTTTCCAGATAACGCTCCCGCCACTTTCTTCTCTTCCGAATAGCTTGGGCAAGGCACTGTTCGTCTATCCCGTCGAGAGGATGGATAGATTGATAAGCAGGCAGACACTGAAGAGAAAGATGATCAAACCGTGGGAACAGGACAGAAAGAAAAAAGGCCAGATTGTCCAGCGCCGCTGATTGAGAAATCTGTACACTCTCTCTGTGAACACCACCACCATCAATCAAAAACAACGTCTGATCCACTATCAGGAAATTATCCAGATGCGGGTCATTATGAAGGATATTGTACTGATGCAACTGGCCGACTGTTTCTACGACCTGCTTAAGCAACGCCAGGCGTTGATCATCACTGAGATTCGTCTGCCATACTTGCTCAAGAGATTGGCTGTCCTCAAGAAATTCGGTAGTTAACAGGCCAAAATCCTGAAGCTGCCGGGTTTCAATCAGAGCCGGAGTATTAATTCCTGCATCGGCAAAGCTTTTAAGGCCCGCGAGTTCACGCTGCAAATGTCGTGTCGCTGAACTTCCTGTAAAGAACTTTGCCAGAACAGTTGCACCGTCCACAATCGCTCTGACTACTAACCGTTTGCCTGGCAGAAAACGCAATACCGCATCAATCAGGATCTGCTGCCCGTGAATATCCAGAATAGAACCATTCCGGGGCGCTTCTTTCAGGTTCGTCAGCTCTTCCAGTGTGTATGAAAGTTTCCCTGTGGTCATTCCCTTCTCTCAAATAACGTCGAATACAACCGGTTACTGTCGTGCTTTTCTGGCCATGCGCTGATAAAGCTTGTGGGCTTTTCTGGTAATCTTCAGCCACATGGGTAAATGCCGCTTTAATGCTTCTCTTAATGGCAGGCCGGTATAGGTTTTGATAAAACGAAAGATATCCCTTTGGGTGATACTAATGTCCATGGCTGAATAGTAGAGTCCGGAAAGGTCCTTGATCACCCAACGTAAAGGTGTGGAATCTCGCAACTGGGCTCGATGGAGGTCAATCAGATAAAATGTCAAATTGTCCGGATCCGGTATCTGCCGGTCAGGCATCATAAAGTGACAAAGATAATAATCCCGATGATTAATACCATTGCCGTGCATTTTTTTACTGATCTCTGCCAGCTTATCAATCATGGCCAGTTTTAACCTGAATGCCGGTGGCTTCACTGACCAGGGCTTACAAAAATCTTCCAGCGTGATCATATCCCTGAGTTCTTCAGTGACCAGAAACGAACGCCGGGTTGCGGGATTGCTGCCAGTTTCGCCAAAAGCTACCGGTGTCATGGTAGTGATCCCAATGTCGTGCAACCGGTTCAACGCTTCCCACTCATTGCGGGCACCCAGCACCGGTTTGCGTAGACGAATAAGGTTTTCGATGATTTCAAACCACCCAACACCACCATGTACTTTGGCAAAATACCCCTGGCCATTCAGCTCAAAACGAAAGGTTCTCCGTGCTTCCAACGCCCGATAGACGTCACCATCCATGTTTTCCAGCAGCTGCTGAGGATCCTTGCCCTGCCAGGCTTTGTTAAAGTCATCTCTCAGATAAAGCACTCAGCAAGCCCCCTCTGCCCACTTCTTTTCTGCCCGGACAATAATCAGCTCTGCTGCACACTGGGGCAGGCTATACAAATCTGTAGTTTTACTGAAGTTAACAGCGTTCTCAGACCATTGTTTGCGCTGTTCAGATAACAACATCTCACTGACTGCCTGATTTAGCGCATCCTGGGAAAAGGGTGAACGAATTACCCGCCCGGCATCAGCCTCAAGAATATAATGGGCATAACCACACACATCCGTCGTTAATACCGGAAGCCCTGCTACCAGAGCTTCCAGCAAAACGGTCCCGGTGTTTTCGTTGTAGGACGGGTGAATCAGCAGGTCGGCTCCCAGAAGAAATCTTGGAATATCATCCCGGCCTTGAAAAAACTGAATCTTGTCAGTAATGCCCAGGTGCTTTGCCATCGCCAGAAAAGGTTTCTGTTTATCCTGACCAATAATAAAGAAACGAGTGGACTCGTTAAGTGGTTCAGGCAGCGCAGCAATGGCTTTCAGCGCCCGGTCCAGACCTTTGGTTCTGAACCCCGAGCCCACCATCAATACCAGCCGGTCATCATTGCCAAGGCCGAACTCCTGTCTGAACGCCTCTCGAATAGTGTCCGCATCCGCTGGCCGACAGCGATCTTTTGCAATACCCGGCGGTAGCAGTTGCAGGCGTTCATCGGGTGTCTGGTAATAGCGTTGAAACTCAGGTTTTTGCAGGGTAGAAATCAGCAACGAAACGGTTTTGCTGTCTTTGCCAAAAACCGCTGCTTCCAAAGCACAGTACTGTCTGTAGCGGGCGCTCAGTTTATAAAGCCAGAATCTGCTGTCTGATTTGGCTTTATAACAGGTGTCTGCGGCATAATAGATATCCAGTCCGGGCATTTTATTAAAACCGGTGAGGAGCACCTTCGGCTCGCTGCTCAACGACTGCTGTACCTGCTGACAGAAGTCAGCCATCTTTTTGTGATTAGTCAGCCCTTTAACCGGCAGTAGACGTATATCAAAACCGTCCGGTCTATCACCTTGCCAGCTTGTGGTATAGACACGGATACCATATCCACGATGTTTGCACTCACTGGCTATTCGCAGAAAGTCCCGCTGCAGTCCGCCATAGGGAAAATATTTATACAGTGCAAAAGCAAGTATCATGATGTCACGCTGTCCTGAAACAATCAGCCGAAGAGCCTGTCAGACTTAAGTCCGACAGGCTCCGAGAGTATCCGTTGGAGGATCGACACCCAAAAGCACACTTCCCCCACGCTACCGCCCGTCGAATTTAAGGCGCTATACCGAAACAGCCTGATTCAGATATTTGAAGCCCCCAGCACACTGGATTGTTAAACAACCATCAGGGTTAACCTTTGGCTTAAACCGCTCAGACAGGCCCTACATATAAAACCTGATATGTATTATGTATAACAACTGCATAAGCAGCTATATCACAGTGAAATGGGCTGGTATTTAATGACATATGGTCAGTCAAGTGAAGCAAGGGATTCTACCGCTATCGCAGATCATTGCAATAAGTGGAGAGACTGACACCATTAACCTGATACCAACCTTTGCCTCCTGCAAATAGAGGTCTGAAAGCTGTATTTACCTGTGTTTTTATTATCGCATCAAGCCGCAGATACAAGGTCAGCATTGTCATTAGCTCTTCTCAAACGTGCCGCCGCCCGATCAATCTCATTGATATCCTGATCCCTGTAGCGTTCATAATCATTCAGGGCCTGTCGGTAGCCGGCTCCAATCTGCTCAGGCGTCAGTTCACCCTCAGCCGGTAACCCCAACAAATTCCGGTCTATTCTCTCTTGTTCCTGAGCCTGATGAACCAGCCTTGCCTGAAGCTCCTGCCTTTTTGCTTCCCGCAAATCCCGCTGCGTGACAAATCGATATAATTGTTCCTGAGCGTGTTTGACCAGACTCACCTCCCGGTCAAAGAGTTCTTGCGGTAGTCCAGACTGCGCTTTCTCATGGCAACGGGCTTCTGCCGCCTGATATATAGTGTCTTTGGTAACTGCCTCTATATCCTGATGAATACTCAGTAGCTGTATTGCTGCACCGATATTCTCGGGAGGTGGCATGGGAAAATAATTCGACGACTCTGTGTTCCCAACCAACCTGTCTCTGATAGAGCGATTAATAAAGCTATCTTTATGGTAAAGACGCCCCTCATTCATTTCATGATTGGAGAGAAATACAAAATCCAGGGCTACCTTGGCGCATCCCAGAAACCTCAGGCTAAAGGCAATGCCTGCGGCTACCGCTCCCGTAGCCAGAATACTGTAGGGAGACAGAGTGATTAACGAGGTGAAAAAACCAAGTAAGCTGCCATAGACCCCACCAACCACCATTCGACTGCCAAAATACGTCAGTTTATTTTCATCACAGCGTTCTCCCTGAAACGGCAAGTGTCTCAGCCAGCGAAAGCTCAAAAAATCCCCAAGAACAGGCAGATCCTCTACCGGGAGTCTGTCTAATAGTACGGGCAGGCGATCCGTTGGAAACTGATCCCTTGAATAATATCGCAGTACGGCCTCCCCTATCGCTTCACAAGCCATAATAATGATGCCGGTCAGGGCCGATTTAAGAATGATCGGCAAGGCCATCATACCAACCATAAAAGTAGCGCCAGCCATTGCCCAGACAGCGAGATAGCCGGCCCAGTTGAATGCGTCCATAGCATGCCACATGCTCGTTTCTACGGCACAGACAACCCTGCTAAACAGCGACTTACAACGCTCAGTAAAAGAGAAGGGGTCTTTTGTTATATAGGTTCCATCAGGCTCGCCAGGTGCAATACTGCTACTGGCAGTTGCAGGCTGTACAGAAGAGGGCTCACTCGGCTCACAGGGCCGTGGAACCACAGGCAAAAGAACGGGTGACTGAATCATAGGTGTTTTTGGTGAACTGTTTTTACCACTAACAAAGTGAGCGAAACGGTATCATTTCCTGAATTATTGAAACTAAACTATAGGTGCATTTTTTCTCTTTGCAGGGTCTTTCCATCAATAAAAGTTGAGGTAACATTTCCGGGTCTCTTTGTGTCGCGATAACTAACTGACTATTAAAACAAAGGCAAAGTCTGACTATGATTGTTATTCGTCCCATTCATGAGCAGGATCGTGAGGCCCTCTGGCAAATCGCCAACCAGACGGGTGCCGGATTCACCTCCCTGCAACCTCACCGTCCCATGGTTGATAATAAACTGGCATGGGCACTCACCTCCTTTAAGCAGGCTTCGCTGGCAGCATCGCAGGAAGCAGGTACTTCTGCCGCAGAACCGAAAAATAATCTCTATCTGTTTGTGATGGAAGATACCGAAACCGGTCAGGTTATGGGCACTGCGGGTATTGAGTCCGCCGTCGGACTTGAGGCTCCCTGGTATAACTACAAGGTGAGTAAACAGGTTCATGCCTCACAACAACTGGATGTCTACACCATGGTGGACACCCTGATGCTCTGCAGTGACCATACCGGCTTTTCAGAGCTTTGTACGCTCTTTTTGCTGCCGGATTATCGTCACTCCAAAAACGGTACGTTTCTTTCCAAGAGTCGCATGTTGTTTATGGCAGCCTTTCCAGAGCTGTTTGCTGAAGGCCTCTTTGCAGAAATGCGTGGCTACTGTGATGATCAGGAATTTTCCCCTTTCTGGGAAGCCCTTGGGCGGCACTTCTTTGCGGTGGACTTTGCCGAAGCTGATCGCCAATCCACCGTCGATAAAGCGTTTATTGCCGAGCTGATGCCTCGCCATCCAATCTACACCAATTTGTTGCCGGATGAAGCCAGGGAGGTCATTGGTGTTACCCATGAAAGCACAACGCCTGCCCGACATCTGCTGGAATCTGAAGGCTTCTACTACACTGGCTATGTGGATATTTTTGATGGAGGTCCGCTAATGGAAGCCAGAGTCAAGGATGTACGCTCAGTAAGGGATTCTCGACAGTACAAAGTTAAAATTGTTGAGAACAACACAACGGATCAGCGCCGCTGGCTGATGGCCAATAGTGAGTTGAAAGATTTTCGCTGCATCATGGGCAATCTTTCCTACGAAGGACTGGAGTTTGTCATGATCACTAAAAAGCAGGCATCAGCGCTTAACATTGAAGAAGGCCAATTGCTGCGGGTAGTGCCTCTATCCAGCTAGTCAACGAATTGAGAGGATTAAGACCATGTCAGACACAAATGAACAACAATGCCTGTTTATCAATGGACAGTGGCTTAAGGCAAATGGTAAACCCTTTTCATCCGAAAATCCGGGAACAGGCACTGTGCTCTGGCAAGGAGCCAGTGCCACCGCAGAGCAAGTAGATCAGGCAATAAGTGCCGCCCGGGAAGCCAGTCATCATTGGGCCTTTCGCCCATTTCAAGAACGAGAGGCGTTTATTAAGGCGTTTGCCAGTGAGCTGGAGCAGAATAAAGAGGCTCTGGCAGAAATCATTGCCAGAGAAACCGGTAAGCCGCTCTGGGAAGCCAAAACGGAAGCGACTGCTATGGCTGGTAAAATCGCCATTTCAATAAAAGCCTACCATGAGCGAACGGGGACCGTTGAAAATGCCATGCCCGTAGGAAAAGCCGTGATTCGTCACAAGCCACATGGGGTTGTTGCGGTATTTGGCCCCTACAACTTTCCGGGCCACCTTCCCAATGGGCATATTGTTCCCGCACTGCTGGCTGGCAACACCGTGGTTTTCAAGCCCAGCGAGTTAACACCGGCCGTTGCGGAATACACGATAAAACTCTGGCAGCAGGTGGGAATACCCGACGGAGTTATCAATCTGGTTCAGGGAGAAAAAGAAACTGGCATCGCTCTGGCCGGGCACGCCGGTCTTGATGGTCTGTTTTTTACCGGCAGCTCAAACACCGGCAAGATGATCCACCAGCAGTACGGCGGACAGCCGGGTAAAATTCTCGCGTTGGAAATGGGCGGCAACAATCCGCTGATTGTCACCGAGATGGCAGATATCAAAGCCGCAGTACACGACACTATTCATTCAGCATTTATTACTGCCGGTCAGCGCTGTACCTGTGCCCGCCGACTTTTTATTCCCGCGACGCCCTGGGGGGATCAGTTTGTTGATGCGCTGACTGTAGCGGCAGCCAATATCAAAGTAGGTCAATGGGATGATCAAGAAGCGCCTTTTATGGGAGCGCTTATCTCTGAAGCAGCGGCCAAACAGATATTGTCAGCCCAGGAAACGCTGCAAAAGCTGGGCGGCAACAGCCTGCTTTTATCAACTCATCTTCAAGCGGGAACCGGGTTAGTATCTCCGGGTATTATTGATGTGACCAATATCAAAGACCTTCCCGATGAAGAATACTTTGGCCCACTGTTGCAAATTATTCGTTACGATCGTTTTGAAGATGCCGTTGCAGACGCCAATAACACCCGTTTTGGTCTCTCCGCCGGATTGTTCAGTGAAGCACCAGAGCAGTACCAGTTCTTTTTGCAGAGAATACGTGCAGGTATCGTTAACTGGAACCGGCCAATCACCGGTGCCAGCAGTGCCGCACCTTTTGGCGGCCCCGGTGACAGTGGCAACCACCGCCCCAGCGCCTATTTCGCTGCCGATTACTGCGCCTACCCGGTGGCCAGTGTTGAGTCGGAGTCACTGAGTATGCCCAAAGAACTGGCACCCGGGCTTGATTTGTAAACAGCCCCCATGGACTCAATGGTGAAGTAGTCAATAATGAAAACAATAGAAGCCAACTTTGACGGACTGGTCGGCCCTACCCACAACTATGCAGGGTTATCCCAGGGTAACAAGGCCTCAATCCATTATGCGGGCAAAGTAGCAAACCCAAGGGAAGCGGCTCTCCAGGGTCTGGAGAAAATGAAGGCGCTCAGTGAACTGGGCTTTGTCCAGGGTGTGTTAGCCCCTCAGGAGCGCCCGGATATTGCCACACTGAGAAGGCTCGGTTTCCAAGGCAGCGATTCACGGGTACTGTCTGACGCGGCGCAACAGATGCCAGCAGTTCTGGCAGCCTGCTGCTCCGCTTCCAGCATGTGGACCGCTAATGCAGCGACGGTCTCCCCCAGTGCGGACTGTGCTGATGGTAAAGTACATTTCACGCCCGCTAACTTAATCAATAAATTCCACCGCTCCATTGAGCATGACGTTACCGGGAAAATATTAAAATCGACGTTTAATAATCCGGACCACTTTGTTCATCATCAGGCTCTGCCATCCACCGAATACTTTGGTGATGAAGGGGCCGCGAACCACACCCGTTTTTGCCATGAATATGGCGAACAGGGCGTTGAATTTTTCGTTTATGGCCGGGAAGCATTTAACCCGCAAAGTACCTCACCACAGAAATACCCTGCCCGCCAGAGTCTTGAAGCCAGTCAGGCTGTCGCGCGCTTGCATCAGCTTGATCCAAACAAGGTGGTATTTGCCCAGCAAAACCCGGCGGTTATCGATCAGGGCGTTTTTCATAATGATGTTATCGCAGTCGGCAACCGCAACCTGCTGTTCTGCCATGAACAGGCATTTGTGGAGCAGGCTGCTGTCTATGAGTCATTAAGAAAGGCTTATGGGTCGCAGGACTTTCATATTGTTGAAGTGGCAGATCAACAGGTTTCAGTAGTGCAGGCAGTTGGGACTTACCTGTTCAATAGCCAACTGCTGTCGCTGGATAATGGCGGAACAATGATCGTTGTCCCCTCTGAGTGTGAAAATGAACCCGCTGTCTGGAATTACCTGCAAAGCATACTCAACGACGCAAGTTGCCCAATTACGGATCTGAAGGTTTTTGATCTGCGCCAAAGTATGAATAACGGTGGAGGCCCGGCCTGCCTGCGACTAAGAGTAGTATTAAACGACCAGGAACTGGCAGCGACCAATCAACATTGTCTGATCAACAACCAGCGCTTTGCCACCCTCAGCCGCTGGGTCAAAAAGCACTATCGTGACCAGTTGTCTGAAAAAGATCTGGCCGACCCGCTGTTACTGACGGAATCCCGAACGGCCCTGGATGAACTGACACACATTCTTAACCTGGGTTCAGTCTATCCATTCCAGAATTAATAGCCTTCAAGCGTATTTAAACAGGTGATGTTTACTTTTCCACCACAAAGACACCAAGGCACAAAGAAAGCTCTTCTCTGTGCCTTGGTGTCTTTGTGGTAAAAATAAAACTTTTTAATCCCGCAATCACTTACCGCCAAACACTTTTTTATCTTCTGCAATCCGGTGCGCCACGGCTGGATGCTGGAAAATCCGGTCAATATAAGCCGACAGCCCCGGATACTCAGCAGAGTCAATCTGGACTCCAGCATGGACAAGATTAATAAAGTGACTGGCCAGGGCAATATCAGCCAACTGAACCTCCGCTCCAAACAGAAAGTCAGTTTCCGGAACCTGAGATTCCAGATAAACACAAATCTCTGGCAGTTTGGTTTGTAAAACTTCCTGCACTTTGTCTTCGTCAGCAGGCTGGTTAATCAGCTTCTTGGCAACCCGCTCAAAAAAGACCGTTCCCAGTACCTGAAGCATCGCCGTATCGGCATACTCTTCAAACCAGCGGGCCCTGGCTTTTTCCTCAGGCGTCTTTGGGTAGAGAGCCTGTTCCGGATAACGGTCCTCAAGGTACTCACAGATCACCGAGGAGTCGGCAATCGTCACCTTATCATCTTCCCAGGCAGGAATTTTTTTCAGGGGACTGATTTTTTCAAAGCCTGCCGGTTTCATAAACGGGGTAACCGGCACCAGTTCATAGTCAAGTTGTTTTATTTCGAGAGCCAGCAGTACTTTTCGAACCATGGGTGACAGTGGCACCCCATATAGCTTACTCATGGTCACATCCTCTATGATTATTGTTTTCAACCAACCGCTATCCTACCTTTTACTCCAGCCTTTGCAATATCCAGAAAACCGGAACAGGATCTTTCCGCCCTTATAAAACGAGTCTCTGCGTAATGGGCAGAACACTAAAAAGCCTCTTTCCGGGCAATTTTCTCAGTGAATAGGAGAGGAATCACGGGCACAGATACCTGGTTAAAAGAACTGCTGTACCATTAGACGCTGCTGCCATCCCCCCCCCGGCCATGCCATGGACGCCTGAATTAATAGCAGAGGCAAGAAGGCTGGAATTATCAGAACGTACCAAGGCACCAACAAAGAAGCCGACAAGGCCGGCAACGCCAATGCCAAGGGCTCCGCCCTTGCATATGGAAATAGCCAAACTGTGACGATTTTCGATAGGAGACAGGGGAGTATAACCAGGGGGGATTACAAAACCATTTAAAATAGGTCTGACTGCGATTATGCCGATGGAATATCCTGCCATCGTACAAGGAGCATTCAGCTTATGAGGAAGGATTCGGGCAAAAGTGGGGATCAACCCACCTCCAGTGGTAAAGACCATGCTGCCAATTGCGTAGGGGTTGTCCAGGAAGGTAGTCCTGAAGTACGAGGCAGCAGCTGGCACTGTTCTGATCAAACGTCCGGTTATGGTGATATCTCTGTCATATATCTGAGTGGGGTTGAAGGGTGCCCGGCAGGCAGGGCAGGTCGGGTTGTTGCTTCCCCAGCGAATGATGCACGATCGGCCAAAAACGTGATGACAATTCAGGTGGACTGCATCATGGCCGGTCAGGGAAGTAAAATCTTCCAGACAAATCACACAGCGATTCATACTATTATTGGTAGGAACAGAGCTTATCTCCATCTACATTTTCCTGTTTTGGTTAGCCACACGCTGTTGCTCATTAACTGGGGAAATTGGCAATTTATATACGGATGCTTCTCAATCTGGACATCCTTTCCAGGAAATAGTTCAACGGTGATTCATTATTGCGGTTATTCCGTTTGAAGATATGGATATCTATGAACAAGAAATTAGCAAGGAGGATGCAATCTCAGGGGCAGATCAAGGATGGTTTTTATCGTGATCCATCCTCGGTGTGATATTTGCCAATGGTGAACCCTGTCACTGCACCAATAAAGAACGGTTCATCAGTGCAGAGAGGCCCGGCCGCTAAAGGGATTCCGGCGTAGAACCTGAAAACCGGCAATGGCGGCTGGTACTGATCAGTGATCACTGCATTCACAGGAGACGACTTAACAGGCGCAAAACCATTTTGCTAAAGAATGTCTATCTACTGTCAGTAGATTTTTTATCTTCAAACGATTCAGCAAAACTCCCGGGCGGAGGTGGTGGAGGTGGTTGACTAACTGCACTCGAAGCGTCATCCCCTGACGTTTCAGGCATCATGCTACCCTCTGGCGGGGCTATAACCTTCGTATCTTCCCGCGCTGGAGATAAACCGGAAGCTTTATCAGCTTCTTTGACACTATTTCTCTTATCGTCATCCTTCTTTTTTTCAGCGCCTAACACCACACCAAAGCCTCTATTCAGCCTATGAAATCCTCGTTTATTACCATTGGATTCAGGCACGCCCAGCGTCGTGCAGAGTTCACTCATAATAAGCTGTGAAAAAACTATCATTTCAAAAGCATAGGGGTCATCAGGATTATTGGTCATTAATTCGGTGATACCCAGCACCTCTGGAAGACGACGGAAAGAGTGTTCAGAGAACGTTCCATCCAGAATCACCCTGGCAAAAATTTCCCGGACTAAAAGCCCTTGGTCGTCCAACGCTTCGATCTTCTGAGCCACGGCACGCTGAGACAGGTTTTGAACGTCCATCACGTCACTGCTGTAAGGATCCAGCTCAAGGTATTTATGGGTAGCAACGTCAATGGCCAGTTTTATCGGTTGAGCCATAGCCTCGTCTGTTATCTTTTTACGTACCTGATCTTTCGACGCATTCTGCCAGTCACTGTTTTCGGTATAACAGGCAAACAACGCACGGAATAAACCGACACCATCATCATCCTTCACCTGTAACATGCGGGCGGATGAAGACGGCTCTCCCGATTTATCACCAGAACGTCTGCGAGGATTTGAGCGTTGCGGGCTGGTCCGGGAAGATACCGAGACGCCAGAGTCATCATCACTCTCAGGCTTGCCTTGTAAACGTTGTTCCAACTCCGCCATTAACATCGCTTTGTCATCAAGAATTTCTTCACTGGTGTTTTTTTCTTGCTGATACCAGGCATAACCGAGGTCTCTGTATGCTTTTCTGGCTCTTTCAACCCGTTTCAAGTGATCAGCGTCAAGAAGACTTTCATCCCCAAAAGCTGAATCCCCCTCGTCAGGAACTGTCAATGCCCTCTCAGGATCATTGGTAATTTTAATGGAAGGACTTGGCTTCACTGCCTCGGAAGTACTACGGTGCTCTGGCCTATCGGAAGAATGCTGGCTGCTGCCATCAAAAGACAGGCTGATAATCGGGTATTGTATGGCATGATAGCGAGCCTGGAAGCCCAGAAGCTCTTGCTCGGATGAGCCGGTCTGCGCCAGCTGAGAAAGAAGAGTATTCAATTCCCGCGCACCATCAGTAATTGCCTGTTCGATAAGACCTGCATCATAAGCAGACTGCTTTTCTGATTTCAGCTCATTTACTAACCCCAGAGATCCCTGCAACCATGACTTCAAGTCAGATAAATCCAAATCATCCAGCTCAGGTGGAATTAAACGAACCCGTTGCCCATCAGGTAAATTAAAGGTTACTTTGACATCATTCGACTTATTTTCTTTCAGCTTTTTAATGGCCTTCTTATGCGCTTTTATAAATGCAGTCTTTAAATCGTCATTTGAAAGATCCCATTTGCCATTCATTTCTTCCTTGATTTTTTCCAGTGCAGTTATTGATGCATCTATGTATTTCATCTCCTCCTTTTTTCGGAAGCCTTGTTCCAGTGGCTTATGATCGGCCAAAAGCCTATTCAGATCACGTTTGATTCCTTCTGCCCCCCCCGGTCTATTTTGGGAAAACGTACCTCCAGTAGCATTTGCTGGCTGAATATTGTCAGGTAGTCCACTACTCCTGACAGGGTCATCATTTATGGGAATGCGCTTTTCGGCTGGATGAGGAGAGACTCTCTGTCTGGTTGACGTTGTACCTGTCTCTGCAGTTTCTCCAGCACCGGGATGAGTTGGGTGTACTGAAGGACCAACGGGTGTTCCAGATGGCGGCGAGCCTGGAGGGTTCATAGAAAATCCTTTTCAATCAACGTTGATTCAGTTAAGAGTCCTTTAATAAGTTAGTTTAAAACGCCAACCCTTTACGATGAATATAACAATATTAGAAAAAACAAAACATTAGAAGTGCTTGTTTTTTTGACAAGCAACATACATAAGCCAGAAAAAATTCAAAATGTGACACTTGCTCAGCATCTCACACAGCCAATTAGAAATAAAACATCCATTACTTGATAAACAAAATAATCAAGAACATATTTTTATAAAGGAGTGAATAATCATCAGATATTCACCTTACGTAGCAATACCACATTCAGGTAAGCCTATGATTAATGCCTTGATCAAATTATTCTTTATACCTGTTTTTTTTGTTGGCCCGGCAGCATGGTTTGGATTTAAATTTTATGCTGAAACCCAATTAATAAAAGCAATAGACAAATACAAACCTGGAATATCTGATTACGCAAAGGTTGAATTTGGCTCAGTTAATGTTCACATAACTGGCGAAGTATCAATAACAAAAATAACATTAACACCTAAGAAAATACTCAAAAGTCCAATTACTATAAAAAGATTAACCGTTGTTTTCCCAAGCATTTTGACAATGATGAAGACAGTATATGATGTCAGCGATGGAGAACTCTCAGAGCTGCCTGACTCCCTGCGCGTCCAGTATGATGGAATTCAACTGCCACTGAAGGGTAATGAAGAGTTTTATACCTTTTTCAATGATCAACGCCAGTTACGACTCAAACAAGAGCTGAGCAGCATAGTAGAACCTACCTGTGGTATTGAATATATTATCGGCCTGAATGAATTTCAACAGATGGGCATTGATACACTTATTGACAGACATTTCTGGGAATATAAATATACCCCGGAAAATCAGAAAATGTTTGTTCGATTTGGTATCAGCGCCACAAATCTATACAAGGCATCACTACAGGCAAGCTTTTACAAAAAAGGGTCTCTCGTTATCAAAGACTTTATGCAAGTACCCTCCCTGAGCAATGCTGAACTGACCTATCAGGACGAGGGCCTGATCAGGATGAGCAGCCAGCATTGTGCTAATAGCTCAGGTATTTCCAAAGACGCATACATTAACCGTCTAACCAATCTTCCAGACAGCTTTTACTTCTATAAAGCAGGCATTGTTCCTAATGATGCGATGAAAAATGCCTACATCAACTTTCTGAAAAATCCTGACACAGTGACCATCAAAGCGCATTTCCCCCCCAACTTCCATCCTCAGGCCCTTTCTGTCTATGACACTGAGCTCTGGGTTTCATCATTTAGTCTCACTCTGCTGGTGAACAACAGCCCCGTTTCTCCCTTTGAAATCATCACCCCGGAGCAATTTGGCCCGGCAGGGGATTCAGATGATATGAACATGACGGAACCCTCTTCCAGGAATACCAATCCAAAGGTCAAGAAGGAGTGGCAGTCTCAGCCCGCCCATGGAGAAGCATCCAAAACCTACTTCTTTGTTGATGAACTGCCTGCAACCAATCAGGAACCGGAATTACTGAACCAGCAGTCCAGGGACATTCCAATCTATGAGTTACCAAATCATATTGGTGCCTGGTTAGAGGTTTATGTCGAACCGTCGAAACGTTTCAGCGGAGAACTGCTTGGCGTCGAACGCGAAAGACTGTTACTGAAGGTGCGATCTGCAGGGGGCAGCATCACAATGCCTATTAAGCTCCATCGCATTAAATCGATTAAGGTCCGATAAAAAAGCCCACGTTTACGTGGTACTGATACCTGATACTAGCTATTACTCTGCATCACAACATTCCTTAATACGGCACCTCAGTTTTTGAGGTGTACATAAGCAAGATCGATGATCGTAAAGTTTCCCACGATGTGAAAGAAGCCATCCGCATTGAAAATATTACTAATAGCTATAACAAATAATTATATTTGGCTGAAATAATTATTAGATAAAGTGTTTGCAAGAGAAACTAATGCAAAAAGAAAATGTCTTAAACTGGAATTCAATAATTTGATAATTCAATGGATCACTTTACTCAATTACTTCCATTCGAGGTTGCTTTTAGCGAGCCTTATTCGAGTTCATCTGGCGAGCCTTATTCGAGCTCACAAGAACCAATGCGCCAAGATACCCAAAATGAACAACAGCCGACGTATCAAGGGATACCTGTTCAGGTGCTGAGCGCTCCTTTTCATGTTTACCATAGTCAATCAGACAGACACAACAATAACCCTGATCCATTTGGTTCATTGAATAAATATAATATTGCATTTCCAACTCATGCCGATCAGGAAGCCCCTCATAGAACTGATATTTCTGAGGTTACACAGTCAGGGCTAAATGAATATTCTTTTTGTCATTCTGACACTACCCACTTAGAGGATGCGCTACCTTCAACGCCAGACACCCCCTTTGCTCAGCTGCTATGCATATTGGGGAGCGAGCTTGAGGTTAACGAGCCAATGCCACCGAGCCATTCTGCCCCGGATTATCAGTTTACTAATCTTCCTGACATACTCTCTAACCCACAAAATTCAGAGCCTGTTACTGTAGTTAACCTGCAAAACCAGAACCAGACGACAATTGATAATCAAACGCCCCAGGCAGTAGAAGATGTTAGTGATAACAATTCAGCAGTTGAGCACCAAAAGTGCTATCAGAATTATCCTGATCACTCAAAGCGCAGCAGGGTATGCCAAAGAAAGAGGCCTTATCGGAACGATCCCGCTTATGCAGAGCGCCAGAATGAGAAACAAAGGGAGCGTTACCGCAATGATCCCGATTACGCAGAACGCATAAGGGAGCGCCAAAGGGAGCGTCTCAAAGATCCCGTTTATGTTGAACGCAAAAACAGGCAGCAGAGGGAGCGTTACAAGAATGATCCCGATTACGCAGAACGCACCAGGAAGCGCATGAGGGAGAACATGCGGAAGCGTTGCCAGAATGATCCCGGTTACTCAGAACGCATGAAAAAGCGCATGAAGGAGCGCATGAAGGAGCGTATGAAAGATCCTGCCAAGCTCGAGAGCGATAAGATACTCAAAAGGGAGCGCCAGAGAGAGTACCTTAGGGAATACCGGAGGAAGCGCCGTAGCGAGCTTCACAAAGACCCCTCTTGCGTAGCTATCGCATATACCAATCCCACCATTTAATCATGAATTATGCTGCCATTTTGAACAAGGGGAGGCACCGTTGGAATTCCAGGCCAGGGTATTACGAAGCGATTCTTGACGCTGCCATCAATAACCTCACTTCCTGTTGCACGACCGTCATTGCCCTCCTCATCCATCAGGTGCTAGCTTGCGGAGTGTTTGACATCGCATTAGAAATAGCTTTAGCAAATTCTTATGCAAGGTTACAAATAAATATTGAATGGGTAATATCAAGGAGGAACTTTTACAAGAGGACGTGATCTTATGTTTTAGTTCGGTTATTCAATAATTCAATGCATAGCCTTATTACTTACTTTCAATTACCAGCAGATTCTGATCAATTTCTTTCTGTTCAGGATGTTACTATTTCTGAGTCTGGTGCATCAGGGCAGGCCTTCTCCCGTGCAGTTGAAGAAGCAGACTCTACTCTGTGCCCCATGTGTACTGGTGAGATGACTAAAAACCACCTTCAGCAGCTAACGCTGCCTTTTAATAATCCATTTAATGATTATCGTTTTAAAAAAAGATCAGTAGTCATCGTTTTCAGCAATACTATAAAAGATCAACCACTTCACTTAACAGTCAGAACAGAAGCACTGAATGATAAACCTGCTCCTAAATATATTCCTGATAATGAACGTTTTTCGATCCAGTCAATTTTAGGTCTAAGTCCATTAGCCCTGCAAAGCTCATCAGTTGTTGATAACAACCTTCATCCGACAGAAAAAATGTATAACCTGGAATCTGCCGATGCTTTTTTTGAGTCAGCAGCACCCGTTGCAATTATTAACCCTCAACCAGAAAGTGTACAGAATCAACAACCCAAATCCCCAGCAGAGATTGAGTGTGCAACGGAACACTCTTTTCATGCTAACGAATACCAAGCTCAGGCCTCTGCAGAGAGTGAAATGGATTCATCAGACAATTTAGCCGGGTCAAGTGGTAAGAAGTCTGACGAAAGTCACTCATTACCAATTGGACGTAAAAGTAATCGCTACAAGAATGATCCTGCTTACGCACAGAAGATAAGGGATCGCGAAAGGGAGCGCCAAAGAAAACTTCGCAATAACCCCGCTTTCCTAAAACGCGAAAGGGAGCGCCTAAGGGAGATTCGCAAAAACCCCACTTACGCAGAGCGCGAGAGGCAGCGCCAAAGAGAGCGCTACCAGAATGATCCCGATTTTGCAGAGCGCCAGAGGAAGTACCAGAAGGAGCGATATCATAATAATCCTGATTACGCAGCACGACAAAAGGAATACTGTAGGAAGCGCCGAAGGGAACAGCGCATGAAGCAAGCTATAATCGCGGAAGAGAAAACTATCCCGTCAGCAAATTTACCTGGAAACTCAGGTGAATTATAACTGACTACTAATTCAGTTTTTGAGGTGCCCGTTAGTAAAGTCGATGGTCGTAAAGTTTCCCATGATGTTCCCGAAGCAACCCAGCGAGTACAGACCTGAAACCTGGTGACGACTTTCTCATAAGTGAGAGGCCAGCATCCGGTCATGATTCAGACCGGATATCGGTTAAATTGACATGCTATTTTCTACTGGAAGTGGAACGACCAAACACTCGATAAGTGAGTGGTCGTTTGCGGTGTAACCCAGTCAGGCCAGGAGGCTGTCCCAGAATAGACTGACCTACTGCGTCGACAGCAAATTGGTCTAAAAATCCGCTTTTGTTCGGCAAATAGCCCCGCTATTCACCTCACAAAACCGAATTTATATCCTCAATTTTCTGTCGTCCTCGTTACGGGGTCGCCTAGACGGGCGCTATTCTCGGTCAGCCTCCTGGCTACCTGCACGACTATCGTCGCATTACATCATGCCGCCCATGCCACCCATACCGCCCATGCCACCCATATCAGGCATAGCTGGCGCGTCGTCCTGTGGCTCATCAGCAACCATGGCGGCAGTAGTGATCATCAGGCCTGCAACAGAAGCTGCTGCCTGCAGGGCAGAACGGGTAACCTTGGCTGGATCCAGGATACCCATTTCGATCATGTCGCCATATTCACCGGTAGCAGCGTTGTAACCGAAGTTACCAGAACCCGCCTTAACCTTGTCAACAACCACAGAAGCTTCGTCACCAGAGTTGGTAGCGATCTGACGGATCGGGCCTTCCAGGGCACGCAGGATCAGCTCAACACCGGCACGCTGCTCAGCGTTAACGGTTTCAACGTTGATGGCAGACAGGGCGCGAACCAGGGCTACACCACCACCAGCAACCACACCTTCTTCAACCGCAGCACGGGTAGCGTGCAGGGCATCTTCAACGCGGGCTTTCTTCTCTTTCATCTCAACTTCGGTAGCAGCGCCTACCTTAACAACAGCAACACCGCCAGCCAGCTTGGCTACGCGCTCCTGCAGCTTCTCTTTGTCGTAGTCAGAAGAAGAGTTTTCGATCTCGGCACGGATCTGCTCAACACGGGCAACGATGTCAGCCTGAACGCCAGCACCGTCAACGATGGTGGTGTCTTCTTTGGTAATCTGTACACGCTTGGCAGTACCCAGGTCATCCAGAGTTGCCGTTTCCAGAGACAGGCCTACCTCTTCAGAGATAACCGTAGCGCCAGTCAGGATAGCGATATCCTGCAGCATGGCCTTGCGACGGTCACCGAAGCCCGGTGCTTTGACAGCAGTGACTTTCACGATACCGCGCATGTTGTTCACCACCAGAGTCGCCAGGGCTTCGCCTTCAACGTCTTCAGCGATGATCATCAGTGGCTTGCCAGCTTTGGCAACGGATTCCAGAACCGGCAGCAGTTCGCGGATATTGGAGATTTTCTTGTCAACCAGCAGGATGAATGGGCTTTCCAGTTCAGCGGACATTCTTTCCTGGTTGTTGATGAAGTATGGAGACAGGTAGCCACGGTCGAACTGCATGCCTTCAACAACTTCCAGTTCGTTTTCCAGACCGCTGCCTTCTTCAACAGTGATAACGCCTTCTTTGCCAACTTTTTCCATGGCTTCAGCGATGATCTGGCCAACCAGTTCATCGGAGTTGGCAGAGATAGTACCAACCTGAGCGATGGATTTGCTGTCGGCACAAGGAGTAGACATAGCCTTCAGCTGCTCAACGACAGCAATTACCGCCTTGTCGATACCGCGCTTGAGATCCATTGGATTCATGCCGGCCGCAACGTACTTAAGACCTTCGTTCAGAATAGACTGGGCCAGAACGGTAGCCGTAGTCGTACCGTCACCGGCCTGATCGTTAGCCTGGGAAGCCACTTCCTTAACCAGCTGGGCACCCATGTTCTGGAACTTGTCTTTCAGTTCGATTTCCTTGGCAACAGACACACCATCTTTAGTGATGGTAGGCGCGCCAAAAGACTTCTCCAGCAGAACGTTACGGCCCTTGGGACCCAGAGTAGCTTTTACAGCGTCAGCCAGGATGTTGACGCCCTTGAGCATTTCTTTGCGAGCTTCGTCGCCAAATTTAACTTGTTTAGCTGCCATGGTTGGTGACCCTGTGCACTATTTTGTGAAATCGGAAAAATACCGTGTGATTGCCTGACAATCAGCCTTCCAGAACGGCGGAGATGTCACTTTCAGACAGAATGATCAGCTCTTCACCGTCAATCTTCACGGTGTTTGAGTCTGCATACTTGCCGAAGATAACCTTGTCACCAACGTTAACGCCAACAGGACGCTTTTCACCATTGTCCAGAAACACGCCATCGCCGACTGCAACCACAATGCCCTGGTTAGGCTTTTCAGCGGCAGAACCTGGCAGTACGATACCACCAGCAGAGGTAGTTTCTTCTTCGACACGACGAACGACCACGCGATCACGCAACGGACGGATTTTCATCGATTCTTTCTCCAACAGTTTGCTTATGCCGTGCAACCTTTTACAGGCTGCTCGCTATCAACGTAATGGCAGTAAAACGATGCACTATCGCTTCACTATGGCCCGGTTTACCCGAACCTCCCTGGTATGCACCCGGGATAAAGTTTACTTTGGCACAGGCCTTTACTAACAGCTCAAGGCCTTGCCGAAGTCTTATCAGGTGTTCCCCTTAGTATGGGTAGCTGGCGCAGTTTTCAAGAGGCAGATAGAAAAAAAACTGACTTTTCCACAAAACTGAGGCTCTAAACTCAAGAAACAGTGAAAAATTCGTTATATGCCCGGAAATCAAGGCTTATCAATTAATGGCGTTTTTGGCTTCTGGAACGGCCATCATCATTTTCCCGGGTATAGTCCCCATCAATGGTGTGGTTGAGGTGGGTTTGATCCTGACGCCATGATGGCTCACGACGATACTCAGCCTCATAAATATTGGTTTGCTGCACCTTGACCCCGTTCACTTTCAGCCAGCGGCGGATCAGCAGCTGACGAGCCGGTGGAATCAACAGGAATACCCCAAGAAAATCAGTGATAAAACCGGGAATCAACAGCAGCAGGCCACCCAGGGCAATAGCCAGGTTTTCCAGCATTTCCATAGCGGGCAGTTCGCCTGCCGCCATCTTCTGCCGGGCTCTTAATGTGGTTCTGAAGCCTTGGCGGCGAATCACTTCGATGCCAATAAATACCGACAGAATAACCAGGGCAACCGCATTCCAGGCTCCGATGATACTGCCCACTTTAATCAGCACCACCATTTCCAGAATGGGTAAAAGGATAAATAGCACAAAGAGGAAGCGCATAAGAGGCCCCGTTAATCATTGGAGCCTCCTATATAAAGGCAGTGTCGTTTTTTTTCAAGGGTTGTCAGGAAGCACTACCGGCTTCATTCCGGGCAAGACTGTTGAACTTTTGGTGCAACACGATGCATAATTCCCTTATTATTCAAGCCCCAAGCCCGGCAGCAGCGATTAATCCAGCAACAACCCATAACCCGCCAGAATCCACAGGACACTCATGCGGGTACCAGGTTTCCACTGCTGAAAAACTCAGGAAATTCGATGAGCGCATGCCTTTCAAAGTTCGGATTTTCAGTCGGGATTTGTATGATCGTGAACGAGAAGATGGAACTATCCTCGAAAGACGCATTGATTGAGATTTTCGGGGAAAACAATGCGCAACATTTGAGAGATCAACTGAACCGGATGCAGGCCAACAACCCAGGTACAACAACTGTCAGAGGCATTATGGCAGTTTGTTGAACAATCCCGCGATGCTTCTGATCCAGCCCCTGAGCTAAACCCGGACTTTGTTCCCAGTAAGGGATTTCCTGATCGCAGGTAGTAGGAAGGTTGTACTCGCATCTTAATGAAAAAACTTCTTGCCTTGGTACACCAGCTTCACCAACAAATCCGACCGACCAGTAAATCGGATTCTGTTCTGCCCGCTTCTCCAAAGAAAGAATTCTCTTATTATAAATTATTGTCTTTTATTCAGATTCGTTTCAGGATGATCAGTGTACCTTCTACCAATAAAGCATAAGAACAATTATGAACATCAAAAATAAAAATATCCTGATCACCGGTGCTGCCAGAGGACTTGGTCTGGCAATGGCCAACTGGTTTGCAGAACGTGGTGCCAATATGGGTCTTATGGACCTTGATACTCCCGAACTTTATCAGGCAACGGAACTCTGTCGTTCAAAAGGGGTTAACGCGATAGCACTGCCAGTCAATGTTGCTGAAGAAGCTCAGGTTGAAGCGGCTGTTCAGAAAGCCTATGCAGAACTCGGCCCATTGAATGGCCTGGTCAACAACGCCGGTATTCTCAGAGATGGCCTGCTGATCAAAGCCAAAGATGGCAAAGTGACCGACAAACTCTCCTTCGACAAATGGCAGTCCGTAATAAATGTTAACCTGACTGGGGTCTTCCTCTGCGGCCGTGAAGTGGCCGCCAGCATGATCGACAGTGGCTCAAAGGGCGTCATCGTCAATATTACCAGCATTGCCCGTGAAGGGAACTTTGGACAAAGCAACTACTCAGCGGCCAAAGCCGGTGTCTCAGCCATGACCGTGACCTGGTCCAAAGAGCTGGCCAAATACGGCATCCGTTGTGCAGCCGTCGCTCCGGGCGTTATTGAAACCGCAATGACCGGCGGCATGAAGCCAGAAGCCAAAGCCAGGTTAACTGCCGGCATTCCTGTTGGACGCATGGGTACCCCGGAAGAGATTGCCCGGACCGTTGGTTTTATTTTTGAAAATGATTATTACAATGGGCGGGTTTTAGAGCTGGATGGTGGGTTAAAACTCTGAAGATTCGGGGCAGTTTATGAAATATCCGGGTTAAGTAAATCCCTCTATGCATTGGCCTGAAGACCAGACATATCGTCCACTCCCCTAACCTTGTTATACTGAGACGCTTAACTTCCATGACTTGCCTGAAACAGAACGCGTGCAAAGACTCAATGATCGACAGGCTGAGGCCGTAAAATACATCGATACTCCCCTGCTGGTACTTGCCGGTGCCGGTAGTGGTAAAACCAGTGTTATTACCACCAAAATTGCCTACCTGATTCAACAGTGCGGCATCAGTGCCAAAAACATTGTGGCCGTTACCTTTACCAACAAAGCCGCCCGGGAAATGAAAGAGCGGGTTGGCAAGCTGGTGAAAGGCAAGGCCTCTTCCGGACTGACGGTTTCTACATTCCATAATCTCGGCCTGAATATTATCCGTCGTGAGTACCAGGTTCTGGGCTATAAACCAGGGTTTTCGATTTTTGATCAGCAGGATGCCCGATCATTGATTACCGACCTGATGCAGCGGGACGCCTCGGCAGATGATAATGGTGTGGATCAGATTCAACACTGTATCTCCAACTGGAAGAATGATCTGATCACCCCGGCCCAGGCATTACAGATCGCCAGACAGCCCTGGGAGCAGACGGCAGCGATTGTTTATGAGCACTATAACCGCATGCTGAAAGCCTATAACTCAGTGGACTTTGATGACCTGATTATGAAACCGGTGGAGTTATTCAGGCATTATCCGGAGGTTCTGCAACGCTGGCAGGATAAAGTTCACTATATGCTGGTGGATGAGTACCAGGACACCAATGGTGCCCAGTATGAGCTGGTCAGGCGACTGGTGGGCGACCGTCGTAAGTTGACCGTCGTGGGTGATGATGACCAGTCCATTTATGCCTGGCGCGGAGCCAAACCGGAAAATCTGGCGCAGCTGAAAGAAGACTACCCCAGCTTAAAGGTGATCAAGCTGGAGCAGAATTACCGTTCCACGAGCCGTATCCTGAAAGCAGCAAATACCCTGATTGCCAATAACCCACATGTGTTTGAAAAAACATTATGGAGTGAGATGGGGGTTGGGGATGAAATTCGCGTGATTAAATGCCGAAACGACGAAATGGAGTGTGAGCGGATTGCCACAGAGATCATCGCCCACAAACTTCGCCACGATAACAGCTATAAAGATTATGCCGTTCTCTATCGGGGAAATTTTCAGTCGCGGCTGCTGGAGCTGAAACTTCAGCACCATGGTATTCCTTACCACATTAATGGCGGCACCTCGTTCTTTGCCCGGGCAGAAGTGAAAGACATCATGGCCTACCTTCGCCTGCTGATTAATCAGGATGATGACAACGCCTTTCTGCGGGTGGTGAATACCCCTAAGCGGGAGATTGGGCCATCGACACTGGAGAAACTGGGCAACTACGCCAACAAACACCGCATCAGTATGTACAAAGCCTGTGAAGAAGCTGCCCTTGCAGAGGACCTGGCACCTCAGTATGTCGACAGGCTGCGACGCTTTACCGGGTGGATGGACGACGTTTCACGACGACTGCAAACCAGCGAAGACCCTATGCAGGTGGTTCGTGAAA
This sequence comes from Salinisphaera sp. G21_0, assembly GCF_017744115.1. Taxonomy (GTDB): domain Bacteria; phylum Pseudomonadota; class Gammaproteobacteria; order Pseudomonadales; family Endozoicomonadaceae; genus Endozoicomonas. Next base: position 44,352 of record NZ_JAGHQW010000020.1, on the reverse strand, counting down.
TGATTGCTGATAGCGATTATGAAAACTGGCTGATGCAGCACTCCTCAACGCCAGCACAGGCTGAAAAGCGCATGGCCAATGTCTGGTTTCTGGTGGATGCCCTGCAGCAAACCCTGGAACGGGGTGATGAAGACAGAACGGTTGCGGATGCCATTGCCCGGCTGATTCTGCGGGATATGCTGGAACGCAATGAGGAAGAGGAAGATGCCGACCGTGTTCAGCTACTGACCCTCCATGCCTCCAAAGGTCTTGAATACCCCCATGTCTTTATGATGGGGATGGAGGAAGAGCTGCTGCCTCACCGAACCAGTATTGAAGAAGATAATATTGAGGAAGAGCGTCGTCTTACTTATGTCGGCATTACCCGGGCCAGGAAATCACTGACCATGACACTGGCCGGGCAAAGAAAACAGTTTGGTGAGATCATTGATACGCTGCCCAGCCGCTTCCTGGATGAGTTGCCACAGGAAGACCTGGTATATACCGGCTTTGATGAATCGTCCCGCCAGGAAACCAAAAAAATGGCGGGTAAGATGGGACTGGATGCGCTTTACAAGTCTATCGGCGTATAAGTAGCTAACCATATGAAATCATATATTTCTGACTCCTGGTGCTGGCACTCTGCTTCGTTACAACTCCAGTCACATAGCTACGGCTATGCTCCCTCCGTTGTGCCTCGCATAGTACCAGCCCAAGTAGCCAGAAATATTCGATTCCATATGGCCAGCTACTTAGCCGCCATAAGCAGAAGTGAAGGGCCAGGTTCCCTGCTTCTGCTGCTTTATCGCTGTAAAAACGAATTAAGGCTTTTACTCTATGACTCTATCTTTCGACAAACCTGGCTACCAAAGGAAAAATGAGTCAGATTGAGGACAATTAATCCACTCAGGGACTGAATCGATCTCTGTTTTATCTCTTCTGACAATGCGAAAATCACTATATCTGCTGATACTTTCCTCCAGCTTATGAATCGCTATATTTCCCTGAGAACCAAATGCAGATATATACAACAAGTTCCCGAGATAAAATTGAGAGTGTTTTGGTTTAACAACGCCATCAACACAGGTTTCACAAAACTGGACAATATCGCCCTTTTGGAGGCTTGCCGGGTCGAAGGGGAGTATTTTTACCTCTGGCATAGACAAATACCAGTCCTCCCATTGTGCATATATGCAATCGATATCGTCGTAAAAATTTACCCCGAATGCCAAATAATTAGCTAGCATATGGCATTCTCCTTGATAAATGGATAATGGCAGGAGGCTAACGAATAATATGAAGCGGGTGAGTGTACCCTCTCTAGAGCATCTTCCCCTTTGCGGCTGTCTTCAGCCATCGTTTTTAATGGCTGTTCAACTTTATTTTCACAATTTACGCTAACAATTGTGCAAGACTTCAGAAAAGACAACTCTGCGTTTTGTTGCTTCTCTGGAATAGATATACCCTCGCCTGCATTTGAGCCCTTATCACTTTGGGGAGAGTTTACAGGTATATGATCGCCCAGTGACTTAGTATTCCAACCTGTCCGAAGATCCATGTTATCTCTCATAATCAGTTGCTAAGTAATCTTTCAAACAGGGGGCAGACTCCGCCTACTTGTCGAGATCGGCTTTTAATGGATTAGTGTCAATCGCTACCGTTGGGTCGTTCAGGTAAACCTGAAGCTCCTTTTCCCGGTTGTGGGCATTTCCGACTTTTTATCCTCAATTTTCTGCCATCCTCGCTACGGGGTCGCCTAGACGGGCGCTATTCTCAGTCTAATCCTCCTAGGCCCAAACATAACCCGGATCGATTCTTTTGTACCCATACCATGTCTGTGCCCTTTGCCGGTGTTGGTTAGCCTTGGATAAATCAGTCATAGCCCAGAGACTGAAAGTATGCCCCATGGAACTGAACAGGCAACGCAGTCTGAATCTGATTTCAGCATCGACCTTAGGGTCGTCGGCGATTTCCGGTTGTTTCAGCATTGCCTGCACAGCATTCCAGATGACTTCAGGGTTGATGTCCGGGTCAATCTGATCCAATTCAAGACAATGCATCAGTGACGGCAAAATAAATTTATTTCTGGCATCCAGCACCCATTGCCTGGCCTTCTGTCTCATCGGTGCATCGGGAATAATAGCCGAGCGGAAAAAATCATCAAACTGATGCAACTCCGTCCAGGCGCACTCCTCCCAGATTCGCTCAATGCCAATACAGGTTTTCAAAAGAGGCTGATTCAACAACTTCTGGTATATCTGCCGCTCGCCGTTTATATCCGAACGGGCCCTGGCCGCCCGGATACACCGGAGTGTTTGCAGAATAACCGGATTCCAGTGTCGGGAGAGCAGTTTTTCAAATGGCTTTATGGGCCCCCTGGCCGACTGTACCTGGAAACCCTGAGAATCAGCCGATGGATAGGCAGCATGATGTCTGCCGGATCGAACCACCCTGATCACTGGCGCAACCTCCCGGTGACCTGGCTTGTTCACCTCTGGCTCGCGCCCCTCAGCTCCACTCACCTTCGGGGATTCAATGACATCATGCTCTGACTTGTTAACAGACTCATTTCTTTGACCATTGCGCTTCCTGCCTTTATTGCGGGCAAGCCCCACCGGCAGGTTGTCAAACTTTGGTACATCTTCAGAAAACTGTCGTAGAACTGCGTCAAAATCGTAGTCTTTATCTGAAACCGCTGCCTGCCCTTTTGGTGATTCCGAAAAGGCAGACAACTCCATGATCCGCTCACTGGTATCCCTCCAATACTCAGCCAGCAGAGGGCTTTTCTTCAGATAATACCTGGCATATTCAGTTGCTGCATCGGCAGCCAACTCCCACTTACGGGCTTTAAGGAAAAAAATATAGGCACTTGACCAGTGATTAGGGGACATTTGTGCGGCTTTGCGATATAAGTTGGCTACTTTCCAGCTATACATTGGTGAAGCAGAATGTGCACGCTGATGGATGCTTGCCAGAAGACAGGTGACTAAAGCATGAATGTCGCCCTCCCCTTGAATGTAGTCTTTTCGGGCACGAGCGACGGCTGATTGAAACCTCCTGTCAACCTCCAATATTTTACGCCTGCATGGCTTATTTCTTCCGTTCATACCTCCGGTATACAACAGACATTCTGCAATCAAGTCCCTGACTATATGAAAGAGTTCAGAACTTAACTCTGAGTCAGAGAACCAGCGTGAGCGTTTATACCGCTTGTCTACCAGAAAGTGAGCGTTCACCTGCTGTAAATAAGACATCACCATTATCTGCATTGCAGCACCAAGCTTGGTTTGTGGTGGCACATTAGGCTGATCGACAAACAATGACGTGAAGCTCACCGGGGCAAAACGCACATAATCGTAGGGAGAGAAGCTGACCGGGGACAAATAAAAAAACATTTCCTTGATAATTGTCGGGCAGTAGGCGAGCAAGGTAATGCCCTTGTGGTAGTTAACGCCATCCTCAAAGAACGGCAACCCTCCCATAAAATAGAGCAGACTTAATGAATAAAAATCCATCATCATGCTGGCTTGACTGGTCAACTCAGCAAAATCATTCAACACACTTTGATTCAGGGCCTGTATCAGATGCTGACGGTCAGTTTCAGACACCGGCTTACCCCGAAGCATATCGCTGTAACACTTCAGCAGCACCCAGTTTCGGAAATAGGTGGTCATATCCTCATGCATCAGTTTTTGCAAGCCCAGCAGTTTTCCTGTTGTCTGGTTCCGATCTTGCTTCTTCTCCAGCCAGGCAGCCACATGTCTGTTCAGCACCCGCTTCAAACCTGCAGACCGCAATTCCTCAGCGGTCAACTTGCTACCATCTACTTGCAGGTTAATGTTGGCAAACATGTCCAAAACGTCGTCACCGGGTACCGCAAACCGATCCAGGGGAATATCCAGAAAGCGGTCAAGCCAGTATTCAAGCCCGGCATTGCCATCACTACCCTGATTTGTTGCCGCCTGCACGACATCGGCCTGTGGTTCTTGTGGCATGGCTGTTGCAGTAGCTGCATTTTCAGTACCGGGTGGCTCAGAATAATTCACCACTCTTGCAACAACGCTAATACCACGCCTGCGAATCTGATCAGCAGCAGCCCCCTCCAGGCAAATTGACGTCGAGACAACCTCACGACGGGTGTTGGTGACTCTGTCGACCAGCCACACATTTAAACGACAACGGTTTTCAACACGCTCCTGTGGCTGGGTGCCGCGCTCACCAGAATCAGGATCGGTGCGGTTACGCTGACCATCACTGCCACGGTCAACTGCCGGAGTATTGGTAGTTGGACTAATGTCGCTGCCTATGCCATGACTGAAACCGCTTTGCATCGGATTGCTTTCTGCATGCTGCATGAAATCTTTTTTATTCCTATGACACTCATTCCTCAAAAAGGTTCAAATGTATAACTGATAACTTAACCCGGAACAAATTGATCTGATTGGATAACCCGGCAGGCAATGAACTTATAATCTCAGCCTGTTGCTGCAAAACCCGCATAAACTGTCTGCAATGATGTTATGCTTTGAACAAGTGGTATCGAAACAGCTACTCTGTCGCTTCAACCCATATTTTATAAACCTCTGCTTCGACCAGGCGCTCACTGGAATCCCAAAAATCCGAATAGAGAATATTCACTTTCTGATTCGCAGCAGCAGCATCTTCTGCATAGCGGCAAAGGCTTTCCTGATAAGTGGTAAACTGTCCAACATCAGGGACAAACGGATGATCGTTACCTGCCCCACGTTTTTTAACGGGCAAACTTACAGTTTTCTCACCCGATTCGTTGAGGAAACTCTGTTCGGGTATCCATTCATCCCGATAACTGACAACACGTCGGTTGCCGCCTAAATGAACATCAATAATACAAAGATCACTGAACAAACGTCTGTTTATCCGCTGAACTCTGGTGACCAGCCCACTGTCGACTTTCTCACGATAAAACCAGTTGCTGTGATAATCCCAATCAACTTCAGCCCCTTCCGGAAATGCTTTAAAAGAATGAGAAACGGAAAAATCCTCTGCCAAAGAGGAAATATCCGTAAGAATGAAGTCACTTTCGGAACTGAAAGGACTGCTCCAGAAAGCTTTACTTCTAAAGAAAAAAATGAGCGCATCTGAATCTGGTGTAGCAACCAGATCCTTCCAAAGCTCCCGGCCCGATGCTTCGACAGACAGTAAATATTGAAATGAAGGGTACTGAGAAAGCTGCGACGCTTTACTTGCATGCACCGCCAACTCCCCGGAACTCCACAAAACCCCATTAACCCACTCTCTGGAGCCAGGGATTCCAACCAATATACCGGTTAGCCAGCTATTTTGACTATCGACGATAACCGCATCGTTTGCTGTACCACTCAAGGCCTCTCGCGGTGAAACCTGGGCAAACTTGCCCGGGGAATTCGCTTCTGACCTACCTGTGGGAACAAGAAACAACACCATAAAAACAATGATGGTCATCCATTTCATCATTAGCTTCCCTGTATGAGTTTTAACATCCACTGTCGCACGCGTCGACCGGCCATGCGAGCAGGGGGCAATCCCAAAAGCAACGGTTATTCAAGGCAACAACTCCTGCATTGCCCCGAAGAACGAACGATCACCCTAAAGCAATATCTTTTAAGATAACGAAGGTTAGTGATTAAGAACAGGGGTATATCTTATGTTGGTGCCATCATAGACTTCATCTGACCAACCTTCACAGAGCTGATGTTTCCATAGCATCAGCACCTGCCATGGCTGCATCTTTAATCTGGTATTCCATCAGGACAATTTCATCCATGGGATAAAAGAAGCCACCAGCCACAGGGCGAATCATTGCCAACAGTTCGGGACGATCCATGAACGCATCCCTTGCCACACCAACAGAAATCAACAGAAAGCACGCCTGCTTTTGCATAAGTAGCTGGCCATATGGAATCGAATATTTCTGGCTACTTGGGCTGGTACTATGCGAGGCACAACGGAGGGAGCATAGCCGTAGCTATGTGACCGGAGTTGTAACGAAGCAGAGTGCCAGCACAAGGAGTCAGAAATATACGATTTCATATGGTTAGCTACTTAATGGTTAAATCGCATAAATTAAAAATCACTCAAAGATTATTTACAAAATTATATGACGAATAGCAGAAAAACCATTTTATTAACCACAAGATAAAAACCATAGTACTAATTAAAACAACCTGACAGGAAATATAACAACTACGGCTTTATATATATTGATTATGAAAATCCCTTTATATAAAAAAAAAACATTTATCTATTTTTTTATATAGCCATACCATTTTGCGGAAATAAAATATTACTCTAGAATCCCTCTTAGTATCTCTCCATGCAGTAAGCGAGTTCCATTACCGAGCTTAAATTAATAAACAGCCATGAAATATTTCAAAAAAATATATTTAAAGCTAGGAATAATAAGGCTTGCTTACTGTCCAACCGTTCGGTTCTGATCTTTATTTAGAGAGAACCGTTTTTCTTAATTAAAACAGCCATCCGGATAAGGGGTTAGCATGTTTAGAGGAAAGTGTTTATTCGTCGTCTTATTGTTATCAATCACATCGGCATCATGGGGAGTCCCTTCCGATACCAGAGTCGGGGTTGAGGATGGGTATTCAGGCGGGAGTTCTTTTCCAGCCATTCTCAGTAGCGGTACTTTCTCTTTTCTTGAGCTGGCTGCTCATGCAACCATTCTTATAGGTGGTGGGAACTATGCTCCGGAAAGCCCTTTTGCAAAAGTATTGTCATACATCCCGCAAAAGGTCTATGACATAAGTGCTACCAACGTTCTTTCCAACCGTGTTGCCCACAACGTCTTTCTGAGCCAGCTATTAAGATTACTGCCCGTTGCCAATGATTACGTCTGTGGCATGATGACACTGACGACCGAGGATGGCTATTATATCGACAGCGTTCTGGTAAATCAGGGATCAATACAGAACGACTCACAATTTGAGCATATTGGCGACAATCTTTTTGTACCAAAAAACAGAGGTATCACCAACCTGTTATTAGTTAAGCAGATGACCGGGTGGACAACGGCAGGAAGTGCATACATCACTGAAAACCCAATTGACTTATTCGTCACTGTTTCTGATGGCCGACAAACGTCTACTATCAATGTTCAGAAAAGTTCATGCACATTGTACAGTTATGGAAAAGCTCAAGCCTCTGTCATAAAGGGTGATGATGTATCTTTCTGTCTGACAAACTCTGGAACCGACTCAAAAGTATCAACGATTACTGCGCTAACATCTGCCTACGGTAAACCAGCCCTTATGCGTATTCCCGGAGAAGCCTGCGAAAGCTATTAGTCCGGTATTCTGAATGATTAATGTTAATCTCTGACAATATCCAAACAGTACCACCCTCTTGGTAAAACAGGGTGGTTTTTACCAGAACAAATTATACCGAGTAATAGCGACTGTCCGTTGCAATACCAGACATGTCTATATCCCAATGTTCTACAGGGATCGATTCAACTTTCTGACACTCATGGGCAAGGCCGATAAGTATTGGCTTTTTCGCAGTACGGGTAAAAGCAAATGTTTTGTCATAGAAGCCTCCTCCCATGCCAAGCCTTCTGCCAGCTTCATCAAAACCGGTTAAAGGTACAAGGACAACATCCAGCTTTTCCGGTGAAATCGGTTCTACCTCCTGCAAGGAAGGCTCAGGGATTCCAAAACGATTCAAAACCAGATGAGTGTCGGGCAGGTATTCAATAAACAGAAGGTTGTTATTGCTCCCAATCACTGGCAGATAACATTGTTTGCCAGAATTCCAGAGAAAATCACGGAGAACGTCCGGATTTATTTCGCCATCACTGGCTATATAAATAGCAATGTGCTGGCTATCTGCAAGCTCAGGCCGGGCACTGAGAATATCACACAACATTACACCAGCGCTGACCTGCTGGTCAGCGCTTAATGCCCGCCGGCGCTCGCGGAGAGAGGTTCTTAACTCAGAACGGGATATCATCATCAAAATCGTCAAAACCACCAGCAGGCTGTGGCTGGGGAGTTGATTGCGGTTGCTGCGACTGCGCTGGTTGATGTTGTTGTTGTGGTGATCCGTATTGCTGAGGCTGCTGCGGAGCATAAGACTGCTGTTGTTGCGGTGCCTGCTGCTGGTAGCCACCTCCCATCGGAGCCCCCATAGCGCCTTCCTGACGGCCATCCAGCATCTGCAGCTGGCCACTGAATCCATCAACAACAATCTCGGTAGTATACCGATCCTGACCGTCCTGACCCTGCCACTTGCGTGTCTGCAGCTTACCTTCGATATAGACTTTCGATCCTTTACGAAGGTACTGCTGGGCGATCTCAGCCAGCTTGCCGAAAATAACCACCCGGTGCCACTCCGTTTTCTCCTGTTGCTGACCGGTATTACGGTCTTTCCAGGACTCACTGGTTGCCAGACTCAGGTTGGCAACGGCACTGCCATTGGGAGTAAAACGTACATCCGGATCGTTACCCAGATTACCAATCAGTATTACTTTATTAACGCCTCGAGCCATTTAGCTTCTCCGCCATATTCACTCAAACTCAAATAGCCTCCAAGAACAGAGCCCATTCATTGAAGACACCATGGAGTAGCCTTACAGGACCACACCATATTAAAAATGCTCAATTAAAACAAAGGCCCTATACTTGGTTCCCCGTTTTTATTCTGTATCAACCCGCAGGTTTAATATCTGAACCTAGCACTGCCCAAACTGTCTTAACTCGGACCAGTTCAGTGCCTGCTTATCAACTTTCAGATAAGCTGTTTTCTCTGCGGCAAGCACTGTCACTTCCTGAACACCGTCAATACCAGCAAGTCGTTCTCCTACCGAACTGACATCACCAAGCTCAGGATTCAGAGCCATTACCATAGTACTCACATAAGGTGGTTGCTTCATAGTAACAGACAACCAGCACCACAGGGCAGTGGGAATTGTACAAAGCATTATGACAGCGGGAACACCGCCATATTCCATGGCTACGCCCCCAAGGCTGCCGCCCAGGGCAGCCCCCAGAAACTGGCTGGTTGAGTAGCCTCCCATGACAGTGCCACGGGTTCCCACAGGCGCGAGTTTGCTGACCAGGGATGGCAGCGTGGCTTCCAGAAAATTAAATCCAAAAAAGAAAATCAATAAGCCCGCCAACAACATCGTGGCACTGAGCATGCCTTGATAAAACAGCGCAAATGCCACGAACAGAATGATAATGCTAAAGCTGTAGCACTGCTTGAGCAGTCGCTGACGCTCACTGAAAATAATAAGGGGGATCATCATAACAAATGACAGGCCCAGGACGGCCAGATAAATACCGCCATGAGCAGAGCGGTCAAAATCTTTGCTCAAAAGCTCGGGAATAAAAATAAATAAAGCCATCAACACAAAATGGAGGGTAAAAATTCCAATCATGTGCCTCAGCAACTCCAGGTTAGTGAAGACCTGGTGCAACACCTGACGATCAACAGAGCTGTTTAAGTCCCGCCGTTTAATGACCGGCGTTGGCACCAGCAGGATAATAACCAGCATCGCGGCCACCGCCATCAGGGCATTAGAGATAAAGAGTCCGGACAGCCCCCAGATATCACTGACCACCGGCCCCAGCACCATGGCAATGGCAAAGGCAAGGCCAATGCCCATGCCAATCATGGCCATGGCCTTGGTTCGATGCTGATCCCGGGTAAGGTCAGCCATCAACGCTGTCACTGCGCCGGCAATGGCACCACACCCCTGTAAAATACGCCCGGCAATCACTCCCTCGATGGTGGTAGCCTGTGCCGCCAGAACGCTTCCCAGTAGAAAAATAAACAGTCCCAGCAGAATAACGGGCTTCCTGCCCCAACGATCAGAAAGCCAGCCAAACGGAATCTGTAATATGGCCTGGCTGAACCCATAGGCACCAATGGCCACCCCGATCAAACTGGGCGAAGCGCCCTGAAGATCGTCAGCAAAAAGAGCCAGAACAGGCAGTACCATAAAAAGTCCAAGCATCCGAAAGACAAAGACCAGGGAAAGGGATACAGCCGCTTTTAATTCAACAAATGACATGGGATAACAGCAAAGTCCTGAATTTTTTTGGTGGTTATAACTGATAAAATTACTGATAAACAGTGTCGCCGCAAGTCTATCAGGATCCGGATCCCGGATGCTATGCAGAAATCATGCTCACGGATTATAGCCCAGGGAGAATCATCATTAGTGACGGTGAGACCCGTTGATGTTTTACCCAGCGCTCAGGCAATCGCCGCCGGGTCAGGTGGTCAGGCCAAAACACTCTATTGTGTCTGCGACAAAATGTCACTGTTGCAACCATAACATGTTGACTATAAGTTCAAGTCAAAGCCTGTTGAAAATCCGTTATGTGCTTATCAAAAACAGCTTATCAAAGACAATAGTCGGGCACACGTATCAGGATCTGGTTTAACGATAGCGGCAGCAGCCTGACATCGAAACTATCAGGTATTAGTACGCTATCCTCACTTGAGCAGATTAATCCATGAGTGATATTTTAAAAAAAACCATCTTTTTTATATTAGCCATTTGTTTTCCCTTACTTGCTGCATCTACGGCATTTCCTGCTGACACATCAGATTCCGAAACACCCATTTCGGCACATTACATAAAGCAAAATAGTGATGGCACAGAAACCAGCTGCATTGTGACCGGGAATGAAACTCAAGAAGAACGGGAAAGGCTGCACAAAGCTGGCTGTACTCTGGAAACACTTCGAAATAACCCCGATATTGATGTTGAGGTCACATTAAAAACAAGCACTGGTCCCAGGTCGATCCTGATGACCTCCAAATACTATTTAATGTGGTTAAACAGCGGCCTCCATGCCGTCAATATCTCTCGCACCTTGTCTTTTGCTGTCCTCAATCTGGTAGTTTTTCATCCTGGTGAAGTACTGAAATACCTGGGTTCTTCAGCACTATATAATGTAGGCTTGTCCCGTAATGCCAACCAGACACTCTACCCATTCCTTGGTAAACACCTCTCATCTTACTTTTATCCTGATGGCCGGGATAACCGTAATAACGATGAACCTGAAAGCCTTGGCCTTGGAGGTCACATCCTGGTCATAAGCGCAGATCTTATTATGTGGTGGCTAGAAGCCCCTGACTATGGCTTTAACATAAACAGTCTGATACTCGGTCTGGATTTATTACACTTTGCCCTTGATATGGCAATATAAACCGGACAAGGCATTTCCAATAAAGTGCCTGGCTGACGAACATGGCCAGCCTGCAAAATCAAATAAATCAATATTTTGGTTGGTACCCTTTTAGAGCTATTCAAAACCATCACGTTGGTTGGAGAGTAAACCAGAGGGATAAACGTTATCCATGTCAAAAAGCACCTACCCCCTTGCCCGGGATAATAAAATTATCAAAATAACACGACATTTGTTTAATTTTTGGGCTCGATGCATCCTGTCCATGCTGGTTACCTTTTCTCTACCATGTCTTTCCGACACCATCAAAGAAGAAACCACAAGCTTCTCGATGTCAGTCAGCTACACGACAATTAATGAACACGGAAAAGAAACCCTCTGCACAATCTCAAGTAACGACCGCATTGAGAAATTGCAAGCGTTGAAAAGCACTGACTGTAAGCTCCCCATGTCAATTGACCCTAATGATCAGTCAGTCATTCTTATCTCCCATAGCCCCTACCATAAAACCAAGCAGATATTACTCACTACCCGAAACCTGCTGATGTGGTCCTATATGGCAGTGCACGTATACAAACTCCTGGACTCAGGAAACATCCTCTGGACTCAACAGGAAGCCTGCCCCTGTAGCGGCAAATTAATGGATATCAGCAATAAACCGGACAGGTTAATGACCAAAGGTTTCTTTTTTACCTACTATCTCCTGAGCCTTGGATATCATGGCTGGCGTTATATTCAATCCTATATAAATCCTGATGCCTCAGCCCCTGACAACAAAACATCTGAATTCAAGAATGATGAACCTGCATGGTCCGACACACTGAACAACTTTATATCCAGAGTTTCAGAGTATCCTTATGCCGGTCAAATTCTGACCTTGGCTCTGGATTCAGCCGCACTGAAATGGGACTGTCGATGCCCCGGCTATTTTACCGACAGCAAAGGTGGCCTTTACTTCAACGGCCACCTCTGGATGCTTTTGCTGAATGTCGCAATTTTTACTACAGACTTGGCGATCGACTACTTATAATACTCCGTTTGCTCTCAGAGCCTGTTGGTGACCTTTTTCAGCTTGCAGAAAGGCCACCAACAGGCTCTCTCACTGGCACGGAGAAAAGGCTGTGGAAAAGATTACCGTACAGGGCGCGCGTACACACAATCTGAAAAACATCAACCTGGAGATGCCCCGTGACAGCCTGATAGTAATCACCGGACTATCAGGTTCCGGTAAATCTTCACTGGCCTTTGACACGCTGTATGCAGAAGGCCAGCGTCGTTATGTCGAGTCCCTGTCAGCCTATGCCCGCCAGTTTCTATCCATGATGGAAAAGCCCGATGTAGACCATATCGAAGGACTGTCGCCGGCGATCTCCATTGAGCAGAAATCCACCAGCCATAACCCGCGCTCCACCGTCGGTACGATCACAGAAATCTATGACTATCTCCGGTTGCTGTTTGCCCGCGTCGGCATTCCCCACTGCCCGACACACCACCTGCACCTGGAAGCTCAAACCGTCAGTCAGATGGTAGACCAGGTTCTGGCTTTGCCTGAAGGCACTAAACTGATGCTGCTGGCCCCGGTGGTCAGGGGGCGCAAAGGTGAACACCTCCATGTATTCAATGAACTGAGAAGCAACGGTTTTATCCGTGCCAGAATCAACGGGATTGTTACGGATCTTGATACACCACCAAAGCTGGATAAAAAGAAGAAGCACACCATCGAAGTGGTCATAGACCGCTTCAAGGTGCGTGATGATTTACAACTGCGTCTCTCCGAGTCGTTTGAAACGGCCCTTGAGTTGACCGATGGTCTTGCTACTGTCAGCTACTTGGATGATGACGCTAAAGACGACATCGTCTTCTCTTCCCGGTTCGCCTGCCCTGAATGCGGTTACAGCCTCAATGAGCTGGAACCACGGCTTTTTTCCTTTAACAATCCGGCCGGAGCATGCGCCACTTGTGATGGGCTGGGCGTTAAACAGTTCTTCGACCAGGATCGTATAGTACAGCACCCTGAATTGACCCTGGCAGAAGGCGCAATCCGTGGTTGGGACCGGCGCAGCGTTTACTACTTTCACCTGCTGAAATCACTGGCCGCTCACTACGGTTTCAGCATTGACACCCCGTTTGATGACTTAAGCCCGGAACAGCAGAACATTATTCTTCATGGGTCCGGTGATGAAGAGGTCAATTTCAGTTACGTCAATGACCGGGGGGATGTCTATAAAAAACGGCATATTTTTGAAGGCATTATTCCCAACTTTGAGCGACGTTTCAGGGACACCGACTCCCAGTCCGTCCGGGAAGAGCTGGCCAAGTACCTCAGCACCCAGCCATGCCCATCTTGCAAAGGCACCCGTTTACGCAAAGAAGCCCGGAATGTATTTGTCCAGAATGAAACCCTGCCGGACCTGGTTAAATTGCCCGTTGAAAAAGCACTGGTCTATTTTCAGGATCTTGACCTGCCCGGCCGCCGTGGCGAGATAGCCAGAAAAGTACTTAAGGAAATCTGTGATCGCCTGAGCTTTCTGGTCAATGTCGGCCTGAACTATCTTACCCTGGAGCGCAGTGCGGATACTCTTTCCGGTGGTGAGGCCCAGAGAATTCGATTGGCCAGTCAGATTGGCGCAGGTCTTGTGGGGGTTATGTATATTCTTGATGAACCCAGTATCGGGCTGCATCAACGGGACAATGAACGTCTTCTGAATACGCTGACCCGTTTGCGAGACCTGGGTAATACGGTGATCGTCGTTGAACATGATGAAGATGCCATTCGCAGCGCTGATCATGTTATCGATATTGGCCCCGGAGCCGGTGTTCATGGTGGTGCCATCGTCGCCCAGGGAACCCCCGGACAGATCATGGACTCGCCGGATTCTTTAACGGGTCAATACCTCTCAGGTATTCGCAAGATCAATGTACCATTCAAAAGAACGCCCGCAGACACAAAGAAAACCCTGAAGCTCAGTGGTTGCAGCGGCAATAACCTGAAAAATGTCACACTGGAAATTCCAGTGGGTTTAATGACCTGTGTTACCGGCGTTTCGGGCTCTGGCAAGTCCACCTTAATCAATGGCACACTGTATCCGCTGGCCGCCACAGCGCTCAATAAAGCAACAACATTAACCGCTGCTCCCTATAAAAAGCTGACCGGCATTCAGCACTTTGATAAATGCATTGATATTGACCAGAGCCCCATTGGCCGGACACCACGTTCTAACCCGGCCACCTACACCGGGATTTTTACCGCCATTCGTGAACTCTTCGCAGGCACTCAGGAAGCCCGTTCACGGGGCTATAAACCCGGTCGTTTCAGCTTTAATGTTAAAGGTGGCCGATGCGAGGCCTGTCAGGGAGATGGTGTTATCAAGGTAGAGATGCACTTTTTGCCAGATATCTACGTTGCCTGCGATGTCTGTAAGGGCAAACGTTATAACCGTGAAACCCTGGAAGTAAAATATAAAGGCAAGAGCATCCACGAAGTACTTGAAATGACCGTGGAAGAAGCCTTGCAATACTTCGATCCAATACCCGCAGTCAAGCGCAAACTGCAAACCCTGATGGATGTAGGGCTTTCCTACATTCATCTCGGGCAGAACGCCACCACCCTGTCTGGTGGTGAAGCCCAGCGGGTGAAACTGGCGAAAGAGCTGTCCAAACGGGATACCGGTAAAACACTCTATATACTGGACGAGCCCACCACCGGGCTCCATTTTCACGACATTGAACAGCTACTCTCTGTCCTTCATCGCTTGCGGGATCATGGCAACAGCGTGGTCGTCATTGAGCACAACCTGGATGTGATTAAAACGGCAGACTGGATTATTGACCTGGGCCCGGAGGGTGGTGATGGCGGCGGGCAGATTATTGCCGCTGGCACCCCGGAAGCCGTATCGGATGTTTCAGAGTCTCATACCGGCCGCTTCCTGAAACCAATGCTTGTTTAGAACTGTCGGACTTAACACGGCCCTACACGGCAACGGCTCCTGCGTTGCCCTGGCCCCGGTTCAGGACGAACGGAGCCAGGACATCAATTATATTGAAACCGTGTCACAAAGGAACTTTTATAAGAAAGAGTGATCTCTAGCTGTAAGTCAGTAATGCTACAATTCAATGAATCCCCTTAATAACATACCTTCATTCGATTGCTATTTTGACGGCCTTCATTGCGGCTTGTCAGATTTACCGGGGCAAACGTATAAATCTGGTGTCAGTGGACAACAGCCTCAATACCTGGGCATGTCTGTTCAGACACTGAGCACTCCTTTTCCGGTTTACCATAATCAGTCAGATACACATGAAAATTTTACAGACTCTTTTAATTCATTGAATAAATATACTATTAATTCTTCAACCCTTTCCGCTTCAGCAAACACTTTCGTAAATGATATTCCCGAGATACCTCAATCAGCTCTGGATCAATATGTACACTGGAATTCTGATGATCAACAATTTCATTATACGTTGCCATCAGATATTCCCTTTATTCAGCAGGTATGCTTATCAGGAAGCGAACCTGAGATCATGGAGCCAACATCAGTAAGCTATTTGAATCCAGAAAACAGGTTAACTCATTTTCCTGTCGACAACCCAGAGGATTTACAACCAAGTGCTGTGCTTAACCCACTCAGCCTGAACCAAACAACCCGGGCACAGGGAATAGTTGATGGTAACTCTCCAATCGTTAAGCACAACAAGAAGGAGCTTCACAATAATCCTGCTTGCCAGGAGAAACAAAGGGGGTTCCAAAGGAAGCGCCACAAGAATGATTCTTCATACACAGAGCGCCAAAGGCTGTACAAAGAGCGCCAAAATCTGAATAGAAAGATGCGCTACATAAATGATCCCGATTTCGCAGAGCACCTGAAGAACTATCAAAGGGAGTATCAAAGGGAACGTCGCAAAGACCCTGCTTTCCGGGAGCGCCAAAGGCTGCGCCAAAGGGAGCTCCGTAAAGACCCCGCATACTCTGCGCGCGAAAGGGCGCTTAACAGACAGCGTTACAAAGATCCTGCTTACGCACAGCGCCGAAAGGAGCTCAGCATGCAGTGGTATAGGAAGCGTCGCCAGGAGTTCAACATGGAGCGGCAGAGGAAGTGTCGCCAGGACTCTGCTTACGCAGAGCACGAAAGGGGAGTCGGTTGGGATCACCAGAAAAGTTACCACATACTCAACCGGCAAAAAGAGTGCCAAAGATTGCATTACCAGCATGCCCCTTCTTACCCGGGAGATGAGCATCTCCCGTCGGCCAATTCATCTGCTCCTCTTAATGCATACGGTGAGCTCACATCAATGCACCTCTTGAATGAATAAGATTGATAATTAAAGCTGACCACCGGTAAGTACAAATTCGTTAGCCAAAAAAATAAAGCCCTGTGCTGCCTCAGACAACACAGGGTTTCAATAAATATGGAAAAAGATACTGCGCTCAGTGATGCATTAATCAAATATGCTGCACTTCATCGATCTCATATTCCACCCCGCCAGAAGGGGTGTTAACCACTACCACATCCCCTTCTTCCTTGCCGATCAGGGCCCGGGCAATGGGTGAGTTGACAGAGATCTTGTTCACTTTGATATCCGCTTCATCATCACCGACAATCTTGTAGGTGACTTCCCGGTCATCATCCAGGTTGATCAGTACAATCGTGGTACCGAACAGCACCTTGCCGGTCTTGGTGATGGTGGTAATATCAATGACCTGGGCATTGGAGAGCTTGGCCTCAATCTCGTTGATGCGACCTTCGGCAAAGCTCTGCTGCTCACGGGCGGCATGGTATTCAGCATTCTCCTTAAGGTCTCCGAGCTCACGTGCTTCAGCAATAGCCGCAGAAATACGAGGACGTTCCACCCCCTTCAAATGAGCCAGTTCCTCACGGAGGGCTTTTTCACCCTCCACCGTCATGGGAATTCTTTTCATCCAACGTTACCTTCGTGTAGATCCTGAAGCCGTCTGACCAATCTTTCAGATCCAAAGGCGATCGAACGCGCAATCGCTTCTGCTCCTGCCATGGTGGTTGTATATAGCACCTTATTGGTCAATGCAGAGCGACGGATCAGGTAAGAATCAGCTATGGCCTGACGACCTTCAGTCGTATTGATGACGAAGGCTATATCACCATTGACGATCATGTCCACCAAATGCGGTCTTCCCTGATGCACTTTGTTGATGGTGGTGACCGGCAAACCGGCTTCTTCAATCACTTTTGCCGTGCCGGAGGTGGCCAGCAGCTCGAAGCCGATATCCATCAGCAGACGAGCTACCATCGGCAACTCCGGTTTGTCAAAATCCCGGACGGAGAGAATGACCTTACCCCCCTGTGGCAGCTGCATGTTCTCAGCCAGCTGCGCCTTGTGGAAGGCTTCCGGGAAGGTAGCCCCAACGCCCATCACTTCGCCGGTGGATTTCATCTCCGGGCCAAGAATCGGATCCACGCCGGGGAACTTATTGAATGGGAAAACCGCTTCTTTGACACTGTAGTAAGGCGGCACAATCTCAGCAGTAAAGTTCAGCTCTTCCAGGGTTTTGCCCATCATCACCCGTGCCGCAATCTTGGCCAGGGAGTGACCAATGCACTTGGAGACAAATGGCACGGTACGGGAAGCCCTGGGGTTCACCTCAATCACGAAGATCTGGTCATCCTGAATGGCCAGCTGCACGTTCATCAGGCCCACAACACCCAATTCCAGGGCCATGGCACGAACCTGCTCACGGATTTCATCCTGATGACGACGGTTCAGGCTGTAAGGCGGCAGCGAGCAGCTGGAGTCACCGGAGTGAATACCCGCCTGCTCGATGTGCTGCATGATCGCGCCAATCACCACACGCTCACCATCACACACTGCATCAACGTCCACTTCTACCGCACGGTTCAGGAAGTAGTCCAATAGCACCGGGCTGTCGTTCGATACCTGAACAGCGTCTTTCATATAACGCACCAGCTCATCTTCGCCGGCGACAATTTCCATGGCACGGCCACCCAGAACATAGGAGGGACGAACCACCAGTGGATAGCCAATCTCCGCCGCTTTGGCCACCGCTTCCTGTTCACTGCGAACCGTGGCGTTAGCGGGCTGCAACAGACCCAGTTTCTGGATCATCTGCTGGAAGCGCTCACGGTCTTCGGCACGG
Organism: Salinisphaera sp. G21_0; assembly: GCF_017744115.1. Classification (GTDB taxonomy): domain Bacteria; phylum Pseudomonadota; class Gammaproteobacteria; order Pseudomonadales; family Endozoicomonadaceae; genus Endozoicomonas. Next base: position 26,073 of record NZ_JAGHQW010000020.1, on the reverse strand, counting down.
TCAATGGCTTCAGGGCTGGTACCGATAATTGGCACACCTTCGGCTTCAAGGGCACGGGCCAGTTTCAGCGGAGTCTGCCCACCGTACTGAACAATCACCCCGGTGGGTTTCTCAACATCGATGATGGCCAGCACATCTTCCAGGGTTACCGGCTCAAAGTAGAGTCGGTCAGAGGTGTCGTAATCGGTAGAAACGGTCTCCGGATTACAATTAACCATAATGGTTTCGTAGCCGTCTTCCCGCGCCGCCAGTGCCGCATGGACACAGCAGTAGTCAAACTCGATACCCTGACCGATACGGTTTGGTCCACCACCAATCACCATGATCTTTTCACGGCCAGAAGGCTCGGCTTCACACTCTTCATCATAGGAAGAGTACATGTACGCTGTCGTAGACTGGAATTCAGCCGCACAGGTGTCCACGCGCTTATAGACGGGCTTAACCTGTTGTTTACGACGATAGTTGCGTACTTCGGCTTCTTTAATACCCAGCAGTTCCGCCATACGCGCATCGCTGAAGCCTTTCTGCTTCAGACGGAACAGGCGCTCTTTCGACAGAGAGGCCAAACCTTTACCATTAACGGCGTCGTCAGCCAATAACGCTTCTTCATTCACCAGGTCCTGAATCTGTACCAGGAACCATGGATCGATCATACACTCAGCAAAGATCGCTTCCAGGGTCATACCGGCACGGAAGGCATCCGCAACGTAGTAGATACGGTCAGCTTTCGGTGTCACCAGTTCACGACGGATTCTGGCCAGCGCATCTTCACGCTCTGCATCAGAGCAGGCATCCAGTTTGATATCAAACATGGAGTTAAAGCCCGTGGCACCAGTTTCCAGGCCACGCAGTGCTTTCTGCACAGACTCCTGGAATGAACGACCAATGGCCATTACCTCACCCACCGACTTCATCTGAGTGGTCAGACGGTCATCTGCCTGAGGGAACTTCTCAAAGGCAAAGCGGGGGATTTTGGTCACCACGTAATCGATGGATGGCTCAAACGAGGCTGGCACCACACCACCGGTGATCTCATTGCTCAACTCATCCAGGGTGTAACCCACCGCCAGCTTGGCAGCAACACGGGCAATGGGGAAACCGGTGGCCTTGGAAGCCAAAGCAGAAGAACGGGATACCCGGGGGTTCATCTCAATGACCACCATACGACCGGTGTCCGGGCAGATACCAAACTGTACGTTGGAACCGCCGGTTTCCACACCAATCTCACGCAGCACCGCAATGGAGGCGTTACGCATGATCTGGTATTCCTTATCGGTCAGCGTCTGGGCTGGCGCGACGGTAATGGAATCTCCGGTGTGAACCCCCATGGGGTCAAAGTTTTCGATGGCGCAGACAATGATGCAGTTATCATTGCGGTCACGAACCACTTCCATCTCGTACTCTTTCCAGCCAATCAGCGACTCATCAATCAGCAGCTCATTGGTGGGCGAAAGGTCGAGGCCACGGAAGCAGATCTCTTCAAACTCTTCCTTGTTATAAGCAATCCCCCCCCCGGTACCGCCCATGGTAAACGACGGACGAATAATACAGGGGAAGCCAACCTGATCGAGAACGGCGCGGGCTTCTTCCATGGTATGGGCAATACCGGAGCGCGGCGTTGCCAGACCGATATTTTTCATGGCCTGGTCAAACAGCTGGCGATCTTCGGCTTTGTCGATGGCCTGCTGGTTGGCACCAATCATGGCCACGCCGTACTTTTTCAGCACACCTTTATGGAACAGATCCAGGGCACAGTTCAGCGCGGTCTGACCGCCCATGGTGGGAAGAATCGCATCCGGGCGCTCTTTTTCGATAATCTTCTCGACGGTCTCCCAGCGGATTGGCTCAATATAGGTTGAGTCCGCCATGGCCGGGTCGGTCATAATGGTCGCCGGGTTGGAGTTTACCAGGATGACCCGAAACCCCTCTTCCTTCAGCGCCTTACAGGCCTGCGCTCCGGAATAGTCAAACTCACAGGCCTGCCCGATAATAATTGGACCAGCCCCGAGTATCAGAATACTTTCAATATCAGTACGTTTTGGCATCTTTCTCTCACATCAAAACGGGGTTGGTTACTTTGCTGCCTTCAGCATCTCAACAAAACGGTCAAACAGCCCGGCCACATCGTGTGGGCCCGGGCTTGCTTCAGGGTGCCCCTGGAAGCTGAAAGCAGGACGATCAGTCCGCTCAATACCCTGGAGGCTGCCATCAAACAGTGACTTATGGGTTGCCTGCAGGTGCTCTGGCAACGAATCTTCCGCTACGGCGAAACCGTGGTTCTGGCTGGTGATCATGACCTGACCGGTCTTGAGATCCTGAACCGGGTGATTGCCGCCATGGTGACCAAACTTCATCTTCTCGGTCCTGGCACCACTGGCCAGAGCCAGCAGCTGATGCCCCAGACAGATACCAAACACCGGCAGAGAAGTTGCCAGAATTTCCTTAATGGCGGCGATGGCGTAATCACAGGGCTCGGGATCACCAGGGCCATTTGAGAGGAAAATACCATCTGGATTCAGGGCCAGAACTTCTTCGGCCGGTGTTTTGGCTGGCACAATGGTAAGGCGACAGCCTCGCTGAGCCAGCATGCGCAGAATGTTTCTTTTAACACCAAAATCGTAAGCCACGACGTGAAACGGCAGGTCCGTCACGTTGGCATGGCTGTCGGTCTCCAGATTCCAGACACCTTCTGTCCAAGTGTAAGGCTGGTCAGTGGTGACTTCTTTTGCCAGGTCCATCCCTTTCAGGCCCGGAAATTCACGAGCCCTGGCCAGTGCTTTGGCTTCAGCAGCTTTTCCGGTCAGAGCGTCACCCGCCAGGATACAGCCATTCTGCGCACCTTTTTCCCGGAGAATTCGAGTCAGGCGGCGGGTATCAATACCAGCGATGGCGACAATATTGCGGGATTTCAGATAGTCATCCAGAGACATTTTGCTGCGCCAGTTGCTGGCCAGCAGTGGCAGGTCCTTGATGATCAGACCGGCAGCCTGGATCTGTGGGGATTCTTCATCTTCCGGAGTAATACCGGTATTACCAATATGGGGATAGGTGAGCGTAACGATTTGGCGGGAATAGGAAGGGTCGGTGAGAATTTCCTGATAACCGGTCATTGCCGTGTTAAAAACCACCTCACCACTGGTCTCACCATCAATACCGATGGCAATTCCCCGGAAAATACTGCCATCTTCCAGAGCTAAAACAGCCGTCTTAGTCAAAGGATCCTCCCGAACTTGAACCTGAGCGCCTTATGCCCGAACGCTATGATGCTTAAAGTCCTCCAGTTTGAAGACCCAAAAAAAGCGAGATGTTTTAAAAAACCATCTCGCTTTTGATCTTGCACCCTGCCGCGCACACCATAAATTCAAGGCAAATTTGTGGTATTAGACTATAAATCAATTAACTTTTCCACTACTTTTTTTGGTCGCCAGGTGATTTTGACTCAGAGCATCAAGAGGCAGCAACTCAACCCAGTCTTGTTTATTCATATATTCTTCAACCGCTCTTCCAGCTCCTCCGGCCAACTCTGCACGATTGGACATCTCCCGGATCGCCTGATTATACACACGCGCTCTAAACTTCTTCTGCAACTCCTCCTGCTTAAGTTCAAATGTCAGTTGTTGAATCTCTATTTCCAATTTAATCAGTTTTCTTGAAGATTCATCGTGTACAAGTACCTTGAATGCATACTCCATAGGATGCATTAAATTACCCAGACTGCGTCTGCAGAAACCTAGATTTTCCAAAACTCTCTTCGCCTTGTTTTCTTTGCTTTTCAGCTCACTCTTTTTTTTCTGTGTTTCGATCAATAGCTCTAATCTGTTTTTTTTGATGATTCTCTCCATCCGATGCTGAAAGCGTATCCTGAATAAATCAGAGTTACGGCTCTCCCTGTGGTTATTTGCAGACCCGGGCGGGTTGTTTTTACTAAAAGTGGATAGCTCATTTCTTGCTAATTTCTGAGGCACCACTTCAAGGTCCGTGCTTGCAGGCAACGGCCTTTTCATCGATTTACCCATGCTTCCCGCTGGAACAGTGCCATTATAAGGCGCAATATGACGGGAACAAAGGCTGCGGGCAGTTCTGTCGCAAGCTGTATTACTGCCCGGAAGCATTTTTTTCTGTCCCTTAGTTGCCCTCGAGAAATCTTTAATGCCATCAAGACTCTCATTCGCCAACCAATCCCCCCACCCCTGAGGGGTAACAACGCCGGATACTATCATCACTATCAACCTCCTTTTTCACCCATTTTCCGCATTATCAGCACACCGGGCAGTGATTTAAGTTTTCAGACCCAAAACATCCTGCATATCGAACAGGCCGGACTTTTTATCAGCAATAAATCGAACCGCCCGCAATGAGCCCCGGGCATAGATCAACCGGCTGCTGGCTTTATGGGTTACCTCCACGCGCTCACCTTCACAGGCAAACAGCACCGTATGGTCACCAATCACATCGCCGGCTCGAACAGTGGCAAAACCAATGGTTTCCCGATCTCTTGGCCCGGTATACCCTTCGCGACCGTAAACAGCGCACTTTTGCAGATCACGCCCCAGGGTATCTGCCACCACTTCACCCATTTTCAGTGCCGTTCCGGAGGGTGAGTCCACCTTATGACGATGGTGCGCCTCAATAACTTCAATATCTGCATCATCACCCAGTACCCTGGCAGCCATCTCCAGCAGCTTGAACACCAGATTGACCCCGATACTCATATTAGGCGCAAAAACGATGGCGGTATCTTCTGCCGCTTTGGCGAGTTCTGCCTTCTGACCATTGCTTAAGCCAGTGGTGCCAATCACAATGCCTTTACCATACTGCTGGCACAGGGCGACATTCTGCATGGTCAATTCCGGGGTGGTAAAATCAATCAAAACATCAAAGTCATTAACAGCTGCCACCAGGCTATCTGTTAATGGCACACCCAGTGAGCCAACCCCTGTCAGGTCTCCTGCATCCACCCCCAACAGACTGTCGCCAGGCTTGATAATTGCTGCTCCCAGCTGGCACTGCTGATCAGCGGCAACGGCTTCTACAAGCATTCGCCCCATTCTTCCGGCGGCACCCACAACGGCAACTCTGGTCACGTCACACTCCCTCTGGCACTTTAATCGGCTGCAAAAATCCTTCGTAGTCTATCGGACTACCCACAAACAGCAAGCAGGGCAGGAAAAACAGCAATCCGGCTTTTATTTTTTAAGGAAAAAACGATAACCTGCCCCCCAGACCATTTCGTGAAAGTTACAGGTGCAATAATGATCAGACAGTTTATGCAAGACGTTCGGGAGATGCATTGGGTTCCAAGGCTGTTTATGGCCATGGTCATTGTGAAAACCCTCTCTGTGATGATTCGGGAAGCACAGATACTTTAAAACTGAACTTTTTAAACTTACGAATGTCCTAAGTTCTGATTCCTGAACATGGATTAACTCCAAATCCATTAAATTTAATTCATAAAACCTTGGAAATAATGATTATGAATACGGGTCAGATTACAAATATACAAACCTTATAGACCAAGGCCTTTTCCTCTATCATGGAATTTTTCATAAAAAGTATTTACCCGAACTGGTCAAATCGCCAGAGTTCGTTGTAGCAACCAATCAGAGAAAGGAGACAGTAGCCTACTGGGACACATCGGTTAGTGACGTCCCAACGAAAAAACCTGTTTGAATCAATAATCCGGCATCAATGATGCCATTATCCTACTCCTTTGGGCGCTCTATCTATGCGAAGAGACAATGAAGTTCGCAATAGGTTATATTACTCCGCTAATGATGCTGATTCTCATCCAAGGTAGTCATGAGCAAGAAAGTAGCAGTTATAGAAGGTGAAGAACTTGTGGCAATCGCTGAACGCTGCGAGAAGCTGGTGAACAGCCATCAAACGTTAACGCTTTCCACGCTTTCTCCACAAGGGAGACCGGAAATCAGCTACACTCCCTACCTGCGGGGAAAAGACGGTACTTTTTATATATTCGTCAGCGAGCTGGCTCACCACACTCCCAATCTGCTGGTTAACCCTGTGTGCTCAATCCTGTTTGCAGCCCCTGAGTCAGAAACCAAAAACCTGTTTGCCCGGGAGCGCGCCTTTTTCCACTGTCAGGCCCATGAGCTGGCAAGAGGCACCGAACGCTGTGACCACTGGCTGGACCTGATTCAGGAAAAATTTGGCAATACGGTGGAAGTCTTGCGCAATCTGCCGGACTTTCACCTCTTTGCCCTGACGCCTGAAAATGGCCAGTATACCGTTGGTTTTGGCAAAGCTTTCAAAATCAATGCGGATGGCTCCTTCAGCCATATTGTTATCGATAAGAAAAAGTAATTACCGAGGTTCCAATGACCCAAGAAGCCATAGACAGAGGCTTTATGGCCAAGGCTATCAAGCTGGCTCGCTCAGGTTGGTATACAACCATGCCCAACCCGAGAGTTGGCTGTTTAATTGTAGACGTCAACGGTCATATTATTGGAGAAGGCTGGCACGAAAAGGCAGGAGAGCCTCACGCCGAAGTGCATGCACTACGCATGGCTGGCACAAAGGCCAAAGGTGCCACAGCCTATGTAACCCTGGAGCCTTGCAGCCATTTTGGCAGAACCCCCCCCTGTGCAGAAGCCCTCAAGGCTGCCGGTGTCGCACGGGTGGTTGCGGCAATAAAGGATGACAACCCGGCCGTATCCGGTAAAGGCATGGCCCTGCTTCAGGAAGCGGGGATAGAAATCCAATCCGGTGTTCTTGCCGATGAAGCCCGGGCCCTGAATGAAGGTTTTTTCAAGCGCATGTCGACGGGCATGCCGCTGGTCAGAGCAAAACTGGCCATGAGCCTGGATGGCAGAACCGCCATGGCCAGCGGTGAATCCCAATGGATTACCGGCCCCAAGGCACGCAGTGAAGTACAAAAACTCAGGGCACAGAGTTGTGCCATTATCACGGGGGTAGGCTCGATTCTTCATGACAACTCGTCACTGACGGTTCGCCCCAATGAACTGGGTTTGGCCAATGCAGAAGCGATCTGCAAACGTCAGCCTCTGCGGGTGGTCCTGGACTCCACACTGCAAACGCCCGTTGATGCCAAAGTTATTTCAGGCCCCGGGCATTGCCTGATCGTTACCACCTCACCATGCTGCCCCGAGAAAAAAGCACGGCTGGAGCAGGCGGGCGCAGAAGTGCTGGTTTTAGATAATCCCGAAGACCAAACGGCTGGCAGAGTAAACCTCCCGGCACTACTAGCAGAACTGGGACGCAGGGAGTGCAACGAGGTACTACTGGAAACCGGCGCTCAACTGGCTGGCAGTATGATGGCTGAAAACCTGATTGATGAACTGGTGGTATTCATGGCTCCGGTTCTGATGGGCTCAGCAGCAAGACCCCTACTGAACTTACCACTGCAAAGCATGTCTGAAAAAAAAGAGCTGGTTATCAAAGATATCCGGGCAATAGGTAATGACTGGAAAATCACAGCGCGACCATTGTCTTGATAAGCTGCTCCCAACCAAAGATGGGGATTTTCTGCTTAAAAATGTTCCATTTTATTGGAAGAAACAAGGTATTGTTATTACTAATATAACGGTTAGTGATTTATGTGAAAGCAAAGGAAGAACTACTTACTCCCATTAACGATAACTTAACCGAAAATTGAGGTTAGTAAATGCAATCTGTTAATCCATCTGAATCAACTTATCAACATCCACCACAAGCACATTTTGACGAAAGCAATGAAACTGTAGTGCTCATGTCTGGAAGATATATAAAAAAACACCAGATTGGTGAAGGTTGTTTCTCGAAAGTGTTTCTTGCTGAAAAAATAACAGGAAATACAGAAAACAAATATGTCGCACTGAAAAAAACCAGCCATTACGGTGAACTTGAAATCAATGCTTTCAAAGCATTAAACCCACATGTAAATATTGTAACTATGTTGGACTACTCTCTGGATAGTTCTACCATTGCTATGGAGCTGGCAGACTGCAACGTATATCAACTCATTGTTTTATGGGGGCAAGACAAAACAAAGTTGAATAGCAAACAGCTGAACTTTTTTATAGCCGAATTATTAAGAGGGTATCTTCACATACTGCAAAAAGGCAGGATTATCAGTGCAGATATTGGCAAGAAAAATGTCCTCTATGTTGCCCGAGAGAACAGGCTGAAAATTTCTGATTTCGGCCGACCGAATAATTCTGATGACACCCTCATTTGGAATCGCAGACAACAGCAAAAAATAGGTGAGCTTTTGCTATCCCTGCTCGACATGATGGGTCACGACTGTGTGGGAGTCCCGCCCGGACACAAACATTGCTCTGATTGCTATCACTATGAAATAAGAATTTGTAGAGAAGGCCCTAATAAAAGTTTGAAAAGATTGAAACAAGAACTTAGTAATGAGCAGGAGAAAATCATCTCAGACCTTTTAAACGCACGTCTTGATTCAGGCCAGATAGAAAATATCCTGGAAAGCTTAACCACCCAATTAGAAATACTGCCCAAGCCTGATAAATTTTCCGGTCCGTTGCGGGCCTGAGAATAGCACGCTCCAACGAGTGAGGATCTCGTTAGTAGACAATTGTTGCTGTACTTTCGGTTTTTTCTATTCTGACGCGTTAAGTACTACTTTTTCCTGGCTGTCATGTAGTGCTTATCTTTGCCATCGAACACAAATAATTCTGCCTCAGGATGTTGCCCCATGACTTCAGACAATGTTTTTTTTGGGTACTCTTCAAGCTCACCTTCAGGGCCAAGAACGTTGATTACCGTTTCATCAAGATCGCAAACAATGATCCTGCAATTTTGAGTACACGCCATCAGACGAAGATCAATCTGTTCGGCATAATTACGAGGCTCCTTTAACATTTCAATTTGTTTTTGAAATAAAGAAGTGAGTACCGGGTGAAATTGAAGCTTACCATTGCCATCCAGGCACCTTTTTCCCTCATCGTAGGATTTTTTTCTTAATCCCGTGATGCTGGCATCACGTCTGATTTTGGACATACCATCATAAAAACAATCACCATCGCGAACCGTCTTAACAAACTTCCGGTGGTATTTCTCTAATATGGCTGCCGCCTTTCGCTCGTTCCGGATAGCTTTTGCTCGTCGAACGGCGTCCGACTCTTTACTTGAAGCGAGCCCCTGCGTCATAGCGGGATCACTTTCAGTAATCTTTGAAGTGTCTGAGTCCAGGCTACGCTGAATGGCCTTTGCCACATCTGCCCGCTCTCTGGCACTACGCATTTGCTCATCCCGTTGCTGCGACTTTCTGCTGAGCGCTAACGCCCGGGCCAAAGCGGGATCATTCTCATCAGTTACGGTTGTCTGACGATTTGCATTCTGGCCACCCTCGATTGCTGGCAATGATTCCTGATATGGTATGTGACTCACAAAGGGCCCCCCCCTTGTTAACCCCTGCAACATAACGCTCCTTTATGCTTTTCTCTATGGTGGGTGCCTGGAGCGCTTCCTCCATGGTTTTCCTGTAATGGGATGCGAGGAGGAAACATTTGACATGATTGACCAGATAAGAAAAAAAACCTTCCTTGACCTCCAGCTTATAAACCAGCCGTCCATCTGACGTATTCACCTTTTGCATATCCAGGGATCGCCAGCGGCTGAGGTTACCTGCACTGTTCCAATTTTCAAGAACGTCAGCAGAAGACTTTAATACATCCGATGCATTTCCAAACATTATAATTAGTCCCTTTATCATTCCATTGAATAGTGACCAGCCAGATAAACAGCAACAGTATGCTTAACCTAAAACATTACAGGCAAATCACAACAAAGCACAGATTCCCCATAAACCGCTTTTAACCCCTGACGAAAAGAGTAAAATAGCCGCCACACATTTTTTCGCTTATAGCTGATAAGAAATCGTACCGGAAACCACCGGGTATCAGAGGGACATTATGCAGCTGAACTCCATCGAAGAACTTCTAGAGGACATTCGCGTCGGTAAGCCGGTCATACTGATGGATGATGAAGACCGTGAGAACGAAGGTGACCTGATCATCGCTGCGGAGAAAATCACCCCGGAAATTGTTAACTTTATGACCCGTGAGGCCAGGGGGCTGCTGTGCCTGACACTGACCGGCGATCGTTGTGATTTCCTTGGCCTTCCGCCAATGGTGGGGGCTTCGGACAACCAGTCTGGCTATGGCACACCATTCACCGTATCCATTGAAGCGGCAGAAGGGGTGACCACGGGTATTTCCGCTCAGGACCGGGCCAGAACCATTTTAACGGCAGTTGACCCACTTTCACGCCCGGCCGACATTGTCCAGCCAGGTCATATTTTTCCACTTCGTGCCAGACCCGGCGGGGTATTGAGCCGCGCTGGCCACACAGAAGCCGGTTGTGACCTTGCCCGTCTGGCAGGGCTGACACCGGCAGCCGCCATTATTGAGATCATGAATGAAGATGGCTCAATGGCCCGTCGCCCTGACCTGGAAGCGTTTGCAGAAAAGCATGACCTGAAAATCGGTACTATTGCCGACCTGATCCACTACCGGATTATCCATGAAAAAACCGTAGAAAAGGTTGAGCAACGGGTCATTAATACCGACTTTGGCCAGTTTGATCTTTCGGTTTACCAGGACAGCATCAGCGACTGCAAACACCTGGCGCTCAGCAAAGGTTATATTACGCCGGATTCACCAACCGTGGTTCGTGTTCATGCCATGGAACCGTTCCGCGACCTTCTGGCAGCCCACAATGATACTACCCGCACCAGCTGGTCTCTGCATAAAGCCATGGCCAGGGTCGCCGAAGAAGGCAGCGGGGTTGTTGTACTGCTGGATTCCGGCAGCCACCAGGACCTGGGAATGGCCCTGGAGCGCTTTATTGATGCCAATGAGCGTTCGTCATCCGATGGAATGTCCAGAGCGTACCAGGCCATTGGCACCGGCTCACAGATTTTGCGGGACCTGGGCGTTGGCAAGATGCGCCTGTTAAGCTCGCCCATCCGCTTTGCGGCTCTTTCCGGGTTTGACCTGGAAGTTGTGGAGTATCTGCCATTTGGTGAGTAACTCATCCGGTGGAAATAGCCCCTCAATAGCGTAAAAAAAATCACAATGAACGTTACCCGATCATGTAAACTGATCGGATATCGTTCATCTGTATTTAAAACAAAAGTTGCCTTTGCTATTACTATTTGGTTGGTTCACCTTCTGGTGGAACACCGCATTTTGATTGCGTTGCTAACGAATGTGTTTAAAAGCCGTCTCAGGTTAATCTGGAAGATGAAGTGCTTCCCCTTGATGCTCTGACGGTAACAAACCCGGTGGCCGACAAAATCTGGCAGCAAGGGTGGAAAGGCCCACGCCTTTCAAATGATATCCCTTTTATAGAATCTGGAGGCTTGAGGTGAGCACCTCGCCAATGAATAACCCACAAGGCAACCCCGTTCAAAAGAAGAGCGCAGACCGGCTTAACCCGTCGGCTCGCAGAAGAGCACGACAGCTGGCCCTTCAGGCACTGTATCAGTGGCAAATTGCCAAATCACCACTGAACCAGATTGAAGCGCAATTCCGCACTGACAATGATTTCAGCAAAGTGGATGCCGGCTATTTCAGTGCCATCATTCATGGTGTTCCCAATCAGGCCAACCAACTTGATGAAGCGATGACCGCCGTACTGGACCGTCCATTGAGCCAGCTTGACCCGGTGGAGCTGTCCGCCCTGCGCATTGGCTGCTTTGAACTGATCAACCGGAAGGATGTTCCTTACCGGGTAGTGATCAATGAAGCCATTGAACTGGTCAAGCGCTTTGGTGCCCAGGACTCCCATCGCTATATTAATGGCATCCTCGACAAGCTGGCACCACGCCTGCGTTCTGAGGAAGTGCAAGCCTACCGGAAAAAATAGGCTGATTAATTATAAGCTGCTTACGCCATGACGGATGTCAGGCACAGAAGACGACTTGACCATTTAACGGGGATTTATGGCCACTGGTGTAATGGGTGAATTCGAGCTGATCAAACGCTATTTTGCTCGCCCTGAGATTGCACAGATTCAAGGGCAATATACCAGCAGCATTCTTGGCATTGGAGATGACTGTGCGCTCTTTGACATACCCCCGGATATGCAGCTTGCCCAGTCACTGGACACCCTGGTGGAAGGGGTTCACTTCCCCGGTGAATGTGATCCTTTCGCCCTTGGTTACCGTGCCCTGGCCGTCAACCTCAGTGATCTTGCGGCCATGGGGGCAGAACCGCACAGTTTTACCCTCGGCCTGACCCTGCCCAGGGTTTCCGAACTCTGGCTGAAAGAGTTCTCTGAAGGTCTTGCCCAGCTTGCCCAGCGATTTAAAATCCCGCTGATTGGCGGAGATACCACGAAAGGACCGCTGACCCTCACGCTACAGGTCCAGGGGCTGATCCCCAAAGGACAGGCCCTGTTACGCAGCGGTGCCCGGCCCGGTGATCTTATCTGTATTACCGGCACCCTGGGTGATGCCGCCGGGGCGCTGCCTTCTGTACTGAGCGGCGAGACACCGGAAACCTGTGGTGATGAAAGCCTGAAATACCTGTTACATCGCTATTGGTACCCCTCACCCCGTCTATTCGCCGGACAATGGCTGCGCCAGGCAGGCGCTACCTCGGCCCTGGATATTTCCGATGGGCTGCTGGGTGATCTTGGCCATATCCTCAAAGCCAGCAACGTAGGCGCAGAAATCGAGCCTGAACTGGTCCCCAGGTCTGCGGCCCTTGGCCGGTGCCATGACCAGGATACCGCACTCACACTGGCCCTGACCGGTGGTGACGATTACGAACTCTGCTTCACGATTCCCCGCCACCTGGCTCAGACGCTGCCAGCGAAACTCTCAGATGGCTGTCGCATTACCTGTATTGGCCAGATTAATGATGAGTCTGGAATAATCAGAGACCCACAGGGCAACCTGCTCAGCAAAAAAGCCTACACTCATTTTTGATTTCTGAAAGAATATAAAGCCCATGACGCTCTCTACCAGACAAGGCATAGCACCAAGAGAAACCTGCTGGAAAAATCCTGTTCACTTTCTCGCCTTTGGCTGCGGCAGTGGGCTGACTCCTAAAGCGCCCGGGACCTTCGGCACCGTTGCCGCTGTGTTTTTTTACCTGCTTCTGCAGGGATTAAGTCTCTGGACATACCTCGGGGTTATAGTTGTCGCTTCAGTGTTGGGTTTCTGGCTCTGCGGGCGGACCGCAAAAGATCTGGGGGTGCATGACCATCCAGCGATCGTCTGGGATGAATTCTGCGGCTTCTGGATAACCATGATTGCTGCCCCGGCAGGATGGCCCTGGATTCTTCTGGGCTTTGTCCTGTTCAGGCTGTTTGATATCTGGAAGCCATGGCCGATCAGCTGGCTGGATAAAAAAGTTCACGGCGGTATTGGCATTATGGTTGATGACCTGGTGGCAGGCGTCTTTGCATTTTTGTGCCTGCAGGCCATTCATTATGTCTATCTGAAGAAAGTTCTCACATAGGGATTGTTAATCTGGCTTAAGCCTCTGATATCATCAAAAACAGTAAGTATAAGAAATAAGAAATAAGAATACATAATGAGACTGTCAACCTTTCTTCTGGCCCTGGCCATAAGCACCCACAGCCATGCCAGCAATATCAACGTTGTTGGTCTGTTTTCCAATAAAGCACTGGTTATCATCGACGGTCAGCGGCATTTACTGGCTACAGATGGAAAATCGGTGGCAGGCATAAAACTGCTGAAAGCGACCAGTACCAGCGCCACCCTGGAAGTCAATGGCAAGGCAATGACCTACCGGATCAGCCGGGATATGAACGGTGGCATTCAACAGCCTGAGAAAGCAATGATCAAAATATCCCGAAATAACCGGGGACAATACATCACCCGTGGACGGATTAATGACCGTGCCATTGATGTTCTGGTGGACACTGGTGCTAATGTTCTGGCCATCAACTCACTGGACGCCAAACGTCTGGGCATCGATTATCAGGCAGGAACCCCAATTAAAGTAGCAACCGCCAGCGATCTTGTTGATGGTTATCAGGTAAATTTATCGAGCGTGCTTCTGGGCAACATTCGGGTAAATCACGTAGAAGCAACCGTTATCGAAGGCTCCCACCCTGACATCGTATTATTAGGCATGAGCTTTCTGAAACACGTCAAACTGTCAGAGCATCGCGGAGTCATGCAGATTGAGGCAAATTACTAACCCATTGTTCCGGGTCAGCCGGTAGTTCTCTCTATTTTTCTGCCTTATTACCATACTCGCCTGACGCCTCACAGACTGATACAATCCGGTCACGAACTACATAAGGAGCAGTGAGTGTCTGTTAGTTTTGTTGCAGAGTCTCGCTTACCCACGCCCTATGGCGAATTCATCATGTATGGGTTCGAAGACATTGGTACGGGCAAGGAGCATTTGGCATTAACCATGGGGGATGTCAGTCAGGGGGGACCGGTACTTACCAGGGTTCACTCAGAATGTCTGACTGGTGATGCTCTGTTCAGCATGCGCTGCGACTGCGGCCCACAACTTCAGGCGGCCCTGGAGCGCATTGCTGAAGAAGGCCGGGGAGTATTGCTTTATCTCCGCCAGGAAGGCCGTGGCATTGGTCTGCTGAACAAGGTTCGCGCCTATCACCTTCAGGACAGTGGCATGGATACGGTTCAGGCAAATGAAGAACTGGGTTTTGAACCGGATATGCGCAAGTATGACATGTGCAAAACCATGCTTGATCATCTTGGCGTTTCCAGCCTGAAACTGATGACCAACAATCCACGCAAAGTTGAATCCCTTACCAACCTTGGCATTCAGGTTGCCGAAAGGATCCCGCACCAGACCGGTCAAAACCCTCACAACGAGCGTTATCTGGCCACCAAAGTGTGGAAGCTGGGGCACATGTACAACATGGCCTGAACAAATCCAATAACATCAAAAAGGGAGCCAGCTGGCTCCCTTTTTTATCATCTCGACGTTGTCGTGTGAAGGACCGGTGCTCAGGGCAAACTCCCTAAGCCGGAGTAGCCGTTTTGCCAAGATGAAAGGACTTCCGCTCTATCCGCTCCATCCTGTCACGAACCGAACGAATAATACCCTCCTGATCCAGCCCGCACTGAGCCAACTGTTCCTTATGGCTCGCCGCTTCAATGTAGGTATCAGGAATACCAAGGTTCAGCACCGGCACAGTCATTTCCTGCTTCTGCAGATATTCCATAACGCCTGAGCCTGCACCACCGGCAATACACCCTTCTTCCAGGGTCACCAACAACTCATGGTTAGCAGCAAGCTCTTTGACCAGCACTTCATCCAGAGGTTTCACAAACCGCATATTGGCAACCGTTGCATCCAGCGACTCAGCAGCTGCCAGGGCACTCCCCAGCAAGGTGCCAAACACCAGCAGCGCTACCCGGCTTCCTTTACGACGAATTTCACCTTTACCAACAGGCAAAGGTTCAAGATCAGGACAAATCTCCGCACCAGGCCCTGTTCCCCGGGGATAACGAACGGATGCCGGCCCATTATAAAGAAAACCAGTAGACAGCAGCTGTCGGGTTTCATTTTCATCGCCCGGCGTCATCACCAGCATATCGGGGATACAACGCAGATAGGCAATGTCGTAGCAGCCACCATGGGTTGGGCCATCTTCCCCAACCATGCCGGCACGGTCAATGGCAAACAGCACATCCAGCTTCTGCACAGCGACATCATGAATCAGCTGATCATAAGCACGCTGCAGGAATGTCGAGTAGATAGCAACAACCGGCTTGAGGCCCTCACAGGCCATGCCGGCCGCCAGTGTGACACAGTGCTGCTCGGCAATCGCCGCATCAAAATAACGCTCCGGAAAGTGATCCGCAAAACGAATCAGGTCAGAACCTTCTTTCATTGCCGGCGTAATACCCATCAACCGTTCATCCGCAGCGGCCATATCATACAACCACTGTCCAAAAACATTGGCGTATTTGGGTTGCCTGGGGGCAACCGTCTTCGGATTCTCTGTTGCCTGTGGCTCCAGCTTGGTAATGGCATGGTAACCAATCGGATCCTGCTCGGCCGGATTAAACCCTTTCCCCTTCTGAGTCACCACATGCAAAAACTGAGGGCCTTCCAGGTCTCTCATATTCCTCAGGGTATGAACCAGCATCGGCAGGTCATGACCATCAATAGGACCGATATAGTTGAAACCCATCTCTTCAAACAACGTTCCGGGAACCACCATTCCCTTGACGTGTTCTTCGGTTCGTCTTGCCAGCTCCCAGGCACGGGGGATAACATTCAGAACCTTTTTACTGCCTTCACGAATATGGTGGTAAGTCCGGCTGGCAAGTATTTTGGCCAGATAGTTGGCGAGCCCGCCAACACTTCTGGAAATGGACATATCGTTATCATTAAGAATCACCAGCATATTGGCCTTTACATCCGCTGCGTGATTCATGGCTTCATAGGCCATACCCGCCGTCATGGAGCCATCGCCAATCACCGCAACAGCGCGTCTCTTTTCACCCTTAGCCCTGGCGGCAATGGCCATGCCCAGCGCCGCACTGATCGACGTACTGGAATGCCCGACACCAAACGTATCGAACTCACTTTCGTCTCTTTTCGGGAAAGCGGCGAGGCCATCCTTTTGCCTCAGGGATGACATTCTATCCCTGCGCCCCGTCAGAATTTTATGCGGATAAGCCTGGTGACCCACATCCCAGACCAAACGGTCTTCCGGAGTATTAAGCATATAGTGAAGCGCAATGGTCAGCTCCACTACACCAAGCCCAGCACCAAAATGCCCCCCTGTCTGCCCAACGGAATACAATAAAAACTCCCGCAGCTCCCGGGCCAGTTGTGGCAGACGGGATTCTTCAAGTGCGCGAAGTTGTTCCGGATTATTTACCTGGTCCAGCAAAGGAGTATCAGGCAGTGTCTTGGGTATCTCGTGAAACATGTGCTCGTAATAACGTCTGGGATGATCCGCTGGCTGGCATTGTACACCCAACCTGACTGGAATAGCATCGCACAATCTTGTTGTGCCGCCTAGCCCGTAGAATTGACAAATCAGATAGGTTGGATTCCTGAAGCCACCAACAACATTAATAGCTTCTTCGAATGATGTAGTCGGCAATCTGGCGAAGAAAATCAGCACAATGGTCGAATCCGGAAAGGGCGCTGATGGCAGTATGGTGAAGCTCTTTGGCATAAGCTTTCGCTGCCTCCAGCCCCATCAGGGAAACATAAGTAGGTTTGTCCAGAGCCATATCCGCTCCCTGAAGCTTGCCCAGCGTCTCCGTATCAGCAATCACGTCCAGAATATCGTCCCGAACCTGGAAGGCAAGGCCGATGGCTCTTGCATAATGATCCAGTAACTGCAACTCCTCGCCCTGCAACGGCCTGGCGCACAATGCTCCCATACGGACACTGGCCCGAATCAGAGCACCGGTTTTATGGGTATGCATCAACTCAAGCTGCTGCTGGTTCAGCACCGTCCCGGCGGCACACTGGTCCATCGCCTGACCACCCGCCATGCCAGCCAGTCCCGACGCCTGGCTGAGGATCGTCACCAGCTGCAATCGAACACTGTCGGTCAGGGTTGAATCAGGACATAAACGGGCATTGCCCAACACCTCAAAGGCCTGACTCTGCAGCGCGTCTCCCACCAGAATCGCAGTTGCCTCATCGTATGCCTTGTGACAGGTTGGCTTGCCCCTGCGCAGGTCATCATCATCCATTGCCGGCAAATCATCATGAACCAGTGAGTAGGCATGGATTAATTCAACAGCGCAGGCAGCAGGGTTGGCCTGCTTAACATCCCCACCAAAAGCATGGCAGGCAGCATAAACCAGCGTTGGCCGCACTCTTTTGCCACCATTAAAGACACTGTATCGCATCGCTTCCAGCAGCAGGGGGCTGACCTTACTGTCATCAGGCAGGACTTCAGAGAGCGTTTGATCCACCTGTAAACGACACTGCTCGATAAACTTTGAAAGCGGCACAGGGCTTGCCATCTTCACAGTCCTCTATCTGCTGAAGGCTCTGCACCGTCAGCAGCAAATGGCTCTGTGGTCAGTTCACCATTTTGCGCAAGCAACTGTTGAACTTTCTGCTCAGCATCGGTCAATGCTTTCTGGCAGCCACGGGTCAGTTTAATGCCCTGCTCAAAGGCTTTCAGGGATTCTTCCAGGCTCAAATCGCCGGACTCCATTTTCTGGACCAATGTCTCCAGCTCGGCCAAAGACTGCTCAAAGGCAAAGCTCTCAGTATCCACCGTATTTTTTGACATGAATGAGCCTGTTGAAGAAAACATTCATGGCTCGTTATCAACGAGCCATGACGAGAATAGTTGACGAAAACGATTTTCGCACTGGTTTAACCAACCGCTTTCGACCATCCGCAATGATCAAACCATTATCCCGTTGGCCGATATTGAAAGCAATGCCCCGGCAAGATCATGGACCTTAATGATGGAAGAACAAAAACGGCAGGCAGTTTATCACAACTCAAGGCTGGGCCAGATCCTGATAAAAAAAGGATATATCTCACCAGAGCAGCTTGATGCCGCCATTCACCGGTCAGCAAGCCATGACCAGCTGCTTGGAGAGTACCTGATTGAACAGCGCATACTGTCACGATGGCAACTACGCAGGGCACTTTCCAGCCAGAGCCAGCTTCGTTTATCCGCCTCCCTGTCAATGGCTCTGCTCACTCCGGCTTACCCACTGCTTGCGAAAGAACATGCCGAGCCGATTGATAGCACGCTGGAAACACTGCTCAAGCCCCTCCTGATAGCAGGCTCCGCTGACACACTTGAATTCAACCCTGATTTGTCAACGATTGAATTCAGTCACAATGGCCTGATTCGGCTGCGGATCCCAAGCTCACTTGGTGAGCTGAACTTTGACGGCCTGCGATTGATAACCGATGGCAGCAAAAACCACCTGGCATTGTCCCTTGCTGATCTTGAGCTTACTGATGCCAGGTTATTTATCCGAACCATCCACAACCAGCTTGATCCAGCCCTGCCTTGAAACGTTTCAGGGCCTGCGCAACATTTACAGCAGCTACAGCAGCCCTGATATATAAACGACCAGTAATGTTTATCAGGGCTCCCCTGACGAATTCCTGAGTCCGGATAGCCATATTTTAAGTATATTGTTGGTGCTGGCCATGGCCTGAATTACTGTAAGTACACCCGGCCAGCAAAATGATTTTTTACTCGAATCAGGCAGGTCATTGCCGCACGCGGAACTTTTTTCAGACCCCGGGCTCATAGAAAAAAAGGTGTACAAGGACCTATATTATGTTTCCAGCCACTGCTGTGTCACCCCGAGTAATGTCGTTTATTCTTGATCCCCAAACCCCTGACTCATTAATTCCATTCGCGCTTTTTGGTATCAGAACCGTAAAAAAAGTACATCGCCAACCTGATAACTGTTATTTGAACAAACTTCCTGATGAACTACTGGAACTCATTGCCAGTAATCTGTCTTTTTTTGATTTTGTTCATTTCAGTGCGACCCATACACGTCATGTGTCATGCCTTCGATCAGATTATGTCATTAAAAAAATGTTGGTCAGCGATAAAAGCATGGCATTGTTGCTTTTTGAAAGAGCGGACAAAAAAGCGGAATGTTACCTGAGGGGGCTGCTATGGAATGACCTTCAGCTCACACCGGATGAAGTGGTTAATGCTTTCCCGGACAGTCCGGAAAGCAGACTGGGGATAGCGCGCTTCAAAGCGAATTGTTGCATCAGGGGCATACCGTTGAATAACCAGAAGGTCTCAACGGAAGCTGTGGTAGAGGCGTTCCCGGATAGCCCGGAAGGCAAAGAGAGGTTATCGTTCTTCAAAGCGCAATGTTGCCTGAGGAAAATGCCGTTGCATGGCCAGAATGTCTCAACGGAAGCTGTGGTCGAAGCTTTCCCGGATACTCCGAAAGGCAGACTTGAGATGGCGATCTTCAAAGCACAATGTTGCCTGAGGGAACTGCTGCTGCATGGCCAGCAGGTTTCACCGGAAGCTGTGGTCGAGGCTTTCCCGGATAGTCCGGAAGGCAAACTTGAGATGGCCATCTTCAAAGCACAATGTTACCTGATGGGACTGCCGCTGCATGGCATGCAGGTCACACCGAAAGCTGTGCTTGAGACTTTCCCGGATACTCCGAAAGGCAAACTGGAGATGGCGTTCTTTAAGCGGGAATGTTGCTTTAGACGCCTGCCATTGGGCAATCCGATCTTACCCAAAGTAGTGGTTCAGGCTTTCCGGCATAGTCCGGGAGGCAAACTGGAGATAGCGCGCTTCTTAGGACAGTGTTGCCTGAGGCGCCTGCCGTGGAAAGGCCAACTGATCACACAGGAAGATGTGCTTAGAGCTTTTCCGGATAGCCCGGGAGGCAAACTTGAGATGGCGCACTTCAAAGCGGCATGTTGCCTGAGGATCCCGCGGGTGTTAGGCCACAGGATCACGCGGGATGAGGTGGTTAAGGATTATCAGGCAGCTAAAGCAACACTGCCGCTGGTGCGTTTCAAAGCGGAATGCTGCCTGAACGGCCTGCCACTGAATCACCAGGCGGTCTCAGCAGATGAGGTTGGCAGGGACTATGAGCGTGGCGGCTGGTTGGCAGAAAGAGACGATTTTTATACTCGACTGAAGTGGAAGAAAAGTCAGTTGAACGACGATCATCTTGCATAATTTTATTAAGCGACAGTTTTTAACTTCTGCTGCGTCTCCTCCAAAATCAGGACTCTTAAGTCTTGATCCTGAAATTTTGAACCTGATAATCATTTGAAGGTCAAACTGCGGTATTTATATTCCAAGTGCGCAGGGTTTTATTCTGAAAGCAATCACATCCGCCTCCCCCTACCCAAAGCCTGCTGGCCAGGTTGGCCAAAAACCTGCTTCAAGCGGGAGTTCTCCGCACTCTGGAAGTACATTTAGCGGTAAAAGAGTGTTAAACCGTCCGTCGTTTAAAGGCACAGCTCGCTCACTGAATGATGGCAAATTTGTTGAGGATGCCTTTTGGGAAAAAAAACCATTACATGGACGTAAAGTCACATCAGCTGATGTACTGAGAGCCTATGGGATGGATAAATCGTCTCTGCGTAGTGGCTTCTTCCTGCAAAAGCTCTGCTTACAAAACATTCTTCATGGCAATAGAAAAGTGACACCGGATCAGGTCATTCAAGAATTCAACCGGGAGCCGTATCAAAATAAAAAATACCAGCTGGCAATCCTACGCTTTAAGGAAGAATGTTGCCTGAAGAGTATGCCGCTGCATGGCCAGAAGGTCACACCGGAGGAAGTAGTTAAAGGCTTTCAGGCCACCAGGGCAACACTGGAGCTGGCGCGTTTCAAAGCAGAATGTTGCCTTAGGGGCCTGCTTTTGAATGGTGGGCAGGTCACACCGGACGAAGTAGTTAAGCATTTTGCGACGAGCCCGAAAGACAAACTGGGGATAGCGCGCTTTAAGGAACAATGCTGCCTGAGAGGCCTGCGGTTAAAAGGCCAGCTGGTCACACCGGGTGCGGTGGTTAATGATTTCCCGAACAGTCCGGAAGGACAACTGGGGATTGCGCGCTTCAAGGCAGAATGTTGTCTCAGGGGCCTGACGTTGAATGGCCGACTGATCAAACCGGACGAAGTAATTAAGGCTTACCCGGATAATCAAGAGGGCACACTGGGAATAGCCCGCTTTAAGGAACAATGTTGCCTTCGGGGCCTCTCGTTGAATGACCAGCAGGTTGCACCGGATGCGGTGGTTAAGGGGTATCAGGTCGCCAGAGCAACACTGGAGCCAGTGCGTTTCAAAGCGGAATGTTGCCTGAGAGGTTTGCTGTTGAACGGCCAGCTGGTCACACCGGATGTGGTGGTCAGGGGTTTTCAGGCCGCCAAAGCAACCATCGAGTTGGCGCGCTTTAAGGAACAATGTTGCCTGAAAGGCTTGACGTTGAATGGCAAGCGGGTCACACCGGAGGCGGTGCTAAAGGATTTTCCGGACAGTCCGGAAGCCAGAATGGCGATAGCGCGCTTCAAAGCGGAATGTTGCCTGAAAGGCTTGACGCTGAATGGCCAGCGGGTCACACCGGAGGCGGTGCTAAAGGATTTCCCGGACAGTCCGGAAGGCAGACTGGGGATAGTGCGATTCAAAGCAGAATATTGCCTGAGGGGCCTGCCATTAAACTGCCAGCAGATCATACCGGATAAGGTGGTGGAGGATTATCAGGCAGCCAAAGCAGCACTGGAGCTGGGGCACTTTAAAGCGCAATGTTGTCTGAGGGGGCTGCCATTGAATGGCCAGCTGGTGACATCGGACGCAGTGGTTAAGGATTTCCCGGAAAGCCCTGAGGGCAAAGTGGCGGTAGCACGCTTCAAAGCGGAATGTTGCCTGAAGGGCCTGCCGTTGAATGCCCAGCAAATAATACCGGATATGGTGGTCAGGGATTTCCCGGATAATTCAGAAGGCAGACTGGGGAAAGCACACTTCAAAGCAGAATGCTGCCTGAAAGGCCTGCTGTTAAATGGCCTGCAAGTCACACCGGATGAGGTAGTTAAGGAGTTCCCGGATAGCCAGCAAGGCAAACTGGGCATAGCACGTTTTAAGGAGCAATGTTGCCTGAAAGGCCTGCCATTGAATGGTCAACAGGTCACACCGGAGGCGGTGGTCAAGGATTTCCCGGAGAGCCCGAAAGGAAAACTGGGGATAGCACGCTTCAAGGCGGAATGTTTCCTGAGGGGCCTGGCGCTGAATGGTCAGCAGGTCAAACCGGATGCAGTCATTAAGGGTTATGAACGGGGTGGCTGGCTGCTCGAAAAAGCGATTTTTTACTCCAAGCTGGCATTGAATGCAACAGAATTGAATGGCAACTATCTGGATAACAAGGACGTATTAGCAGCATTTAATGAAGCATCCGGGGATCACTCTTCAAGGAAAGCCAGGTATCTGATGCAAAGACTGAAACAGTCTCAGTGTTATGATGAAACCAACGACGCGCAGGACTTACTGCAAGAAGCCTGGCAAATCTTAAACCATGTGCCGACCAAAGACGATGAGCAACACCGGTTGCAATGTATGTTGCAATGTATGGCTATTCATCATGGGCTGCCAATAAATCATCAGAGAGTATCAGCAGAACAGGTATTGCAATCCATCAAAAGACTGAGGCGCTCATTTCAGAACTCACGACTGCATTTCTTCTTCCTGGCACAATGCCATATTGCCCGCCAATCTATTAATGGACGACAAATCCACAGGTATCAGGTTCTGGAGAGTCTTCAGAGTTTTCCTGAAGGAAGCAAGCTGCGCCACGCCCTGGGCTGCTGGTTTGAACGTTACAGCTGCGAAGCCAACATAATGGATGAGTTACTGTTTCAACGGGAAAGCGCCGTTCCCGGTGATGGCATCAGGCATTCAGCCAATCGTGCAAATACTGCCAGGCATGACCATAAAGAACAACTCCCCCACGTCCCCCCCGGTGTAGAGAATTCTGGCCGAAGAACAACATCGGTAGCGGTATCCGCCGCCAGTTCGGGCAGTGAACGCCGGGATAAAACAGACAATACGTTCACCTCTCAGACAGCTATCGCCTATGTAGTGCAAACGGTGAAGCAATGGTCAAGCAGGCCAGGTTTGGTCAGTTCGGTTACGCGGTTAAATGCATTAACATTGAAAGCACTGGAGGTTATTCAGGAAATCAATGGTCTTTATAGCAATCCCCAAATTCTGATTACCGGCTCATACGCCCGTTTTTTACAGAACCTCTGCTCATCATTCAATGATATTGACATTATCTGCACGGGCAAAGAGTCGGCCAGAAGACTCGTTAAAAAGATGCAGACTCTTAACAGCGACATGGACTCAGAAATCCCCAAAAGCGTCACCATCGGACCTATCCCGGGATGCCGGGCGATTAAACTGCCAAGCGCCTACAATATTCAGCTTAAAGAGGGTGATTTGGGGGTGAAAACAATGGGGCTTCAGGTCAATATTGATGCCAGGGCAGCCCGTAGAAATACCGCAGAATTGGCCATTCACGTTCCCGGCGTTGAAAGGCCGGTAATGTGTTTGTCGTTTGCTGAAGAAATCCGGTTACTGAACGATACCCTGGAATACCTCACTGAAAACCTTGATTCTTTGACCGGGCAGTTGCAAAAAGAAGCGGTATTTCATATACCACGAACTATTCTTTTTAATTCACCTCAAAACGCCGATGAACGTATTTACGGTTTGCTTATGCGCGCCCTGCTTACCTTGCATAAAGCCGACCAGTTTATCGCTTTGCACGTTGACGGCAACCCCGTAAAACCTGACTGTCAGACCGAACAATTTCGCGAACAACAACGCCTCCATGCTCTTACTGAGAATCTTAAAATCAAATTGACCAACCATATTTGCCGAAATGACTTTGAACTCAGAGTGAACAACTGGCTATCCACCACTGCGCATGTTAATGATTTCGAGATCAAGAGAAAGGAATTTATCAAAGCACTACTTGCGATGCTGCATCCTGAATAAGGAACGTCATCTCTTTGTCGGCTCACGGTTTTGTCCGCACTGCGTGATTATCGTCAACAACTAGCGAGTGCCTGTCAGAAAACCCATCTAATCTAGCTGTCAGTTTTGACACGCTGCTGATATCGGATAGATTTTGTACAACAATCTCAGCGTATCGCCTACATTTTTAACATTTGTTTGTAAAGCAGTCGAATTTCTAATCCGATATCCGTGCAAAAGCCTCATGACCTGCATGATCGTAAAAAGTAGCACCTTTATCCTTTGCTGAGAGCTTGCCTTTTTTGGGCAGAATGGGTCGCTCCAAAATAGCTTCGAGCTGTTCAAGATTTCCCGGACTCCAGAATCCTTTGTCATAACTGACTTGATTCAGTGCAGGAAAGCGTTTCTTCGCCCCTTTTGCTATGGAAACAGTAACCTGGTCGTCTGTTTGCTTTTCCATGACAAGATGATGGAGGGTAAAACCGAACTGATCCTGTAATATTTGAGATCCTCCAGCTTTGGCTCAGCCGCATGCAGCGCGGTCAGTTCAAGCAGGGTGTCTTCAGCTTTATGGATAATCCTGAGACTGTATTTTATGTACTCAAGATGAGCCAGCTCAATATCATGCTGCCGCTGGCTCTTCCTGGTCTCACAGTCGATCGTTGAATGCTTCAGGTTACGTGCCGTGTGATAGCGTTTCCTGTGTTGTTTTTTTAAGTACTCAGTTGCTGCCATCCGGTAAGGCGATACTGCTGGGCGAGAACAGCCGCAAACTCCACCGTTTTACGGCATGCGTCGCTCAGTAAACTGATGTCTGTGGGGAAGTGGATGTCGGTTTTGCCGACGAACGAATCGGCACGGCAACATAGCGGTTCATCTTTTTTTACCAGTTCATGGCCTGCGACAACGACCAGAAGGTTCACATGGTCCAATATCTCCGGCGTGAACAGGCTGATATTATCCTGAAGTGTCTGAATATGATAAGAGTGTGTGCAGTAAGGCCCGTGACCAGGCATCTTTCGTAAAGTGCCATGCTCGTTAGCGAGTTCCTGAAGCCGGTCATAATCACAGTTCGTCACCAGTCTGAGCGTACCAAAGACCAGTATGCTCCATAAGCTCATTCCCGGGCGGCCATTGCTCCGGGATGCAGGAATCTTGGGTCTCAGGCATTGATTTTCAAGGGCTCAGGGTGTCAGAATTTTCAGGGTGGTGATAGTGATTTTTCTTAGCAGTGAAAGCTGCTGGATCTCTTATGTTTTCAGAAATTATGAATACGTCAGTTTTCAGGCTGTGGCAGTTGACGTGTATTGGAGTAGCTGCAGCGGTGCGCTATCCAGTAACACACCCCACAGCCAGGCTGCCTGACAAAACAGGTCAGGCTTCTCTGATACCGGTTGCCTGGAACTTTACCGGGCTGACAAGGTCGTACTCTATCGTTGTCATTCCCAAACGATTCTCCAATTGGAAACAGGGAGGACCTCCAAACAAACCATGCAGTCACCTTCCTCCTCAGCAGCCGCAGATACTGTATCCCGGTTAACATCCACTGAAGCTGGAAGAGACGAGCCGTCAACCAGCCGCAAACGCAAAAGAAAGCGGAGCATGGCAGGTCGCCAGATTGAACAGACAACAACGGGCACTGG
>NZ_JAGHQW010000209.1 GCF_017744115.1 Salinisphaera sp. G21_0 | reverse complement strand
CGCCAGAGAATCTCCAGCATCATACGTTTAGATAGCGTGAATTCCCATCGTAGGCCAAGCTGTTGGCGCAGTGGCTGTAATGCATTCCATTGCGCCGGGGTTGGGGCTGGCTTCAGGTTTCTGCACAATTCAAGGTATTCCTTCCTCTCAGGTTCAGGGAGCTGCGTTAGTGCAAATTTTGTTAAAGCCAGTGGTGCAGGAATGGATAATGCCTTAATGAGTACTTCATTGCAGCGTGGATCTTCACGATGTTTTTCAATCCAGAACCGGATACCAGTTCCTCCATGGATAGCCAATATCGGCAGCAATGATTTCAGCGCAGCAAGAACCGCCACTCGGTCATTTCGTGGACTTTTGTGGGCATTAAGATATTGTTGGAATTCGGCAATGGTTATGTTCCATTTTGCGGACGCAGAAGAGAAGTACAGAGCCAGTGCTTTCATTTGACTTGATTCTAAAAGTTCATCTTCTTTATCACTGCTGTCGCCTCCAATGTCCGTAGAATAACCTTGCTGTTTAAGAGATTGGCGGAGTTTGTGCTCATTATCAGTCAGTTTTTCTCCTGAGGGTACTCCAAAGCCTGCAAATATGAGGCAAGAAAGTTTCAGAAGACTCTTCTTTTCATCCGCGGGTAGCCATTGAATAAAGGCTTGCACTTTCGTCTTTTCCGGTAAGCCTTTGCCATGACACATGGAGGAAATATTGGTGACCAGTGCCCGGTCGAGCGGTTTGCCCTTAACGTCCTCGTCTTTGCCCTCCTGCCAGCCCTCTTTCAAGCAGGGCAGGGTCAGGAAG
>NZ_JAGHQW010000208.1 GCF_017744115.1 Salinisphaera sp. G21_0 | reverse complement strand
CACGGCCCACAGCAGGTTGGCGATATGCTGGGCATTAAAGTGGTCTTTCTCTGCTTTTGATTCGGCTTTGGTTTTTACCTGAGGCAACAGCGTGGCTACGGCCTCTTTCAGCTGCGCTGTCTTCTCCAGCGCCAGCCCGTTGTCCACCAATTTCGCCACAGCCCACAGCAGGTTCGCGACTTCCTGTGGCTTGAAGTGGTCTTTCTCTTCTTTTGATTCGGCTTTGGTTTTCACCCGAAGCAACAGCACGGCCACGGTCTCTTTCAGCTGCGCCGTCTTCTCCAGCGCCAGCCCGTTATCCACCAGTTTCGCCACGGCCCAAAGCTGGTTAGCGATTTGTTGAGGAATACAGTGGCCTTTCTCTTCTTTTGATTCAGCTTTGGTGTTCACATGGGGCAACAGCGCGGCCACGGCCTCTTTCAGCTTCGGTGTCTTCTCAAGCTCCAGCCCATTGCCCACCAGTTTTGCCACGGCCCACAGCAGGTTGCTGATACCTTGTACATCAATATCCCTGGCTTCAGGTTTTTGGTTGCACTTAAATATTACTGCATCAAGTAAAGTTGACAGTAAAGCGGCTTGGTTTTCCCTATCCCCCTTATTCATGTATTTATGAGGGGTCAAAACATCTGCTGAAGTAAATGAATGAAGCGTTGTTGTCAGGCTTCGCCAGGTCCACCCGGGTGTCACTTTAAAATCGTGCAACAATGGTATCAGTTGGCGTTGTTCACTATGATTTAATGGTCGTTTTGCCCTTGATGTGTATTGTTTGATTGAACAGGCAAATTGACTGTGTGTTT
>NZ_JAGHQW010000207.1 GCF_017744115.1 Salinisphaera sp. G21_0 | reverse complement strand
ACTGGTCACCAATATTTCCTCCATGTGTCATGGCAAAGGCTTACCGAAAGATCAGGACGTGAAGGCCTTCCTGACCCTGCCCTGCTTGAAAGAGGGCTGGCAGGAGGGCAAAGACGAGGACGTCAAGGGCAAACCGCTCGACCGGGCACTGGTCACCAATATTTCCTCCATGCGTTCTTCTAAAGGCTTACCGAAAGATAAGGACGTGGAGGCCTTCCTGACACTGCCCTGCTTGAAAGAGGGCTGGCAGGAGGGCAAAGACGAGGACGTTAAGGGCAAACCGCTCGACCGGACGCTGGTCACCAATATTTCCGCCATGTGTCATGGCAAAGGCTTACCGGAAAAGACGAAAGTGCAAGCCTTTATTCAATGGCTACCCTCGGATGAAAAGAAGAGTCTTTTGAAACTTTCTTGCCGCATATTTGCAGGCTTTGGAGTACCCTCAGGAGAAGAACTGACTGATAATGAGAACAAACTCCGCCAATATCTTAAACAGCAAGGTTATTCTACGGACATTGGAGGCGACAGCAGTGATGAAGAAGATGAACTTTTAGAATCAAGTCAAATGAAAGCACTGGCTCTGTACTTTTCTTCTGCGTCCGCAAAATGGAACATGACCATTGCCGAATTCCAACAATATCTTAATGCCCACAAAAGTCCACGAAATGACAGGGTGGTTGTTCGTGCTGCGCTGAGATCATTGCTGCCGATATTGGCTATCCATGGAGGAACTGGTATCCAGTTCTGGATTGAAAAACATCGTGAAGATCCACGCTGCAATGAAGTACTCACTAAGGCATTATCC
>NZ_JAGHQW010000206.1 GCF_017744115.1 Salinisphaera sp. G21_0 | reverse complement strand
TTCAGTTCTGTACGATAAGTGTTTTCACAAAACCTGATGATCTGAAATCACTGATTTGAAACTTGAGTTTAAAGTTAACTTTTCTCTGCACACTCCGAGAATTCCACATTGCATTGGTTTAGTTAATGAAGGCAGGAACAGCGCAAGATCATAGCGAACCTGACCAATGACATGATCACGAGTTTCTGTGAGTCCTGAACTGCGACCAGAGGGTGGCAGTCTCTAAACCAAAAATTTCAGCAGACGCCTACTGCACCGATGAATTTAGCGTGAACTCACTGCATAACCGACAATTTCAACAGTAACATATTAATATTTGTCTATATTATTCTTGGTGGTGTTTCTGATTGAATAGCACAGTTCTTTTTCTCCGAAATATTGCTGGAGCAAATGATGGGCAAAGACTTTTATACACATGCGGTGTCTGTTTTCCTGGGATTTTTTGCAATTATGAATCCAATAGCAAATACAGCAGCTTTTGATGGTTTGGTTGGAAACAGTGACAGTAGTGAGAGATTTAGAATTGCAGCAAAATCTCTCACAATAACTTTCGGTATAGTGTTACTTTTTTCCGTTTTAGGTAAAGGTATTTTTCATGTTTTCGGAATTACACTTCCAGCATTAAGAATTTCGGGAGGCGTTCTTGTTTTTCTTGTTGGTTACCACATGCTGAATGGTAACGCTTCAAGTTTACAGTCCAGTCATAAAAGTAATCTCGAAAATATTGCAGTTTCACCTTTAGCAGTACCTTTACTTGCAGGGCCGGGAACCATTGCAACAGCTATGAATTATTCTGCATCTGGTGAGTTAACCAGA
>NZ_JAGHQW010000205.1 GCF_017744115.1 Salinisphaera sp. G21_0 | reverse complement strand
GGAACGGTTGCCAACACCACGGCGGTGAACAGCTATGTCAATGGCATTAAAGTGAATACTGAATCTATCTCCAATGATCAGCTTCTTTGCCAAAAAGCAGACCCACGGGTGTTAACAGCCAATTGCTGCTTGAGAACTGAATTTCTGGATGAGTTTGATTTATCGTACCGTGATGTTTGCCCGGTAAATACCGCTACAGCATCAACACCCATAAAGATTAATGATGCAGAAACCCTGGGCAAGATTGGTAAACATCCCGACTATCCACTGGACGGTACCTATCAACAGACAGCGGATATTTTTGTCACTAAAGACTATCAAACCATTGGCAATGAAACCCATCCATTCACCGGGGAGTACGATGGGCAGGATCGTACCATCAGCGGCCTGTCTGACTGTTTTGTTGACACTCTGGAAGGCAGCATCAGTGACCTTCACTTTACTCGTGCCAATATAACAAATTCCCGGAAGACGACCGGGTTAGCAGCCTGTGTTGTTGATGTTAATGGCGCAGTCAGTAATATCCGGGCGGAAAATGTTCATATTGTCACCTCGGGTGAGGATGCATACGCCGGCATCGGAGGGGGGCGGGTTAAAGGAACGGTTGCCAACACCACGGCGGTGAACAGCCATGTCAGAACTGAGGGTGGTGGTGCATACGCCGGCATCGGGGGGGGGCGGGTTAAAGGAACGGTTGCCAACACCACGGCGGTGAACAGCCATGTCACAACCTCGGGTGACGGTGCAGACGCCGGCATCGGGGCGGGGTATGTTAAAGGAACGGTTGCCAACACCACGGCGGTGAACAGCCATGTCACAACCTCGGGTAA
>NZ_JAGHQW010000204.1 GCF_017744115.1 Salinisphaera sp. G21_0 | reverse complement strand
GCAGAACAGCAGTCTGCTTTTTATATTTTCATGAATTAATGAAATATAATTATGGATAGAAGTTCTACTGGTATCAGTGATCAATACACAAGATCTGATAACGGTTACAACCAGCCGAATGGCCATAGTCCTTCTTCAAGCCCCGGGCGGTACAGACATGCCACAGTCAGACAATGGGATAATCCCCCCCGCACTGCACCGGGTCGCAATGAATATTATCAGTCTTCTGGCACACGCTCTTATCAACATCTACAGTGCCGTTCAGTAAATTCTGCTCAAGATTTTAATGCCCTCATCAAACAGGAAATAATGGATGATCTGGTGAGTAAATCGAATCGTTTCGGTCATCGCTATGATGGGAGAAATCACGGGCAATATGCCAGTTCAATTAAAAAATACACGTCAGCGGCTAAAAGACCGTTAAATCGAACAGAACAAAGCCAGCTGGTGCGGTTGCTGCAAAATTTTACCGCAACCCGGAGCTGGAATTGGCGAAGCCTGACGACAACACTGCACTCATTTACTTCAGCGGGTGTTTTTACCCTTCATAAACCCATGGATGAGCGAGTTAAACTTACTCAGGCTAGCTTATTGTCAACGCTACTTGATGCAATAATATTTAACTGCAACCAAAAACTTCCAGCCAGGGATATTGCTACCCAGGCTATCGCCAACCTTCTGTGGGCCATGGCAAAACTGGTGAACAACGGGCAGGAAAGGACATCAGAGTTCAACGAGGCCGTGGTCGCTTTGTTACACCGCGTGAGCACACAACAAGCTGACTTTAAACCACAGGAAATCGCCAACCTGCTGTGGGCCATGGCGAAACTG
>NZ_JAGHQW010000203.1 GCF_017744115.1 Salinisphaera sp. G21_0 | reverse complement strand
CGGCCACAGCCTCGTTGAGCCCCGGTGTCCGTTCCTGCCCGTCGCCCCCCAGTTTCGCCATGGCCCACAGCAGGCTGGTGATTTCCTGTGGTTTAAAGTCAGCTTTCTGTGCGATTACATGGGGCAACAGCGCGGCCACGGCCTCGTTGAGCTCTGGTGTCTGTTGCTGCCCGTTGTCCACCAGTTTCGCCATGGCCCACAGCAGGTTGGCGATTTCCTGTGGTTTAAAGTTAGCTTTCTGCATGTTCACGTGGGACAACAGCGCGGTCACGGCCTCGTTGAGCTCGGGTGTCTGCTCCAGGCCGTTGTTTACCAGTTTCGCCATGGCCCACAGCAGGTTGGTGATTTCCTGTGGTTTAAAGTCAGCTTTCTGTGCGTTCACGTGGGGTAACAGCACAGCCACAGCCTCTTTGAGCTCTGGTGTCTGCTTCTGCCCGTTGTCCACCAGTTTCGCTGTGGCCCACAGCAGGTTGGCGATTCCCTGAGGAAGAAATTGGTCTTTCTGTGCTTTCACGAGGGGCAACAGCGCGGCCACCGCTTCTATAAGCTCCGGTGTCCACTCCCCGTTGTCCACCAGTTTCGCCGCGGCCCAGAGCAGGTTGACGATTTCCTGTGGTTTAAAGTTAGCTTTCTGTACGTTCACATGGGGCAACAGCGCGGCCACGGCCTCTTTGAACCCTGGTGTCTGCTCTGGCTTGTTGTCCAGCAGTTTCGCCATAGCCCAAAGCAGGTTGGTGAATTCCTGTGGTTTAAAGTTAGCTTTCTGTGCGTTCACATGGGGCAACAGCGCGGCCACGGCCCCGTTGAACTCTGGCGTCCGCTGTTGCCCGCTG
>NZ_JAGHQW010000202.1 GCF_017744115.1 Salinisphaera sp. G21_0 | reverse complement strand
CTGGGTGGAAGGCTTTTAAAGCGATCACTGTTACAGACGTCAACAATCGCCTGGCGTTCCTCTTCAGAAAGCTTGTTTCCGGGAGCTTCCCTGTTGGCATTGTTGCGGTTATCTGCTTGCACAGCATCCTCCCGTGTCCAGCGTTGTACCGTTCTTTCTGAAAGGCCAAGGGCTTCGCAGGCTTTCGACTGGCGGGCACCATCTTTCACGGCCTGTTTAATCAGGTTGACTGCGTTTTGGCGATCCGGGAGAGAGATCAATCGTCCTCTGGTTCCCCCCAGATCTCTCGGGCCTTTTTTGTGAGTACCAGCAAGGCAGCAGTTTCTGCTAACGCCTTGTCCTTGCGCTTGAGTTCACGCTCAAGCTTTTTGATAGTTTGCTTGTCTTTTTTCTGCTCAACATTCAGGGCCTTACGCTGCTCTGATGGACTGGCAGGCCTGGCCACCACGCCACTAATAAAGGCTGCTTTCCACTGCTGAATTTGTTCAGCAAAAAGGCCTTTCTTACGACAGTATTCAGCCATTTCTGCTTCGTTCAATGCCGCCGTTTCAATAATGACGGCCAACTGGTTTTCAGGTGTCCACTGATCTGGATTTTTTCCGTTGCCTGGCACAGATATTCCTTGAGATAAAGCTTTCTTTCGCCAAGTGTACAGGGTCGCATCAGAGATACCAGTATCACGTACCAGCTGAGAAACCGGCACATTATTGGGTGGCATCATTTTCTGAATGATGGACTCTTTGAACTCTTCTGAATAGCGGGCCATTGATCACTCACTGGCCGCCCCCTGTTTAGGTTTTTAAATTCAGGAGAGGCGACAACTATGTTGGCACAGGGGG
>NZ_JAGHQW010000201.1 GCF_017744115.1 Salinisphaera sp. G21_0 | reverse complement strand
GACATTACCGACAACAAGCTGGTCTTCAATAGTGGCAACGCTGCCCTGGACGGGGTGGTGGAACAGGTCATCCAGGGACACCCCGATGTCAACTACACCCTGAGCCTGGATTACGGCCTCTACGGGGCAGAGGCACTGGTATCCGGTCAGGTCGAGGTGATTGACCAGGCCTCCGGTGAGGTACTGGCCACCAGCTCGTTCGACAGCAACTCCGCGACCATGCAGACCCTGACGCTGGACTTCACCGCCCGGTCGGCGGGCAATATGGTACTGCGGATCGCCGACACCAGCGCCGATGGCACTAACCGTGACCTGCTGGTCGACAACATCAGCCTGCAGGCCAGCAGCGCTGCCAACCCCGACCGGGTGGCCAATGACCCTGCGGTGATCGCTGGCGATGACAGTGCGGCAGTGACCGAAGACAGCAGCGACGTCCTGAGCGCCAGCGGCACCCTGACCATCAGTGACAGCGATGCCGGCGAAGCGCAGTTTATCGCCACCACCATCACCGGCAGCTACGGTGACCTGACCCTCGATGCCAGTGGCCAGTGGAGCTACAGCGCCGATAACAGCCAGTCGGCCATTCAGCAGCTGGGTGATGGTGAAACCCTTGCCGAGACGCTGACGGTGACATCAGCGGATGGTACCACCCACACGCTGACCATTACCCTCAACGGCAGCAACGACGGGCCGGTACTGGATATCGCCCTGACCGATCAGAACGCCGATCAGGACAACGCCTTCAGCTACCAGCTGCCAGCGGACAGCTTCAGCGACCTGGATGGTGATGCCCTGAGCTACAGCGCCACCCTGGCCGATGGCAACGCCCTGCCCGCCTGGCTCAGCTTCG
>NZ_JAGHQW010000200.1 GCF_017744115.1 Salinisphaera sp. G21_0 | reverse complement strand
CTATGGAGGAACGGTTGTCAACACCACGGCGGTGAACAGCCATGTCACATCCTCGGGTGATGATGTATACGCCGGCATCGGGGGGGGGCGGGTTTCCAGAGGAAAGGTTGTCAACACCATGGCGGTGAACAGCAATGTCACAACCGAGGGTAGAGGTTCAATCGGGGGGGTGGTGGAGGAGGTTTACGGAGGAACGGTTGCCGACACCAAGGCGGTGAACAGCTTTGTCAATGGCAATGAAAAGAATTTTGGATCTATCTCCAATGATCAGCTTCTTTGCCAAAAAGCAGACCCACGGGTGTTAACAGCCAGTTGCTCTTCGCGAACAGAATTTCTGGTTGCGTTGGATTTATCGGTTTGCCAGGTAAATGCCGCTACAGCATCAACACCCATAGATATTATAGATATTAATGATGCAGAAACCCTGGGCAAGATTGGTCGACATCCCAAATATCGACTGGACGGTACCTATCAACAGAAAGCGGATATTGTTGTCACTAAAGACTATCAATCCATTGGCAATGATTCCCATCCATTCACCGGGGAGTACGATGGGCAGGGTCGTACCATCAGCGGCCTGTCTGACTGTTTTGTTGACACTCTGGAAGGCAGCATCCGTGACCTTCACTTTACTTGTGCCAATATAAATTCCCAGAAGACGACCGGGTTAGCAGCCTGTGTTGTTGATGTTACTGGCACAGTCAGTAATATCCGGGCGAAAGATGTTCATATTTTCACCAATGGTAATCAAAATTACGCTGGCATCGGGGGGGGGGACGTTAGAGGAACGGTTGCCAACACCACGGCGGTGAACAGCCATGTCACAACCTCGGGTTATGGTTCATACGCCGGCATCGGGGGGGGG
>NZ_JAGHQW010000001.1 GCF_017744115.1 Salinisphaera sp. G21_0 | reverse complement strand
TGGCATCATTTTCTGAATGATGGACTCTTTGAACTCTTCTGAATAGCGGGCCATTGATCACTCACTGGCCGCCCCCTGTTTAGGTTTTTAAATTCAGGAGAGGCGACAACTATGTTGGCACAGGGGGGACATTTATATGCAGAAATCTGCAGAGAAAGATGCAAGCTATCTGCTGAATTACATTAATGATGTTTTAAATCCAGCATCCAAAGATTTTTTTAAGTTGTTGGATGGCAATAAAGTAAAACTGCATCATGCTTTTTCATTTAACTCTATTCTTGCACATGCAATTGACTATATGGTGTTCATTGCAAATAAAATGGGAAAGATTACAAGAAAAGATTTTGTATGTAATTTTGATAAAGAATACTACGTCGATGGATGTGTTCATATAAACAACAAGTTTAGACTGTTGGATGCAATAAATAATTCTTTTAAGCATGTTGAGCTAAGTCAAGATCGATATCATGATCTAATTAGTGCCTGTCAGAAAACCCTTCAGCCCATGAAATGAAAGCCCTGTAGCCAAATATATTGCACGAAGATTATTCCAAACAGGCTACTCTACCGGTTTTTATGCGTCAGACCATCAACCCACAAATGCAGTTGGGAGAAGTTGATATCTCCGCCCTTTCATTCAATTGCAAATCCCGAGATGACATTCCCCGGCTACTCCGGAGCCTACAGCATATCTGGGTAACACCTGATCTTAGGGCAAGAGTATTTCAGGCACTTGAAGGGATGATTCCTGCTGATCGCAACAATGGTCGCCCCGGTATGGAACTCTGGAAAATCCTGGTCTTCGGCTCTCTGCGCCTTGTGACGAATTGTGACTATGACCGCCTTCAGGAACTGGCCAACGAACACAGCACTTTACGAAAGATGCTCGGCCATGGACCATACTGTACACACGCTTATCATATCCAGACACTTCAGGATAATATCAGCCTGTTCACGCCTGAGATACTGGATCAGGTAAACCAGATCGTGGTGGAAGCCGGTCACCAGCTGGTTAAAAAAAAAGATGAACCGCTACATGGCCGTGCCGATTCGTTTGTAGTTAAAACGGATGTTCATTTTCCTACTGATATCAGTTTGTTAAGCGACGCCTGTCGAAAGGTGATTGAGTTTGCATCAGCACTGGCAGACCAATATCAGCTTCCTGGATGGCGGCAACGGGAGTTCCTGAAAAAACAGCATCGAAAGCTCTATCACACAGCACGTAACCTGAAGCATTCAAACTCAAAGTGTGAGTCTAACCAGCAACTTCGTCAGCATGATATTGAGACCGCACATCTTGAGGACATTAGCTATAGCCTGAACCTTCTGAATAAGGCAGAGCACACCTTTGCTCTTGTGCAGAAAAACCACCCCGATGCTCCCAAACTGGAGAACCTGAAATACCATATAGCTCATAGTCACCAGATCGACCTGATCTATCGGCGGCTGATTGAGCACCAACAAATCCCTCATCATGAAAAAGTGTTCTCAATCTTTGAACCTCACACTGAGTGGATCAGTAAAGGCAAGGCCGGAACTCCGGTGGAGCTGGGTCTACGGGGATGCGTACTACAAGACCAGTTCGGTTTTACCCTGCACCACCTGGTGATGCAAAAGCAGTCGGATGATCAAGTGACAGTAGCCATAGCTGAAGGCGCAAAGCAGCGATTCCCTATGTTGAGCCAGGTCAGCTATGACAAAGGTTTCTGGAGCCCGGATAACCTCGCTAAATTGGAGCGCTTCCTGGATAAACCGATTTTACCGAAAAAAGGTAAGCTCTCTGCAGATGATAAAAAGCGTGAATCCCATCCTGAATTTGAGAAGGCGCGAAGAAAGCATTCTGCAGTAGAGTCAGACATAAACGCACTTGAGTCGACCGAACTGGATAAGTGTCCTGACAAAGGCATTGAGTCGTTCAAGCGGTATGTTTCTCTGGCCGTTCTCGCTACTAACCTGAAGCGGTTGGGGAAAATCCTGCTGGATAGGGATCGATAGACTCCTCTCAATAAGGATTAACCAAACCTGAAGAATAATTGTGGCTGCACAAGGGATTTGCATATCTGAAAAGCGTTGTATTTGAACATTTTTTAAGCAAAAAACAGAGAGAAGGCTATTCTTGACCTGAATTAGAAGACTCTGGTTAGCATGGACTGATTTACCAGCCATTCAATCTTGGTGGTAACGAGGGTTTTCTGACAGGCACTAAATATATATATTTTTCAGATATACCAAACTATATGTTTGGAACTATCAGCAACTTTATACCTTGCCCCCCTAAACCTTCACTTGGAATCTTATATTTTAATTTTTGATGAAACAGAAATCAGCCTGGTTAACTTTCAGCTGCCGCCTCCAAACAGGGCATCAGAGACTGTTCCGTCCAAAAGGGGGTTTGATAAACCCGACAAGCCCGTTGGTAAAACCAGTCCCTGCGCTGATGGTAAATATTGGCAATGTTTTCCAGCTTCTGATGGTATTGCTGCAGGCCTGCATCCTGATCGTCTGAGCTTAATGCCCTGAACAACATATCAGCACTGGCCATTGCATTAAATATCCCCTGTGAGGATATTGGATCAAAACTGAGAGCCGAATCACCACAGGCAGCCCACTGACGACCATATGGCCGGACAAGATGACTACCACGGGCATCATGAGCCTGCAGATCGGATGAAACAAAATCAGGCAGAGGCACACGACGACTGATTAATTCTGTGGCACCTAACATCTGGTGCCAGAGAAGTGGTCTACGGCGTATTATCTTGGCCTGTTCCGGATTCGTGTGAAGTATTGCCAGCCAGCGTCTATCGGGTAACTGGGCGGCATACCACCAGCCATTTTCCCGGCTTTCTATCAGAGTCTGTCCATACATGGGCTGAGTATCTGGCTGAGGAAAAGATACCGCCCACAGAGCGACCAATGGCCGTGATTTAACTCTGGGCACTCCCCTTTTACGCGCAAAAACGGCACCTCGACCACTGGCATCAATGACAAACCGGCTTTTCACCGATTGGCCATCATCTGTTTGCAAACGCCAGGTCTGGCTTCTTAAACTGGCCTCTTTCAACCGTCCCAGACAATGCTGTACACCGGATTCAACGGCCTGAGTAAACAGCTGCTTTTCGAACACCACACGGTTGATTCGCCAGCCCAGCCCTCCTGCGGAAGCAAGATGATCCTGCTGGATAAGATCACCAGCCCAGTAAGAGTCAGTACCGTATATGGGGTAATGGATTGACGGATCAATCGGCTCAAGTTTTAACGCCCATAGCAAGCGATTCATTGCGGATGGCAGAGATTCACCGACCTTATCACCGGAAAAGTCAGGTCGATCCACCAGCAAAACCTTAAAACCCTCTCGAGCCAGCAGGGCGGCGGAAACCGTTCCAGCTGGCCCTGCACCAATAACGGCAAAATCATACATAGTCGTTTATCAGTCCTTCCTGCGTTTACGTTTACGCTGACGCAGTCGGACTGCATTTCGCCACTGCTGCTCGCTTGCCCACCCCGCCTGACGGAGTTTATCTTCCCGTGACAGTGCCCTGCCAGTGGCTGGTGCGCCTGCCTGTAGCTGCAGGGTCTGTTTAAGCTGGTTAAGGTCTTCTTTGTAGGCGCTATTTTCCACATATATAACCTCTGGAAAATCCGGGTCATCTTTGATACCTGGCCGCGCTTCAACGATCCCCTGGGCACTGAACTCAGCGACCATGCGCTCCATAACTTCTGCAGTGTCCGGATCCTTCCCGTTTTCAAGCTTTTGATCGACGAACCGATTCCAGCTGGCACGCTGATTATAAGCCGCTAAACGAATGTCCCTGGGCTGGGACGTGTCCATTACCAGCATGTAAGCCGCCTCTGTTAATACCGTATTTGGTACTCTGGCAGGCCAGAAGCTGGGCAGATAAAGATCATAGTCAGGGTCATAGCCGGAGCGGCAAAATGCCGTATCGCCTTGCCAGGGAAGTCCCATCCACCGGGTAAGTCCACCGGCTACCTGTGCATAGAGTGGGCCATCCGGTGCCAGCACCTGTTCCTGGTTTAACGTTGCCCCCCACTGATCAGGCAGTTCTGGCACTGTGCTCTGCCGGATTCTGAACGGTTTCCGGTATAAGCTGGCGTGACGCATGGGCCAGGTCAGCTCACAGCCAGGATGAAAAGCATCGGCCAGACAAAACGTCATTGCCGCTCTGTCCAGCATCTCAGGTTGTTCTTCAAGAGGCACCTCGCTCAACGTTCTGGCAGGCTCAAAACCGGGCTTCCAGTCATTGTCAAAATGGCCATCGGCCCATCGCTGTAGATGCATTTGCTGTAAAGAAGGCAGTGCCAGCATCGTATTGGGGGAGCCCCCTTGAAGGTCCCCATTAAAATCATCCCCATAGAGCCAGGGCCAGAGACGGGGATCATTAAACCCAGGCTGAAATGGCCGGAAGGTATTCAGTATCTGTCGTCTTAACTCACCGTAGGGGTCAATGACTGCTGGCTCTCCAGATAACGGTGAGACAACCCGCTTTGGCGTTTGTGCCAGCCTGGCAATGAACTCCGGGTTACTGAAATCCATTGGCCGCCCTTTACCAAACATGGCAGCAAACCCCTGGTTAACCCATTGCAGGTTGGAAAATCGCTTCAAAAATGGCAGTACATCTCTGGTGAAAAGGGTGGTATCCGGCACCGCAAACCACCCGTTTTGTGTATAAACATCCACCATCAGATCATACATCGTACGCCAGCTGGTCAGCTCCGGCGCATAGTTAGGCGGAGCTGTAATCACCCAGGCACCTTCAACCGGAATATTCCTGCCATTAATGGCCACCGTCGCATTGACCGGCCCATCCGACATATCATCATACCAGTCGGGGGCATTATTAAAGGAATCCGGGTCATCTTCCAGAAACGGCGGTTGATGTGA
Source organism: Salinisphaera sp. G21_0 (assembly GCF_017744115.1). Classification (GTDB taxonomy): domain Bacteria; phylum Pseudomonadota; class Gammaproteobacteria; order Pseudomonadales; family Endozoicomonadaceae; genus Endozoicomonas. The sequence continues at coordinate 235,362 of NZ_JAGHQW010000001.1, read as the reverse complement.
GGGTGATGCTGACTTGCCATGCCCCCCAAGAAAGATAAGACGTCCACTTTCATCGGTTTGCAGTTCACCCAGATAGACCTTCTGGCCTTTAAACGTACCGGAATCAAAACGATATTCAGGACCATGGCTGCTAATGCCCGAGATCTCCCTCACTCCCGGATCAATGACCAGTTCTTTCCTGGCCTCGCCTTTTATCTCTTCATTTCGTCGCTCGACCACCAGGTCTCTCGATTCCGGTATATCCATTGCCTGAATAAAATGAAACCAGTCTGCCTTATCGTTGGCGACGTGTACCTGCCACGTAATATTTGCATTTTCACTGGTCAGCTCGCTGACCACTTCACCCGCAGCGTTGTAACCGTATATTCGAAACCGTGCGGCCTGACGCTTCAGCGAATTCTCAGGCGTTCGGTAGAAACCATTTGCTTCCGGTGCAGGCTCGGTAACTTCTGGCCCAATAAAATAGGCGGTTTCGGCATTACCCACTCTGGCGACACCAATACCGGGATGTATCGCCGCACGGACAATCACATCATCTTTACAGGGAGGAATGACCTGATCTGGCCTGGAGCTGACCGGTTCACCATCTGGCACGCCATTGGCATTTCTGCGCTGCTGCGCAGACGCAGCGTACACATCCCGGCGAGCCTCGGCAATTGAGCCCTGAGGCCGGTGCTCTTCAGTAACCCGCCAAATATTGAAACTGAGATTTTCCCCGTATTCCGCCTGACCTCTTGCATTGATGTCCTGTTTTGGAAAACGCACTTCTGCAATCGGGATAAAGGGACTTTCACTTTCGGGCCACTCGACCATCGCCTGATCCAGCGGCATGGCATCAGGATCGGTTCTCAGCTGCACACAGAAGTCAAAGTACACGTCCTCTGTTGCCAGTCTGGCAGACATTTCCTGAGCAAGATACGTCGGATTGGCAGGCTGCTGACTAGGAGGAGCATCGTTAAGGCGTGGCTTCAGCATGTATTTCACATACTGATTATCACCCAGAGAAAAAGGCAATATCCCCCAATAGGCAATGGCCAGTGCCGACCCTACCGGTCTGGCCATCTCATCCAGGATTCTGGCAGTGTCGGGGTGGCTGTCAAGGTAAGGCTGATAGTTCCTGTTTACAACACCCGCCCGGGTGAATTCACACATATCCTTTGCCGTGTCGACAAAAAATACAGGGAAGTTCTGCATAATAAAATCAAAGGTTTTTTCCTCAGGGAGACCAAAGATTTTGGGAGTTGGTGTATCAAACAGCTTTAAGCCAACACCACAGGTGGTTTTAAAGTCTGAATAGCCAGGCAGAGTATCTGAAGAAAAACGTGCCCACAGAGCATATTCGTCACCCGCAAACAAACCAATGCGCAGATGTTCCGGCAGGTCTGGCCTGACCTTGAATACGCCCTTCACAACACCATGAGGCTTTAAAAAAACAGGCCTTCTAGCCGGGCACTGCCCCTGATCAATCCGCCCCTGCTGGATCTGATTAACAAACATCTCTACCAGTGACGCTGTAGGATTGTCACAATTGATATTATCTTTATTATGGTTCTTAGCCATCACAAATCCTTTTTAATAAAAACGTCAGTGTCTAAATAATGGTTTTCCTGCTACGGAGATAACATTTCTTATCCTGGCTGTACTTGGTTTTGATATCGACCAGCTCCTGATAGTGCTCCCCAAAGTAATCGGGTGTAGGGACGGAACTGTCTTTGAAACTGATAAATGAACCACTGGTATAGGGAATGTTGTAATTACGACAACTTTCTATCCAGTCCTGCGCCCTGTTCTCATGGGCCCGTGTAGCAGCCATACGCTGAAGGACATGATCATCGACAATAACCTCCCGATCCATGTTACCTGATTGACAAATCTGCTGCTGCTCAGCCGGGCTCACACTGGCATAATGAGTGGTGTTCCACCACGCCTGATATTGAATAGTGAAAGGGCGATCAGCATAAGGAAAGGCTATATCCTGATGTGGATTATCCTGACGGTAGAACTCACCACTGATGGCACCCAGTGTAATATAGGCTGATATACTGGTCTGCTCATCCCCTTTCAGCAAAGGCGATTGCAATGATTTAACCAGTGCTTTACGGCCTTCATTTCCACAGCTTTCCTCAAGCCATTGTGGTGTTGGCATTTTCGATGTAATTTTGTGCGGGGCGGGCCCGTCATGTTCCAGAGAGAGAAAAGCTTTTGAGTGTTTGTCCCAATGCTCAAAGCTCAGCGCATATGGCAGTTTTTCACTGCCTTTCGCGATGGATTTATGATGGATGGACCGTTCACATATAGTGTCAAAATAGTGAATAAGCTCATTTTCTATCCTCTTCATCCGGCGGAGCTTTTTCAGATTGCAGTCATGGCTGTCACCGTAAACAATAAAGCAGGCAACCACCATCGCAAACTCTTCGAGCATGATTCGAAGATCCTCACAGCTCCCCCCGAAATGACCATTAAATTGCCAGTCCAGTACAGCATCCTCGCTGATGTCCTCTTCAGACTCTACCCCTTTGGCAACAACTTTAAGATTGGTTCCAATAAGCTTGGGATGTTTACCCGCTGCAATCAGCTCTTCCCAGGCTTTAATCACGTGCACAGCTTTGAGGTTTCTGAATTCGGGCAAATCATCCCTTTTTATGGAAAAGCTGAGGGCTACCTCGGGTAATGAAAAAGGCTCAAAATCCAATTCGGTCACGATGCCATAACTCAGACCACCACCGCCTTTGAGTGCCCATAACAGTCTTCTATCCTGTTGGCTGTCATCACCTTCATCAACATCGATGTCATTGCCAGAGACCGCTGGCCTGCCCGATTGATACTGATCCAGCCGTTGACTATTACCCAACTGGCGAATGGAGCCATCACCCAGAACAATGGTGGCTCCAGTCAGACGCTCACACCCCATACCATACTTGCGAGTCCAAGGCCCCCAGCCACCACCAAGGGTATAGCCGGCAATTGCCACAGTCTGGCAGGTACCGTGGGCGATACCAAGCCCTGCTTTATCAAGCACAGGCTTGATACACTCAAACCTTGCCCCAGGCTGAACTCTCAAGTATGTTTTCTTTTTTACAGAATTACTGTCGTTTACATAGACGGTAGACACATCATTCATCAAACCAAAATCAATCAGAACTTTTCCTGTCGCTACTGATTCACCTTCATGATCATGCCCTCCTGATCTCACCGTAAATGGCAGATCATTTTCCGAGCAGTATCTAACGACAATAGACACTTGAACCGTTGACTTCACACGAACAATCAGTGCCGGCATAAAATCAAATTTTCGATTAAACACTTTGCGCAGTTTGTTATATTGTTCTGCATCCTGATCACAATTTGGGCGTATAAAATCCGGACTACACTCTTCTTCTTCGAATTGGGCAATAAGCTGATCTATTTTTTGTTCTGTCACTGTCACGCTTTAACATTCCTGTCATTATTTTTAAGAGGAAATATTGTTTTCAGCTACTACCCAGAATTCTTTAGTTGGTTTTATTCAACGGGTTGGCACTCAGCTGAATAACCCTGAGCATTAGAACCCACTCTCCCGTACAACAACTCCCCATAATTGATCCCATAGATAGCCTGACAAACTTCGTCCATCGACATCCACTCTGACAGTGCCCACGCTTACCTGCTCGACAGCCAGGCCCGATTGCTGAGCGTTAAACCTTACCCGGTAAACGCCCTCACGCGGCATTGCCCGCCCCTGCTCATCACGGATAACCTCAATGGCACCGCCATAGTCGGCACTCAGATATTCTGTTTCCATTACACGACTGGCGACCGGGCTTATATCCATGACCGATGCTGCCACCGGAGATGCCGTAATATCATCCGGATAAAAACGCCCCATATCACCTTTAGCAATGCGCCCAAGATCTCCCGGAGCGATATAGGCATCAATGATAAATCCTGACTCGCTTCGTAATTGCAACAGCTTACTTTCTGGATTCACCCATTGCCCATGGGTAAGGAGGTTGTCCAGATACACAACGATACCATCCACTGGTGCTTTAATATCCAGTAACGCCTGTTGTTTTTTCAGGCCGGACTGCGCTTTTATCAGTGCGCGCCTGCGCTGTAAAAACACCGGATAAGACTGGGTATATTCAACCGTCGAAGCCATCCGGTTCAATAACGTATCCAAAAGGTCCAACTGGATGTCAAGTTGCTGCAACTGATAAAGTAAGTCACTGTTTTTCAGCCGAAAGAGCAGCTGTCCTTGTTTGACAGGCTCTCCTTCTTTTACAAAAACGTTCTCTATCACACCACCTGCCTGGGGAGGAAAAACCTCAACGGCATCAGTGGCCACCAGAACAGCCGGAAGGCGCAAGGTTGTATTAATGGGTAGAAATAGCATCAGACACAACAGAGACAATACGGCCGTTTTCATCATCAGGTTTCGCCCCCATTGAATAGATTGCCTGATAGACCATAAATAGCTGGCTTCACTGGCAACAGGGCGAACGATAAACCAGCCAATGGTTGCAACCAGTAATATCATACCCGCCAGTTTGAAAAACAATTGATAAACCAGAAGTGCAATACCCGTTAGCAGCAGCAAACGATAGATCCATGTCCCATAGGCATAGACCAACAGTTTTCTTTTCTGTTTTCTATTCCACAGCTCAGGCATCGGATGCGAAAGCTTAAATATCCACTCACGGAGTTGCCACCGTGCCAAAGCGAATGCCCTGCTCTGTAGATTCTCAATCCGCCACCCATCGGATAAAAGGTAATAGCCATCGAAGCGCATCAATGGGTTCAGGTTAATCAGCAGACTGCTGATCCAGGTCACTGCCGCCAACATGAATACGGCATTTTTTACATTACCATCAGGAAGAAAGGGCCAGATAAAAACCGCCAGACAGGCAATAATCATCTCTGCAACAATACCTGCAACGCCAATCATCATTCGTTTACGATAAGAACCCAGTCGCCAGCTATCGGTTGTGTCGGTATACAGAATGGGGAAAAACACAATGAGCGCAATGCCCATGGTGGGAATCCGGCAACCATAGTATTTTGCCACGAGGCCATGCCCAAACTCATGAACCACCTTGGTTAGCACCAAGGCAATCAAAAAATAAATGACTCCACCGGGTGACATCAATGATGTCGTCGAGTTAACAAAGGCATCCCACTGTCTGAAGCTCAGATAAAATCCAACAACGCCCAACAACCCAATAAGGTAGCCCCAGCGAACATGAATGGCTTTCTTGAATAACGGCATCAACTGTTCAAGAAAAGCATCTGGATTAATAAGAGGAATACGGTAAAAAAGATAACTGAAAATCAGCTGGAACTTCCGGCCCTCCTGTTCTTTTTTCTGCCTGCAAATAAGCCGGGACAGATCATCAGCGGTTGTCACTTTTAATAACTGGTTCTCCAGTAGAAAGGTCTTTACATTTTCCACGGCATTCTGATCAACCGCCCCTTTTTCTTTATCCATCCGTTCAGACAGGCTGCCTTCCCGCCAATAATGCAGAATTAACAACGCCTCCTGCTCTATACGGAAGTACTGATTTCGGATCGGGTCGAAAATAAACCACCCTGGAGCCCCTCTTGCATCCTGCTCACCGGGCAATAGCTGAAGCTCTTCTCGTAAAGCAGGAAAATCACCCATTAAAAACCAATCCACTGTCGTAAATAAGCCAGGGGTCGTCTGAGCAGGTACATAGCCAATGGGGCATATTCTCCATAAAGTTTTGCTGTACCCTGTAACCCAATCCTTGGGAGTTCTTCCGATCCACTCTCATTGGTATGCAATGAAGCTTTCAGCCGATAGGCAAGGATACCTTCTGGAGTCACTTCAGCATCGTATGAAGCATAAGTGAGCGTTGCCACCAACGGCTCCAACGGCAGGGTATCCAGAAATAGTTTTACGTCGGTGCCGGGTGTTAAAGCAATCGCATCACGAACCGGAAGAAAAATCTGCAGCTCTACCAAACCGGGGTCGGCAATATAGAAAATGCGTTCTCCCTGCTGAACGGGCTTACCTGTCCAGTCACTTTTATCACGAAATACCGCTATTCCTGGCTGTCGGGCACTCACCGTTGACCGTTCAAGTAATTCTCTTGAGTAACTGAGTTCCGCCTTCTTCAAGTTCACCCTGGCCTGTAACTCCGCAATCTGTTCGGCAGAGCGCCCATCCAGAAATGACTGCTGCCTGACTTTCAATAGCTGAGCGTCTGAAACCAGCAACTCCTCCTCCACCAGCAATAGTCGGTTACGAAGATCGGTATCCTCAAACCGAATCAGTGGCTGACCGGGTGTAACCTGTTCATGGGGCGTAACCAGCACCTCCTTGATAACACCAGTCAAGGGAGCCACCACTAACTCGGGCTGATCAGCAACCACTTCGGCAGGTGCCAGAACCGAAAGCCTGACGGGAATAAACATACTGATCGTCAGAATACCCAGAAACCACCAACGCAGGTTATACTGCCTGAACGTGTTCAACCACTGCCTGCGAACGGGTATGAGAGCCTGCCAGGCATGGGCCATTGTCTGTGCAATATGATCGGCCAGCGTCTGTTCATGTGGTGAAAAAGGAAGTTGACGATTGACCAACATCAGACCAACCCTGCGCCCATCAGGATGTATCAAAGGGATCAGGAGCGTTGCAGGTTTGAACCAGCCAGGAACCTCTCCGGTCTTGTTTCCCAAAGAATTGCTCACCGGTTGAGACAGGTCTACAGGCTTACTCCGCTCAGGAGATTCCTCAAGTAACCTGTGACTGATCAACGCTTCCAGTGGTTTCACGAAAGGCGCGTTATGATCCATGCCAGATACATCACTGGAGGCAACGGCAGTCAACCGATGATCACTGTGCTGCTTGAATAAAACCAGATGATCCGCATGAATCAGGGATTTCAGCCGGTTCAGCATGATTGAATGAAGAGATGACTCATCCGTTGCACTGCGGATCTCTTTTTCCAGACTCAGCAAACGCAAATAAGCATTAACTTCCCTGGATTGTTTTTTGTCAGCAGTGTCTGAATTATCTGGATTTTTTGTTCTTATCGGTGTTGTTATCAAACCAGACCGTTCCACTCATTCCTGCCATCAGATCGCTGTGCGCCTTGTTTAACTGCCCGGTAACCCGGACAGACTGACTGACAGCATCCACTCGTGCTCCCAGGCGAGTAATATATCCTGCATACTCCTTTCCAGTTTCGTCAACCATCAAGGAAAATGGAACACCCGTTTCCAGCCAGCTCAACCAGCTTGATGGCAGCACCAGACTGACTTCAAGCTGACTGTCATCCAGCAGGGAAATAAGCTCATCACTCACCGCCACACTTTCAAAGGGATTGACCATAACATCGACAACACGCCCGCTGAAGGGTGCTTTCAATGTGCATCGCTCTTTCATGGTCTTTGCAGAATCAAGTCTTGCTTTCATACGATCAACATCCAGCTCGGCCAGGCGAACCTCCATCTGACCCGCGGAATTCAGCCGGAATAAATCACGCTTGTTTTCCAGTTGAAGCAAAGCCCCCCCATGATCAGCCTGAGCCTCATCGAGGTTAGCCTGCAGGAGAGAGCAATCAAACAGCATCAGGGGATCCCCCTTATTAAAAGCTTCTCCATTGCGAACAGTAATGGCATTGATTCGTGCAGCCAGTTCACTGGAAACAACCGCCTCCTGAACCGGTTCAAGCATGGCCCTGACAGCAAGGTCAGAACGAGTATCAGCAAAGCTCAATGGAATGACAAAGACGATTATCAGCAGGAGCCCACTGCGTAACAACAAAACAACGTTTGACATGTTTACTGAGCCTGCTTCCCGATCTCACTCCATGCTTTCTCGCCACTGGCCAATGCACTGGCCAGGGTGTCAATGGAATAGTCTGCCACACTCTCCGTTAACGGATCTGCTCCAATTGTCAGGTACACACGCCCATATGCTGACTGAAGCAAGGCATAGCTTTCACCCATTTGCAGTTCAGCAAATACCGCATTCAACTCCCGCTCAATCACATCCAGCTCATGACCGGACTGACTGTCAGCAGTAGCACTGACATAATTGAGAATGCGGTTTTCAACATCAAAAATTGCCTTGTCGGTCTGATACATGGCCACCGTTTCAGAGAAGTCCTGAACGGCAATATGGACCTGACTGAGAACCGCCATATTTAATGCAAGCCGACGTGTGTCTACCACCTCAGCCTGCGACTTCGCAATATCTAAACGCTGATTAAAGGTAGCGATATCCAGCAGGTCCCCCGAAATCATGGCACTGAAATCCAGCCAGCTGGCATGCCTATTATAATCATTACTGTCGTAATTGTAGGTGGTGCTCAAGGTCAGGGACGGCATCAGGCTAACCATCGTACGCTTGATTTCTGCCGCAGAGATTCGATCGTGATACCCCTCCTCCCGCAACTCAGGCCGTTGTAGCAGCGCCAGCTCTTCAAGCTGTTCAATAGAAAGGGGAATATCAGGCATCGTTACTTCAGGCTGTTGAAGTGTGAAATCCGTACTTAGCGGCAGGCTCATCAATGTCGCAAGCTCTGTCTTTGCCGTCACCAGGTTTCTGCGCACTTCATTCAACTGGCGCATGCTACTCAACAGACGCTGCTGATACTGCAAGCTTTCCAGTGGTGTTTTCAGGCCACGCTTTTCCACCTGCTGAGACGACAGCAGGGCCTTTTGAATTCGGTCCATCAACGGCGCGATATCATCCAACACATTTTGTGCAGCCCAGGCACGCCAGTAGCTGTCTCGAACCTCTCCAATAATATTCTGAATTACTTTACGACGACGCTCGGCAACAATCATCAGGCGGTCAGCCTGTTGTTTCGCACGATAATAGGAAACACCGAAATCCAGAATATTCCAGGATAATCCCAGGTCAGCAACCATACGCTCACGTTCCTGTGATGTGGAAACTTCAAGGCTCTCATTGCCCGTAATCAGAGAGCGGGAGTTGGAGCCGGAATCATTATTGCGCCCTCTATAACCGGCATTCGCTACCAGCGAAGGCAGCATATCCAGACGTGAAACATCCAGCATATCACTGGCCAGAGCCTCTTCCATGATTTTCAGTCGGTGGTCAAGGTTATAGCGAATGGCCCGCGCCATGGCCTCATGCAGACTGACAGAGGAAGTGATGGGTTCCTGATCCTGATAGAGCTGCTGACCATCCGCTGATACCCGCTCTTTGTGCTCCTGTTCTGAAATAACAACAGGCTTCACTGAACATGCAGATAAGGCAAATGCAGACAATACCAGCCAAAAGTGAAAGGGGGGGTTCACGCTATTCTCTCCTTGAATGCTAAACAGCCATTTATTGTTAGATTTTTTATGAATGTTCTGTTTCAGAGTCTTCTGCCCGGACAACGTGCATCAAGGCTTCATCCAGCTTCTGCATGTCCATTTGCAACCCATCAACGGCCAATGCCAGCTGCGTTGAAAAAACCTGCACAGGGTAATCGTGAGTCGATAATGACAGTTCTTCACCTTCCGGAGGCTCTTCATTGAGCCCTTCTCCCTCTAACGGCAATTGTTGTGGGTCACTCTCTTCCTGTTGGCCTGACTCGTTATTAAATTCAGCCTCTTCACCCAACTCAGCCTCAAATTCAAAGGCGACATCAGGCACCTGCATTAATGAAGGCAAAGAAGCCTCAACACTGACCTGACCTGAACTGTCTGTGATTAAATCGGAACCGTAGCGGGCATCAATGAGATTTTGCTGGTTGAACAGTCCCTGTACCGCAAAAGCAGAAGCTTGTGTCTGAGCAGACGTCACCAGACCATTATCCCCTGCCAAAGCCTCAGTCGGGCTGCCAGCGCCGGGTGCCACATCACTGGTAGGTGTTTCCACCGTTAAGCCATCTCCGAGACCAAGCAGCGCTGCCCCATCAGGTGTTGTTAAAGGGTCCGGAATACCGGGCTCCGATGAGGTTTCATAAACCATTTCGCCACTGTCTGGCACATTATCGTCCACCGGGCTGACCACTATCGACTCGTCTTTACCAAGGATGGTCACAGTTACCAGCTGGGTTGTTCCATCGGTAGCAGTATAAGTAATGGTATCCGTAAGCGTGTCGCCCTCATCCAGGTTTGACACAGCTGCCTGATTGAGCGTGTAAGTCCAGGTACCATCATTGAGTTCGAAAGATCCATAGCCATTATCACCACCGGTTATTCCCTGGTCAGCAAAGCCGGGATAATCATCATCGTCCGCATCAGTGATGATCAGAGAACCAGTAGCCGTAGCCGGACTGTCACCTTCATTACCTTCAGTAACACTGCCCGATACCGCACCACTGACCACGGCCACATCATTACTGCCATTAATGGTGACTTTAACCTGTGTCAGGGAGCCATCGCTGGCCGTCACCGTAAAGGTATCACTGACAATGTCACCGGCATCCAGGTTATCCAGTGCACTGCTGGCTATATAATTCCAGTTGCCATTGGCATCGATAGTGAAAGCACCATAAGACCCTGCCAGACTGTTCTGGGGCTGGAAGGTGTTGGTATTATCCACATCACTGTTGGTTAACGTGCCGCTGGTACTCAACAGTGCATTGGTTTCGGTCAGCGATACATCGGCGCTGCTCAAAACAGCAGCATCATTACTGCCATTGATCGTGACTTTGACACTGGTCTGAGTGCCATCAATGGATGTGACCGTAAAGGTGTCACTGACACTGTCTCCCGTATTGAGTGAATCGAATGCACTGTTGGCCACATAATTCCAGTTACCATTGGCATCAATGCTGAACGTGCCGTTAGTACCCGATACATTATTCTGTGACAGGAAGGTGTTGGCACTGTCGACATCGCTGTTGGTCAGCGTACCGCTGGTCGTTAAAGGCGCATTGGTTTCGGTCAGGGATACATCGGCACTGCTGAGAACGGCCGCATCGTTACTGCCACTGATGGTGACTTTAACGCTGGTCTGGGTGCCATCTGTTGCAGTTACCGTAAACGTGTCACTGACATTATCGCCGGTATTCAGTTGATCAAAAGCACTGCTGGCTACGTAAGTCCAGTTGCCATTGGTATCAATACTGAAAGTACCGTTAGCACCCGGAACATTACTTTGAGCTACAAAGGTGTTTGCATCGTCTATATCACTGTTGGTCAACGTGCCGCTGGTACTCAACGGTGCATTGGTTTCGGTAAGGGATACATCGGCACTGCTCAGCTCTGCGGCATCATTGGTACCATTGATGGTCACGGTGATCACAACCTCATTGGCATCAGAGGCAATATAGGTAATGGTGTCCGTCACCGAATCCCCGACATTCAGAGACTGAACGGTGGATTGATTCAGGGTATAGGTCCAGGTTCCACTTGAGAGAGCAAAAATCCCATACCCATTATCGCCGTTGGTTGCCCCCTGATCCGCAATCCATGGGCTGTCCCCTGTATCAACATCCGTGATGGTGAGTGAGCCACTGGCCGTAACGGCACTATCACCCACATTTCCTTCATCTACACTACCGGTTTTATCACCGGATATAACCGATGGATCATCCGAAGCCACCACCGACACGGTTGTAGTGGCTGTTCCGGTGTAACTGTCCGTATCGGTGGTTGCAATAGAAATGGTCCGGTCTGAGGTATCGGGGTTATCGCTGGTGTTGACGAACTGTAACTCTTTCAGCAATGCCAGATACTCCGCCGTAGTCGCATTACCAGAAAGGGTGATCCTGGCTGCATTGTCGTAAGTGATGGTAATACCATTAACAACATCAGCATTGTCACGACCATTTAATGTAATACTGTCGCTTGTTTTAGCATTGGTGAGATCAATCACCATCTCATTTAAATGTGTGCTGTCGGCATCAAAAATACTGGCGGTAGCGGCAACCACCGACACCGGAGTATTGGTATTATTTTCGGTAAACGTCACTCCAGGCCCGGTATTAACAACAGGTGCTGCCACCACAGAAACAGTAGTATTGACGGTGTTGGACTGGTTGTTAGCTGAACCACCATCATCAACCTGGATACTGATTGTTCTGGCTCCCGGCGTGGCATCCAAAGGGTTTTCACTGTTCTGGTAACGTATCTGTTGAATCAGTGCCTGATAGTGGGCGATTGTCGTTGATCCGGACAGGTTGATTTCGTTCGCCGAGGTGTAGGTAATAGAGATACCGTTCACCGTGGCAGGAGTCCCATCAATAGTAAGGCTTTCACTGGCACCATCCCGCGTACCGGTTAAGGTGATGACGGCACCTGCTATCTCAGTATCATCGATATCGGTAATGCTGAAATCTGTATCCACCACCGCCACACCGGTTGGGCTGCCTGCGGCAAAGGTGGTTTCATAGCCTGCAGCACCGCCGGAGCTGTTATCCGGGTCAGCATTCACAACAGGGCTATCATTCACAGCCGTAATATTAATATTGATAGTGCCCAGATTCACATTACCTGAGCCTGCACCATCGTTAGCAGTCACAGTGATGGTTGCAGCACCATTGCCACTGGCGTTCTGGGCACCTGTGTATTTGATGTTGCTCGCTGTATTCAAATAGGTATTGATATCCGCAACACTGCCCTGCAGGGTTATTGTAGTGCTGTTGACCAGAGATTCTGTGACACCGGAACCTACCCCTGCACCATCGGCGGGAGCACTGAATGTGCCTGCACTCAGTGTCAGAGTAACGGTGATGTTATCGCCATCCACATCAGAAAAGCTGGCAGAAGATAAATCCAGATTACCCTCGGTATCTTCAGTGACGGTCACACTGGCTGGCAGAGTGGCTGTGGGATCGTCGTTAACCCCCGTGATATTCATGTTGATTGTGCCCAGATTCACATCCCCTGAGCCAGCGCCATCATTGGCGGTTATAGTAATGGTTGCTGCGTTATTACCATTGACGTTCTGGGCACCTGTGTACTTGATGTTGGTCGCTGCATTCAAATAGGTGTTGATATCAGTAGCACTGCCCTGCAGGGTTACTGTTGTGTTATTGACCAGAGATTCTGTGACACCAGAACCTATCCCTGCACCATCGGCGGGCGCACTGAATGTGCCTGCGCTCACTGTCAGAGTGACTGTGATGTTATCGCCATCCACATCAGAAAAGCTGGCGGAAGATAAATCCAGATTATTTTCGGTATCTTCGGTGACGGTTACGCTGGCTGGCAGGGAAGCTGCTGGGTCATCGTTGACCGCAGCGATATCGATATTGACTGTCTGCGGGGTCATGGAATCACTACCATCCGTAGCAGACACCGTGAGGATAGCAGCATCGTCACCATTGGCGTTTTCCGCACCGGTGTATTTAATATTGCTGGCAGTATCCAGATAGGTGTTGATAGCGGCTGCACTGCCCGCAAGGGTGATCTGCGTATTGCTGGCCAGAGTGGCTGTTACCCCTCCACTACTGACAGGAGCAGTGAATGTACCGGCATTTACTGTCAGGGTAACGGTGAGATTATCGCCTTCGAGGTCAGAAAAACTGGCGGCGGATAAATCCAGGTGAGTTTCGGTATCTTCTGTGGCAGAGATATCGGTTGGAAGTCCGGTTAATAATGGAGGGTCATTGGTCACACCAGCGCCCTGAACCACCTTAAATGCGAGATCAATAGTGGGGTATGGGGAGCCATCAACAATCCCCCCCCCAACAGCATTGTCATTAGTTATATAACCCAGATCAACCTCAGCTCCAGTAAAATAAAAAGTGTATTCGTTTTCGGCGGTGATGTTGACCGTGTCGATGATATCTATAGTTTCAAAGGTGTAATCGTCTACAGCTGTTATGGAATCACTAATAGTTACCGACTGTGAATGGACGTGATTTCCGATATCAACACCATTTCCATCATAAATATACAGAGTAATTGTAGTAGCGGTGTTTGAAGCAACATGAATCTGCTCAATGATCCCTGTTTCTGTGGCGGTAAAAACCTGACCAATATCAATGCCAAGACTAGACTGCGATAACTTACCCGAATTATCTATAGTGTTCAGAATGGAGTTATAGCTATCCAGTGTGGGCTGACTAATAGCTACATCCGCGGTCACAGATCCAACTGAAACTTCTAACTCCCAATCACCTCGAAGCTTTGCAGCCCCGGTAAAGTCATCGGAAGCCGCCACATCCGCCCCGGTCAGTTCTGCAAATTGATCGATAAAGGCCTGACCTTCCGCATCCTTCGCCACATTACAACCATAAAGAAGGATATCGCCGTCATCACTGAGTGATTCTCCAATGATGGCCAGCGTCTCCTGCTGCAGTGTCAACCCGTTGGTATTAACCACCTCGCCACTTAGCGACAGTGAGCCAACACTGCCATGAGAAAAAAGATGAACCGCATCCAGTTCCTGATATCCCGCCAGAACGTCAGCGATCTCTTTCAATGTCGCAGAGGAAGAGAGAATATGGACCTGAGCATTTTCCGGGATGCCCATCAGCAGGGTTTCATAATCGGGAATGGAAGGATCAATCAGTACCACCTCGTGACTGGTCGCCCTGAACTCCAGTGCGGCGGACAGTCCCGCACTGCCTTCTGAAGCGATATCCTCCTGACCCGGAGCCTGATGCTGTTCCAACATTACGGCGTCTGATTCATTCAGCGCTTCAACCCCAGTATTCACTAAAGCAGCATCCAGCATAATACGAGGCTCAAGTGCAAAACCGGGAAGACCAGAAGGTTGAGAAGGCTGGACAACAGCACTTTTTGTTTTATGTACACACTGTTTCCAAAGCAACCTGAGGGGTCGAATCATTGAGCCATCCATGCTTATGTCCAACTGATAATTTTTGAAAAGAATAAAAGATTTTTTGTGTATCGGCCAGAGCAATCTTAAAACAAGGACTAGTGCCTCAAGGGCTTGTCACAAACACGGCCATAAACGTTTACCCTTTCGACGGTTTCTCTGACTTATTTTTTGAACAACAAAACCGCTTGTTTTTACTCAACGCATTCAGCAAGATAATTGTGGCTACTGAGCAGTCTGTTATGGTGCTATAGCCCTCACCCCACATACAGGAAAGAATAATCAAGCCCAGTAAACCGGCTTGCTTCGTGTATAAGGTCACGCGGGCTTAAAGAAACAGCAGTTCCAATAGAATAGTTACTAAAACCAGCAAACAGCGGAACGCATAAATGGATTTTTACACAGGCGGCATTATCTCTTTTGGCGGAATTTTTAGCCCCAGAGACTGGGCATTTTGTGAGGGTCAACTGCTGGCCATCAGTCAGAACTCAGCGCTTTTTTCATTACTGGGAACCCAATTCGGCGGGGATGGACGAACCAATTTTGGTCTACCTGACCTGAGGGGAAGAGTCGCTCGTGGAGCAGGTCACGGGCCGGGACTTTCGCCTTCTCTCTCAGGCCAGCTGGTAGGAAGCGAACGCGTCCTATTGAACACTACTCAGATTCCAAATCACTCACATGATGCGCAATTTTACCCCACAGGCGGTGGTTCAGGACAACCAATATCTGCAACTGCAACTGCAACCGTAAAAGCACATGATGGTGAGGGAAATGCCGATAAGGCCAGCGGAAACTATTGGGCAACGGCAAAAAATGGGCTGACACTGGCTGAAAACAGCTTTTCCAGCACTTCCGACAAAACGATGGCTCAAGATGCTGTAGAAGTTGATGTAACGGTAACTGGTGGTGGCGGCATTACCGGTGGCACCGTCACCATTGGTAACACAGGAGGCAATCAGCCTTTTTATATTATGCAGCCCAGCTTAGGCATCCATTATATCATTTGTCTTGACGGCCTTTACCCTCCCAGAAATTAATCGTAAGAATCTTCCAATGAAAATGGTCGGAGATTCTCCGGCCTTCAACAGAAAAACCGGGAAAGCCATGAGTAAAAGCCAACCTGTGCCACCGCCAGCCACGACCTATGCAGACACAGCATCGATAACCGGTACCCTCAACGACATTCTGCGTGGGCAATTGGCCGGTGTTTCTCAGAACACACAGCCAGCGGCAGTTGAACCAACAGAAAAAACCGAGAGCCTTCTGACCTGCGCAGTAGCCACAGTCAGAGAGATTCTGCAACAGCCGCTGGATAAAACCAGCCTGGATTTCAAGCTGGAAAAACTGTTTGAGCACCAGCACAACATCTATAACGGCTGTGACATATCATCGGCGTTACGTAAACGACAGTATATCGGGCGACACGGGCTGGTCATGTCACCGGACTACGGCATTACCACCCAGAAAGACAGCCTGCGCGTACGGGCTTTTATCCGGGCCATCAATCATGCAGTTGCCAAACTGGTTAAACATACGCCCGGACCTTTGCATATTGTCTATCCTGCCTGCGGTCCTCTGGCTCCCCTTCTGTTGCCGCTGATCGCCTATTACCAGCAACTGGGACTTTACAGCGGGCAGGATTTGCAAATCACGCTGATTGATATGCAGCCCGGTGCGGTGGCCAGCCTGCATGCTCAGGTGGATGCACTGCAGATTACCCCCTTTATTCGTGATATCCAGCTGCTGGACGGCTGCATGTATGAAACCTCCGAGCCTGTTCACATTGTGGTGCTCGAAGCCATGCAGCACGGTTTCAGCCGCGAGGGGCATCTGGCTCTGGCCAGACATTTTGCCAGCCGGATAGAGCCAGGCGGTTTTTTCATTCCCCGTGAGGTAAGCCTGCGGGCAGTCATCAATGAAGGTCAGCAGGAGTATAACGATCAGTGGCAGGATAAATCCGGCCAGGTTTTTGCCGCCAATATGAGTCAGGAAACCCTTGAACGCCGTATCGATCTTGGGGAGATTCTCAGCCTGACGTTGGAAAGCCTGCGCAATTTACCGGAACAGGTGATTGATGAGTTTACCAGCCTGATTCAGTGCGGCACGGTAACCCTGCCGGAACTGCCTGAGCATATGAAGCACCCGATCATGATGATCTGCACCCGGGTAATTACCGGTGACAACGGTGAAGATCAGGAGATCATTGGTGAGTATGATTCAGGAATCACTCACCCACTGCCCGATATGCAGGCCTGCATCAACTTTGTCCCCACAGAGCCAAAGCCCGGGGATCTGCTGGTAAACAGTGGCGACCAGCTGACCTTCTATTATCGACTGAATGGATTGCCCGGTTTTTTGCCCGTTAAAGCATGAAACATCGATTTCAACACCTTATGTCAACAGAGCCTAAAACCAATAAATGCAAAAGGTCGTTTAATGCCCGTGCGCCATCTCAATAAAAAAAACAAACTGGTTCTATTTGCCTCCAGCATGATCGTTATTCCAGCCATTAACCAATTGCTGCAAACCGGGCAGCTGGCTGGCGTGATCGTTCCAAACCGGCAGGAGCCGGGTACTCAGCATCTGGTACAGCAACTGCAGCAGGCAGGTATCCCTTTTCAGGTCTACCTGAATGAGCAACCCGACCACATTCTGCCGGTCATTGATCAGTGGCAGGCCGACGCCGGATTGATCTATACCTTTCCCAGTTTGCTCCCAGGCAGTATCCGACAGGCCTTTCGTTTCGGTCTTTATAATCTGCACGCTTCCCCTCTGCCCAGATACCGCGGTGCCATGCCACTCTACTGGCAGATCCGCAACGGTGAAACACAAACCAGCCTGACCATTATTCAAACGGAAGATGAAGCCGATAGCGGTGACATTGTTCTTCAGCAACCGTTGCCAATCCACGACAGAGACACGCTGAATACCCTTGCCAATACCATGGCAGCCCAGGCTCCCGGTTTGATTCTGGAGTTTCTGGAGAAGCTTGCCTCTGAAGAGCTTCACCCTGTACCTCAGGAAGGTGAACCGACGCTGGCCCCCATGCCGAAACCGGAAGACCTTGTCGTTGACTGGAACGCCATGACCAGCGCTGAAATATCGGCCATGGCCAAGGCTGGTAATCCCCAGTTTAATGGGGCCGTGGTAATCTGGCGGCAATCACACATTGCACTGATGCAGGCCACCTCCGTAGCACACCCAAAGTATGGCGTTGAGCCCGGCACCATTTTGCATATTGGTGAACCCGAAGGCATGATCGTAGCCACAGTGGATGGGGCTCTGCGGCTGGATATCATCATGGTCACTGAAGGTCTCTTCAGTGGACTGGCATTTGCCGAACGCTTCAATCTGGATGCCGGCATGCAGTTTTCGTAGCACTGAATTGACATCAGGTAAAATCAAGTTCTAAAAACATCATGACTCTCCAGCATTTATCCATTCATTCGTTATCGCCACCCTCTGATCTCGAGCAGCATGCTTTCAGTCAGGGGCTTTTATTCCAGAAACAGGGTTATTACCAGGCCGCGATGGAGCATTATCAACAAGTACTGGCCATCAACCCTTATCATACTGGCGCATTGAATAACCTGGGGGTGACATTAAGAGAACAGGGACAAACTTCAAAGGCAGCTGAAACATTCAGACAGCTTGTTTCTTTAACACCATCTTCAGGGATTGCCTATTTTAACCTGGTTCAACTTCAGCCTTCACTCACGAGCACCGAGATAGACAATATACGCTGGTTTCTGCAACATCCGGATCTTCCAGAAACAGACCGTCAGTTTCTCCACTTGACTCTTGCCATTGTCTATAATCATCTGAACTTATACAGCGATGCATTTTTTCATAATGCTGAGGGTAACAGCCTACAGCGCAGTCGAATCAATTACAGCAGTAAAAAAGAATCTGCCATGTTTGATTCGATTATAGAAATATTCAACCAGCACTATTTTGATGAACAGAAAGAGTGCGAGGCATTGTCTGCAGAAACACCTATTTTCATCATCGGATTGCCTCGCTCTGGCTCAACACTGATCGAACAAATCATCGCATCACACCCACTGGCACACGGTGGTGGAGAAACTCCACTGCTGGATACCCTGCTGTCAGGCATCGTTCAAAAAGACGCGGTGTTTGAATCACTGGCTGCGCTGGATGAAGCAGCCATTCGCCTGTTGGGCAGCCAGTATCTTGAACAGCTGCAGTCTATTGCACCGGATAAAACCAACATCACCAATAAAAAACTGGATAATTATCTTTTCCTCGGGCTGATAGCTACCCTGTTTCCCAGGGCAAAAATCATTCACTGTCGACGTAACCCAATGGACATCGGCCTCTCCTGCTTCCAAACCTGGTTTCATACCGGACAGTATTTCAGCTATGACCTGCAGGAAATTGGGGAGTACTATAAAGCCTATGAGCGGCTAATGAATCATTGGCGCAGGGTGCTGCCTGTCTCAATGCTTGAGATTCAGTACGAAGCACTGGTTGCCAACCCTGAAAAAATCAGCCGACAGATTATTGATTACTGCAACCTTGAGTGGGATGAACAGTGTCTGCTATTTCATAAGAACCCAAGACCTGTTTCTACCGCCAGCGACCTGCAGGTCCGCAGGCCGCTATACCATTCATCAATAGGACGCTGGGAACATTATGCAGAGCACTTGTCGCCACTGGCAGAAGCACTGGCGTTGACCGGATAGTCCTTTGTCACTACCGGCTGATGGCAATAAACCGCCGGTATAGGTGCTTCACGACGCGCCATTATCGCCCTAACCACGTCTTCAACGGTGCCAGGGTCACGGGGTATCTGCCTGAGCCAGCGGTCTGGCCAATGTCCTGATTCCGCTCTTTGCAAAACAAGTGCCATCCAGCGCTTCCTGAGTTCAATCCACTCTCTGGAATAAACCTCGCTTTCCTGAATACCTGCTACCGGACGCAGTTCTATATAAATGGTACGACGAACACCAGGGGTCAACTTTGGCTGTGAACCGTGCAGAATCATCATGTCCTGAATCAAGATATCCCCTGCCCTGGCCGGTTGTTCTATAGTACCGGGAATGTCCCATCCATACTGTGCCGACAGGCCACAGATATCCTGTAACTCATGCTGGGTACCGGGCACATATCGCAGACAACCATCACCTTCCAGTGCATCATCCAGATAAACCCCAACATTCAAATATGGGTACCCCCTGGGATGCTGAGCCCCCTGATGCCAGAGAACAACAGGATGAGGGTGCTGCTGTTTGTACAGAATATCCATCTGTACAGGGACCGTTCCTTCCCCACCAAACTCACGGGCTACAGCCATCATCGCCGGACAGGCGAGTAGATCCAGAACGGCTTCGGGATCAGCCGCCAGTACATCATCAAAACGCATCAGCCTGGGCCCGACCGGATCATCTATCACACAGGCACCATGCAAAGTATCGGATCTTGCATGTGCCCGCAGGGCATCCTGCTCCAGTCGTGCTGCGAGATCTCGCCAGTGCTCCAGAAGTGTCTCTGGTAATGCTGATGGCAAATGGACATAACCGTCTTTTAACAGTTGCTGTTTCTGTGCAGGTTGAGTTGCAAAAATGGGCATTTCAGGCGGTAATCCTTTACTGGCTTGTTAAGCAATTATCAGAATAACAGTCTGCTAATAGATGACAATGGATGATCAAAAGAATATGGATAATAACTTCTTGCCCGATCTTGGCTGGTATCCAGTATCGCTAAAGAAAACTCTGGAAAAAATGAAGCATCGTCAGCAGCGACATTCCAAACAACCCGTCTTCAGCTATGAAGAAGATGAGCGGCTGGCGATGCCCAAAGAAATCAATCATCAGCTGCACCGTATTGAAGAACACTATTCGGAACTTGAATTGCTTCGACAATCTCAATAGCCATAAGCATACTGAGAGAGTGACACCCCCACCAGATTCAAAATAACGCAGGGAAGTGCCGTTTCAATGAAAGACTTACTACCGGATGTACCCTATAAAAAGCTGCATTTTACTATTCAGGATTTTGCCAGCCTGCAGCGGGATACGCTGAAGACTCTTGAAAATGAACATTGGATTGAGCATGTCAATCAACGTGACTATAACGGTGAGTGGCAGGTTCTTCCACTGCGCGGGCTGATCTGCCATCGCGATGCCCATCCGATCCTTCAGGCATTTCAGATATCCGACCATGATCCCGAACATTACATAAACTACCCGATCATCCGGCAGCTACCCGGTGTAGAGACTCTACTGCAACAGCTACGCTGTGGTGTTCTGTCAGCAAGACTGATGAAACTGGAACCCGGAGCCATGATCCGAACTCACAGGGATCAGGACCTCTGCTTTTCAAAAGGTCAGGTACGCCTGCATCTTTGCCTGTTCAGTAATAACGATGTGTCCTTTACCATTGCCGGTGAGGAGATCCATATCCTGGAAGGAGAGCTCTGGTATCTGAATGCAGATGAACCCCATTCTGTGGCAAACAACAGCGATACCCCACGGATTCATCTGGTCATTGACTGCCTCAGCAATGAATGGCTGCAACACCTGATTGGTATTCCAGACTCGGTAAAGCTTGATGAACTCGATATTCCTCAGCGACAGGCCTGGATAGCCAGTATCGGTCAGACCATGCTGGATCATGAGTCCGCATCCCATGACCAGCTCCGAAGAAAGCTCCTGTCGTTTATGAGCGGGTTATCTGACCTTATTGGCATGGATATGCAGCTTACCATGCCAGCCAACGATGAATTCACGCAAACCGGAAATGGCAGAGCCATCTCACCACTGAGCGCTGCTAAATGTGCGGCCGAGCAACTCCGATCGGCACGCTTTATCACGGGGATTCATCAAGCCATCTGCGACAGGCTGGAGACTCAGGGCAACATAAATATCCTCTACGCAGGCACAGGTCCTTTCGCTACCCTGTTGTTACCGTTACTGCCATTACTGGACGCCAATCGGGTTTCAGTCACATTTCTGGACATTCACCCGTTTTCCATCGACACCCTTAAGCAAATTCTTCAACTGACAGGCCTTGAGGCTTTCGCCAGTCAGTTCGTGTGCGCCAATGCCTGTGACTGGCAGCCAGAGGAGTCCTATGACCTCATTATTTCAGAAACCATGAAGGCCGCTCTTGTCGATGAGTGCCAGGTCAGTATTTTCAGCAATCTGGTCAATACTTTGAAAAACGACGGATGCCTAATACCTGAAAGCGTGACCATCAATGCCTTTGCCGTTTATGATGATCACACCACAACCCATCTGGGAGAGGTCAGCCAGCTCAAGCAGGAGACTGCACGCGCGCTTTGCAGAGGATCTGAAGATGCCCTGGATAAAACATTCAGGCTCAATCAGAATCAGCACCTGGATTCTGTGATACTGGAAACGCATATTCAGGTCTATGGAGATATGGCTCTGGGAAACTATGAGTGCAGTCTGAATAGGCCAGAAACCCTTCAGTACCAACATGACCAACCTGTGAAGACCATACAACTCAAGTATGAGACCAGTGAAAAACCTGGCTATCAATTATTGAAGATTAATTAGGGCCTGTTGACAGAGCAGGCCTGGCTGAAGTTTGTTTGACTCCCCACTCTCAACGAAGCCTCAATTACTCTGTCCGCGGTATTTTCTGAAAGACAGATTTAACCGGGGTTTGGTGCAATGTAGATCTGGCGGCACGCTGTGTTCAAAGCGTTCCTGACACCCTTCCCCCATAAATATCAGACTACCGGAAGCCATGACCAGGGAGTGAACCTTCGTGGGATCATCAAGGCTTCGAAGCACAAACTCTCTCTCCGCCCCGAGGGAGAGCGAAGCAATATGATCTGTAGGGCCAAATGCCGGTAGGTCATGGTGATAATCGATGTAATCCGCCCCGTCCTGATAATAATTACAACTGGCAACATCGAAGCAATGACCTGTTTGTTCGTAAATCCGCTCCCTGACGCCGATTAATGAATCTGTCCAGGCAGCACGGGCACCGAACGTTTCATGCAGTTTCTTAAAAGAGGTCAACTCCGGATGGCAAAACAGATAATTGCCATTTCCAGTCACTATTTCAGATCCATCAGCCATGATGATGACTCTGTTGGTCACATCAAATCCTGTCGTAATTTCGTGGTACAACGACTCTGCTTCTGCAGGGCCAAGAAAGTCAGCAATGTAATAAACTTCGCAATTTAACGGCAATTGCCTCATGCTTTCTCCCCCTTCCTTTTCTCTGAAGCACTCAACAAGGCGGCCAGAATAGACTCCTGTATCACCCGAAGCTGATCAACACACAGGCCATGCTGGTCATTAAGCCGCTCAATGGTGCCTGATAGATCAGTCAATGTCCGATGATGATGTTCGTCAGAGAGGGCTGAACCTTGCATAGACACTCTGGCGTATTCAAGAGTAACCATGTTCTTCTGCCGATCTACCTGGTTAATGGTTTCTTCGACAGCATGTACCTGCTCTTTCCATCCTGCTATTTGTGAAGTTGCAAACCAGGCTTCCGGGAACTCGTCCAGCATTCGGCAAAACTCTCTGCGTGCTCCCGTATGAGCGCATCCAAGTCGCCTGGCCCTGATGGCAGCATGACACAGTGGCTCTCTCTTATAAGCAGGATCTTCAGACATCACATCCAGAGACTGGTGATCGCGTTGAAGAATATTTTCATGCTTCATCCTGCATTGAACCAGCTCAAAAGCCCTTACCCTGTTGTATAAAACAGAAAGCGGATGGTCTGCGTCGCTCATGAGATCATTGTCCTTGTTGCATTGCGGCTTTATCACCATAATCCAGATGCATGGGGTACATATTCAGATATTGCACAACCCGAGGCAGGTTCCCAAGATTCGGTCTTGAGCCATGGGGTAACCAGTGATGCCAGATAATCAAGTCTCCAGCCTTTCCGGCAATGGGGATCGATCCCTGGGCATGCAACTCCTCCAGGTCAATCTGTGGATTTAGGCCACGATCATTGATCCAATCTTGAAACCGGTGATGAAAACCCGGAACCAGTGTTAAAGCACCTTGCTCAGCCGGTGTATCTGTTAAATACACGAGTCCTTGTGTGAACAGCGAAACCGTGTGATTAACATCAACATCCCAATGTAAATCCGGCCCCTGAAAAGCATGTATTGACGTTTGCGGAGGGTGAAAACTGCAACGATCGGCTGAGGCCCACAAATGCCCTGTATCCCAGAGTTCAGAGAAGACCCGGTGAATCATTGGGGAGCGCCTGATTGCCTCCAGGGCAGGATGCTGAATCAATCCAATCATGATTCCGGATCGGCTTCCCAAATACCAGCTGGCGTTGTCTGCTGGTGACGCACCCGCCGCTTGCCATACCGCACCACAGGCATTCATGATAAGAGCAGGATCTATCAGATCACTGATCCTGATATACCCGTTCTCATGCCAGAACTGCATATCTGAATGGGTAAGAATGGCGTTGTCAGGATTCTTCTCTGCGCGGTAGGAATATTCTGCACAGGGACTTAAGTGTTCATACTCCATGTTGAAACGCATCACCTGGTCAGGATCGGGCTCACCGGCAATATCGACAACCCATTGCTCAAACAACTCAAAGGAAGGTGTATTCGACAACAGATATTGTATTGCCTGGTGCAAACCTACACCCAGACAATCGAGCAACACCCGATCAAGATGGTATTCTGTCAACCGGTCAGGTGTTCCTCCTTCAGTCAGAGCCAGAGTTGAAAACCAGAATCTCCGGGAATGACGTATTCCCAAACGACCAACCTCAAACCCACTGGGTAACTTATCAGTAATATCATCCATGCTCTGTATCAAGCTCACTACCACTCCCCCTCTTCAATAAAGTGATGGGAAGAAAGGTAGTTAATAATTAACTCTGTACATGCTGTCAGCGAAAGCTTTTCGGTATCTATGGTTAGCTCAGGGTTTTCTGGTATTTCATAGGGTGAACTTATCCCGGTAAAGTCTTTTATTTCTCCAGAAATAGCTCTGTCATATAGACCTTTAGGGTCACGCTGCTGGC
The DNA here is from genome assembly GCF_017744115.1 of Salinisphaera sp. G21_0. Lineage (GTDB taxonomy): Bacteria > Pseudomonadota > Gammaproteobacteria > Pseudomonadales > Endozoicomonadaceae > Endozoicomonas. Next base: position 210,650 of record NZ_JAGHQW010000001.1, on the reverse strand, counting down.
AAACAGAAATGTCGGTATTCAGATATATTTCTATAAATTCTCCGTTCTTCAGCATTTTTCGAACCAGAGAGCGATCACAGTTGAACGGCGAAATAAAGGCAGCGAGAACGATCAAACCAGCATCGACCATCAGTGAGGATACTTCACCGGCACGGCGGATATTTTCCATTCTGTCCTGATAACTGAAACCCAGATCGCTGTTTAAACCATGTCGTAAATTGTCACCATCCAGCACATACGTATGCAACTGCATCCCATGAAGCATATGATCTACTGAATTGGCCAACGTTGATTTTCCAGCCCCACTCAGCCCCGTAAACCAGAGGAGACAGGGTTTTTGCCGTTTAAGCCTGCTTCGAGCATTTTTCGGAACCATATGTCTGTGCCAATTGACAGGCTTCATAGTCATTAAAAGCGATGCTTCCTTTCAAAGTACCTGTTGTTATATTGCCTGCGGCATTTCTTTTACATTAAATTAACAGCATATACCTGATCAACTCGACAGAGCATCAATAAGATGATTGATGACAATAAAAAATATATTTTTGTAGAAAACCCTAAAACAGCAACCTATTCCATTAAACATGCACTCATGGGTGTGCAAAATATCCATAACCCCTTCGACCATCGTATTGCCACGGTTAATCATGCAATCCCTGAAGTGATTCGCTCAAAATATCCTGAAAAGTGGGAAAACTACACAACATTTGTTGTTGTGAGGAATACTTGGGATCGGGCACACTCATTCTTCTATTTTTACCGGCACACAGCAGACTCAAAAAGTTATCAGTCCATCAGTTTTGAAGATTGGGTTGACTCAGGCTGTCCTCCACCGAAAGAAAGTCACCTCAGGGCACCTATGCATAATGAGGGCCGATTTGATGACACACTCTGCCAACTCAGGTATATCAAGGATGTCGATGAAATCATCGAATTGCACAGTTTTAATCACCAGAAAAGATGTCAGGAATTACAAACGGGGCTTGACCATATAAGCTCACGGTTAAATATTCAGCCAACCAGAATCCCTGAAAATAAGAATAACTATGACCGCTCTTACCGCCCATTCATATGGCAGAAAAAAACAGTACATAAGCTGAAAGGTCAATACCAGACTGAAATAGAGCGATTTGGGTTCGAAGCTCCAGAACTCTGAAATGAATTAGTGGGTATGGAAATTTGTGACATTGAAATTGTGGATAGGCTCTGTTCAGCTTTGAAGTTGGTAAATCAATCCATCGTCAACTTTATCCAGGCCTGCTTTTGCAGGAACGTATGTACCGAACCTTTCCCTGTACGCCCCAGTTTCTGCATCGGGCTAAACGAAACGTCGACAGTTGATATTATTCCCCCAAATTTTCCAGCATTCGTAACCAGAGATGGGCAGTCATTTCAGCATCCGCCAGAGTCGGGTGAAAGACACCAGCAGTGGGTAGTCGCTTATATCGTACCAATGTTCTCTGTTTATAGTCTGGGCCATTTTGGTAAAGCCTCCGTGCCACCTGGTTATATTTCCCTACACAGTCGGCAAACTCCCGGGTCAACGATGAACGATCCGGCGCAGATTTTAACATGGTATTGGATATGCCGGTATAACTGGAAATAACGCCATTGGTAGCCTGACTTTATACGGCGTTAATGGCCAGATTAACCAGAAGCGGTGGCTTACAGGCTTTCTGGAGGCATGTATTACCAATGACATGAAGCCTCCGGAAGATTTAAGCCAGTGGATTACCTAGCAAATGAGCGAAAGTCGGCTCAACGAGTTACGTATCCACGATCCACAACCTGCCAGATAAGTCCGATTAAAAAGAGAGTGCTCATGATGCGAGGATAACTCTTTGCGTTACGGCCTTGCTGGTTCCAGCAAACAGTTACTCCAGCAACAACGCTATAAATATAACCTATTGATATAAAAGCGTTATTTCGTCTAATTTTAGCCTGAAATCAGGGACACTTTTTTCTATTACGGATATCTCTCAGATTTACCTACTCCCTGGTATTACCCAAGCCTTAAAATCTCCCATCTTTAGAAAATATCCAGCTGATCGGTTTGAGCCTCAATCTTCAGCGGATGCCATCCGGGCAAATCCTGAAAACTGTCATGAAAGCTCTTGGCCAGAAGAGGAACCTCGCGATTACTTGGGCTATGCATGAAAAAGTAAGGCTGTTTTCCTGCTGATAGCCATTCCCTCAACTTGTGCTGCCAGGGTATAAGGTACTCTTCATCACAGGTCATATCTCCCAGGCCAATAAAACGAATCATTGGAAACTGTCCGGTAGCAATTGCATGCACTGGAAGACGGGGCTTTTTAGCCTGAGCATCCCGCTCTGCTTCATTGCGTGCAGGCCTGCTGAACAGAGAACGGCTATCAAAACAGACACGGTCAATAGCCAGATCCATCAGCAACCGGTTGAGTTCGCGCTCCTCATCACCTTTGGTGAAAAAAGTCGGGTGACGGACTTCAACGGCGTAACTATAACCTTGTGGTAATGATCGTAAAAAACGCCCAAGTTCAGCCAACCGGGAAGGACAGAACGAAGCCGGTAGCTGAATCATAAAAGGGCCAAGTGAGGCCTTCAACACACCCAACCGCTCAAAAAACTGCTGCAACGCATCACTATTGGATAAATGCCCACCATGAGTGATTGTTTTTGGGAATTTAAAACAGAAACGAAAGCCGGGGTTCAATTGCGCCTGCCAACTGGCAACGGTTTCTTCGCCGGGCAAGGCGTAAAAGGTGGTATTGCCTTCCACCGTATTAAATGCGCCGCTGTAATGGTGCAAAAAATCTTTACTGGACGCATGCTGCGGGAAGAGGCCTCCCAACCAATCCCGGTTACTCCACATGGGCAGTCCAAGAAAAAAGGGAGGCTGTGACATCGTTGATCAACCTCTGGTCAGATTTCAACCTTCTTGCGGCCTGCCAGGGCATGGGCCAGGGTACCACCATCCACAAACTCAAGCTCACCACCCAGGGGAACACCATGAGCAATGCGAGTGGCCGTCACCCCGAGGGTTTTCAACTCTTCAGCAATATAGTGCGCCGTGGCCTCACCTTCCACCGTCGGGTTGGTTGCCAGGATAACCTCTTCTACCTGATTATCAGCCACCGTTTTCAACAGGTGTTCAATGCCAATATCTTCTGGCCCGATACCATCAATAGGCGACAAATGCCCCATTAACACAAAATAACGTCCTGAAAAGCCACCGGCCTGCTCAAAGGCCATAACATCCGAAGGATTCTCGACAATACACAACAGTTTTTCATCCCTGCCGGGATTGGCACAGATCTGACAGACAGGCTCTTCCGTCAGTGTACGGCAATGCCCGCATCGCCCCACCCCTTCGGCAGCCTGTCTGAGAGCAGCCGACAAGCGCACAGCCCCGTCACGATCCCTTTCCAGCAGGTGCAACGCCATTCTCTGGGCCGAACGCGGCCCCACGCCTGGCAGACAGCGCAATGACTCCATCAATTCCCTGATCATGGGGCTGAACATAAACAAAACCTGATTAACAATGATATCGCTGCCCGACACCCATTAGCTCTAAGTAACATAGCAAGCGTGTCGGGCGTAAGGAGTCTAGGAGGCTGACCGAGAATAGACTGCCCTACTGTGGTGGCAGCAAATTGGTCTAAAAAGTCGGAAATTTTTAGTAAATAGAACCACTATTCACTAAAAATTTCCGACTTTTTATCCTCAATTTTCTGCCATCCTCGCTACGGGCGCTATTCTCGGACAGCCTCCTAGAATGGCAGTTTTATACCGGCTGGAAGACCGAGCCCTGAGGTCAGCTCACCCATTTTTTCCTTGTTGTTCTCTTCTACTTTACGAACCGCATCATTGATAGCAGCAGCCACCAGATCTTCCAACATCTCCTTGTCTTCCGCAAACAGGCTTGGATCGATCTCTACCTTACGAACATCATAACGACCGGTCATGATGACCTTAACCAGCCCGGCACCGGCTTCACCAGTGACTACTGCATTGGCCAACTCCTCCTGGAGCTTCTCCATATCTTCCTGCATTTTCTGGGCCTGCTTCATCAGATTGCCCATACCACCTTTAAACATATTGACCTCTGCACAAAAAACACCAAACAGGGACCACCGGAATTCACCGATCATCACGCCCGGGCTTTTTACTTGATAATATTACCAACTGGTTGAATCGAGTCATCCAGGACCATGGCCGAAAAGGTCTCAATCAACCCCTTTACCCTGGCATCGGAATAAATACTCTCTTTCGCTTCCTGAAGACGCTCGGCAATTTTCCGTTCGCGCCAGGCAGCAGGAGTTTCATTAACAATACGACCAGTGTCAATTGACAGTTTAACGGACTGTTCAAAATAATCACACAGCGCCTTTTCCACACGCTGACGATGGGTGTCGTTGTAGAGCGTGCTGCGCTGCTCATCAAGTCGTAACCGGACGGCACCCTGTTCACTGTCAACAAACTCACAATGGGAACCAATGGTGCCTGTCACCCCTCCCAGGGGAAGACCGCGAAAAACCTGAATCCAGCTCACAGCATCCATCTGCGTAAATGGCACCCGATCTTCTTTTGCCGGTAATTCCACCACAGCCCTGACCGGGGCTTCAGGAGCAACAACCGATGACAGACTCAGAGACTGGTGAGCAGAGGCACCCGCTACAGTAGCGACTTCCTGAGAATCGACTCCGGACGACCAGTGTGCCTGCATATCATCCAGAGCACTGTCACGCTCATCATAAACGGGCGACTCAAAGGCAGCCTGGTCATACGCTGACAGTGGCACGACCTCCGGGATTGGCGGTGCATCTTCACTGACCACAGCCCGGGAGGTTATTTCCTCTGGTGGTGTTTTTGGTGGCTCATCAGCAATAACAGGAGGCTCAAAGGTATCCCTGTGACCACTGCTCTGGAGCGAAGGGTTTTCTTGCTCAATGGTTTCCTGAGCAGTTTCATGAATAACAGCAGGCGCATCAACTTGTTGGGTAGCAGGCTCAGGCTCCGGATCAGAAGCACCTTCCTCATCAGAAGTGCTGTTGTGAGATGAAGAGCCTTCAGCTGATGAAGAGCCTTCAGCTGATGAAGAGCCTTCAGCTGATGAAGAGCCTTCAGCTGATGAAAAGCTTTCCGCAGATGAAGAGGCGACATTATTTACCGGCTGCGCTGCAACCGCCATCACACCCTGTTTTGCACCAGAAATCTCAAGCTGCCTGCCAGCCGCTGGCGCACCATCGGGCCGGAACGCCAGCATACGCAGCAAGGCCATTTCAAAACCACCCCGGGGATCCGGTGCCAGGGGCAGGTCTTTCTTGCCCACAAGACCAATCTGGTAATAAAGCTGCACATCCTCAGCCGTCATTGATGATGCCAGCGCTATAACCTGCTCACGATCACCCTGACTGTTATCAACGGCATCGGGCACAGCCTGGGCAATGGCCACCCGATGCAGCAGGGACAGCATATCATCCAGTACTGCCAGATAATCCGGCGAATGTTCTGCCAGGGATGACACCGAACCCAGGATATGAGCCGCATTGGCGGTCGACAGCGCCACCACCATCTTCATCACCTGCCCCTGGTCAATGGTACCCAGCATCGCCCCCACCTCAGCCTCACTGACCCGCCCGTTGCCAAAAGCAATGGCCTGATCCGTCAAACTGAGGGCATCACGCATACTGCCATCCGCAGCACGGGCCAGCTGCCACAGTGCCGCCACTTCGCAGGGGATCTGTTCCTGTCCAAGAATATTCTCCAGATGACCGACAATTCGCTCTGGCGTCATATTCTTCAGGCTGAACTGTAGACAGCGGGACAAAATGGTCACCGGCAGCTTCTGAGGATCCGTGGTTGCCAGCAGGAATTTCACATGGGGAGGCGGCTCTTCCAGCGTTTTCAACAGCGCGTTAAAACTGTGCGCCGAGAGCATGTGCACCTCATCGATCAGGTACACCTTATAGCGCCCACGGGTTGGCGCATACTGAACGTTATCCAGCAGTTCCCGGGTATCTTCTACCTTGGTTCTGGAGGCCGCATCCACTTCAATCAGGTCTACAAACCGGCCATCATCAATCTCTTTGCAGGCTGAACACTGGCCACAGGGGGTCGAGCTGACACCCTGCTCACAATTCAGACACCTGGCAAAAATACGGGCAATGGTGGTCTTACCCACACCCCGGGTACCGGTAAACAGGTAGGCATGGTGGAGACGATCCTGATCCAGGGCATTAACCAGCGCCTGAAGAACATGGGACTGCCCTACCAGCTCTTTGAAAGAACGGGGTCGCCATTTGCGTGCAAGAACCTGATAGCTCATTGATTAGCGTCAATACCTGATGTGGGAATTAAAGAATATCTATGCTAACCAAGAAGCCTTGAAATTGCACGATCAGGAAACGTTAGAGAAGTATTTGAAAGCGAGTTTGGGAGTGAGGAAAATCCGGAGAACCCGGAATAATGGAGGCGAACCCTGCCAGCCACACCCCGGCACATAATGTCACTACTACCGTTGCTCCCTTCCGGGCCTGGCGGGGTTCGTAGCTGATTATTGCGGGGGGACCGGCAAGGTCCACCATAAGGATCGGGGCATCGCGTCCCGATGCAGGGCATTCTGCATAAAACCCGATCTGACGTCAACTGCCAGCGCACATCTGGCCATCATTTTATTCACAATCAGGCCCGCTTTTTTCCGGCTGGTAAGCCCGGAAACAATATTATGATGGATTCACCAGCGCCATCACGCCCAACCCGGCAAACAACAACGCAGCCCCACGGCGAATCCATTGCAGTGGCAGCCTCTCTGCCAAATTCTCACCAAAGAAGACCACGGGTATATTGGCCAGCAGCATGCCCAGCGTAGTGCCGGCAATCACCATGATCGTGGCAGAACATTCAGCCGCCAGAAGCACAGTCGCGACCTGGGTCTTATCGCCCATCTCGGCCACAAAAAACAGAGCCAGTGTCGTTAGAAAAACGCCATAACCCGTCGTTGCCCCATCATTGTCACTCAGCTTATCCGGGATCAGGGTCCATACAGCAACAGCAAAAAAGGAAGCGGCAATCAGATATTGAAGAATATCAGGGGAAATCCAGGCAACCACCCAACTGCCAAACCAGACGGCAACGGCATGGTTCAACAGAGTCGCCAGCAAAATAGCCAGAGAGATCAGCCAGGGAGCGCGAAACCGCAACGCCAGCATCAGCGACAGCAGCTGGGTCTTGTCACCGATTTCAGCGAGAAAAACCACCAGTGCGGAAAGGGAAAAGGTTTCCATAACAAATCCGGGGAGGCGATGAATGATTGGCTCTTGAACCGGATCGGAACCAGTATTGGCCAGACTCTACTGAACCACAGTGTTGAACACAACAGACCGGAGAATACAGAAAACATTGAAAGCCGGTGCTGATATGGAACAAATCCTGCGCTTTACATTTCTTACAAACCAGGAGATATCCGTCAGACTCTATGCCACTTTGGGAGAAGGTAGATATCAAGGGCAACTACCTGTTTTTTTGCCGATGACAGTCTGTGGGTAGTTGATTTAATACCCCGGGCTGTTCAGTTATTACCGTTGACATGTTGTTTATCAGTTCATGGAGGCCCTCCATTTTCTCGCTATTCATTGTGCATGTATGATTATTTACGGTTTGCTTACTGGATATTCGCTCAAGCTTTTTATACAGCGCTTCATCATTTCCTTTAATCAATTTTTTAAGATCAGCAATTGCCTCCCGATTTTTTTTACATCCAAGAAAAGTAGCACATTGCCTCACGGATAATCGTTCAAGCTTTTCCTTTAACTCTCTTTTTAACTCTTTGTTGCTTATCAGCAACAGTTTGGTTTCATAGTCGTGCCGGACAATATTGCGTTGCTCCATGGCGAGACCAATGGCTGAAGCTGTGCAAAATGAAACAAAACCGATAGGAGCAGCTTTAGGGAGAGCCGATACCGCATAACATAAAAGTGAGCCAATGTGACCGCAAGAACATGAGGTAATTAATACCTCTTCGTTCAAAAGGTAGTCTTTCAGATGGCAGGACGGCGCACTTGGACATGATGTAGACTGCATAATTCAATTCCTGTTACCAGTATGGAAAATAAGTTGATGCTGCCGGGTCAGCTCATATGAAAACGACTTTCTGAAGAACAAATGCCAACTCACAATTTTATGACTTTCTTTCCAAAAAAAAGTTCAACACGTATCGATTGAAAGGCCTATGATTTCCTGAAACATTTGTTTTTTCCTGACAGCCATTATTTGACAGGTATTGAATAATGTTTACACCATCAACAATTTCACCACCAACAGCAACCACACTGACAAACCAATTATCGATCGAATGTTCAACAGAGTTTGATGGCAGCAAAACACAAGTAGTCAAGCCAGAAACCCGGGTAAAGATCAATGAAGGGAGATATACAACAACACCTGAGAAAAAATGCCTTGATGATTATGGAATAACGGTAAATTATGAGGCCGAAGGAAGCCACCTCGGTTTCAGGTATTTTAACTCGATAATCGGTTCCAGAACGGATCAGGAAAAACACAACCGGTTCATGTCTGAATTGCGATCAATCAATGAAGTGGATGTGGATGCACTTAAATGTGTCGCAACAGAAAAGCACGATGGCATTAACACCACCATTAAAGTCGACAGGAATGGCAACGTTTGTTTATACAAAAGACTGACCAAGGTACATAACAAAAGCGATCCTTTGGCGGGGCTTATTGAGAATAAATACACTGAAGATATCTTTGCTGTTAATCGCTGGATGAATAAAAACAACATCGATACTGTCTTCCTCCGCTGTGAAATGGTGGGCTTTAATATTCAAAACAGACAGAATTACGGTTTGAGTCAGCACTTGATTGCATTTGCCCTGGATATAGAGGGGGAACAACTCCCTTTCGATCAGTTCAGTCAGTTGTGGGATAAGGAAATTCGTCCTCCAAACCTGCAAAAGGTCAATGTGCTGGCAGAAGGAACTTTCAAGGAACTCTGTAATTTCAAGGTTAATCATGTTCCCGGAACATCGGCTGCGATGCTTGCCAGTAAAGCGAATAGCATTGAGATCATGCCTTCAGAACTGACCACGGATATTGAAGGGGTAGTGATTCAGCCCGAGCACGAATTATTGTATGTGCCCACTTTCAGGGATACGGAAGCCAGCAACGCCATTCAGGAAAAAAAGAGAAACAATGAGCCGCTACCCAGCTTTGTTGAAGGAACAGACACCAGACGACGCTTTTGTTATAAACTCCTGGCAGACTGGGTTGCCGGGGAAGCCGGGGCATCGTCTGCTGGCGGAAAAGTTGAAGATCAGGTGAGAAAGAAACTGGCTAACCAGTTACTTGACATTATTGAGCGGAGGGACCTGATTAAAGAACAGGGCACGCTGAATACTCGAAAGGAATTGAGCCAGAAAATAACAGCAGTTTTCGATATGGCAAGGGATGAGCTGATCAACACCCACCCGGGGAGTGAGGAGATCCTGACGTGGGGAAAAATGAAAGGATACATTAACAAAAGGCTGGTTGAACTGATAAAACAGGCCAACCCCCAGCTTTTTCCAGTCAAATCCCCATGACCGGCATGATTGGTCATGAGTATCCGTAATCTGACTGATAGCCAAACGTTTTCTTTAACCGCTCAATATAGTCCTTATCACGGCACAGTGTTTTACCCGGGCTGTCTGAGAGTTTGGCGACGGGAGCCCCATTCAGCTCGGTTAATTTCAGAACAATATTGGGCGCATTAAAGCCCATATCGTTGGTGAGATAGGTACCAATCCCAAAGCTGACATTAATTTTACCAGCAAACCAGTGGTAAATAGCCAACGCTTTATCAAAGTTCAGCTTATCACTGAACACCAGACTTTTGCTGCGCGGGTCAATGCCCAGTCGGCGATAATGATCAAGGGCCAATTCCCCCCAGACGAAAGGGTCACCGGAATCATGGCGCATCCCCTGGTAGGCCCTGGCCAGCTCAACATCAAAGTCCTTCAGAAACGCAGCCATGTTGATGGTATCCGTAAGCGCTATGCCGAGCTGACCTTGATACTCATCCAGCCATACCCTTAACGCATCTTTCTGACTGGTCCGCAGACTCTGACCGAGAACCTGATGGGACTGCAGCCACTCATGGGCCATGGTGCCTACCGGTTTCAAGCCAAGGGTTCTTGCCAGATTCAGGTTGCTGGTGCCCACAAAGTTATCTGGTAAGCGGTGCTTCAGGCTTTCCACGACGTGGTAATGCCAGTCCCTTGAAAACCGCCGACGCGTACCAAAATCGACCAGAGTAATACCACTATCGCCCGGAAGCTGGCTCAGCTTCTCATCAAGGCGACGCTGGCCTTGAGTAATCACATCATCCTGAGTTCCCTGACCATAAAAGCTATGACCATGAAGCTCACTGACAATTGCCAGCAGGAAAATTTCAAAGTGGGTAATTTCACTCCAGAGCCCCTCAATCACCAACGACAGTTGACCACTGGTCTGTTCAATGGCAACCGCATGGGGGTCAAGCCGGAAACCCTCAAGATACTCGATAAAATCATCCGCAATAAACGGCAGAGTAGACAGCCACTCAAGTTCTTCCGAACCCAGGCGCAGCTCTCCCAGAAATTCACACTGCCTTTTCAGTTGCTTTTTTGACAGGGCTAACGGCTGGTCACTACGGCAATGAAACTCCATGCGAGCCCAGGCATCCGGATAGCGGTGCACCATGGACTGCTGCATGGTGTATTTATACAGGTCGGTGTCGAGGAGGGTTGGTATAATCGGGCTATCCATACTTCTTTCCTTCAGAGAGCGTCGGCATCACTGACCGCATCAGCAATGATCAGATCGCTGGCACTCTCTACCAAAATAACTCCGCCGGCATTCAGTTCGGCAATAGCATCAGCCACTGATGATTCAGCCAGGCCACGGGTGGCAGCAAGATTGACATACACCTGAAAACCAGCCCGCTGCAGTTGCAGTGCCGTGGTTTTTACACAGAAATCAAGCGCCAGACCACCAACCAATACGGTGGTAATGCCTTTATTGGTTAAAAATTCGATAACGCCTGTACTCAACCGTTCTACCAGGTCATGAAAACAGGCACCATAAGGATGAATATCCATCTCGACCCCCTTCCAGACAAAATAATCATAATCCGTCACGTCGGGAAGCCCACTCACCAGCTCAAACCCCTGTGTGCCGGGGACAGCATGTCGATTCCAGCGCAGATCAACATTTTTATGGCCGGTTACCGGCGTCAACTGCGGATACTCTGCCCCAGCCACCCATACTGCATTGGCCGGATGCGCATCCTTGGACCCCACACGAACACCAGCCAGCCGGGCCTGGCGATTTAACTCAGCAGCGATATTATGACCATCCGGAACCGGTAGCTCATCTGGACACAACGGGGTGAAACAGTTCTGGGCATCCACATCAAAAGCAGCAATAGTCTCCCTCGACCCAATGGCATACATTATTTTCACCGTGACAAAAGGAATCTGATTCACTAACATAGTGAATTATGTTCCCTAACCTGTCAACCAGAGTATCTGCCATCAGGATTTGTCCATGGGCCCCAAGCCAACCAAGAGCCATCAGCCAACCAAGAGCCATCAGCCAACCAAGAGCCATCAGCCGATTAAAAGCCTTAAGACAATCAAGAGCCTGAACACGGCACTTATCTCTGTCGATCTGGTCGTGTTTCAGCTCAGCGCCAACAACAGCCTCCAGGTACTTGTTCATCAGTTACCGGAAAATAAGTGCCCCCAGCTCCCGGCAGGCAGAATAGAGCCTGAATTTGATCACTGCCTTGAAGATACGGCAAAACGACAACTGAGCCGACTGACGTCAGAACCTGCCACCTATTTCGAGCAGGTCGTCACCATTGGCGATAACCAGAGAGACTCCAGGGGCTGGTCATTAACCGTCGTTTACTACGCACTCCTTCGTCCGGGTAATGAACAGTCATTACAGGCCCAGGCGGTATGGGTTGATGTTGTGAATGATCAACCGGTAACCACATTGGCCTATGACCATAACCAACTGGTTATGGAAGCGCTGGACAGACTGAAAAATAAAATACAGTACAGTGCGCTGCCTGTTTACCTGCTTCCAACAGAGTTCACGTTATCCGATATTCAACATGTCTTTTCTGTTATTCTTGGCAAAGCCCCACCCATGCGCTCGATCCGCAACCGATTCCTGAATTACAATCTGCTTGAGGATACCGGCAAAAAGCGCTATGGAAGCAACCGGCCCGCTACGCTTTACCAGACAAACCGACAGTCAGAAAACTGGTTATTTGACAGGCTCTATTTAACAACTAAAGTTTGAAAAATCTTCTGGTGAGAATTCATATTACATCTGAATTGTCACATATTAACCCCTGCAAATTGATCAGCAAAATTGATTGCCAAAACTGATTAACAGTTACAAATTGCACTAAATGACAAGTCGCAGGAATAATAATGAAATATTGAATCATCTTTCTATTAATTTACTCAGATAAAGCCTTCCCCTGTGAATGCGCCATCCATTAAAAAGTAATTTTAATAGTCCACTTACTCCAAGAGAGCAATTTTCAAAGATGCATGTCAATTCGCTTCGACCTGGTACAGATACCAACAATATCATCATACAACCAACAGCAAATAACCCATTACTGGTAAAACCAGTAAAAATATGGCGGCACAGAGAGGTTGCCCTGCCAGACCAGCCAACAGAACAAAAAGTTTATTATTCACAGGCGCTCAACCCACCTGCTCAGACGGTTTTTTACCCGGTACCGCTCCGAGTTGCAGCAGCACCACTACCAACGGTATCTGCACAGAGTGACACCTGCCCCATTGCTGTTGTGTCAACACGTCAAAGAATGCCTGCTTTCATCCCCGCGCAAGAGCAAGCGCTTTACTTTTGTCGACCAACCTTTTGCGCTCCTCCTACCCCTTTTAGTCCATTCCAGGCCAGCCTGACACCCTGCTACATCCCCCAACCGGCTTGCCCAGACACTGCGATTCAATTTTTGCCCCGTGTTCCGGCAGGCTCAGCAGGAACAGTACCAGCAAAAGCATCTGAAGCCCCGGAAGTCATGGAACTCATTACCCTAAACCGGGGAAGATACTTAACTTCAACCATTGACGACATTGCCTACCATCAAAGAGCTGGTACTGGCAATATACAACTGGGGATTTTTAATCTGAAGGTTGGCCTGCGCTTTCCATCAGATCTAATAGCCAGCGATATGATCTCGTCACCAATACAGGGAAAGCTATGCTTCTCATCATGGCAGGCTCTGACCCAATACTTATCCAGACAACCCGCCGGCTGCTTTTATAACAAAGACCAGCAAAGAGAGCCCGTCAGCAGAATCCCTATTTTCCTGAAATGTGATGAAATGAAATTATCTTCATCTACTCAGCTGGCAATCACTCAGGAGAGCATTGACCCATTGAAGGCAGAGCAGGAAATACCAAAAATTATCGATCACCTGAAATCCCTGAATGAGAAAAGAGTCAATGCCAGAATAGTATTCTTTGACTCCAAACAAGTTGGCGGAATAGCCTGCCATAGAGATCGGACAACAGGCTATCTTACCTATTTTATGTTTAACACACCTACAGTGTATACGCCACTGTCAGTATCATCGCTCAGGGGGCTGTTTTACGAACTGGAAGCTACCATACAGCATTCCATGAATGACAGTGAGTTATCAGATTATATTGAATCTTTGGGTGTAGGTAGCTTTCTTAGACGAGGCATTCGCAGAAGGGGGAGCATACAGTTATTTTCTCACACTGTTAGTTTTCTATCAGATGATTAGTCCGGGAGATAATAAGACATCACGCTTCTTAATCCAGCTATTTAACAACTTAATCAGGCAAAGTGACTCACAATGAACAACAATCCATACACAACAAACGCCACTGCACAAGGATACCCCAGATACGATGAGCCAGTATCAACTCAACTGACTTCTCCTTATCGACAGCCCTCCTTTACAGGAATGCCCCATTGGCATGGGCGGAATATAAGTCACACAGCTCATCTGGCACAGCGACTTCAACTCCCATACTTTCCAGATCAACAGGGGCAGATGTTCACCTCTTATTTAAACCCGGGTTTCACCGGTCCTGGCAGCACCAGCATTGCCGATGTGCAACCGCGCATGCGACAAAGGAAAAAGTCGGCACCCGTACATATCCCAACACCCCATACTTCAGAACATACCCCCAAATCTACAACAACAGGCAATCCGAATCGGCCCCACCCCAGAAAATCTGAGCACTGCCCCGACGATGGAAAAAGATACACTGATAGTTTTTCTCAAACATCATCCGGGATTAATGAATCCGCTGAAAGTGCTGAAGCATCGTTATCAGAAGACAACGGAATGTTACCCGGAGCATTCGCTGGCAGCTCAATCGATCCTCATTCCAGCCTGCAAAGTAATCCCCATGTACAAGTGCTTATGGCCGAATTATGGGCAGCCACCCTCAATTATGAAAATACTTTTGGGATCCCGCCCTCTAACACCTTGCTGGCAAGAGCTTTTCATTTATTTTTACAGCAAAACCAAAATTATAAGGCACCCTTGCTGCCTAATCCGACTACTTTCAATCAGCCAACCGCGAACTGGGTGCCTTCCCACAGCCAGCAATGCCTTGATGTAATAGAATGTTTAAACCTTTATCGAAACCAACGTATATATGGCGATATCATTCATGTAACAGGCTATAAATCCGCTGGTCTTGGCATAGCTAAAATCTACCCGCTACACATTAAATTCCGCATTTGGTTCCCTGAGGCGTTTAAAGCACTGCCCAACCAACAAATCAAGGCAATGAAGGTAGAAGGGAACCTGAAATTTAATCAGAGCGAAGTGACAGCGTATGTCAAAAAACATTCTGAAGGGGCTTTTTACGACCCACGGCTTCAGAATGTGAAGCATGCAAAAGAAATTCCCATCTATTTGATAACTACCGCCTTGATTGATGAAGCCAGTAGAAGAATTACACCTGAATCCCAACAGGTGCTGACTCATATTAAATCACTTTTCGGACAGCCGATCACTGCAGATATCCTGATGTTTTTTAGCAAGCATCAGGGAGGTATTGCCTGCCATTATGATGAAGCAAGTGGCATCAGTACCCGCTTCCTTTTCAGACTGCCTGATCAAGAATTAAAAAGTGTGCCGATCGCAGAATTGTCGAATAAATACCGTAAATTGCAGGCAAAAATAAAACCAATCGATGATGAAAAATTAATAAGCTATGTTCTTGGCTTTGGGGCTGAAGCCTTTATGAGAGACTTTAATATAAATAAAATAAAACTGCGCTCCAGCGAGGTTTCTCTCCTTCCGAAAGGGAGCTGACAGCAATAGCCCGGTATTTCATAAACTGCCCCGAATCTCGCGCACGACCACATGGATGTGGGAGATAGGGCGACGCAGGATGCCAAAGCCGAGGACTTTGCGCTCTAAGGGATTTTGTGAGGGAGCGCCATACCGGGAAGTACGGTCGACTGAACAAAACTCCCTTAGAGCGGTAAAGGACAAGCGAGAGCGGGAGCACGTTTATGAAATATCCGGGATAGGCCGCCAGCCGTATAAAATGACCTTAACGCTCAATCCGCCATGTTGTACCTTCTCTGCTGTCCTGAAGAATAACTCCCCGGGCAGCAAGTTCATCACGGATACGATCTGCTTCAGCAAAATCACGATGCCTCTTGGCATTGTTGCGTTGCTCAATCATGCTTTCAATCATGGCTTCATCCACATCCGCACCGGATTTCAGAAACACTTCCGGATCCCTCTGCAGAATACCCAGAACCCCACCAAGCTTAACCAGCAGGGCAGCCAGTGGCAGAGCGGCAGATTCGTCCTGACTGCGCACGGTATTGAGGTGACGCACCAACTCAAACAATACGGCAAGCCCTTCTGCGGTATTGAAGTCATCGTCCATAACCTTGAAGAACCGCTGCTCGAACTCATTATTTTCTGCTGCGGACACACCTTCCAGGTCAAGCCCTTGCAACGCGGTGTACAGACGCTCAAGGCGCACACCCGCCTCTTTCAGGCTATCTTCGGAATAATTGATCGGGCTGCGGTAGTGACTGGAGATCATAAAGTAGCGAACCACTTCTTCATCGTACTTATCCAGCACTTCACGGATGGTAAAGAAGTTACCAAGGCTCTTGGACATCTTCACATTATCAATGCGGATTGCGCCAGAGTGCATCCAGGTATTCACAAACCTGGCGTCGTTACATGCTTCGCTCTGGGCAATCTCATTCTCATGATGAGGGAACTTCAGATCTGAACCGCCACCATGAATATCAAAGGTATCGCCCAGGCAGCATTTACCCATAACAGAGCACTCAATATGCCAGCCCGGACGCCCCTCACCCCAGGGCGACGGCCAGCTGGGCTCACCGGACTTGGCAGCTTTCCACAAAACAAAATCCAGAGGATCTTCTTTTTGCTCTTCCACCTCAATTCGGGCACCCGCTTCCAGCTCTTCAAGCACCTTGCCGGACAGCTTGCCGTAATCTGCAAACTTATGAACACGGTAATAGACATCCCCATTACCCGGTGCGTAGGCAAAGCCCTTCCCGATCAGCTGCTCGATCATTGCCACCATACCCGGTACAAATTCGGTGGCCTTGGGCTCCTGGTCTGGTGGCAGGTTACCCAATCGCTGGAAGTCTTCCTGCATGGCGGCGATCATACGACCGGTCAGGGTCATAAAATCCTCACCGTTTTCGGCCGCCCGGCGAATAATCTTGTCATCCACATCCGTGATATTGCGAACATAGGTCAGATCATAACCACGGGCACGGAGATAACGAGCCACCACATCAAACGCCGTTACTGTACGGGCGTGACCAATATGACAGTAGTCGTATACCGTCATACCACAAACGTACATGCGCACGTGATTGCCATCCAGTGGGGTAAACGGCTCTTTCTTGCGGGTCAGGCTGTTATAAATCTGCAGCACTTTATCGGTATCCTTTCTTCAGGCATTAAGTAGTTAACCAACTACTTATTGGCCCAGGTATCTTTCAAACCAATGGTCAGGTTAAACACCGGGTATTCGGCACAATGGTCACGGCGGTCTGCAACAAAGTAACCTTCACGCTCAAACTGGAAGGACTGTTCCGGTGCCGCATTGACCAGCGATGGCTCAACCCATGCCTGAGTCACCTTCAGGGACTCCGGATTCACATGACTCAGAAAGTCCTCTTCACCACGATCCGGTGCCGGATGGCTGAACAGACGATCATACATTCTCAATTCAGCCTGCTGGCCGTGAGTCGCCGAAACCCAGTGAATAACACCACGAGGACGAATACCTTCCGGTGGATCTTCCCCTACCGTACCCGGCACATAAGAGGCATGAACTTCAACAATATTGCCACTCTCATCACGGATCACTGCTTCTGCCTTAATAACATAAGCACTTCTGAGACGAACATAATCACCAATCACCAGACGCTTGAACTTTTTGCGGGATAAGGTGGTATCTTCGGTGAAGTCTTCCTGATCGATATAGATTTCCCGGGTAAACGGCAGGGTTCTCTGCCCCAGCTCCGGACGATTTGGATGCGCCGCCGCCGCCATCTCCTGCACCTCGCCTTCCGGCAGGTTCTGAATCACCAGTTTCAAAGGCGAGAGTACCGCCATGGCTCGGGCGGCATTGGTGTTCAGGTCATCACGAATGGCATGTTCCAGCATGGACACATCAGCGGTGCCATCGGATCGGCTTACACCCACCATCTCGGAAAAGCGGCGGATGGCATTCGGGGTATAACCACGACGACGCATACCGGAGATGGTTGGCATTCGGGGATCGTCCCAACCATTCACCACACCTTCATCCACCAGCTTCTTCAACTTGCGTTTGGAAGTCACCGTGTAATTCAGGTTGGTACGGGCAAACTCATATTGTCGGGGTCTGGCCGGAACCGGCAGGTTATCCAGGAACCATTCATAGAGAGGACGGTGATCCTGGAACTCCAGGGTGCAGATAGAGTGGGTAATATGCTCAATGGCATCTTCCTGGCCATGAGCAAAGTCATAGCTGGGGTAAATGCACCACTTGTCGCCGGTCTGATGGTGAGGCACCTTGCGAATCCGATAGAGAACCGGGTCCCGCATGTTCATATTGGGGCTCTGCATATCGATTTTAGCCCGCAGGGACGCTTTGCCTTCTTCATATTCACCGGCCCGCATTTTGGCAAATTCAGCCAGGTTTTCTTCGACAGACTTGTTTCTGTCCGGGCTCTCAACACCGGGTTTATTGAAATCACCCCGGTTAACGCGCATGGCTTCAGCGTCCTGATGATCGACGTAGGCCTTACCTTCACAAATCAGGTGCAGGGCCCAATCATAAAACTGGTCAAAATAGCTGGATGCATAACGAACCTCACCGGACCACTGGAAGCCCAGCCAGCGGATATCTTCCTGGATGGCATCCACATAAACCTGTTCTTCTTTCTCCGGGTTGGTATCGTCAAAACGGAGATTGCACTCACCCTGATACTTTTCTGCAAGACCAAAGTTCAGACATATAGAAGTAGCATGGCCAACATGGAGAAAACCATTCGGCTCTGGAGGAAAACGGGTATGAATACGGCTGACCCGGCCTTCTGCCAGGTCTTTTTCAATAATCTGTTCCAGAAAGTTTCTGGCTTTTTCGGTAGCAGTCATTGTCACTGATGCATCTATGAGAGGTTACTGGCGAACAGGGTTTATATACCTACGCCATAATCGGCTGAGACTACCATATCTGCCAATGCTGGAAAATAACTCATTACCCTGCCAGGAGAATTTACCAGGCATGGTTTCGCTTTTTACCGACAGATAGGCTGAACAGGCAATAATAGACTGTATTGACTATCAGTATTCAGCCCCTGGTTTAACGAATAGGTTTTACACAGGTACGAGAAACACCTAGAATCCCTTGTTTTCCTGACGCTCCCAGAGTTATCTAACAAGAGTGGTGACCCACATGATGGTCGTATTACACACCAATTTCGGTGATATCAAACTGGACCTGGATGCTGAAAAAGCACCAAAAACCGTTGCCAATTTCATTGAGTATACGAACAGCGGCCATTTTAATGGCACCATTTTCCACCGTGTTATCGATGGTTTTATGATCCAGGGCGGCGGCTTTGAGCCCGGCATGGTGCAAAAATCAACCAGGATGCCCATCGACAATGAGGCCGATAACGGCCTGAAGAATGAAACCGGGACTATTGCCATGGCCAGAACCATGGACCCGCACTCGGCATCTGCCCAGTTCTTTATTAATGTCAAAGACAACCACTTCCTTAACCACAGCGGCAAAACCAGTGATGGCTGGGGTTACTGTGTCTTCGGCAAAGTGACTGAAGGCATGGATATCGTCAACAAGATCAAAGGGGTTAAAACCACTTTCCGTGCGGGCCACCAGGATGTTCCGGTAGAAGACGTGATGATTGAGTCCGCAGAAGTGCTTGAGAACGTGGAAACCGCCTGATGAAGGCGCTGTTTATTTCAGACCTTCACCTGACACCAGAATGCCCGGCGGTTGCCCGGGCGTTCTGCCATTACCTGGCTGATCGGGCCCCGCAGGCTGATGCCCTTTATATTCTGGGTGACTTCTTTGAGTACTGGGTCGGGGATGATGCCATGGATGACTTTCAACACGATATTGCCCAGCGACTCAGACAGTATACCAACAGCGGCAAGGCCCTGTACCTGATGCCCGGCAACCGGGATTTCGCCATCGGGAAAAGCTTCTTGCAGGCAACCGGCGCACAGTGGCTGAAAGACCCGACACTGATCACCATTAATAACCAGAAAATTCTGCTGATGCACGGCGACTCACTCTGCACTGCAGACAAGCAGTATCAGCGCTACCGAAAAATTATCCGTAACCCCCTGGTTATGGCTTTACTGCGTATGACTCCTTTGTCTTACCGCAAGAATCTGGGTCGTAAAATCCGGCAAAAAAGCAAAGCGGCCAAAATCGGAAAAGCGCTGGACATTATGGATGTTACGCGATCCGAAGTTGTTGAGGCGATGGAAAGGTTCGGGGTAGATACCTTGATCCACGGCCATACGCACCGCCCGGACATCCATGAAGTCGCCTTGAAACATGGAGTCGGCAAACGCTATGTATTGGGTGACTGGACTGATAAGGGCTGGGAAATTGAGCTGGACAGCAATGGCATAACGCTGGATGCTTTCCCGATAAAACATCCATGATCGGCATAAAAACCATAATTTTTTTTCAAAAATTGAACAAATGATCCTCTGATATTGTCAATAGAATTAATCTTACATTAATTAAGAGGATTTGATCATGTTCCCCAGTAACATCACCAGAACTCCTGAGACAAGACAGCCAGTTGATTCCCAAGAGCCTCGGTCCTTAGAATCAACACCGGCTGCCAAGGCATTCAAGTTCGCTGCTTATGGTGCTTTGGCGTATAGTTTTGGTTGCTTGACTGCCTTGGCGACCGATAGGGTCCAATCATACTTCAACCAGCCTGCCGCAGATTTTTTAGACCAACACTACTTTGCTAACGATACTCATCAATGGATCAATTATCATGAACTACGTGACGAACATCAAACTCTGTCTTTCTTTGCCCAGGCATTGATTTCAGGATCCATCACATTGGCTGCCCATGTGTTTATGAACAATTTTCTTCCCACTCAAACGTCAGCTCCACCTACCCCTTCTAATACTGAAAACCAGCCTGCACAGAGTCAATCCGCTGCAAACCTTATCATCGCGAATAAACGCTCAAAAATAGTCTGACAAAAAATCAGGTACCACTGTGACATCGGATGTCACTCAATTTTGACTCATCGATGGAAAGCGCCCCAAGGTTTCCGACCGAGACTGCTGGCCATATTAAATTGCTGCAGGTATTGAACAACATCCAAATGCCCCATTTTCTCAGCAATGGAAAGTACATCCGTATTGTTGGCAGGGTTTGAGTAGCGAATGTCGGCACCCTGTTGATGCAGGTACATGACGGTATCAAGATGACCATATTGTGATGCAGCCCAGATCGCGCTGCCAAAGTTCTGGCTTTTCACATTAACGTCATCCTCCTGTGCAACCAGATACTTCACCACATCAATATGCCCACGTTGGGCCGCCATACAGAGCGATTCAGAAATGTCAGGCTTGGGTACATTAAAATGGGTATCGAATGCGCTGAGCAGGTACTTTACTGCGTTCAGGTGGCCTTGTGTTGACGCATGAATGAGCGCCGATGAAACGTGTGACGGTTGGACACGCTGCAGTATTGTGTACTCTTCAAACAGGTATTCCAGTACGTGGCAGCGCCCCCCCAGAGCGGCGACAAAAAGCAAAGAATGCGCATCAATTGCTGCGGATTTATGAACCAGACGCTTGACCAGCTCAAGGTGCCCCTTCGATGCAGCCTCAACGATAGGCGTATCGAGCCTGGCGTTGGCATTAATATCTGCGCCTTTTTCCAACAGGTATTCCATCATTTCCCCAAGCCCCTTCCCCGCCGCTATATAGATAGGGGTACCAAAACCTGAAGCATTGGCATTGACGCTGGCCCCCCTGCCAAGTAGCCACGTTACGGCTTCGATTGAACCACTGCGGGCCGCAGCAGAGATCGGGGAATTGTAACCCGTCTCATTAATGTTGATGGTTGCCCTGTTGGCAATGTAATCCATCATCACCACTTTGCCACCCTCAGCAGCTTGGCGGAACAGAGTAGCGCTGAGGTGGGGAGTGTCAATATTCAGATTCAGGCGCTCCAGCAGGAACATCAACAGTTGCAAATTACCAGAATAAGCAGCTGCCTCAACGGGGTGTGGGTTTGTATTGGAGTATGTATGACCGCAGCCGGCGTTGATATCCGCCCCCTGATCAAGCAGATATTTGACCATTTGCAGGTTGCCGCTGCGACAGGCAGCCCAGATCAGGGTTTTACTACCGGTTTCGCCATGGCTATTGTTTGCACCTCGCTCGAGCAGTAACTTGACCTGCTCGAAATGGCCATTGATTGCCGCGGCATGAACCGGGGTACTCTGGCCGGTACTGTGGTTATCAATGTCCTCGCCGAGATTGAGCAGATACTCGATTAAATTGGTCGATCCCATTCTGGCTGATTGGTAAATCAGAGCATCCATGCCCGGGCAACCGACTTGCAAACGGGCACCGTTCTTTTTCAGAAACGCCACCACATCCTGATGGCCAGCATGAATGGCCCAGTACAGTGGAGAAATAAAACCTGTGGTACTGCCAGCCTGTATGTCTGCATTATATTTCAGCAGAACCTTGACTATCTCCAGATGCCCTGAAACGGCCGCCATCACAAGAGGTCCATAGAGAGAGCCCTTTGCGTCAGGGAATGCTCCCTTAGACAGCAGAAGTTTTACCACTTCAAGCTTGCCAGCCCCAACTGCCAGCCAGAGTGGGGTGCACTGAGCCCCCATCTTAATAGTCCTGCCCAGACGGGCTATAACATAAGAGGACGTCCCGTGAATGTTGACAGGTTGTTGATCCAATTTTGCAATCTGCCCGGAGAGGTCACCATTAACATCGGCACCCCGTTGAAGCAATCCTGAAATGGCGAGGATTTTTCCATTCAGGATTCCAGTGACAAATTGTCTTTGCCAGTTTTCCGGCAAGGCGCGTGGGTTATTATTCCATGATGGTGCAATGGCTCTTTTCGTCAGGGAAGTGACGGGGACAGGGCGGTTGTGGGCAGGAGCTTTTGGCAAGGCAGGAAAAAGAGAGGCTGACGACTTATCCCTGGCATCAGGGCCAGAGAGCGTTGTACCGGTGAATGTGCTCTGGCTATCAGGACTGGAAACTGCACTATACATTTTGTCATTCCAATTCAGTTTTTGATAACCCTGTTGGACATTTATTTCCCTTTTTTTATCCCCCGGACGTTTATTTAAAAGAAAAGACAGCCAGGAGCCTGTCGAACTTAAGACTGTCCTACACGGCAACTGCTCCTGCGTTGCTCTAGCTCCTGCATCCATGCAGTCGTGCGGTTGCGATAAATTGGTCTAAAAATTCCTGCTTCCTCGTCAAATAGCCCCGCTATTCTCCTCAGAAGCAGAAATTTTTATCCTCAATTTCTCGCAATCCTCGCTACGGACGCTTAAGTCCGACAGGCTCCTGGAAATTTTAAAACCACGACAATGCAGAGCCGGTCTATCACGTTTTACGGACAGTCGTCACAGCGGCGAAGACCCTGGCAGCAATATTCTCAGACAGGCACACCACTGTGAAAACGGAATAGTTTGTCTGGAGACTCAATGGCATCCTGCTCAATCCCGGCGAATATCGCCACCCGGTCAGCCACTGACCCGCCATTAATGGCCTCTGCCAATGCCAGATAGTCCTGAAAATGTCGACTTTCAGACTTCAATAATGACTGATAAAACTTCTTCAACTCATCATCCAGCCAGGGCGAGAGTGCCGCAAAACGCTCACAGGAACGGGCTTCAATAAACGCCCCCATCACCAGGGTATCGACCAGCCTGAATGGTTCAAACGTTCTGATGGCAGCACATAACTGCCCCGCATAGCGACCGGCTTCCAGGTAAACATAGGGAATATCCCGGCGAGCCATAATGGCCAGAACCTGCTCATAGTGCCGCAGCTCTTCACGGGCCAGTCTGGACATTTTGTTCAGCAGGCTTAACTGATCTTCTATTCTCAGTTGCAGCCCACCTTTCTGCTGTTCACGGCGACCGTTACCTCGGCTGAACGTCCCGGTTCGATAACGGCTCATGATCGCCATCGCTGATTGAGCAGCCTTCAGTTCATTGTTTGCATGATCTGTAAGGATTAGAGGTAAGTTTTCAGGCTTACACGCTGCTTCAATCCACTCTTGAGGGGTGGGACAGGGTAAGAAATCCAAGATATGGAAAATGTCTACGATCATATGGCCTCCAGTCTGGAAGTTATGATATGTGGTTAATTCGATTGGTAACAGTGGTTCGTGTGGTTGGTTACAGGCTGTGTCTGGATTAGGGCGTGATGGCGATACGCTGGAGGTCAGGTGTTGCAGGGTGTTTACTATATGCATTCATTACATCAGCTGCAATTTCGGCAAACTTATCTGCTTCGAGTGCAGCAACCTCAACACCTTCTTTTTGATATTGCTCAATAACAACAGCAATTCCCGACGAATCCTGAAGCACAACAGCCACATGAGATGCAGAAGAGGTAAAAAAATCATGCCCGCACAATTCATCAGCTGAAATGACCTGTTACTCAATCGTTGCCGTCGACCCAGTCATGGGTACGGCTATTCAGAAAAATATCAGCCAGTTCAGTGCTTCTTACTGGATAAAAACAGTGTAAGAATGTTTTGACTGCATCCCAGATCATCGTCCAAACAAATACATGATACCCATTCCTTATTTCCTGAAACCTGCTTTTGCGATGGTGCATCAAAAGTTCGATTCACTATCAGGGTTCGATGAAGAGCGGCTTAATGAAATTTACTGTCATATAAATAAGCCTAATAGTGATTTTTCTTGGCAGTGAAAGCTGCAGGCTCCCTTACGTTTTCAGAAATTATAAATACGTCAATTTTCATGTTTTGTCAGTTGACGTGTATTCATCGAGAGTGACTGTTTTTTTGATGTAAGTGGTGAATGGGTTATGTCAGGAGGGAACTTGTGTAACAAAGCGAGAGTCTTAAGCTGTAATTCAATAATTTAATGAATTTATGAATTAATGACTGATCCAGATTGCAACTTACAAAGCTGTTATTCGAATTTTCTTACTGCATATGACGCTGTTATGTCCGGCGTTAAGTCACTTTCCAATCGCCATACACCAAAAAATGCTATAGCATTCGGACAGAAAGTGGAACAAACGGCCCCAATCAATAGCACCTCAATACCCGATGGGGATAGACCCCATAACCGATTCAATGATTCAAGAATTAAACAAATGTCAATCACTACTCTTGATTCTAAAGAGATCTGCCTGGACCGGTCCTTTGAATTATCCGTAAGACCAGAAACATTTCAGAAAGCTGATAGTGATACTGAATCAGAATTAAAAATTGTGCGAGTTTGGAGTATGGCTGAAGAAGACGGTTCTCAGTCTGTTAATAACAGCCATCAGCATTCTAACGTGATGGAGCAAATCAGTCCGATAATTCACGCTGATAACTTGAGTAATAAGTCTGTTTCAAACCCACCAGAAAAAATAACTGACAACAAAGCCTCTCGGTTGGAGCGCCGAAGGGAGCGTCGCAAAGATCCCGCTTTCGCAGAGCGCGAAAGAGAGCGCAAAAGGGAGTACCAAAGGAAGCGTCGCAAAGATCCCACTCTCGCAGAGCGCGAAAGGGAGTACCAAAGGAAGTACCAAAGGAAGCGTCGCAAAGATCCCACTCTCGCAGAGCGCGAAAGGAAGCTCGATAGGGAGCGCAAAAGGGAGCGTCGCAAAGATCCCGTCTTCGTAGAGGGGCACAGAATCTATATGAATACTTACAACAGAATCAAAAGACAAACCGCCAACAAGGAAGAAGCTTCAAAGCAGGCAAAAATTGCAAAAGAGCAGTATCTCCAGACAATCCATTCAGCTGGAAACTCCAGAGAATTAATACTGATTTCTAACTCAGTTGAAACAAACCAGAGTTCCAGTAAAAATTCAGATGGCACTCCCCCTGCCATTTTTCAGTCTTCAAGCTGAAGGAATATTTACCGTCCTGATTGAGCCTGTCTCAACCTGAGTGAACAGTCAGCAATCCAAGAGTAAGAAGGTATTGGTCTCTGTCCTCTGGATAAGCAAACGGTAAAACCTGCTTTGCATCTACGGGAGCGCCGTTAGAGCGATCAAAAATTACAGAGAACTGTCGTTTATCCTGAAGCGTCAAGGTCATGGTTTTATTAGCCGCCCAGTCACACGACCGCCACCGTCTTTCTCAGCCGTGAATCGCTGGCTTTTGAAGAGTTTTACATCATCATGGTTAATAGTCATATCAAATCCTTATGTTTTTTTTGATGTAAATGGTGAATGGGTTGTGTCAGGAAGGAACTTGTGTAACGAAGCGGGAGTCTTATGCTGTGATTCAATAACTTAATGAATTTATGAATTAATGACTGATCCAGATTGTAACTTACAAGGCTGTTATTCGAATTTTCTTACTGCATATGACGCTGTTATGTCCGACGGTAAGTCACTTTCCAATCGCCATACACCAAAAAATGCTATAGCATTCGGTCAGAAAGTGGAACAAACGGCCCCAATCAATAACACCTCAATACCCGATGAGGATAGACTCCATAACCGACTCAATGATTCAAGAATTAAACAAATGTCAATCACTATTCTCGATGCTAAAGAGATCTGCCTGGACCAGTCTTTTGAATTAACCGTAAGACCAGAAACATTTCAGAAAGCCGGTAGTGACACTGAATCAGAAATAAAAATTGTGCAAGTTTGGAGTATGGCTGAAGAAGGCGGTTCTCACTCTGTTAATAACAGCCATCACTATTCTAAAGTGGTGGAGAAAATCAGTCCGATAATTCACGCTGATAACTTGAGTAATAAGTCTGTTTCAAACCCACCAGAAAAAATAACTGACAACAAAGCCTCTCAGTTGGAGCGCCGAAGGGAGCGCCGAAGGGAGCGTCGCAAAGATCCCGCTTACGCCCAGCGCGAAAGGGAGTACCAAAGGGAGTACCAAAGGGAGTACCAAAGGGAGCGTCACAAAGATCCCACTTTCGCAGAGCGCAAAAGGGAGTACCACAGGGAGTACCAAAGGGAGCGTCGCAAAGATCCCGCTTTCGCAGAGCGCCAAAGGGAGTACCAAAGAGGGCTTCGCAAAGATCCAGCTTTCGCAGAGCGCGAAAGGGAGCGCAAAAGGGAGCGCTACCGTACAGATCCCGCTTTTGCAGAGCGCCAAAGGGAGCGCCAAAGGGAGCGCCAAAGGGAGCTTCGCAAAGATCCCGCTTTTGCAGAGCGCGAAAGGGAGCGCAAAAGGAAGTACCAAAGGGAGCACCAGAAGGAGCGTCGCAAAGATCCAACTTTCGCAGAGCGCCAAAAGGAACGCGAAAGGGAGCGCAAAAGGGAGCGTCGCAAAGATCCCCTCTTCGTAGAGGGGCACAGAATCTATATGAATACTTACAACAGAATCAAAAGACAAACTGCCAACAAGGAAGAAGCTTCAAAGCAGGCAAAAATCGCAAAAGAGCAGTATCTCCAGTCAATCCATTCAGCTGGAAACTCCGGTGGATTAACATTGACTTCTAATTCAGTTGGAACAAACCAGAGTTCCAGTAAAAATTCAGTCTGATTGCCTGCCCTGCTCATCCAGTTCATCTTGCAAGCTGTTCAGGGTATTACGGGAACTGTCGCCCAAGCTCGCCATGTTCTGCTCTGCCGAGCGAATAGCATTATTGAGTCGGTCTAAGTCCTGATTGTTCAGAAGATTCATCGAATCAGCGGCTCGCTCGCCCTGACGGATAAAACTTCTCGATGTAGAACCGCCGAGTTCATAACTCTCTAACAGTTCTTCGAGGGCGATCTTCTGCTCCAGGTACTGACTTTTGACATAGGCAGCATTTTTCGCTGTCTCATTCATCCAACGACTGATGCCAGACACATCGAAGGTAAAAATCAGAGGTCAGATCTTTAATCTTTGCCTTGCACAAAGAAAGGTCTGCCACCTGAGGAGCCTGCAAGCATCCGTTATGATTACCTTACATCACGTTGTACGTCGGTAATCGTAAGTTTCTGTCTCTCCTTTAATAAAGGAAAAGCGTCAAAATAATCGAGAGGTGCTCTCCCTTCCAGAAGTTTTATCATACCTTTTGTACATGTTTTAGCATCCACGAAGTGGTAAAGGGGCAGGCCCATCTCGTCAGCAATGTCCCGTGCGGCATCAATGAACAATAAATTACGCTTATCGGGATAGCCTTTTTCAAGCAATAACGCAGGGCAATCATCCTGATCCAGCACCATGCGAATCACACTTCTGCTGAGAATATTTCCTTTTTGGTTCTTTATGACAATCATGGCATTGCGTCCATCCATCACATAACTCATCAGTCCACTTCTAAAACTCAGGGCGTCAGGTGATAAACAGCTTTTAACTTCAAGCCCACTGATAAAAAGATCCCAGGGGTCCTCTGTCAGCTTCAGGGTTTCTCCCTCGGACAAGAGCTTGTTTCGGGTTTCCTCGCTGAAACCTCTGAAGTTCGCTCCCCAACCTGCTTCCAATCGGGGATATTTCTTGTAAATGGCCTGCAGGTGTGGATTGTGCAGCGGTGACTGCCTGCTCTGAACAAAAGTATTGTTAACGCTTGTCTCTATAAACTGATGGGTAAGGTTTATGACTGCTGCATTCCCCTCTTCTATCATTGATGCCATGTAAAAAGGCAGGAGATGGTGATGTCGTTGTTTCATCAGCCATTGTGAGAACTCTTTATTGACGCCCACCAAAGCGTCCGCCCCTTTTTCTGCGATCAACAATGGTAATCCTTCCTTTTGACAGCTGAAACCCATGATGTCCAGAAATAGATTAAACCTGTCTCCCATGCTGAAAACCATATAAAGCCAGCCCAGTTTTTCATAAGTCAGACTTTGGGTAAGCTTTTTCAGAATCGGCATTACCATGGCCTTATTGATAACCTCGCTGGCCATTGCCTGCTCCATAGTAGCCAGCCACAAGTGGAAAACCTTGCCATCTTTCATCTTTCGCCTGCTGGCGCTGGAAGCTTGCAAAGATTTACAGAGTTCCTCAATGTCACCTTCTGAGAGTACATTGGGTACAAATGCCAGCCATTGCAGCGGTGCCATTCGCAAATGCTCCCCACCCTTGATTACGGGCTCACCCAGTATTTTCTGTATTTTCGGGGTACTCTGAACCAGACGGGCCAGCCCGGCAATCAGATAGGGAATATTTTTTTTATTGCCATGTTCCATAATGGCCGTGACAAAGTGTTCCAATAGTGAAGTAGCCATTATTTCTCTGGATGATTTGCAGGCGGCAATGATCATTAAAAGTCGATGCACTTTCGCTTTGATATCGGGCTTGCCTTCCGGTAGTGATATACCAGCACACTCTTTTTCAAGATCGTCAACTGCATCGAGCAATACCCGTGAATATTCCGGAGCCATTTTATCAATGTTTGCTCTGAGTACAGTTAGATACTTGTCCAGCGGTTTGCTTTCAAGTAAAGCGAACCCTTTGATATCACTGAGTTGTTTGAGCTTTTTAAACTGTAAGGCGACAGGTGCCGGTGTTTTCAAACAATTGGCCAGGGTACTAATATAGCGGCAATAATCGATGGAGCCGGGTTGTTTCGACAAATAGGCCAGCTCTTTAGCAATATGCCAGATGTTAGCTGGATGGTTGTTATTTGGCTCGATGATATAAAGAACAGACTTAATGTACGACATTAACTCAGCAATATCAGCCTGCTGTGAAAAACCGGAACAGGCTGCATAGAGATACAGCAATCTTCTTGCATAGATCTGGAAATTTCTATAATCCTCAACGTCTGAAAAACGGCCGTTCCATCCAACTTTTGGGATAAATTTTTTTTCAATATTGTCAACTTCACACAACAGCTGTCTGGAAAGTTCGTTGTTTTCCGATTTAAGGGGTTGCCTGACCTCCAAAAGTCTGTCCCTGAGCATGTTATCAGCTCTTAATGCTGTCAACTGCTCATTAATGACATTGTCCACCTCTGGCAGAGAAGGCGTTTCAGGTAGGCGCTGAAACAGGTTCTTTGCCTTCTCAAAACCGATGGATAACGGAATACTCGCAAGTATCCAGTAGCCCTCAGCAAGTGGACGTTTATTCTGTTGTTTCTGCTCTTCTTCAGCTGCCAACAAAATCAGGAGCTTTTGAGCCCCATTTAAAGATGTTGTTGTGTTTAGCCTTATCAGCGTATTCTCAACATCAAGTTTCAGGCACTCAAGGAAAACGGCATATTTCACTTCATTGGTTGGTGACTTTTCTATTGCCTCAAATTGAAATTGACCCACCAGATTCCTGGCGGCCATCTGTATAGCTTCAGCTCTTGAATCAAAGGGTTGTATCTCAAGATTAACCTGCCGTTCAGATAGCGGTTTACTCCCGGTAGTAATGAAGAATCCCTCTGACATTAACTGCTCATTTTTGATAGGTAAAACTTCAGTTTCTGGCATTATTTGACGAAGTTTACCGGGTAGTAAAGGGTCGTCTGTTGCAGTTGTCGGTCTTTTTCGAGCCGTTTTCTCTGAGCAATCGGTGTTGCCATCCTGTCGCTTTACCTGCCTGCCCAAGTACTGAACGGAGTCACCTACCGCTTCTTCTGAAAAGTCAATGGGTGGCTGTATGTTCAAATCACGCAACTGTTGACCCAAACCATTTGATTGACAAGAATCCAATTTACCTAGCTCTATTGTGGGCGGTCCTTACAGTACCGGTCTGATTGAATCAAACCGAATAATACTGTATCTGACTGTTAATCCAGTTATTAGTTCCATCTTTCCCGGGAAGGTGGGAATCCAGCGTCAACAGCGGGTCTCCGCCCTCTCGGGGATGACTAGACCAATTTGCTGCCGCCGCAGTAGGGCAGTCTATTCTCGGACAGCCTCCTAGAGCAACGCAGGAGCAGTTGCCGCGTAGGGCAGCCTATTCTCGGTCAGCCTACTGGGGGCACCGTGCAGTAGGGTTCTGGTGGTGAGTCAGTGTGGATTCCCTCCTTCGCGGCAATGACGGGAGTGAAACCGGGAAAAGAGTAGGAGGTCGTCATTCCCGTGAAAGCAGTCGTCATTCCCGCAAAGGAGGGTGTCGCAAAACTCTGGTTCCCATGCTTTAGGGGAGTCGAGTGTCAGGTCTCTCTTGGTGCATGCAAGATTAAAGATCTGCCCCCTGATTTTGCTGATTCACGGCGCAGGTTGAATCAGGAAAAATTTTTCAATTAACTATTAGACATTATCTACGTCGCCATCATTTTCTTTGGGCTGGTTAGCCTTTGACATTTGAACGGAAGGTGGTCTGATGCTGTCTCAATAAGCTGAACCATTCTCAGACAGCCTCTTAGCAGCAGGACATTTTGTGATAGGCCTATGCGGATGGAGAAACCATCGACTTATCCAAAAGGTGTTTACACGCAAATTACATCATACAGATCCAGCTCACATACAATGGCTTTCTACCAACAGGAGCCTGACAAGGGTGGAGGTATAACTTTTTGCCAGGCACGCACCCAGTGTCCTAATGACCTGGCGCAAAAGCCGAAGCCCAAACCGATTGCTGCCCATGGAATAAGACCGCTGGCCGATTGTGCCTTGCAGGTCGGAAAGAGACTGGGGCGCGCTGCAGCGGGTTTTGCTTTCAACCAGATGGTGAGTTCACCGTATATCGGTGCAATGATGCCAGGTCTTAAAAAAACACTGCTATTTACACTGGCGGTTATAAATAATCAGTTGCAGCCGACTCAGGCGGCATGTTGGTCCGGTCAATTCCGCTGAGATAAAGACAAATGCAAGCTCGACTATGAGCGATGTAATGTGTATGTAAATTGTAGAGATGGCTCTGATGAGAACTGTACCCAGAACACATGTAGCAGGTTAGGACGCTTTATCTGTGACGACGGCATATGTATTCCCGCTGATTGGCAATGTGATGGAGAAAAAGATTGTTACGATAACTCAGATGAGCGGGCGGAGTTATGCAACCCTGTAAGAAACTCTACACAAACCACACCCCTTGTACCAACAACAACGACGGGACCCAACACAACGCTTGCACAAGCAACCATGCCTTCACCCACCATTCCTGTGGCTAAGGGGTAACCCCAGAGGTTCAGGAGCTAACCTTGCACCCTTTTCCTATTGAAATGACAACAATCAGACAACGGCAGGAAATGTTCTTGTCAAAATTCTGTCATTAGTCAGCGGTTTATCGAGGTAGCACATTACTGTCTCATTGCGTAAGCCCATTTTGTGAGGGCTGCAAGTCTCGTTAATGTTGTGGTTATTCAATGATCTAAACTCTGAAGAGTTATTCATTAATCGTTCGCAGAGAGAGCAGATATCGATGAATGTTAATAATTCTAATGCTGTAGCTGTTAATAATTTAACGACTCAGGCTCCCGTTGCTGATATTAAGGGGGACTTTAAAGGAGTCTCGGTCACGAAGGCGGATGTTCCTAATCAGCTTCCGGAGGCAAAAGGAGAGGGACCTGGTAATAAGTCAATACAGGATTTTGAGATTACCGCTCTTTCTGTGGATCAGGTGAGCAGTCTCCTTATAGGCAATAAAATCGGGATACAAACCATTCAGGATGCACTGAATAAGTTTGAACTCGATCCTGACGCAGGAAAAAACTACGAACTGATTCATTCGTTAAATCAGTCTCTTGATAAATTGACAACAATGCTTAACGAAAGACTGACTGAAAGAAATAATATGATAGAAGAACTATTTGCAGAGGCAGGCAGACCTATTAATCAGGAAGTTATGAAATATGAAAACCTTCTTGATAACCTGGCTGATGAACTGAAGAATAAAAGTGACAAATTTGGTAGTGGCTCGCTGCGTGAAAAAGCAGATAAGATTTTCGATCATATCGATAGCAAAATAGCACCACTTGAAAAAACAATCAGTGAAACAAGTCAGCAGATTGAATCAGAAAACACAAAACCTCAGGAACTTAAAAAAGTGTTGCAAGATGCACAAAATAAAATAATGGAAGAGAGCAGAAAAATTATCGACTTTGTAGGTGATAATATCATTAAGGGTTAAGTGAGAAAGAGATCAATACAGCCATCACGCTGTTTTATTGTTGCCAACTCTGCTCCAGTCAAAGACTACACCGGTGAAAGTATGTCTGGCTCTGACTGAAGCTGCCAACTTTCCTGCCACGCAATCCAGCAGTTAGCTTACTACTCTACGGAGTACCTGAACACATTGCTCGACCTCTGCTATGGTGAGTACAGTGCCAAATCCAGAGAAAGGTCCATCAGGGCTCTGGCCAGTAAGCGTGGGCTATGATGAATATTTGTCGTACAATCTTCCAATAGCCTCAGGGTTTATCGAGGCGGCTTTCGCCACGGAAGGGCAACCTGGAATGAAGGTATCAACCAATACAAGACTTATACCTAGGAGGCTGACCGAGAATAGCGCCCGTAGCGAGGATGGCAGAAAATTGAGGATAAAAAGTCGGAAATTTTTAGTGAATAGTAGTTCTATTTGCTAAAAATTTCCGACTTTTTAGACCAATTTGCTGCCACCGCAGTAGGGCAGTCTATTCTCGGTCAGCCTCCTAGGAGGCTCCAGCGTGTGATAGATCCCATTAGATCAGCAATCCGGAAGGATTCAAACCAGCTCCATGCCAATCAAACTGGAATTTGTTTAACTTGAACTTTTTAAAAGTTACGCGGGAGTGTTCTGATGCTTTTTTAAAGCGTTATTCAAAAGGGAATTTATCGGGGGATATGAACTCCAAAGAACCATTACATCACTCTGTGACACTCAAATACAACAAATTCCAGCGTACTTAGTTAAGTAAAAGATAGTGAGTCTGCCAAACTCAAATGTGGTAATGATTGGATATGACCACATAAGCACAAACTTCCAATGCAAAGATGGACGATAGCTGCTGAATTCGGTCTTCCACCCATTGGCGACGGTGTTCGTAGTGTTTGTCGGATAACGAATCTTTACCACAGAGAAAAGCTCGACGAACGCAGCGAGCTTCCTGAATATTTTTGATTTACTCTTTATCAAAATCGGACTGATTCCTGAGAGGGGGTCAATTCAACCTATTACCCGACCAAATGGTCAGGGTATATGTCTTACCGTTGACAGTCCGACGTTCTTCGTTCGAGCAGGTCAGCATGATAGAATTATCAGGACGTACAGCTCCCCATGACCAACGGTAATTTTTGAGTGGAGCACCAATCAGTTCATAGAATTCTTTATTAGAAATTGTCATTTACACTCACCGTATAAGTTATCAGTAAGGTTATTTTGAAACTTTGTGGTGTAGAACGAAAGAAATTTACCGGGAATGTTTAGAAAGAATAGAGCCGCGAGCCTGCATCAATTTTACCCAGCCGGCTGAGCTTCGCAGAGTTCTCATTCAGGTCAATTTTGGAGACAAAGTTTTCATACCCTGTGTTAACGTCAGACTTAATTCAGCAGTAAGAAAAAACGCTGCCAGGCAACTGACAGCGGTTATATATTCAACTTAATAGTCAGGGGATTTTAAAAAAGGTAAGCTACACCGGCCATATATACCCAGGGATCCAGAGATACATCAATTTTGTAATCGTTATTTGAGCCATCTTTGAAAGTACCCGTTGTATCTATATCCATATACCAGACGGCAGCATTCACACTCCAGTTATCAGCAACCAGGTAATCAAAACCGATCTGAGCCGCCAGACCAAGGGAGTCATCCAGTTTCAGATTTCGAAAACCTGCATCCGAACCAGCACCAACAAACTGTTCACTGAAAAAGATAGTGTAATTCAAGCCAGCGCCAAAATAAGGCTGGAAAGCTGAAGCATTGCCCATTGGATAATACTGAACACTCAAAGTAGGTGGTAAGTGCTTTACTTCAGCGAAATCACTCAAAAAGGAAAGATCACCTTTGCCCTGAAGCTTGTGGGAGATAGGAGTAGCAGCAAGCAACTCAACCCCAATGTTATCCCGGACCATGTAGGTCAGTGATAGACCGAGCTGAGTCTCATTATTGACATCAACTTTCGCATTTTGAGATAGCGGGAAGCCATTTACATTGAGGTTACCGCTATCCACATCAGGGTTCACACTGGCCAGACCACCACGAACAATAATGTCGCCTGCTTCATAGCCCTGGGCAGCACCTGACAGCAATACAGCTGCGCTGATTATTGCAAGAGAAAGGGATTTGATCTTCATTCCTTGTCCTTTTTGTTATTGATTCACGGGAAATGTAAGTTGATGGTAAGTGTATAAACATCAACCAATAAATTTATTGACACAGATCAAATCCCCAAAAGAACCAATTAATGTCGAAAAATCTCTTTTATTAATGCAGATTTTCATGGAATAACATCCACATACTCCTAACAGCACAGCATTTTATTGACCCAGATCATAAAAACATCAGTTATGCTCATGCATGATGGAACTATAACAAACAGAATATTCAGCAAGAGAGGAAAAACCATGCGTGGAATTACCAAGGTTCTGGCCGTTGTTGATACCAGAAAGGACCAGCAGCTTGCCCTTGAACGGGCCAGTCAGATCTGCCGGATAACCGGCGCTGCCCTGCATATTCTTGCGCCAAACCCCAGGGCCGATGGTGAATCAATGGTTCGCCTGGAAGCACTGGCTAAGCCACTGATGGCTGAAGGTCAGGAGGTTTATCTGCATGAAACGTGGAATGGCTCTGTTATTGAAACCATTATCCATGTGCGTCAGATGGAACGCTGCCACCTGATAGTCAAAGATGCCAAGCTAATCACCGCACTTAAGAAAGCCTTTTCTACGCCTGAAGACTGGAGCCTCCTCCGTCGCTGCCGGGTTCCTGTCCTGCTGGTTCAGGATAATAGCAACTGGACCAAAGGCAAAATCCTCGCGGCCATTAATGCCGACCCGAGAGACCATTATCACAGCATTCTTAACCAGGCGATCCTGCAATACGCGACGGACATCGCCAGTGAGTTCTCATCAGAGCTGCATCTGGCCACCGCGTACCCGACAACGATGCTGGCGATTCAGGATCACGGTGATGGACGGACTGACAAGGACTATTACGAAAAGCATTGTCAGGAATATGCCCGGGAGTTCAATCTC
The DNA here is from genome assembly GCF_017744115.1 of Salinisphaera sp. G21_0. GTDB lineage: Bacteria > Pseudomonadota > Gammaproteobacteria > Pseudomonadales > Endozoicomonadaceae > Endozoicomonas. The sequence continues at coordinate 174,848 of NZ_JAGHQW010000001.1, read as the reverse complement.
AATGAAGACTATTTCCATATTGAACCCGGTCCAACCGAAACCATGATCCCCGCGCTGCTGCAAGACATTGATGCCAAACTGCTGATTCTTGGCACTCACGCAAGAACCGGTATCAGCGCCCTGGCTATTGGCAATACCGCCGAACAGCTGATCTCCGAGGTCAAAACCGATATTCTGGTACTGCAGCCAAAACATCACATGATCCCACTTGAACGCGAACTGGGGAAATAAGCCCACACAATAGCTGCCAGCCCCCATCCTGGCAGCCACCTCAAAATAATCCAGTCACGAAACCGGATAAAGCGCCTAAAAACTTCTATATTGTTGTAGCAAGGTTTTTCTCCCATCATCTGTTTTTCCAGCAAGAGATACACGTCAGGCTGATTGTGTTTCACCACCTGCCCAGGTTTTTCCCTGAGCCAAGCGAAGCCAGAGGCGGATCACCCATCTTCTGGTATTTTCTTTCCACATAACTGGTAATTCCCTGAGACTGGATATGAACAAGAAAGAACTGGTTGAGCAAGTCGCTGAACAAGCTAACCTGTCCCGAAGCAAGGCCGAGCTGGTTGTCAATGCCTTTATCAGCAACACACAGGAGACACTGGCAAGCGGCGACATCGTTCAACTTATTGGTTTTGGCACATTTTCGGTAGCAGATCGGGCGGCCAGGAAGGGGCGCAATCCACAAACCGGTGAAGAAATTCATATCCCCGCCTGCAAACTGCCTCAGTTCAAGCCGGGCAATAAGTTCCGGGAAATGATCAAATAGAGGCTCATTGCATTTACTGAAACTGTTCTGCAAAAAGCGAAAAAGCGCCGGTAAGGCGCTTTTGTCTGAGCGTTTTTCGCTACTTTATGCCATCGCTCTCATCACATTCAGAATGGCTCTTTTCTTCATCAGATTCATTCGATGTAATTGACCGATAATCTCCCCATCCACTTCCGAGTCACTGATTACCTCATCAGAGCTGATCAGGTACTGATTTCCACGCCCGGTGGCCAGCCACTCGAAAGACACCTCAAGAATCTCAGCCATTTTCCGCAGATTATCGAGGCTGGGACTGCTCATACTGGTTTCCCACTGGGCCAGTGCACTTCTGGATACACCAATCAAATCCGCCAGGGCCTGCTGTGAAAATTTCTTGTCTTTACGGGAGCATAAAATCCTTGTTGTCAGGTTCATCCTTGCACACTCACGACAGGTTCAGAAAGATATCCATGCCAGCAATGCACACAGATACTCCGACATAATTATTTCACTATGTCATTCGGCCATTTGCTGAAAAGCGTTAGATTCAGCTGATGAAGGGAAAATACAGGAAGGAAAGCAGGCCACAGTCAGACCGTGGCCCGAAAAAAACATTACAAAGACAACATCAGACCGGCGATTGTAGCACTCATAAGATTAGACAGAGTACCAGCAGCCACTGCCTTGATACCCATGCGGGCAATATCCTGACGACGGTGCGGTGCCATAACGCCCAGACCACCCAGGAGAATGGCAATAGAAGACAGGTTGGCAAAACCACACAGTGCAAAGGTGATGATGATCTGCGTACGCTGTGACAACACTTCAACACCAGCCGCCGCAGCCGCTTCAGGGTTCAGGTAATTGACGAAATCCATGTAGGCAACGAATTCGTTCACCACCAGCTTCTGGCCAATGAAACTGCCCGCTGTCACGATTTCATTCATTGGCACACCAATCAGGAAGGCCAGCGGACTGAACAGGTAGCCCAGAATGACTTCAAGGCTCAGGTCTGGATAGTCAAAGAAGCCACCAATCCAGCCCATGATACCGTTAATCATGGCAATCAGGGCAATGAAAGCGAGCAGCATGGCACCAACGTTAGCGGCCAGCTTCATACCGGAAGAGGCACCAGAAGCGGCTGCGTCTATTACGTTGGCAGGCTTTTCATTATCACCTTCGTCATCAACCAGCTCAGAATTATCCGGAGTATCGGTTTCCGGTTTGATCATCTTGGCCATCAACAGACCACCAGGTGCCGCCATGAAGCTTGCTGCGATCAGGTACTTAAGCTCAACACCCATGCCTGCATAACCGGCCAGAACAGAACCAGCAACAGAAGCCAGACCACCCACCATGATGGCAAACAGCTCAGAATTAGTCATGCGACCAATATAGGGTCTTACCACAAGAGGAGCTTCCGTCTGGCCAACGAAAATATTTGCCGTTGCCGACAGTGACTCTGTACGACTGGTACCCAGTACTTTCTGTAACGCACCGCCCAGGAAGGTAACCACCTTCTGCATAACGCCCAGATAGTAAAGAACAGCAACCAGGGAGGAGAAGAAAATAATAATCGGCAATACGTTGATAGCAAAAATAAAGCCGACCTTGAAGTTACCCAGGTCACCAAACAGGAAGCCGATACCCTGATTGGCGTAGCTGATCACATTACTTACCGCGTTGGAGACACCACCAAGAATTTCCTGGCCCAGGGGAACATAAAGAACCAAGGCTCCCAGTCCGGCCTGGATGGCAAAGGCACCACCCACCGTTCGCAGGTTGATCGCTTTTCGGTTATCGGACAGTAAAAAGGCAAGTGCCAGAAGGCTGGCAATGCCCACCAGACTCATAAGTATTTGCATGGGAACAGGTTACCTCAGATGGATGATCGGTGCCGACCGGTTACCCGGCCAGAACTTTAGATAAATCCGGGTGGATTGTATAACCTGATTTACAAAAACAGAACCATTATCTGACACAACTGTTCAAAATTAGAACAGTTTCTAAGCAAAACATTGAGTCAAATCAACAGAAGAAAAATAAACTGAACGATAATCGGCATCTATCTATTGAATAATAAAATTGATCATGCATTCAAAGAAATAGCAGCCAATAATCATCTAATCTGCTGAATCATACAGTTGAATAATGCTTGAAAAGTCCTGGTGACTGCCGGAGCGAATTGCATGCATTTTATACAGATTGTCAGCCAGCGAAGCCATGGGCGTTGCGGTATGGCTGCTGGCAGCCGTATTCAGAGCCAAACCAAGATCCTTGGCCATCAGTGCCACCATAAAACCGCCCTGGTAACCATTACTGGCCGGAGTCTGGGGCATGACGCCCGGCACCGGGTTGTACTTTTCCAGTACCCAGTTCCCACCTGAACTGCTCTTCATGATTTCTGAAAGTACTGCCGGATCAAGGCCATTATCGATACCCAGTTTAAGAGCTTCCGATGTGCCTGTCATAACAATAGCCAGCAGCATATTGTTGCAGATCTTGGCCAGCTGCCCTGCACCCGTATCGCCAGCATGAAAAACAGTCTGCCCCATTATCTCAAGATAGGGCCTGGCCTGCTCTACGGTCCCGGCACTGCCACCCACCATAAACGTCAGTGTTCCAGCAGCAGCTCCGGCGGTACCACCGGACACCGGTGCATCAACAAAGTCGATACCCTGCTCTTTTGCCTGCTGCCCGACTTTTCTGGCAACTTCAGCTTCTATGGTGCTGCAATCAATCACCAGACAGCGGTTACCCATCGTTTTGAAGAGTCCATCATCTCCCAGGTAAAGTGATTCAACCTGTTTGCCAGCCGGTAACATACTGATCACCACACTGGCACCCTGTGCAGCCTCAGTCACGGATTCGGCCTTTGAGCCTCCGGCTTGTTCCAATTGATCAAGCGCCTCAGGAACCAGATCGAAACCACAGACATCATGCCCGGCTTTCACCAGGTTCTGAGCCATGGGACCACCCATATTGCCAAGGCCGATAAATGCAATTTTTGTCATTATTATCATCCTTATTCAAAATAGCCGGATTAGTCGTAATGCCACTCAGGTTTGCGCTTCTCAAGAAACGCACTGACGCCTTCCTGCTGATTCCTGCCATTGAACAACGTCAGGAACTGCTCCCTTTCCTCCGGCAAGGCATCTCTGGAAAATCCGGATCGTCCCATCTGGATCAGCTTTTTGCAGGCCCTCAAGGCATCCGGACTCTGGTTTCCGGCATTGGCCGCAAGCGCTTTCGCCCGTTCAAGACTCTCACCACTGTCCACTATTTCCTCTACCAGTCCAATCGCCAATGCTTTTTCTGCGGTCACTTTCTCGCCACAGAGAATCATGCGCTTGGCCCAGGCTTCGCCCACCAGCAGGGTAAGGTTCTGAGTTCCGCCGGCACAGGGTAATAACCCCACCGACGCTTCTGGCAGAGCCATAATGGCACCCTGTTCAGCAATACGCAGGTCACAGGCCAGTGCCACTTCCAGCCCACCGCCCATGGCATAACCGTTGATGGCCGCAATGCTGAGCCCAGAAAAGTTACTGAGGGCTTCAAAAGCCCTGCCAAAGCTTTCAGCAAATGGGCGAGCTTCCTCCGGGGTCAGGTTATCAAATCGCTTTAGATCAGCGCCGGCACTGAAGAACTTCTCCGAAGCCGAAGTGATCACCAGGGCAATCACATCAGACTCGCGGTTCAACCGGTGAATAATCTGCTCCAGCTCATCCAGACTTTCTGGCGTCCAGGTATTTGCCGGAGGATTGTCCAGGGTGAGAATGGCGGTACGTTCTTCACAGGCGAGACGTAACTTTTCAGACATAAGCTCAGACATAATCACTGTAACTCCATACCCGTATGAGAAATGCTTTCGGAAAGTAAACGACGGGCGACAATCAAGCGCATAATTTCATTGGTTCCCTCCAGAATCTGGTGGACCCGGGTATCCCGCACATGTCGCTCCAGGGGGTAATCCCTGATATAACCATAACCGCCATGAATCTGCAGGGCCTCGTTACAGACCCGGAACCCGATATCCGTAGCAAAACGTTTAGCCATGGCACAGTATGCCGTCGCTTCCGGATCCTGATGATCCAGTTTGAAGGCTGCCAGTCGAACCATCTGCCGGGCAGCCACCAGCTCGGTATTCATATCCGCCAGCTTGAACTGCAAGGCCTGGAAACCAGCCAGTTCACGACCAAACTGCTTCCGCTCTTTCATATAGGCTCGCGCCGTGTTCAGTGCCTGCTGCGCTGTACCTATGGAGCAGGTGGCAATATTGATTCGACCACCATCCAGGCCCTTCATCGCAAAAGAGAAGCCCTGACCTTCCGCGCCCAGCAGGTGGTCTGCGGGTATACGAACATTGTCAAATGAAATCAGTCGGGTTGGCTGGGCATTCCAGCCCATCTTTTCCTCCTTCTTGCCGTACTGGATGCCTGCCAGATTGGCGGGAACGGCAAAGGCCGAAATGCCTTTCGGACCTTCTTCGCCGGTTCTTGCCATCACCAGCAGCAGATCGGTACTTCCTGCCCCGGAAATAAATATTTTCGAGCCATTGAGCACATACTCATCGCCATCCCGCCCGGCGCTGGTCGTCAACGATGCAGCGTCACTGCCCGCTCCGGGCTCGGTAAGGCAATAGGACGACAGCCTGCTGCCACTGACCAGCCCTTCCCCCCAATCTGACTTTACCCGATCCGTAGCAAACTCACTGATCATCCAGGTAACCATATTATGAATGGTGATATAGGCGGTGGTAGCCGTACACCCCATGGCCAACTGTTCAAAAACAATATGGGAATCCAGCCTGGACAGGCCCAGCCCTCCCATGGACTCATGGGTATACAGGGCACAGAACCCGAGGTCTCCCGCTGCCCTGATCACATCAACCGGGAAATGACAATCAAGATCCCACTGCGCTGCGTGGGGGGTCAATTCGGCCTCGGCAAATTGCCGGGCCAGATCACAAAAAGCAATCTGCTGTTCAGAAAAGTTATAATCCATATAAAAATGCCGCCTCTTGTTTTATATTGTTTTTGAGGCCTGGGGGCATGCGGCATTTTTATTAATGGTTAGCGCATGTTCGCCAGGTTGGTGCACTCGACATGTGTTTTTTTATAACATCTCAACCGCGATGGCGGTAGCTTCTCCTCCACCAATACAGAGTGAAGCAATTCCTTTGGTGCCGCCGGTCTTTTTCAGGGCATGCAACAGCGTTACCAGAATGCGGGCACCGCTGGCTCCCAGGGGATGACCAAGTGCGCAGGCACCACCATGAATGTTGACCTTATCATGATCCAGACGCAGTTCACGAATGGCCATCATGGCCACTACGGCAAACGCCTCGTTCACTTCAAACAGGTCTACATCACTGGCCTGCCAGTTAGTTTTTTTCAGTAGCTTACGGATGCAGTCTACCGGAGCAATGGTAAATTCTTCAGGCTTCTGAGCATGGCTTTGGTAGCCAATAATTCTTGCCAGAGGTTGTAAGCCCTGCGCTGTTGCATCACTTTCACGTATTAACACGAGCGCCGCTGCACCATCGGAAATAGAGCTGGAGTTTGCCGCTGTAACCGTGCCGTCTTTGCTAAAGGCCGGACGTAACTGACGGATTTTCTCCGGCCTGGCTTTGCCCGGCTGTTCATCAATATCAACCAGCCCTTTACGGGTTTCAACCGGCACAATTTCTTCAGCAAACGCACCAGAACTGATCGCTTTGCTGGCCCGCTCCAGAGAAGCAAGGGCATAGTCGTCCATAGCCTCACGGCTCAGGCCAAAGCGATCAGCGGTTGCCTGGGCAAAGACCCCCATGGCCACGCCCTGGTAAGCATCCTCCAGACCATCGGTGAACATATGATCCTTGACCTGGCCGTGACCCAGTCGCATCCCTCCCCTGGCTTTATCCAGCAGATAAGGGGCATTGGTCATACTTTCCATACCACCGGCCACCACCAGATCGGCTTCACCGGTTTTCAGCTGGGTTGCTCCCAGCATCACCGTTTTCATACCGGAACCACAGATTTTGTTCACTGTAGTGGCCGGGACATGGTCTGGAATACCGGCATGCAGTGCCGACTGACGGGCAGGCCCCTGGCCGGTACCTGCTGGCAATACACAGCCCATCAGTACTTCTGATACATCCTCTGGAGCAACACTTGCCCGCTCCAGTGCTGACTGGATCGCAATAGTACCCAGGTCAACCGCTGTCATAGACGACAGGTTACCCTGAAAGCCACCCATTGGGGTGCGGGCAGCGGAAACAATAACAATGTTTTCCTGTGACGGGTCAGGTGCAGAAGACATAGTGAAACTCGCTTTTTCTGTAATTTATTCTTTCTGATTTGCAGGACAGTGGTCACTGTTTTTACTGTCTCTTTGTATCATAGCTTTATTGATAGCAGAAAACGACATCAGGGCAAAACTGAAACAGGCAATTCTTTACCGACTATTAATAGCCAGGGACGATGATGACTCCAGCAAACAGATGGCATGAAATAACTGCTTAAACGCACAACTCATTAAAAAAATAAGATAGTCATTTACCCTTACGCTCACGTAGAATACCGAGACTTCTGCACTCTGATACAGGGGATAGAAGTCTTATTGATATACAGAGTCGATCTCTGACTGATGGAATTACCGGATGAAAAGCAGTATCCGACTGAGAGCACTGGAAAAGAAAGACCTGCGGTTTGTGCACTCTCTTAATAATAACCGCAGTATTATGTCCTACTGGTTTGAAGAGCCCTATGAGTCTTTCGATGAACTGGAAGACCTTTATGGCAAGCATATCCATGACAATACCGAACGCCGTTTTGTTGCTGAGCTTACGGCCACTGAAAATAACGAAGCAGAATCCATCGGCCTGGTAGAGCTGATCGAAATGGACTATGTGCATCGCAAGGCAGAATTCCAGATCATTATTGCGCCAGGGCATCAGGGGAAAGGTCATGCCCGTGTCTTGATCAAATCGGCCCTGGACTACGCCTTTACCATACTCAACCTGAACAAAGTGTATCTGGTAGTGGCCGTTGATAATGAGAAAGCCATTCACCTTTATCAACAAACCGGCTTTATTGAAGAAGGTCGAATGATTCAGGAATATTTCACCAATGGCCAATACTGTGATGCATTAAGAATGTACATTCTGCAGAGGGACTATCTGGACAAAACACGTCCCTCACCCCCTTGATAGATGCGGCTGGTTTTTAACAACGCACACGCCGGAGCTTTCCGGCGCAGTCTGAAGCAGTGGCACCCTTGACGGACATCCCCATATAACTTATGCACTGATATCTCAGGTATTCTAAAGCAGAGGCATCCCTGCCTTTCTGATCGACCTGTCAGATATCAATCACCTCAAAAGGCACCAGGGGATTCACATCAGCATCATAATCCACACCCTCAACACCGAAACCAAACAACTTCAGAAACTCATCTTTATAGAGGGTGTAATCGGTCAGCTCAGCCAGATTGTCATTGGTCAGCTGTGGCCAGATCTCCTGGCAATGCTTCTGAATATCTTCTCTCAGCTCCAGGTCATCAAGGCGAAGCCGGTTACTGTCATCCACTGCCGGAGCCGCACCATCACTACGGTAAAGGCGCTCACGGAACATACGGTTGATTTGTTCGATACACCCTTCGTGAACGCCCTCTTCCCGCATTTTCTTGAAAACCATGGAGATATAAAGGGGCATAACAGGAATCGCTGAACTGGCCTGAGTGACCACACTCTTCAGTACCGCGATATTGGCGGAACCGTGGATTGATTTCATCGAATCATCGATGGCATGGGCTGTACGGTCCAGGTCTTTCTTGGCTTCACCCAGGGCACCATCCCAATAGATCGGCCAGGTCAGTTCCGTACCAATATAGCTGTAGGCCACTGTTTTGCAGCCTTCTGCCAGAACGCCCGCAGCAGACAGCGCATTCATCCACAGTTCCCAGTCCTGCCCCCCCATGACCGTAACCGTTGCTGCCACCTCTGCGTCAGTGGCCGGTTCCACCGTCGCTTCAAACAATGCATCTTTGTTGGTATCCACTGCGGTAGCGCGATATGGCTCACCCATCGGCTTCAGTACCGAGCGAATCACCTCGCCAGTATCCGGCAGTTTTCGCACGGGTGATGCCAGCGAGTAAACCACCATATCCACCTGGCCAAGATCCTGCCTGATCAACTCAATGGTCTTTTCTTTTGCTGCGTGGCTGAAGGCATCGCCATTCAGACTTTTGGCGTAGAGGCCAGCTTCGTGGGCCAGCTGATCAAAGGCCGCAGAATTGTGCCAGCCCGCTGTTCCCGGCTTGCTTTCAGTGGCCGGCTTTTCAAAGAACACGCCAATGGTGGCCGCACCGGAACCAAAAGCTGCGGTGATACGGGAAGCCAGTCCATAACCGCTGGAAGCACCGATCACCAGCACTTTCTTGGGGCCATTGGCTACGGGACCCAGTGACCGGGTGTAAGCAATCTGTTCCTTTACATTGGCTTCACAACCTACCGGGTGAGTGGTTGTGCAGATAAATCCACGAATCCTTGGTTTAATGATCATCGTTGTCCCCAACAAGTGAAATCCGCTTCGAAAACCAGGGGCTTAGTACCAGTCATGAGCCCGTCTGTATGAATAACGGAGTAGCTTATCCAAAAGCCAAAGCCCGGGAAAGAGATAGCGCGTATAAGTCGGTAGCGTTATGGATCGGTTTGTTAGGATTTGTAAAGAGCAGGCGAGGTGAGCGGTTCTCGATAACGCCGATACAGCAGGATTTTCAGTAAAAAGGAATAACGTCCTGTGTGGCGCCTGGAAGTAATACTAAAGTAGCTTTTACTGCCTTTATGAAATATCCGGGTTAACAGCCGATAGGTGGATTTGTCAGTCATAGGTCATGGAGACTCCTGTGATACCTCCAGGTTACCCTTCAGAGAAACAGCCCCCGGTCGAGGTTAAAAAAGACTTTGCAAAGGCACCTCCGGTTGCGCCGCAAACACTCAGTTCTATGGTCTCTGAACCTGATACCTGTTTTACCAGTCTTGAACAACGCACTATCGGTCAAGTGGTCACTGATAACTGTCTGACAAAGCCAGCGACAAGGCCCGAACAGTTAACCTCTGCGGGTTTCTCTGACGCACCCAATACAGCGGTAAGCAAGCCCATAGATCGAACCGTTGTCACATTAAGACTCAGTAATGCATTTAAGGGTGCCTGCATCAAGCCGCTGCCATCATGGATAGAGGTCGATACCGATACTTTGAATGATAATGCATGGCTCGATCAATTCCTGAGCAAAGAAGATCAACAGTGGGTTGATGTCGTATTAATTCAGGAAGGTAAGGCTTGTCCCCGGGTTATGGGGCAAACGCCCGGGCTTAATCCGCGGCTACCAATCGTCGCGGTGGTGAAACCCAGCCAGGCTTATAAAACAATCATTGCAGAGCAGACAAGACACCCGGTTTCGAAAAGCTGCGATTACCAATGGCTTGATCGGTCCGAGCTACAATCCCGAGAACAGCAGGTGCTCAGTGTATATCAGGGAAAAAGACCTGCTGCAGTTCTTGAATATCCGTCCACCCTGGACCCCGGAATTGGCTCGGCGGAGTTATTTCCCGGTCTGGATACCAGGGTATTGACCAACCCATTTGGTCAGGGTGTAACCATTATTGCGGAACGCAGAAAAGAACCACAGAGCAAGCATTATGCGAACCGCCTGGAGGCCCTGGTAAAAAAAGAGTGGCACCAGGCAGAAGCTGATATAGCCAGAGGGGTTCCCAAAGATCTTGCCTTGCTTCACAGCCATATCCGAAACCTGCAAAAGCGTGGCGAACTGGAACTGGTAAAACCTGATTGCATCAGGCGGGAGATCATCCACGCCCGTGAGCAACTGTCAGCCTATAACCAGTCAGTTAAACCCGGTCAGTTAACACCAAAGCAGCTGGCCATAAGGAAACAGGCTATTCAAGAACGGGTCACGGAACGTTTCAACCAACCCGCTGTTACCCAGAAACAACTGCTCTATTTATCTGCCCATAATCAAGTAACCAGACCATTACCTGAAAAAAAGAATGATGCTGGAGAGCTGCGAGCTTACCGCATGATCAATCGCTATGAGCAGCAGTTAACCCGGGAAATACCCACTGAACAGACAGCAGCAGAACAGGAAGCGAAGCAGATTCTAACCAGTAATAAAAAAATCCGGAATGAAATAAGCAAAATAACCCATAAGCACCGTCATCATCCAGACCAGTCAGAACCCATGATTTTAGAACATAAAATCACCGAGCTCAGAAATGACCAACTGCTGCTTTTTCAGGTATTAGACTCACCGGCATTAACGTCTATTGCCGGAAAAATCAGCTGGCAGGCGGCAATGGAGTTCAAGCGGGTTGGCTATGATCTGAACGATGAACTCACCCTTCCCGGTCGATGGACCGACCGACTTCTGGATCGTGACAACCCTCCCCGGAAACTGGGTAGTGGGAAGGAGAATACGGTATATCTGTTATCCTATAAAACCGGAAATGACACAGTAAAGCGGGTGTTCAAACCTGAACAGGCCGTTGACACCTCAGACTGGAGAAAAATCATCTCCCCGGAGTTGTACCACGATAGGGATCATCCAAATCTTACGGCCAGAAATCTGGCCACCGGCGAGATTGCCCGCCTGCTGGGCATGAACGTGATGCCCGATATGTCATTTTGCGAACATAACCACCAGATTGGACTGGAGATGGAACTGGCTTCCGGAACATCAGCCGAGACCAGTGTACGTGCCAGTACCGGTCCTAAACAAGAGAAAAAACTGGGCCATCAGGAACTGATTGATAAGGAGGACAACTGGGAAATCAAAAACAAAATATTCAGTGGCCTGGCTGACCTTGAGCTGTTAGATGCCATTTGTGCCCAACCAGACCGACATGATGGTAATTACTTCATAGACTATGGGACTGGCCGGGTAACGGGTATTGATAACGATACCTGTCTTTACCCGTTCAGAGACATCATTGCGCCATCCGCTGACAGTAGAAACGCTGAATGGCGTAAAGGATGCCGCGTCGGTTATCCCCGGCTGATGACCCGCAAGTCTTATGATCGTTTACAGAAGCTTGATGTAGAATTGTTGTGTGAATCACTACCAGCCTGCTTCGATCTGAATGTTAAAAACGCTCTGAGGCAGCGAATATTCCTGATTCAGCAACACAGTCAGGCATTATTCTTTGCCGGGCGGATAGTCGATGATTGGGAATCGTGGCGTGACCCTACGACTAACGAACCCGCTATCGGGTTTCTCACTCTGCCAATGCACGACATTGTCAACAAAGAGCGGAAGGCCCTTAAGGAAGAAGAGAGTCGTATCCAGCCTATTCTCAGTAAATATCAGTCAAATGAACCACTGTCTGATCGGGAAAGCAATATTGTCAGAAGTTATTTATGGAGAAATAAACTGCTGAGTAATGATGAAGTGAATCAGAGGTATGCTACCAGCCGAAGCTATTTTTACACGACCATATATTAATAAGGTAGCATCCATGAACGACGGGGATCATCTATGAATGCACAAAACCCAATGGCTACCCTCTCACTTGCTGATATTGCCGTGAACCTGGAAGCGCCTGGTGTTCCTTTCCCTCCGGTACCCAAAGCACTCTCTGAGTATTTAATGCCACTCTCAGACTACGCTTTTGGTTCATGTCTGACGGAAATCCCCCTGTATCACCTTGAAGCTCATCTTGAGCAGTTGCTGAAACAGTGGCCATCTGATTATGTTATGTATGGTTTAAGTGGCCACGGATTTAACTCCAGGGCTGTGCATTACTACCTGGTAACAGACCGGTGCGCCCTGTTCGTACAACGTTCTATGCCAGTACTGTCATCATCTGCATTACAACCCGGGCAGCTCACGCACTTAATGCAGCAGACCATAGAGCTCAGTTGCCATCCAGCCCTGGATTCATGCGAGGATCAACTGGTGGTTGTTGACTCCGATATTCTCTATGGCCGAATAGGCAAATTCCAGAATGGACAGTTAAACTGGCAGCATGAAGCGGACAGCGCCATTGAACATGCCCTGGCCATTTTATAGTTGAAAACCGACCGTTTTATTTCCCCCCCCCCGGTATCCGACAATTCGACGGAATAAATAACCAGAAGAGCGCTAAGTTTGACAGAATATTAAGTTAATCTGGCCTATAGTAAATGCCTTAATCCGTTGCCATAGAAACAAATAACAAATGCCCATGGCGCGTGAAAATATTTTGCACCACCCTCAGGGATGAAAAATGGTTACGCAAAATATTTTTCACGGCAAATGATATCCCAGAGGTAGTCATCACAGTGCAGTTACCAACTTCCGGAATCGGATGCTGGCAGGGAGCAGGGCTGCTCGCCACTACCCTGTTGGGTACCAGCGTATTTATTCTTCCCCAGTTAACCATTGAACTGGCAGGCTACGGTGCCCTGTGGGCCTGGGCTCTGCTTACCCTGACCATTATTCCAGTGGCATTGGTGTTTGCCAGTCTGGCCAGCCGGTTCCCCCATGCAGCCGGACCGGCCTATTTCGTGGAAAAGGCCTTTGGCTCTGTCGCCGGAAGAACCATTGGCATCATTTTTCTTTGCGCTGTCCCCCTGGGTGCACCCGCAGCTATCATTATGACCTACCAGTTTATTGATGCTCTGTTTATGGTGCCGGGCTCAATAACCATTGCCGTTCAATTAGCGTTCCTGGTCTTGCTTTATGGTCTGAATTTTCGGGGCATACATATTTCTGCCACCCTTCAGCTGATACTGACTTTTTCTATCATGGCGGTACTGATTCTGATGATCATGGCCTGGGGGATAGTTGATGTACCAGCCATCCCGGAGAAAACTGCCGTTAGCCGCAGCATGATTCTTAAAGCCGCCGGGCTTGCTTTCTGGAGTTTCCTGGGCATGGAGGCCATGTCCCATCTGGCAGGTGACTTCCGAAACCCCGAAAAAGACCTGAAACCGGCCATCATGATCGGCGTTACCATCGTTGGCTGTATTTATCTGGCCTGTACATGGTTGATACTGTCCATACCGGTGACTGCTCCCCTGGCCATGGCGGGTGTCTTTGATCAGCTGGTGGGCGGACTGGGTTCACCAATCATCGGGACTCTCGGGCTGGCAGGTGGTATTGCCACCGTCAATGTCTACATCGCCAGTCTGATCCGTCTGACACTGAGTTTCAGCCAGGAAGGCGTATTGCCAGCCTGGTTCAGTAAACAGAATCGTTACGGTATTTCCGAACGCGCCCTGGCAACCTTACTACTCATCATTGCGGCGATTCTGATCTTTACTCACTTTACAGACCAGGATCTGGAAGATCTGGTTTCCTGGGTCAATGGGGTTTTCGTTATTATTTACCTGGCATCCATGCTGGCAGCTTTCCGACTGCTGCCTGCTAAATACCACTGGATGAACATACTTGGCTGCCTGTTCTGCTTTATGCTTGCCTGGGGCCTCGGGTGGAAAATGGCTTATGCCGCTGGCATGCTGGCGATTGCCTCACCATTGCTATGGTGGCAAAGGCAAATGCAAAAGCAAAAGTCGGCTTGTATGGATACTGGTATTACTTGAATTCAAGTTATCCATCATCACTACAGTGTGGATAAATGCAAATAAGCAGCTAGGCTCTGAGGGCGATAATGAGAACTCATTTGACTCAGGAGTCCATGAAATGAATATTCCTCCTGCTTTTTCACCCTCAGCACAGTACTCACCCACCGCTGCATCAGCAAGCGCACAACCATTAACGGACTCGTCGTACTCTAAGGTTTTTCACTCTCTCGAAGAGATGAGCAATCTGGGGTCGGATGTCAGGCTTTTTATGGAGATAGCGAAAAAAAACATTCGTGATCGAAATATTGCGGCTTCACCGTTTCTGGTTTCTGAAACAGAAAAGGTAGCCAACAAGTTACTGGGACTACTACAGCCCGATGACATAAGTGATAAACCTGATAACCCAGCGGATCACAGTTCACTGGAGAAAATCCATTTGTTCTCTAAAACCACAACCATTGACAGGACGCTGAAACAGTTGGGCGTCCCCTGTACCAGCAATCTTGAACTGAGACAACAAGGGTACGATAACGCCACTCAAAGGCTCAATGAACAGATTGCCAAAGATACTAACGGAGTGATTACCAACCTGCTCAACCCTGGTACGCTGAAAGACCCAAAAACAGCTTTCGTGTTAGTAAGCTGGTTGTTTCAAAATGTGTCGTGGGAACAACCTTTCATGGTGATACCCCAGGGGTATCGAACACACATGACCTGGAACGGTCAGAAGCAGCCGGAGATCGTCTGGATGGAAAGCGGCAAAGGGACAAACTTAATTGGTTATAAAAATATTTCAGGCTTTGAGTTCATTGCCTTGCCTGTTAAGGAATCCGGGTTGGACGCTGTTTTCATAATGCCTCCCAAAGCGGCGCAACAAGAACACACTGACGAAGTCAGCCATATCCTTACAAAAGGCTTGAACTCATTTTTTGCCCCTGAACCTGAATTTGATCAAGGACACGTCTCACTGTATTTACCCAAATATCAATTCGATTATGTCTATGAGACAGATTACCCTGAGCTGCTCGGTTCAGGAAAACATAAGACAAATCTTAGCATCAATGAGGCAGGTGCCCATGTTGCGGCTTCATTCCAAATTCTTGGCGGTGGAATACCTAATCTGATGTACATCAATCGCCCCTTTTATTTTGCCATGATTAATGATCAGGGTGATAAACGAAGGTTAGTGGGTGCCGCCTATATTAAAGAACCATGGGGATAGTGAGCGATGGTTAACTATTTAATCCCCAACGGTTATTAATTATTCTAATAACCGTTTTAATCTCGATTAAATCAGGAAATTCAGTCCTTGCCGGATCACAAAGTCCGCCGTATCCTGTTGTGCTCGCTCAAGCCTGTCCTGCCTTTGCTCCAGCCCATACTCGTGAAATATTCTTGGACCGTTCCACACATCCCTCGTGTAGTTTTGCAGATACAGCACATTCTCCCTGGCTCCAGTCAGGCCGCTGGCGGTCATAAAATGGGGACTGGTAGCTGCATCACCAGCAGCAGTGATCACTACTTGACGGGAGCCTGATTTTTTCTTTATCACATTTCTCCAAACCCGGCGTTGCTGTAAAGAGAATACCGCCGCAGATGAGTCATTAATCTTTTCCGGGGTAACACCCAGCGACTGGTCAATACCATAGCTATGTGCCACTGATTGAAACCATGCCCTGGAAAGCGCTTTTTGTACCCTGGCTACGCGCTGATTACGCCATGCTTTCTGGTCGGCTGCTGATCGTTTTTTGCCATTTTGATCCAGATCTGGCACCGGTAATGCCGCTAACTTGTTCTTAACCTTCTGACAGAATTGAGTAAATGCTTCAGGCAACTCCATCCCGATATAGACCAGGTTTTTATTGTCAAAACACCGGGTTTGCATCACACTTCCACGGGTGGATGCCTGCAAGCTGCGAACACCGCTTGACTGCTCATGGATTTGCCGGGCAAGCAATCTTCGTTCATCTGAACTCAGCCCCTCAATCCTTTCCACCTGAGATATCATCTGCTCTTGGAAAAACTGCTGAAACTGTTGATCAAGTACCACCAACCCGCGAAAATCCGGAAAAGTTTTCAGCCGATCATTTTGCAGGGGCTGGTCTTTTGGTCCTTCCCAGGAACAGACACCATAGCTTCGGGCAGACGTTACGGCCCTGTCCCTCATATATTTATTACGAATTTTGCTATGTTTACCCCCGGCGCAAATCACTAAATCCACGGGACGGGTTAACGTTGCTCCAGGTTTCTGATAACCGGCAGGCGGCTTTTTCTTGCCGTTGGCAAAGGGAGAGGGATCATTCCCGGGGTGATATTCAGCCTGTACTGTATAGCCTTGTTCACCGGCCTCTACTTTGGTCACTTCATAGGCAGCCAACCGCTCCAATCGGTTTTTCTGCGGGTCATCACGCTGGGAAGTATGATCGTAATTGCGTGCCATCAGTTCAGCCAGTCTATGATTCAAAGCTTCTTCCAACCGGTGAGTGACAATTTCTCCTGCCATTTCTCCCAAACCATCCACACGAACAATACCCTTTCCAGCCTGTCCATTCTCTCCGAACAGGTCGTAGTAATGCTCTCCAAGATAAAACTTCAGCATATCCATCCATTTAGGATCCAGTCGAACCACTTGCAACCGGTTATATTCAGTGCTCCGTTTCTCAAACACTGAGACATTGGCCCCCTCCTGAAACTGGGTGAAAGCCAGCATCAGCCCTGTTGGCCCAGCCCCTTCAATGGCAACATTCGGATGTCTGTTTGCTTTATTGTTCTGCGCTATGATCCAGTCCAGCTGGGCTAAATCCACTTGTGGTCCTCTTAACTGAGCCAAATCCAGCAGCTTTTTGAACATCTGCTGATTGTGCTCAGAATCAGTACCATAGATATTGGCCTTTCCTATACCTTCTAATAACAGATTTAACTCCCAACGCCGCCCTTGAGTCAGCTGAACATGCAACAATGCCGCCCGACCTTCTGCTATCAAGGCCCGATGTGTTTTGCAACGGGCTTCGAGTTCTTTAAACTCCTGGTCTTGATCCTGATTTTCTGCGGACAAAGTGCTCCTTAAGGACTCATACTGCTGAAAATCTTTTTTAACCCGGTCCAGATCAAGCGTTCTCAATTCACTGGGTAATCGACTTATTCTGGCCGCTACAGCACAACCGTCTGCAAACAGATTTTCCTCTAGCCGGTGTACTCGCGAGTAACGAAAAAATAGCCCCTGATAGCTATCTTTAACCAAGGCCAGATCTCTGGCAGACACCAACTCCCGGGGATGGCCCTGCACAGACGAACTGCCCAGGCCATTATCAAAAATCCGATTGAGCGCATACCGCAAGGCCCGCTGACGCCGGGAGTATGGATAGATAAATACATTACCGATTCGTTTCGTTAATTGTTGATACTCTTCAAGAGACAGCTCCTCCCGAATGTTATGTAAAACGGACAGGGTGATGGTATCTTCCAGGTCAATAAAACCACCAGATTGCCGGGTATTACGAAAGTGCTTTTCCAACTTGCTGATAGCTTCGTGAGCTTTATGCTCATCCGGTAACAATTCCGGTGACAGAATAATAAGTTGATAATAGGCTTTCAGCACTTCTCTGGTATCTTCCAAAGTCACCCGGGGGAGGCGAGACAGCAATCCGGAAAGCTCTTTTTTCAGAAACCCAGCGGCTTCACGGATAATTTTACGTTCTTTCGTATTACTTAGAATTGTATCCTTACTACTGACTATCGCTTCACACTCTGATTCTTTAAGAAAAGGCAGAACGCCATTTTCCACGGCCTGTATGACCTGTTTTTTTAGACTGTAAGGTGCCTTTTCAGTTTGGAGCAATTCCCATAACTGACCACGGAATAAAGCAGCCGCTTCATAATTTTGTCTTCTTTGCTTGCGACCCTCTGTCGTGAAAAGGCTTAAAAAACGTTGAAGCAAAGAGGTATTGGATTGGACTACCTTAACTTTTCGATGCCATACCGCGCCCTGACGAGCATCGCCAGCGTGTTTCAATTCAAGGGAAATGTTCAGTTCTGCCAGTTGATGATTCTGATGAATTGCTTCAAGTTCTGCCAGCGTGTTTTTGATATAAGCATAGGGTTCATTATTTAATAACCCTGAGGGTCTGCCGGTATCCATTCCATTACTCCTTGTATGTTAAAAACTGTCGGACAGGTCCTATTCAGATCATTGGCTAGTTAACAATGTGCTTTTATATAAATCACTAACCGAATAGTCAGTTACGATGACACCCTATGCCTTACCGCCCTGTGGAAGTTGTTCTGTTTCGATATTAATGGAGAATGGGTTGACGTTATGCTTGATCGCAGCTCCTGATCAAAAGCACCTTACTTGAACAAAGAATGATAAGAGAGAGTCATGCCAAGCTTCCTGACCCGGCAGACAATAGAGAAGACGACATAACCATTCAGTTACATCGCCCCCAGTTTGAAAGGAAAATCTTTGAATTAGTCCAGGGATAAATCCAGACCTCGCCGGGCAACCCCGGGATAGTCATCTTCAGGCAAAAACGCAGAGAGAGCCACCAGCATTTCACCCAGTGCCTCTTCTGACTCAGCCACCAGATTGATATGCCCCATTTTACGACCAGGGCGCTGGGTTTTGCCGTACCAATGGCTGGTGACATTGGCAACTGACAACACTTCAGCGGGAATATCAGGCTGACCCAGAACGTTAATCATGGCACTGGGGCCAATGGCTTCAGTGGTGCCAAGGGGTAAACCGACAATGGCCCTGAGATGGTTTTCAAATTGACTGCACAGGGTTCCCTGCTGGGTCCAATGGCCGGAGTTATGAACCCGGGGGGCTATCTCATTTACCATCAGCTGGCCATCCACATCAAAAAACTCGATGGCCAGGACCCCGACATAGTCCATTTCAGCAGCCAGCTTACTGAAGGCGTCCACCGCCTGTTGATGAATCCCGGTAGAGATGGATTTCGCGATAGATAGCGTCAGAACCCCATTGGTATGCTCATTCTCAGTGACCGGATAAATAGCCATATTCCCCTGTTTGTCCCGGGCACCGATAACTGACACCTCGCGCTGAAAGGGAATCATTTTTTCCGCAATAATCGAGTGGGGTGAATGTTCACGGCCAGCAGCCAGGAAGTCTGACATTTCCGACCAGATCTGCTCAAGATCACTGTCTGACCTGACCCGCCACTGCCCTTTACCGTCATAGCCTGCCTGACAGGTTTTAATGACCAGTGGCAGCCCCAGTTTCCCGATGGCTGCATCAAAGTGAGAACGGTCAGTGATCAGCTGGTAAGGTGCACAGGGTACGCCGGTTTTATCCAGTAACGCTTTCTCCATACTGCGGTCACCACCGACTTTAATGGCCTGCTTACCAGGATAAAACTTTCCGGACGCAGCACACAGAGTCAGCACATCGTCAGGAATATGCTCAAACTCAGCGGTGATGGCGTCACATTCAGCAATAGCCTCCGAAAGGGTTTGATCGCTGACCTGAAGCGTCAGGGGGTGCATCAGCTTTGTGGAGCCCACATCATAGGAGAGGATATTGATATTCAGCGGTGCGCCCGCAAGACTCATCATGCGTGCAAGCTGGCCCGCGCCTAACACTAGAATATTCATACTGCTTTTTATCACTCGGCAGGATCAGGATTCGCTAATACGGTTTCGGTTTGCAGCTTTCTGAAATCATCAATTCTGGCCTGCAACTCTGGCTGCTGACAACCAAGGATCTGTGCTGCCAACAGGCCGGCATTGGCCGCCCCGGCATCGCCAATGGCCAGAGTACCGACTGCAACACCTTTGGGCATTTGACATATAGACAATAAAGAATCAATACCGTTCAATGCTTTGGATTTAACAGGAACCCCCAGCACCGGCAGGCTGGTAAAGGCGGCAGCCATTCCCGGCAGGTGCGCAGCCCCCCCGGCACCGGCAATAATCACTTTGATTCCCCGGGCAGCAGCCTGGGAGGCATAATCTGCCAGTAGTTGTGGAGTGCGATGGGCAGAAACAACCCTTGTTTCGTAGTCGATGCCGAAATTTTCCAACATTTCAGCTGCATGCTGCATCGTGGGCCAGTCGGACCTGGACCCCATTATAATAGCAACGGTCATAACCACTCCTTTATTCTGAGCGGCAATAATAGCACATATAACCCGTTTGCCTTCAGGGAAAACAGACCAAGTCGTGGCCAGCAGGCTTGCATAAGAATGGCTCAGCAATTTACAGACAAGGCAACCTGGCAGCCATCTGTCACTTTTCAAGCTGAAAACAACCACCTGATTTAATATAATTCTATAAAGATCAATAGATTAGCTTATTTTTATAGAGAAATGATACTAAAGTATAATTTTACCTTTACTCATTATTCCATATATTGACGAAAAAATTGGTCTAGAAAGGAGTACGGACTATGTTTGGTTTTTATAATGGAACACCGACGCGGTCTCAATTAGAAAATCGTGAGACCAGACTCGGGGAAACAAATAAACAATCTAAAAAATTTAAAAATAGCGCTGCAGCATTTGCTCAAACCGCTAGTGAACTTAACAATAAAATCGCTGGAAAAACTGAAAAAGCCGGAAAAGCTGGAAAACCTAAAGACACCAAAAAAACTAAACGCGGTGAAAGGGGTAAAGCATTTCACCGAAAGACTGAAGAAGTACATGCTGAAAGAGCACCTCAACCAGGCAAGGTTGAAATTGGCGGAAAAGATCTTTCCAAGCGTAAAATTGTCTGGCTAGAAAAGTTTAAACATTACTTTAACATATTTACTTGCAATGTGAGTTTAAAACTTCATTTTTATCGTAGTCAGGAAGCACGAGCAGCTCTTAAAAAATCCAGAGATGAATCAAAATCAGAGTTGGCTATCCTTACAAACGAAGAAGCCATGAAGACAAATACCTCAAAGATGAAGGAAGAGCTAGAGGATAGGCAATACTTAAAGGCAGCCAAGAGAGCCGTGGCTACTAGTGAAGCTGCTTTTAAAGCAGGAAAAGCTCGAATTGAAAGCTGGTGGGCACGTGTTTAAACTGATGTTTATCAGACTGAAAAATTTAAATTCTTTTCAGGAAAATATAAGTTTACTGTCGTAAAAAAAGCATGAAATGCTGCCTTAAACCCGGGGCAGCATACAATCTTCATTTACTATCCATCAATCAATCCCATGGCACCCTCCAAAGAGCCATTATTGACATAGATCCCATCTTCACTGATGGACCATCTTGATCCGATGCAGCCGATCGCGTTAACGCAAACTCTCCCCCCAATGTCTGCTGTGCTATCTTCTGGCGAAGTCAGGCTGGCCTGCAGTCGAAGGCGGTTCAGTCCCGTTAGCCTGGTAAAGTCCATTCCTGATAAGCCGATGTAAACTGTTCAGCGCAAACAGGCTGGATAGTCTAAATATGAATAGTTCCCGAGGAATGTAATAGCTTGTTTAACGCCAATGAAACCGCTTTGAGAAACCCGATATATTATTTATAGTCTCAGCAGTCAGCCTTACAGGCAATACAGCAACGTGCGAAGTCGATTACTAAACCAGGTAAATATCAGAAGTCTGCCATGAAAATGCCTTTTCAGCCTGGAGACCAGGTGACCACTCATTTTTATCCGGTCCAGAAAAACCGCCGCAGAACCGTCATCCGCTGCTATCGTTCTATTGACTGCCCATCTGGCTGGCTGGTTGATACAAAAGACGACAGTGGGAAACTGTTGAAAGCACTGGATGCGAAGTGGTATCAGCTAATAGAAATGGAAGAGGCACCTGAGCCAGAGACCACCCGGTAGCAAAAAGAATTGTTTAGGTAGTGCGCGAGGGAGCAGGAATGCAGCATGAAGTAGAACTGGTAGTCGGTACTGGACTTGAACCAGCGACCCCCACCATGTCAAGGTGGTGCTCTACCAACTGAGCTAACCGACTGAAGTGGTGCGTATATTATCAATGCAGCTAAAAAATGCAACACTTCAATCAGCTTAATTCTAACAGGGTAAATACCTGATCTCAGTGCTTTAAAACCTGCTCTCTGAGCAAGGCAATTTCATCCCTGACAGCAGCAGCCTGTTCAAACTCCAGGTTACGGGAGTGCTCCATCATTTTCGCTTCCAGCTTCTTGATGGTCGCGGCCATGACGTCCGGGGTCATGGGAACCTGATACTCAGTTTCCGGCTCTGCCACTGCCCTCTGGGCTTTACTGCCTTTCTTCCGTCCGGGCACAACAGCGCCTTCAAGAATATCAGCCACGGATTTGACCACACCTTTTGGCGTAATATTGTGTTTCTTGTTGTAGGCCATCTGCTTTTTGCGACGCCGTTTGGTCTCGCTGATTGCCCGCTCCATGGAGCCGGTCATCCGATCACCATAGAGAATCGCCCGGCCATTAATGTTTCGGGCAGCACGGCCAATGGTCTGAATCAATGAACGGTCGGAACGGAGAAAGCCTTCCTTATCGGCATCCAGAATAGCGACCAGAGAGACCTCGGGCATATCAAGGCCTTCCCGCAGCAAGTTGATACCCACCAGCACATCAAAGGCACCAATACGCAAGTCACGGATAATCTCTACCCGTTCCACCGTATCAATATCAGAGTGCAGATAGCGTACCCGCACACCCTGCTCATGCAAAAACTCGGTTAAGTCCTCGGCCATACGCTTGGTGAGCACCGTGACCAGCACCCGCTCCTCTTTGGCAACGGTTTTATTAATCTCCATCAGCAGATCATCCACCTGAGAGGAGGCCGGTCGGACCTCAATTTCCGGGTCCACCAGACCGGTAGGCCTGACCACCTGATCAACCACCTGCCCCTGGTTCTCTTCCTCATACTTCCCCGGTGTCGCAGAGACAAAAATAGTCTGCGGCCGTCGTCCTTCCCACTCTTCAAATTTCATAGGACGGTTATCCAGGGCAGAAGGCAGGCGGAAACCATACTCCACCAGTGTCTCTTTTCGAGAGCGATCCCCTTTATACATGGCACCGATCTGCGGCACAGTCACATGGGATTCATCAATCACCAGCAATGCATTATCCGGGATGTAGTCAAACAGGGTTGGCGGTGGCTCGCCGGGTTTATTGCCGGAGAGGTAGCGGGAATAGTTTTCAATGCCGGTGCAGTAACCCAGTTCAATCATCATTTCCAGATCAAACTGCGTACGCTGTTCAAGTCGCTGAGCTTCCACCAGCTTGTTGTTATCGCGCAAGACATTGAGCCTATCCACCAGTTCTACCTTAATGGCTTCCACAGCATCCAGAATGGTCTGCCTGGGGGTCACATAGTGAGTTTTTGGATAAATGGTCGCCCTGGGCAATTTTCTCAGAACCTCGCCAGTCAACGGATCAAACTCGCTGATGGCTTCCAGTTCATCGTCAAACAGCTCCAAACGGACCGCCTCTTTTTCCGATTCAGCGGGAAAAATATCAATAACATCACCGCGAACACGGTAAGTGGCCCGCCGAAAATCCGCATCGTTGCGCGTGTACTGCAATTCCGCCAGGCACCGCAGAATGGTTCGCTGATCCACCCTGTCACCACGGTCCAGATGCATCATCATTTTCAGATAAGACTGTGGATCACCCAGGCCATAAATGGCCGAAACCGTTGCCACAATAATCGCATCCTGTCTTTCCATCAGGGCCTTGGTGGCAGAGAGACGCATTTGTTCAATATGTTCATTAACCGATGCATCTTTCTCGATATAGGTATCTGACGTGGGTACGTAAGCTTCTGGCTGGTAATAGTCATAGTAGGAGACAAAATACTCCACGGCATTGTCTGGAAAGAACTCCTTGAACTCACCGTAGAGTTGTGCGGCCAGTGTCTTGTTATGGGCCATGATGATCGTCGGCCGCTGTATTTTTTCGATCACATTGGCCACCGTGAAGGTCTTGCCGGAGCCTGTTACCCCCAGTAATGTTTGGCAGGCAAGGCCAGCATCAATGCCCTTGACCAGCTGTTCAATAGCAACCGGTTGATCACCAGCGGGACCGAAGCGGGAAGAAACTTTAAACGATCGACTCATGCTACCCTTCCATCTGGAGCAGAAAAAATTTGCCAACGGTAACCGACAAACGCATATCAACGGTACATCGTATTGTGTATGATGCCTTCTGTTGGTCGCATGACGGATACTTGCTAATCATCACCGTTATAGTACAGCTATTGGTAGATAGTTTCCGCCATTGGAAGTCTAACCAAACATCAGAGAGCTTACACAGACTCAAGCGATCTTCTCCAGCCAATAGCGGAAGGCAAACAGCTTTATAATTCTCAGTGTTACAACCATAAACGAGGAAAACTGTGACTGGTCATCCATCCCAACGCGTGCAAATGGTCAAGCCATCTCCAACTCTGGCAGTCACCGCCAAGGCTGCCGAACTGAGAGCTGCCGGACATGATATTATTGGCCTTGGTGCCGGAGAGCCCGATTTCGACACTCCGGAGCATATTAAGGCCGCAGCGGTCAAAGCCATCGCTGAAGGGAAAACAAAATACACTGCCGTGGATGGAACCACCGAGCTGAAACAGGCCATTATTGATAAGTTCAAGCGGGATAATGGCTTTGAATACGGGCAAAGCCAGATTCTGGTTTCCTGCGGCGGCAAACAGAGCTTCTTCAACCTGGCCCTGGCACTGCTGAACAAAGGTGATGAGGTCATTATTCCAGCCCCTTACTGGGTATCTTACCCGGATATGGTTGTCATCGCCGAGGGTGTGCCGGTTATCGTCGAAGCCGGTCTGGAAAACCGCTTCAAAATCACACCCGAGCAACTGGAAGCCGCCATCACTGACAAAACCAGACTGGTGGTACTCAACAGCCCCTCAAACCCGACGGGAACCGCTTATAACCGCAAAGAGCTCGAAGCACTGAGCAATGTGCTGAAAAAGTACCCGGAGGTAATGATCGCCACCGATGATATGTATGAGCATATCCTCTGGACTGAAGAGCCTTTCTGCAACATCCTGATGGTTTGCCCTGAACTCTATGACCGCACGATTGTTCTGAACGGCGTTTCCAAGGCTTACTCCATGACCGGCTGGCGGATTGGTTATGCGGGCGGGCCAGAGTGGCTGATCAAAAACATGAAGAAGATCCAGTCCCAGAGCACCTCCAACCCCTGCTCTATCGCCCAGGCTGCTGCCGTTGAGGCACTGAATGGGTCACAGGATTGCGTGAAAGAGATGGTCAAGGTGTTTAAGAAGCGCCATGACTACGTTGTTGGGCGATTGAATCAGCTGCCGGGCGTGAGCGCTATTGAGGGTGACGGTACTTTCTACGCTTTTGCTGATTTCAGTGAAGCAATGAAAAAGCTGGGCTATACCAAAGATACGGATCTGGCAGCTCTCTTCCTGGAAAAAGGCGTTGCCCTGGTTCCCGGCTCTGCCTTTGGTTCTGATGGCTGCATGAGGCTATCGTTTGCGACCAGCGATGAGGCGTTAGAAAAGGCTCTGGACAGGCTTCAGGAAGCGCTGGCCTGATAAACGATATGCGCTGAGTACCAGCTTCTGGTACTCAGCAACTTGACAGACTCATTAAGAAAGGTATTATTTACCTTACCTTTTGATCCCCGATAGCTCAGTTGGTAGAGCAAATGACTGTTAATCATTGGGTCGCTGGTTCGAGTCCAGCTCGGGGAGCCAGGCACTTCAATGAAAAATCATCCCCGCAGATTATCATGTCTTATCAAAATGGAAATTTATCTCATTAGAGTCCTCCAGTTTGCTCCCTGCCCTGGTCAACCCGGTACCCTGCAAATACACTTGATGCGGCATTAGCAGTTTCGGATCTGGTTCAAAGCAATTATTCAACCAGGATGGAACCTGTTTCATGTAAGTATTTTCTAAATCGATATGTGATTTAACTTTCACCTTGATATCATCATCCAGATTTATAATCTCAGTTGCAGTCATCATCAAATCTCTTCCGACACTCAGGTCATGGGGCAGTTTCACACTAATTTCTGACAGTTTGAAATCCCTATCCAGCTTGAGCACTTCAGGGAAAACCATCACGCCTGGAAGGCCGGTCAGGTAAATAGATTTCTGCACCGTCATATCTATGGGCCATTGCGTAAAACTTTTACAGTTTTCAATAATCACACTACCCACAGAAACACCAGAACCAATAGATTTGAAATCATCACAGTCAATCAGATTCAGAGAGCCGTTAAACTTCATATTTTCCGGGATATGGACCAGGCCCGTTTTATTCATAGTAACCGAAAATTGCACCGACAAGGTCTCAGGCAGCAACTTAAACCCGGGACACCTCCTGACTGATAAACTACCATTTCGTACTTCAAACTGCTTTCCAGGCGACTCAAAGTTTTTACAATCGGATATTTTACAATCCCCCATAATCAACGTCTTATTACCAAAGCCAAGCCACTTGGAACAATTTGAGGCAACAAACATTCCATCCACAATTAAGTTATCAGACAGATAACCAATATCAGTATCATCAGGCACATCGACTATAAATTCAGTACTGTCTGAACCGGGACCACTCGCCAGGATAAACGCCTGATTCCTTTTTGCCGTCTGAATATCATATCCAAGCAGGTTTTCAGGCAATACATTAATATGCTTTGGCCCTATTCGGATATCCCCCTTGATGTGAAGACTGGCAGGTAGAATAACGTTTTCAAGCCCTCTTAGATCAAGAGATGAATCAACAATATAATGAATATCTGCTGCGAATTGATTGTTACGCATCAGTTCTATGAATCTTTCAGCGGTAACAACCCTGCTCGACTGTAACGAATCATCCTTCTTCACAAGAGCTGAAACCTTGGATGTTTGCCCGCAAGCCGCGCTGGATTCAGAATGAATTAGCTTTAGCTTTGGCGATGTATTTTGAACAACTTCCAATGACTCGGATTCACCTCCTGCATTAAGGAGTTTCGTAAAAGAATCCGCCAATGAGCAGGAAATAGCACCACCTGCATCCCCACTGGTGAGTTTACGACCTTCAACTTGCTTAACTCTGTTTTTGGCAGGCTCCGCTGTAGTTAAAAATGTAGTTACAAGCTCATTAGTTCCGATGACATTGGTAGAAGTGACTTTGCCAGGTGACATACATCAAACCCTCTCAAACAGTTAATCTGAGATGTTCAATCGAGCTGGTAATTAAAGAGGCAGGTCAATAACCATCCACGCTATCCTTACCGTCAATTTCAACACTCCTTAATATGTGGTGCTCAATGCAACCATAGGAGGCCGCATGTCCCAACCAAAAAGAGAGAAATTTACTTGGCAACACATAAAACTCACCAAGATTGGAATCATAAACGATAATAAAGCCGCTATGACCAGCAGTACTTTTGGTACGGTAAAATGCCATGGCATGCCCATATACTTGTTGGGCACCCGGATATTGCCTATACCAGAATCCATAGAAATAAGCCCCTTCTTCCCATGAAAGTTGATTAAAAAGGGTAATAAAGCAATAAGGTGTATACCTTATCGGCACTTTTTTTGTGTATTTCAAGCCACGAAGCCGCATTAACATTTGATCAAATACCATCAGCTCCTCCGGTTCATAGCGCATATCCAACGTATATTGTAACAAAGGATTGGATCCACCTTTGTTCTTATTAAGTTCTGCCATTCTCTGTGCGGGCGCTAGTTGACGACTGACGCTTGTTAAAATCAGTCGAAGCCAGTGAAGTGAAAAAGCATGACAAGCTCCGTAAGCAGACTTGGAGTTTCCTTCTACTCGACTGCCCAGGATATCTCCTTGGGAGAAAGAAAAATAAGCCTCATAAAAATTCATATAATTTCTCGCTACCTTTGCCAAAGATAATTCTTAGGAATAACACAAGAAGTAAGAGGTCATTATTAGCAATTCCAAAGAGGCAAAATCAGACCACTAAAAAACCAGATTATAAAGACTATGGAACAACTGAATCCAAAGTCATCAACGATCTGGCCATTATTGTAAGTATGGAAAATTATTGAAATATACTCGAAGCACAAGATTAGAAAGTAGCAGTTTAAATCGAGCCTGATATAATTTATTCAAATAGAAAGCCCGGCTCTATTTTCAATCTTACCTTTAATTTCAATCTTCGCTTTTATTTCAATCAAATCACTTAGACTACTCTCCCTCAAAACCCTGAATCGGTTTAACTGTTCCCCAATGATGACAGCGAGGACATTGCCAGTGCATTTCTTTCCCGGAAAAGCCACATCGACCACAGGAGAAAACAGGTTTAAACTCAAGCATCCGGTCCGTAAGATGGTGAATCAATTCCAGTACATTGTCCGACAAGTCACCCTGAAACTGACGACGAAGATCAATCAGCTCATTCAAGCCTCTCAGTGTAGGGTGACGTTCAAGTTGCGCTGTTAGAAAGTTAACAGCCTGAGACTCCCCTGACTCCCTGAGCAAAAGATGAGTCATTGCAATGATAACCGCAGTACCGGGACGCTCATTCAGGCAACGACCAAGGTAAGCGCCAAACCCTCGCAAACTTCCAGTATGCTCAAAAGATTTCTCCAATAATGGCAGCGAGAGGGGCATGAAGCTGATATCCTGAACCGATATTCTCTGCAACACTTTAATTGCCTCTTTGTAGCCACCTTCGTCAAATTCCATTTGACCCAGTAAAAGACTGGCCCTGACACTGTTTTTATCCCGGGAAAACGCCTGACGTATCAGACGGCGCGCATTCACCCGATCATTCTGCTTAAGGGCTATTTCGCTCTGCTCGCAGTAATAATGTGCCAGAATGACAGCAAAGTGCTCTCCCCGGCCCGGCCTCAACCTTTCTGCTACTTCTGCTGCCTTAACCCACTCCCGCTCCTGTTCGTAGACACGCAATAATTGCTGCAAAGCCTGGTCTCTCAGCTCATGATTCTGACGACTGAGGTCAATCAGAATGGATTCAGCACGATCCAGCAGACCAGCTGAAGAGTAGTTATGAGCAAGTGCAAGCTGAACTTGAAAAGACTGGATGGAAGTCAGGCTTGGGCGCGCCAGCAAATCCTGATGAACTCGGATGGATTTTTCTACTTCTCCGCGCTTGCTAAACAGGTTTCCCAGCGCCAGATAGGTATCAACGGTGTCATTATTGATATCCAGGGCTTTGATAAAGACATCAATAGCTTCATCCGTCTGCTCATTAATCAGATAATTCAGACCGACAAAATAGTCCTTAGACAACTGGCCAGAGCTATTCACCCGCCTTCTCTTCTGATCACGCCAGCCCAGAAAATAACCAATGACGATTGCAGCTAGAATAAGGCCCAATAACGCAATATCAGGCATCCGTAAAGCCTTTCAGGGCACTGGATCTCAACTTCTGGAGTTCGGCGTCACGCCGCGCCAGCTTTCTTCTCAGGCTGGCATTAGCCAGTCGCAAACGGATAACCAGCATAAGGGATACCAGCAAACCGGCAAAGCCACCCAGTACAAAGGGCACCATAACCAGCGTGGAACTGCTTACGGCCGGCATCATTAACCCGCCCATTTCAAGGCTGATCTGCTCGGTATTGGAGAGGGTAAAGTTGACGAAAAACACCAGTAGGACAACAAACAACGCCAAAACCAGAAGACGCTTGACCCAAACGACTATTGTCGTAAAACTGCTCTTGACAAGAGGCAACTCGTAGTCCGCCATAAACTTATTTCACGATCAATCCATTTCTGCCTGTAAGCCACGATTCACCCTTTCCCGCAGCTCTTTGCCCGGCTTGAAATGGGGAACATATTTGCCATCAAGGCTCACAGCTTCACCGGTTTTAGGGTTACGCCCGACTCTGGGGGCACGATAATGAAGGGAGAAGCTACCAAACCCCCTGATCTCAACCCGCTCGCCATTGGCCAGCGAATCAGACATTTGCTCAATGATAGCCTTTACAGCTAACTCAATATCCTTGATAGAGAGCTGCGGTTGCAACTCGGCAATCCGCTCAATCAGTTCAGACCGGGTCATCTTCGTTTTTCCTTTCCCTGCCATTCCCGGAATGCCTAAAAGATCCTGCAGACCTTGATAGACACCGCTTATTGTTCAAAAGCGCCTTAAATAACCAGACTGTTTCTACACTAGCTAACCCACACCGAGAAATCAAGCAACCCTTTGATTAGCCCGCACATTTCATAAGAATACCTGCCACTCTCTGCTCCCGGCAGATAGCGAAGCAATACATTGGCTAAATCTCACACAACCTTTTGATCAAAAAAAACCGCGAGGCAAAAGCACTCGCGGTTTTCTTTGCTCTTAGCGGCAACTTTTCAAACAAAAGCACCCCTTGAGCAATCAGGAACAGGATGGATTACTTGTTTTCCATCTGAGCCTTGATCAGATCACCAATGGTGGTCGGACCGGCAGCTTCTTCGTCCTGCTTGGTACGCAGCTCTTTCATCGCTGCTTTTTCATCGGCCTGATCTTTCGCTTTGATCGACAGACTGATGTTGCGGTTCTTGCGGTCGATGCTGATGATACGAGCTTCGACTTCTTCACCTTCTTTCAGGACGTTAGTTGCGTCTTCAACGCGGTCAACACTGATTTCAGAAGCTTTCAGAGTAGCCAGAACGTCTTCCGCCAGCTCGACAACAGCCGCTTTGGCAGTGACTTCCTTAACGATACCCTTAACAACAGAACCTTTTTCATTCAGGCCAGCGTAGGCATTGAACGGGTCTTCGGACAGCTGCTTGATACCCAGGGAGATACGCTCACGCTCAGCATCAATCGCCAGGATAACCGCTTCTACTTCGTCGCCCTTACGGTACTGACGAACAGCTTCTTCACCGGTTTCGTTCCAGGAGATATCAGACAGGTGAACCAGACCATCGATACCACCGTCCAGACCGATAAAGATACCGAAGTCAGTGATAGACTTGATCTTGCCAGCCAGCTTGTCGCCCTTGTTGAAGGAGCCGGAGAAGTCTTCCCATGGGTTGGTCTTGCACTGCTTGATACCCAGAGAAATACGACGACGCTCTTCATCAATGTCCAGAACCTGAACTTCAACTTCGTCACCCAGGTTAACAACCTTGGATGGGTGAATGTTCTTGTTGGTCCAGTCCATTTCAGAAACGTGTACCAGACCTTCAACACCTTCTTCCAGCTCAACGAAGCAGCCGTAGTCAGTCAGGTTGGTTACGCGGCCAGAAGCACGGGCACCTTCTGGGAAGCGCTTGGTGATAGCAACCCATGGATCTTCACCCAGCTGCTTGAGACCCAGGGATACACGGTTACGGTCACGGTCAAACTTCAGGACCTTAACGTTGATTTCGTCACCAACGTTAACGATTTCGCTAGGATGCTTGATGCGCTTCCAGGCCATATCAGTGATGTGCAGCAGGCCGTCGACGCCGCCCAGATCAACGAAGGCACCGTAGTCAGTGAGGTTCTTGACGATACCCTTAACTTCCAGACCTTCCTGCAGAGAGCCCAGCAGCTGCTCACGCTCAGCACTGTTTTCAGCTTCCAGAACGCTGCGACGGGAAACCACCACGTTGTTACGCTTCTGGTCCAGCTTGATAACCTTGAACTCAAGCTCTTTGCCTTCCAGGTGCGCCGTGTCACGAACCGGACGAACGTCTACCAGAGAGCCTGGCAGGAACGCACGGATAGTGGCCACGTCAACAGTGAAGCCACCCTTGACCTTGCCACTGATAACACCCTTAACAACGTCTTCAGCTTCGAAGGCTTTTTCCAGTTCCTTCCAGGCTTCCATACGCTTGGCTTTTTCACGGGACAGACGAGTCTCACCGAAACCGTCTTCCACCGCGTCCAGAGCTACCTGGACTTCATCACCAATAGCGATGGTCAGTTCACCGTTCTCATCCTGGAACTGAGCCTTGGGAATAACACCTTCAGACTTCAGACCAGCATGAACAGTTACCCAGTCACTGTCGATATCGACCACAACACCACTGACAATGGCGCCTGGCTTCATTTCGATTTCTTTCAGGCTCTCTTCAAACAGTTCTGCAAAGCTTTCGCTCATGATTTTTCCTGTGACAGTGTACGCATCTGCAAAGCCTCTGCCTTATCAGCAAAAAACCAGCCAATGATAACCGGATAACGTACACTGGATGTCATCCACACCGCCAGCCGGAGTGGGTTACTTTAATCAGGTTCGAATCTGCAATGCTGGCTTTACGCCAGAAACGAACCTCCAGATAATGTTGAGTGCAACCTGTGGCGCACTCAGGCTTACTGAAGTGGAGAACCCACTTCCCTGCAACCTGGAAGGCTGTCAGGAAAATCCCTAAACCAGCCCTCTCCGGCGCATCTGTTCCAGCACCTTGTTGAATACCTCCTGGATACTCATGCGGGTACTGTCAAGAATGATGGCATCATCGGCAGGCTTGAGCGGCGCTACAGCTCTCTGGCTATCTCGCTCATCTCTGGCCTGAATATCTGCCAAAAGGCGATCAAAACTAGCATCAATCCCTTTTTGATGCAACTGGACATAACGTCTTTTGGCCCGCTCTTCGGCGCTGGCGGTCAGGAAGACTTTCAGCGCCGCATCGGGAAACACAACCGTCCCCATATCGCGGCCATCAGCCACCAGACCCGGCAGCTCGGCAAAGTCGCGCTGCCGTTGCAACAGCGCCGCCCGAACACCCGGCAGTGCCGCAACCCTGGAAGCCATGGCACCCACCTCTTCCGTCCGCAGACTGGCACCCACCCGCTCACCTTCGAGAATAATGGTCAGACCTGCGCCTGATTCTGATGGCAAGAACTGAACATCAAGGTGGCCTGCCAAAACCTCCAGCGATGATTCATCGGCAAAATCAACCCCATGATTCATCGCTGCCAGAGCGGTTAACCGATACAACGCCCCACTGTCCAGCAACCTCCAGCCAAGCTCTCTGGCCAGCAGGGCTGCAATCGTTCCCTTGCCAGACCCGCTGGGACCATCAATGGTGACCACTGTCACTGGTGTCTGAGACTCACTCACTGGTATTTACCTTTACCACAATACGCATACCGGCTCGATTGGCCAGGCCTGCAAAATCCGGGAATGAAGTCGCCACATTTGCACAGTCAAGAATGCGAATATCGTCCTTTGCCCGCAGTGCAGCTACTGCGAATGACATGGCAATCCGGTGATCGCCATGGCTGTCAATAGTGCCACCGTTAAATACAGGCTTCCCCTTCTTTTCAGAAGCAGCATTACCGGAACCATTGATCATCATACCATCAGGCAGTGGTTGTGCATCAATACCCAGGGCAATCAAGCCATCGGCCATGGCCTGAATCCGGTCACTCTCTTTCACCCGAAGCTCACGGGCACCCGTGAGCAGCGTTCTGCCTTCTGCACAGGCTGCTGCAACAAAAAGCACCGGAAATTCATCAATGGCGATGGGTACCAGACGCTCAGGAATATCAATACCCTTCAGCGGCGCAGAACGCACTACCAGGTCGGCCACAGGCTCGCCACCCACAACGGACTCGTTTTCAAGGGTAATATCCGCCCCCATCAGCTGCAGGATCTCAACCACACCAGAACGGGTCGGGTTCATGCCAACATGGCAAAGACGGACCTCTGACCCCTCGGCGATTGAGGCTGCCACCATAAAGAACGCCGCTGAAGACACATCGGAAGGCACATCGATTCGGGTAGCCGTCAGCTTGCCTCCTCCTTTAATCGCGACCCTGCTGCCATTCTCACCATCGACAGAGACCTTATAACCAAAGCCATTCAGCATACGGTTGGTGTGGTCACGAACAATACCCGGAGCAACCGTCACCGTTTCACCATCTGCGTACATGCCCGCCAGTAACAGGCAGGACTGCACCTGGGCCGAAGCCATTGGCAGATGATACTCAATACCCTGCAACCGTGTGCCGCCTTTGATCTTCAGAGGTGGGCGACCACCTTCTGAGGTCTCGATGGCGGCACCCATCTGGCCAAGAGGGTCCACCACCCGATTCATGGGGCGACCGGACAGGGAGTGATCACCGGTTAATGTTACATCAAAGGACTGGGCTGCCATCAACCCGGCCATCAAGCGCATGGCAGTGCCGGCATTACCGAGATAAAGCGGCCCTTCCGGCGGCTTGAGGCCATGCATGCCAACTCCCTGAATAGTGACCTTGCCAAGATAGGGGCCATCAATCTGAACCCCCATATCCCGAAATGCCTTCAGGGTTGCCAGGGCATCCTCGCCTTCGAGAAACCCTTCAATCACTGTTTCCCCTTCCGCCAGGGCACCCAGCATGATGGAACGATGAGAGATAGACTTATCTCCGGGAACACGTAACTCACCGGAGATAGCCCCTCCCGGGCTGGCAATAAATGTCTGGGTACTTTCTTTCATAGTGTCCCTAGCTTCTTTAACTGAATCTTCACCTTCAATCAACACAGAGCCCGAAAAACCAGTAGCCATGACAGAATCAGGCAATGACTTCACCCGCTGCTTTCTGCTCTCCAGCAGAGAAGAGAAATGCTGACGCGCTGATTGTGCACGACTGAATATTCCCAGCAGCGACTGACTGTTTTTCTGCAAAATCGCTTCCCGGAGTACCTGAAGGCCCTCGGTAAATTCATCCAGTGCTTCCAGCACCGCCTGATGATTACCCAGTGCCACATCATGCCACATAATAGGGTCGCTGCCAGCGATCCGGGTAAAATCCCGAAAGCCGCCCGCAGCAAAGCGAAAAATATCCTGATTATCCGGATTCCCGGCCAGCGTATCCACCAGTGAGAATGCCAGGAAATGGGGAAGGTGGCTGGTCTTTGCCAGAACCTCATCATGATGATAGGGATCCATACTGGTAACCACTGCCCCACAGGCCTCCCAAAGCATCTTGACCTTTGCCAGTGCCACAGAGTCAGTATTTGCCAATGGGGTGAGGATGACATCATGGGCCTGAAACAGGGAAGCTTTTGCGGCACCGACACCACTTTTTTCCGACCCTGCAATTGGATGGCCAGGTACCAGCCAGGAGGGAACTTTGCCAAAGACCTCATGGGCGGCATCAAGCAGCGCTTTTTTACTGGACCCGGCATCGGTAATCACTTTTTCAGCAGGAACGCCATCGGGCAAGCAGGAAGATAGCTGCGCAAGAACGGGCTTCATTGCCAGCATGGGCACAGCCAGCATAATCACATCAGCAGCGGCAACACCGTCGGAGAGGCTTTCGCAGCCATAATCAATGATCCCGAGCGCCTCGGCCTCTTCCAGTGAGGCTTTATCCTGGTCATAACCATACACTTGCCGACACGCACCGGCGGACTTTACCGCCGCTGCAAAAGATCCCCCGATCAGGCCCAACCCAACCACCAGCAGTGTATCAACTGTTTTCACAAACGCACTCCTTACGACGACTGACCAAGAACCTGGCTCAGCGCTTCCAGACAACGACGATTTTCTTCCGGCAAACCAATGGAAATACGAAGGTGCTCAGGCATGCCGTAATTGGCCACTGGCCGAACAATAATGCCTTTGGACAACAACCCTTCATAGACCGGCATGGCATTCCGCTTGAGATCAACGGTGATGAAATTACCCGATGAAGGGATCCAGTTCAGCCCAAGGCCGGCAAACCCCTGCTCCAGGAATGCCATCCCCTGCTGATTAATCTCAATGGACTGCTGCAGATAAGCATCATCTTTCAGCGCGGCAACCGCACCGAACTGAGCAGGAAGATTCAGGTTAAATGGCTGCCTCAAACGGTTCAGCACATCGGCTATTTCAGGATTGGATATCGAATAACCGACCCGGGCCCCCGCCAGCCCATAAGCCTTGGAAAAGGTTCGGGTCACCACCAGATTGGGATAGCGGTCAAGCAGGTCAATACCATCAGGCAGGTCACCACCCACCCCATACTCAAAATAGGCCTCATCAAGGACAACGATCACCTCTTCCGGCACCTTGCCAAGAAAACACAGCAGATCCTGTTCACTGAAGCTGGTACCGGTGGGATTATTAGGGTTTGCCAGGAAGACAATCCGGGTATTGGCCTGGATCGCTGCCGCCATGGCATCCAGATCATGACCATAGTTAAGCGCTGGAACCACAATACTCTCAGCACCGACGGCCTTCACAGCCAGAGGATAAACAACAAAAGCATACTGAGAAAAAACCGCAGAACTGCTGGTATCCAGAAACGACTCCGCCAGAAGCACCAGCACATCATTGGACCCATTGCCCAGGGTTAATTGCTCCGGTGCCACCTTCAGTTTTTCTGCCAGCGCCTGTTTTAACTGATAACTGCTGCCATCGGGATAACGGGCCAGCTCTGCCAGGGATTCGGCCATTGCTTTCAGCGCAGAAGGTGGTGGCCCCAGAGGGTTTTCATTACTGGCCAGTTTGACAATATCCTCAACCTTCAAGCCCTGCTCCCTGGCAAGCTCCTCAATAGGCTTGCCTGGTTGATAAGGACTCATTCCTCTTACTCCGGGTACCGCCAGCTGCAGAAAATCACAGGACATAATTTGACCTTCAGTTGGGTTATGAAACTTGAAAACGGGCTCACTCACTTAAGACGATGAAAAAGCCATTTCCAACTCGTGGCAATTTTTATTGATTATGGAAAATTTCAGCGGTTATACGCTTTTCGGGCAAATACAGCCTGAAAATGTTGTTATCAGCTTCAACTATTGTCAAGAAGATAATCCCGGGGGAAATTCAAGTACTGACGACTAAGACGAATACAGTCCCTGGTTATAGATAAATTCCCACATCAGGGGCTTATAGAGATAGGCTTTCAGCGTCGGATCCAGCGGCAGATCCTGCACCGATTCCGACAACGGTTGTCCGGTTTTTTTCCGGTGTTCAACCAGGCGCGATCGAATAGCGGTGCGAGCGCAGGCCTGAAGTGAGTGGGGCTGAAAATTACACGGAATAAGGCAACTCCTCCTGCCAGTCAGTCTGCGATTACACCTGGCACCTGAATCCAACAGAGCTTTTAAGCCTTCGTTGCTGCAGCCTATAACGTCCAACGGTGTCTGGCCCCTGCTGTTTTTTGCGTTATAGTTGGCCCCCTCAGCCAGCAGCACTCTTACTTTCTTGCCGAAAGCCCTCATTGCCGCTTTATGCAACGGGGTATATTGCCTGTTACTATCTCTGGCTTCAAGGTTGGCCCCCTCAGACAGCAGCACACTGATATGCTGCAGGTGGCATCCACCATTACCAGCCGCATGGTGCAATGGCGTCCGGCCGAATTGATCAGTAGCCTCAAGATCGGCACCCGCGGCCAATAGTGCCTTGATCACCTTCGGCTCATAAGCTTCTGAAACCGCAAAAAGTAATGGCGTCGCCTGATAATTATCCCTGGCCTCAATATCGGCTCCCCGGGCCAGAAGCTCTTTCACAACCGCCTGGCTACGGGCAATATGCAACGGAGTTCGACCAAAACGATTGCGGGCATTAACGCTGGCACCTGCGACCAGAAGTGCCTTTACAGCCCCAAAGCTGTCTGGATCAGAAACCACAGATATCAGTGGAGTTTCTTCTCGCCTGCCTTTGGCCTCAAGATCAGCTCCCCTGGCCAAAAGCGCTTTCACAATCGCCTGGCTACGGGCCTCATGCAACGGAGTTCGATAATCACGATCGCAGGTATTGACTCTGGCCCCTGCGTCCAGAAGAATGTTGACAACGTCCGGAATTTCCGACATTACCGCCAGAAACAGCGGGGTTCTGCCCGCCTGGTCCCTGGACTCAATATCAGCCCCCTGTTCCAGCAAAGCCTTCACCGATGCCAGATCTCCATGGCTGGCTGCATCAAGCAAATTAAAATCACTGTCGTTTAATAATTCGCTAACTTGCAACGCTTCCAGTGTTTGCTTATCGCCTGGTTCAGACCTGCTTGATGGGGTATTCATCAATAGCTCCAACAAATTATCAAAAAGATAATCCCAAGGGGAGTTTAAATACCGACGATTAAAACAAGTAGCCGCTGATTATAGATAAGTTCCCATGAGGGGCTTATAGAGATAGGCTTTCAGCGTCGGATCCAGCGGCAGATCCTGCACCGATTCTGACAACGGTTGTCCGGTATTTTTCCGGTGTTTAACCAGGCGCGAGCGGATAGCGGTACGGGCGCAGGCCTGAAGTGACTGGGGCTGAAAACTAACCGGCTCATTATCCGAATCGATGCTGTCAAACCTGCCAGCCGCTGCCAGCAGGTCATCCAATTTGTCAATTCTGCCCATGGCCACATGCAACGGTGTACTCCTATTCCAATCTAGCGCCTTATAGTTGGCACCCTCAGCCACCAATACTTGTACTTTCTTGCCCGAACCACTAAATACTGCTTCATGCAACGGGGTATATCCTGTACTTTCTTCCCTGGCTTCAAGATTGGCCCCCTCGGACAGAAGTACCTCCATATACCGCAAGTCGTAGCACTTAGAGCTAGCCGCAAGATGCAATGGTGTCCGTTGAAATTCATCAGCAGCCTCAATATTGGCACCTGCGAACAGAAGCGCCCTGGTCGCCTCCAGTCTGTCATGATGTGTAATCGCACAAATGAGTGGCGTTGCTTTATCATTATCCCTGGCCTCAATATCGGCTCCCCAAGCCAGCAGCTCGTTGACAATCTCACGGCTACGGGCTTTGTGCAACGGAGTTTGACCATAACAATCGCGGGCATTAAGGCAGGCATCTGCAGCCAGAAGAACGTTGAGAACTTCCGGGTTTTCCGACATTACCGCAAGAAATAGCGGGGTTTTGCCAGACCAGTCCCTGGCCTCAATATCAGCCCCCTGTTCCAACAGCGCCTTCACCGATCCCGGGTCGCCATTCCCGGCTGCCTTGAACAGATTTTTGTCCTCCGGGGACAGTTCGTCTGCTGCGCCAAACAGAGCATTTGTAATGACTCTCAACAGTGTAATCATAACGACTTCCACATCGTCCAGTGTTTGGTCAACGCCGGGACAAGACTGCTTTCTGGATCGTCAGCTCCAGCTATTACTGCCAGGAAGACAGTCTCGTGAGGCGTTTAAGTAATGACGACTGAACTTTTTTTCTGTCCGATCGTCTAAATCAGTCATACAGCTTTTTCAGTGTTAATTCTCCAAGCCAGGCATAACAATTTAATGCAGGAGCAACTGCTGCACAGCACAGATTATTCCCGGACAGCCTCCCGGAGAGTTTGGCATATTCATTATGCAGGGTGACCGAAAACACGGATTACCAATCCCTATTAACAGTCATCTGCCGTTGGACATTGAACAATGAAAATTTTGGAGACAGTTTCATGATTAATTCAACCGCTCATCAACGGATCCCTCCATCTGATCCACCTGCCAGGCTCCCGGGATTGGCAGACCACGAGCCATCAAGCCGTTATTCGTCAATTTCCCCTTTTGCCGGAAAGCGTGTCGCCGTTGCCGGAGGCGGCTCTGAACCCATTGAGCCGGAATCATTAACATCCACAGTTGCCATATCTGCACGGAGTGCCGCCTCCGGGTCTTTGCCTGCAACACAACCGGGCGACTTTGTGAATTGGGGGGAATTGCACCAGCAAATCAGAGAAAGTCTAACGTTCGGCAATGTGTATCTGTTCGCTGTTTATCTGGATCTTCCGTTAAATAAATTATTGGCATTCCAACGAAAATTGCCGACTCGTCATGATTCAACCCAGCCTTTTCAGCTAATGGATCGCATTTTAATTGAAGAAAACTGCAAGATAACCCATGAACAACTGCTCATGGTGCTGGCAAATATCTCAAAACCAGAACTGGTGAAATTGCACTGTAAAACGTCTGGTATTGCCGTTGACCAGAGTCAGTTCTTATCTGACTGGCCTGCCTGTGTACAGGCTGCTGATACTGATGCTGCGCTGAATCATAAGCTGGATATTTTCAAGCTGAATAAGATCTTCCAAAAAGCAAAATGCGGTTTTTTTTATGATATTCCGACGACAACATTAGCCTATGCTGCCGGATACCCGGAACTGATGGATGATCAGCATATTAAACAATGCTCTGGAGTAGCAAACGATGAAGCAAACAAAGTCCTTTTGAAAAAAATCCTGGATAAACACGGTGGGAGCATTAGCACAAATGAAATAGTTAAAATAATGCACAATCCTGAGATTATGATTATCAGCTGCGCGTACCGCCTCATTGAATCGCTGAAAGGCAACACCATACCTTTTTTCCGCAGCCATAACTTAAGCTGGAATCAGCAGATTGTCGATCTGACATACCAGGTTTCAGTGCTTGGGATAAACGCTGAACATTTGGGCCGGGCACTGGGGGTACCGTTGCATATCATCCAGAAAATTGTTGATAGAGATTATAACTTGGTAAGCAATCAAGAAATGTTCGATGATTTATTCAATCAAGCAATCCTTTGCTCCCCCCGACTCACACCCGGGCACATTATCCATGCACTGCGGGAAGCAGGCAGTGCCAGTGGTTGTCGCGAAGAGTTAGAAAAATGGATAGAAAAGGATAAAAAATCAGACAAAAGGAATACACGTTTACCCTGGCTAAACGAATTCACTCCTGAAGAGTTACCTGAACTCAAACCACTCTATCTGCCGGAAGATGACAACTCTAACGGGATTGTCAGTTCGCAACCGTTGACCCTGGATTTTTTGCGTAACCTGCCATTAAGCCATAACTGGTTTTTGATTGGTTTAACCATGGGGCTATCGGCGGATGAGCTGGAAAGCATTGGTTCCAGGACGATCACGGAAAACGGTCTGCCAAGCCGATTTAAGCTGAGCCTTGCTGCTCCGGCATTATCCCGGATACTGGTTCAAAAAGGGTTGGAAACAGGTCATCTTTACCAGGCACTGAAAACCCTGGACGATCAAGCAACACTGACTTATTTTCCAAAGCATTCGGATGACCAGCCTGAAAAAAAATTACCCGGGGAGATCGCTAAAGCTTTTGAGCAGGGACAATTAACGGCGCGGATTATTCCCGCTCTCGGGTCGGAAAACATAATATTTCTTAGATCTATGATCAGCACAGTTGCAAATAGTGGGAATAGACTCAAATCATTGAAAAGGCCAGCCACTGACAATCCAGCTACTGAATCGGCCGCCACGAAGATAGTAAAAGCAAAGCCTTCCACTGTTACTGCAAACAACGTCGCCCCGATGCTTGAACGGAGTGTCATCTCCGGCACTGAATGTTCCCAGCTGTCTGAAACACAACTGGACAGCACTGTATACTGGAACAATTTGGACAGTAAAATTACCTGGGGCGTATCAGCCGATGAGCAGCTACTGTTTGCCATCTATCTGGGATTTCCATTAGCAGATATTGCCAACATTAAAGAAACTATACATTCACTGATATTTGCGCAGCATAACTATTTATCCCTGCCTGCCTTAGAGCGAGAAAATGGGTTAATCCGTGAAAAACTCACGATAACCAATGAAACACTGCTGTCAATGCTGGCGGGTATCTCAAGATTGGATCTGATTAAATTACACTGTAAAAATTTCGGTATTGTATTTGACCCGAGTCGGTTCCCGACTCAATGGCCACCCGCTGTAAAGGCTGTTGATGACAATGTTGCGTTGGCTTATCAGCTGGATTTCTTCAAGCTGCATAAGATTTTCCAAAATGATGGCTACCTATATAAAGTCCCGACGGCAACAATTGCCTATGCGGCCGGATATCCGGAACTGATGATGGATCAGGATCTGCAAGCCATCTCAAAAAGAGACACTGAACTGTCAACTCAGATCCTGCTAAAAAAAGTTCTGGATAAACAAGGGGGCAGCATGACCACAAATGAGTTGGTGAAAATGATGCGCCACCCTGAGATTGACAACATCACTTGTGCATATCAGCTGATTGAACCCATGAAAAACAATAAAGTACTAATGACCCCTGTAAAAAAAGGCATACTGCTCCACCAAAATTACTTTTTGTCTACCGAACTCGCCAAGCTCCAGATCCCTGCTGACGCTCTTGGAGATGCCCTGGGAGTATCATGGCCAATCCGCAAGGGAATTCTCAACCAATCTACTTTCGATGACGCCACCCAAGAACAATCTCACCATTTATGGCTTGTACTGCTTGCAGCATTTCGTTGTCAGCCCGAGCTTACTCCGGCCCATATTTTATACGCCCTGCATAAAGCTGCCGAATCCAACCACTTGGTAATAACACAGCTGGATAACTTCATTGCCACTCACAAAAAAGCGTTGTCGTTATTTCAGAACCTAAGTCCTGAAAAGCCACCCACAGTCAAACCACTCTATAACCAGGGTGATGGCAACACTGCCGCCTCGGCCATTTCAAAACCGCTGACCCCGGATTTTCTGCGCCATTTGCCATTAAGCCATAACTGGTTTTCGATTGGTTTCGCCATGGGATTGGCCTTGGATGAGTTACGGGATATCAACCAAAAGACCAGCCATACAAACCAAAAGGACCAGACAAAAAGGGATAGCCTTGCAGCCTGTTACCTGTCCCATAAACTTGCGGAACTGGGTAAGAGGGGCGTAGAAACAGGGCATCTCTATCAGGTATTGCACAATTTGGATGATCAGATAGCACTGCATTATTTTCCGGAGCATCTGTCAGCTGCGCCTGAAAAAGAATTACCAGTGGACATTACTAACGCCATGGAACAGGCACAATCTGCACTCAAGTTGCTCAACACAGTTGACCAAAAAGAGTTGGACAAAATTCTGTCTGGTTACAATCGTTACAATCAGATGAAACTAGAGTTCTGGATATAGGCCGCGATTGCCTCCCGTGGAAATCCCCAGGTAAGGCAGGTAGCAACCTGCCCTGCACTTTGACCGTAAAGCATATTCATTGTTGCAGGGTGATAAAAAAGTCAGCTTATAAGGCTCATCACCGGTCATGAGCCTTTGGACATTTAACAACCATAATTTTGTCTGCTTAAGACAACAACGATCAGAGAACACCCTTGGGGTAAGAACCAAGCACACGGAGGTCATTGGCACGCTCACCCAGCTTCTCCAGCACCTTGCCAACCACAGGGTCATCCTGATGACCTTCAAAATCCACAAAAAACACATAGTTCCAGATGCCGGTTCTGGATGGGCGGGTCTCAACCCGTGTCAGGTCGATATTGTGAACATGGAAAGGCTCAAGAATCGCATGGAGCGCTCCCGGCTGGTTGCGCATGCTGATGACCACTGACGTTTTGTCATCACCACTGGGTGGAACCGGCTGATTGCCAATG
This sequence comes from Salinisphaera sp. G21_0, assembly GCF_017744115.1. Lineage (GTDB taxonomy): Bacteria > Pseudomonadota > Gammaproteobacteria > Pseudomonadales > Endozoicomonadaceae > Endozoicomonas. Next base: position 131,452 of record NZ_JAGHQW010000001.1, on the reverse strand, counting down.
ATCAAAAACCGGGTTGAATTATCAGGGCGATCTTCAATTTTCTCGGCGATCTTTTCCAGACCATACATTTCTGCCGCCATATCACCAGCAATGGCCGCAGAATTCCACTCACCCTTGACCCGCTTCGCTGCTTCTGCGTTGGAGCTGACCGCAACCCGCTCAGCCATGGGCCAGTGGGAGTCCAGCCACTTGCGACACTGGGCAAAAGACTGGGCATGGGAGTAGATGCGGGTGATATGATCCCGCCGGGTGTTTTCTGAAACCATCATATGTTGATGGATGCGCAGCACCACTTCACCACAGATCTTCAGTGAAGAGTCCAGAAAGCTGTCCAGGGTATGACTGACCACACCTTCCGTGGAGTTTTCCACCGGCACCACTCCATAGTTGACCGCACCGGCAGCCACTTCCCGGAATACCTCATCAATGGCCGCCATGGGCACGCAAACCGCAGAGTGGCCGAAGTGCTTCAGGGAAGCCTGCTGGGTAAATGTGCCTTCCGGCCCCAGAAAAGCGACCTTGACCGGCTCTTCCAACGCCAGACACGCCGACATGATTTCACGAAACAGACGGGCCATCTCTTCGTCATTCAAAGGCCCGTCATTTTTCTTCATGATATTACGAAGTACCTGGGCTTCGCGCTCAGGTCGGTAAAACACAGCAGAGGGGTCAGCTTCTGTTTTTACACGGGCCACTTCCTGGGCACATCGCGCACGCTCGCTGATCAGATCAAGGATTTGCTGATCCAGCGAATCAATTTGAATTCGCAACTGCCCCAACTTCTCTTCTGCCATTATCCATACCGCCGTTCAAATTCTTTCATGAAGTCAACAAGAGCATCCACATGCTGCTCTGGCACTGCATTATAGATACTTGCCCGCATACCGCCTACTGCCTTGTGCCCTTTCAGGTAACGAAAGCCTGCCTGTTCGGACTCGGCAAGGAACGTTGCATCCAGCTCCGGATTGATCAGTGTAAACGGCACATTCATGCGGGAGCGCCACTTTGGGTCCACCGGGTTCTGATAAAAACCGGAGCCATCAATCTGAGCGTACAGCTTGTTGGCCTTGCGCTCATTGAGCGCATTAATCGCTGCAAGCCCGCCCTGTTTTTTCAGCCATTTAAAGACCAGACCGGCAAGATACCAGGCAAAAGTAGGCGGTGTGTTATACATGGAATCATTGCCCGCCTGCAGCTTATAGTCCAGCACCGCAGGACACATCAATGAACCGCGCTCCAACAGGTTGTCACGAACAATCACTACGGTAAGACCGGCCGGGCCAATATTCTTCTGGGCACCCGCATAAATAACACCAAACTTGCTGACATCAATCGGGCCGGACAAGATATTGGAAGACATATCCGCCACCAGCGGCACATCACCCGTCTCAGGTATAAATGAAAACTCAAGGCCACCGATGGTCTCATTGGGCGTGTAGTGCAAATAGGCGGCATCTTGACTTATCCGCCACTGGTCTTCGGCGGGCATGGCATTAAAGGCTCTGTCCTTGCCATCAGCGACAATATTCACATCCAGATAGCGCTGGGCTTCTTTAATAGCTGACTGGGCCCAGTAACCACTGTTGACATAGTCAGCAAAAACCTTGTCTCCCTTAAGGTTCAGTGGCACAGCCGCAAACTGCCCCCGGGCTCCCCCTTGCAGAAAAAGCACCTTGTAGTTATCAGGGATCTTCAACAGATCACGCAGGTCTTTTTCGGCCCCATGGGCAACCGCGAGAAATTCCTTGCCCCGATGGCTCACTTCCATCACCGAAGCGCCCACATCCTGCCAGTTCATCATCTCATCCCGGGCCTGCTGCAGCACCTCATAGGGAATCGGTGCAGGTCCGGCTGAAAAGTTGTAAACCCGATTATCCAGCTGCGCCAGAACATCATTTACACCATCTGTTACACAAGGCTTCACAATGACTCCCTCGCCACTTAACGGCGGTTTACCCCGATCATTACCGACAAACTCTCTAATTCACTCCGGGTGAGTGACTGTTTACGATGAAAAACGCCAGCACTGGGCTGGCGTTTTTCAAACTATCAGGATTCTAGCGTCCCTTCGCTGGCAATGGGATCATCCTGCCCTTCAGTCTCAAGCTCAGGCGCATCCACAGCCTCTGGCTCCTCAACACGGGCAACGCCAACCAGCTTTTCACCCTCAGAGACACGGATCAGCGTAACCCCCTGGGTATTACGGCTCAGTGAAGAGACGCCATCAACCCCGGTCCGCACCAGTGTACCCTGGTCAGAAATCAGCATAATCTGCTCGCCGCTCTTCACCTGGATAGCACCTACGATTTCACCGTTACGCTCCGTGCACTGCATGGAGATAACCCCCTGACCACCACGACTGGTGAGTCGGAACTCATCAACGGCAGTTCGCTTACCGTAACCTTTGGCACTGGCCGTCAGAATCTGAGTATCTTCCTCCGGAATAATCAGAGAGATAATCCGCTGACCTTCAGGCAGTTTCATACCACGGACACCACGGGCTGTCCGCCCCATGGCGCGAACATCAGTCTCCTCGAAGCGCACCGCCTTACCGCCATTAGACAGCAGCATCACCTGCTTATCTCCGGTAGTAATTTCAGCCCCCACCAGGGTATCCCCTTCATCCAGACCCAGGGCGATCAGGCCGGAAGAACGCGGGCGGGCAAACTGCTCCAGAGGTGTCTTCTTCACCGTACCATTCAGCGTCGCCATAAAGACGAAATGACCTTCGGTGAACTCTTCCACCGGCAGCATGGCAGTGATTTTCTCATTCTGCTCCAGCGGCAGAATATTAACGATCGGTCGACCACGGGAGGTTCTGCCAGCCTGGGGGATCTGATAGACCTTCAACCAATAGACCTTACCCTTGCTGGAAAAGCAGAGGATCTGGGTATGGGTGTTAGCCACCAGCATGTGCTCGACGTAGTCCTCTTCCTTAACGGAAGCCGCTGACTTGCCACGGCCACCACGACGCTGCGCCTGGTAGGTATCCAGGGGCGTGGTCTTGGCATAGCCACCGTGGGACAGGGTGACCACCATATCCTCTTCATCAATCAGATCTTCTACGGTCAAATCACGACGGGAGCTGGTGATCTCGGTACGGCGCTCATCGCCAAACTCATCCCGAACCTGCTCAAGCTCTTCCCTGATGACGGCACGCAGCTTCATTGGATCACAGAGGATCAGAATCAGCTCGGCAATTTTCTCCAGCAGCTCACGGTATTCAGACAGCAGCTTCTCATGCTCAAGACCGGTCAGTCGGTGCAGTCGCATTTCCAGAATGGCCTGGGCCTGAACTGGCGACAGGTAATAAAGCCCATCCCTGAGACCATAAGCCTCAGGCAGATCATCCGGACGACAGGCATCGGCACCGGCACGTTCGGCCATCTCCATCATATGGCCGGGATTCCAACCTTTGGCGATCAGCTTTTCTTTAGCCTCTGCCGGTGTTGGCGAGTCTTTGATCAGCTGGATAACCGGATCGATATTGGACAGGGCAACCGCCAAACCTTCCAGAATATGACCACGCTCACGGGCCTTTCTCAGCTCATAGACAGTGCGTCGGGTGACCACCTCACGGCGATGGCGAATAAAGGCTTCCAGGAACTCTTTCAGGTTGAGCAGTTTGGGCTGACCATCCACCAGAGCCACCAGGTTGATGCCAAAAACGGACTCAAGCTGGGTCTGGGCATAAAGGTTATTGAGTACCACCTCGGCATTTTCACCACGGCGAAGCTCAATAACCACACGCAGGCCGTCTTTGTCAGACTCATCGCGCAGCTCGGAAATACCCTCGATCTTGCGGTCTTTTACCAGCTCGGCAATCTTCTCAATAAGACGTGCCTTATTCAGCTGATAAGGGATCTCGGTGACAATAATGGTGCTTTTGTTTTTCTTTTCATCGTGCTCGATATCGGCCCTGGCACGAATGTAAATGCGACCACGACCAGAGCGATAGGCCTGAAGGATACCAGCCCGGCCATTGATAATCGCAGCCGTAGGAAAGTCAGGACCCGGGATGTACTCCATCAGGTCATCAACCGTCAGCGCTTCATCGTCCAGCAGCGCCAGACAGCCATTCACCACCTCGGTCATATTGTGAGGCGGGATATTGGTGGCCATACCCACCGCGATACCGGCCGAGCCATTCACCAGCAGGTTAGGGACACGGGTGGGTAAAACGGCAGGAATCTGCTCTGTGCCATCGTAGTTAGGCACATAGTCTACGGTTTCCTTGTCGAGATCCGCCAGCAGCTGATGGGCAATCTTGTCCATCCGGATTTCCGTGTAACGCATCGCTGCGGCGGAGTCACCGTCAATGGAGCCAAAGTTACCCTGACCATCCACCAGCATGTAGCGCAGGGAAAATGGCTGCGCCATCCGCACAATGGTGTCATAGACTGCAGAGTCGCCGTGGGGATGGTATTTACCGATCACATCCCCGACCACACGGGCAGATTTTTTGTAAGGCTTGTTCCAGTCGTTGCCCAGTTCGCTCATGGCGAACAGTACGCGCCGGTGCACGGGCTTGAGCCCGTCACGTACATCAGGCAGGGCACGACCAACGATGACACTCATGGCGTAGTCCAGATAGGACTGCTTGAGTTCATCTTCAATATTTACCGGGAGAATCTCTTTGGCAATTTCAGTCATGGAAACCCAGTCGTCCTTTTGCTTACGGCCAACAGATAGCGGTCAGCATCCATCCCAGTTCTGTGGATCAGGACACCGATAATAAAGTCTTATCCAAACAGAAAAAATGCTCTTTCCCAGAGCATCTCAATGGAATGATCGCCTAAGGTAATTGATTTTCAAAACCGCGATGTTACCACAATTCATGCCTTATCCGCGAGATACATCAACCATTTTGGGAATATGTTTTTTGCCGGTCCATCAATGGCACAGGGCGGACAACCACTTTCAGGAAATCGTCAAAAAAGTACCAACAGAGTAAACCTGTGTTTTTTCCTGAACCGGACTAGATTTGAAGTAAGCACTGACGCTTGATACTTAAACTCAACAAAGGATTGTTACCATGAAGATAGGAGCAGAATTTCTCCGCGAAATGAATATTGACCCGGAGAAATTTAACAAAGTTTCTGAGCACTTAGACTTGGCTGCTGCTTGTTCACGCGAAGTAAAGCAGGCATGGTTTGAGAATAAATGGTCTGTCGAAACCAAAAAAGAATTAAGGAACCTTGTCAATTATCTAGCTTCTGCAATTGACGATGGTACAGAAGTAAAAGAGGATGTCAAAAAAGCACTTGCCGACCGTGCCCTTCAGAAGGCTGAGGCGGTAAGTAACAAAACAGAAACAACTAAAACAGCGCCTGATGAAAAAAATGAGCCTGCCGTTGTAGCAACTAAACCGGTAAAACCAGGTAATCCCGGAAAGCTGGACCCCAGTCGTCTCGCCCCCTACGAAAAAAAATAACAGCGTTGACTTTTGACAGCCTGAACGTTTTTTATGAAACCAGGCCAGTTGAGAGGATTGATGGAGAAATCTCCCCCCCCACAGGCCTCAGGAGAGTTTAACGTGCAAGTCTATGTCAGCCCGTACAAGGCGGTGTACGGCTCACCATGAAGCAGGTGAACCACCTACTGATCAACGGGTCGGTCACTGCCGTTTATAACGTGGACTGGTTCCATCCACCATTATCGGGGCCACGGCACCGGACTGGATAGAATGGGTGCTGAAGGCAGTGGACAGGCCGGTAAAACACTGGACGCGGCATGAAGGCTGTACTTGAAGGTTCAGCCTTATCTCTTCTTAATCACATTAACTTCAGTACTGAAGTTCAATTTTTCACTCCCGGACAACTCCAAAACTCAACAGTGTGATCGGCTGCAGGATTAACGGTATAATCCGCAGATATGGCAGCCCTGACTGCCTCAATTACACTGCTTTGACGGATCAGAACAATGCCCGACATGCGCTCAGCCCAAAATGTGGACCTCGGAGAAATCGCCAAGTTTGAAGAACTGGCCAGCCGCTGGTGGGACCCGGACAGCGAATTCAGACCGCTTCATGAGATCAACCCCCTGCGCCTGAATTATATTGATGAACGTGTCGGGCTGGCCGGCAAACAGGTGGTGGATATTGGCTGCGGCGGCGGCATCCTGAGTGAGTCCATGGCGCAACGGGGTGCTCATGTCACTGGCATTGATATGGGCGAAGCCCCCCTGTCTGTTGCCCGCCTGCACAGTATGGAAAGTGGCGTTGAGGTGAACTATCGCCGAATTACCGCTGAGGAGCTGGCCGAAGAGATGCCCGCCCAGTTCGATGTGGTGACCTGCCTGGAAATGCTGGAGCACGTTCCCGACCCGGCTTCCGTCATCAAAGCCTGCAGCAAACTCCTGAAACCCGGTGGACAGATCTTTTTTGCCACTATCAACCGCAACCCCAAGTCATTCCTGTTTGCCATTGTCGGTGCGGAATACATACTCAAACTGCTGCCAAAAGGCACTCATGAGCACAAGAAATTTATCAAGCCCAGCGAATTAACCCGGGACATGAGAAAAGCGGGACTGAATATTCATGACATGACCGGAATGACCTACAACCCTTTGACGAAAGTGTACCGGCTTAACCCGAAGGATGTAGACGTCAATTACCTGATTTATGGCTCAAAGTCAGCCACCTCTTAACTGATGGCTCAGTTTCTGGCAACGAGAACCACTGCCATCCGGGAAATAACCAAGAGTAACGATGATGAAAGCCATTGAAGGCGTTTTTTTTGATCTGGACGGCACCCTGCTGGACACCGCAGAAGATTTCGTGATTACAGTGAATCAAATGCTGGCAGATCACCAGCACCCGGCAATGGATAGCCATTTGATTCGGCAGAATGTTTCTGCCGGCTCACGGGCGCTGATGAAGCTTGCCTTCAATCTTGCGCCCGGCGATGAGCTGGAACAGAAAAGGGCTCTGTTTCTGCAATACTATGACCGGCATATCCAGGACCACAGTCGTTCATCATTTGCCCGGCCCTACCCTGGCATACTGTCACTGATCGGGGAACTTGAACGCCGGGATATTGCCTGGGGTATTGTCACCAATAAACCCAGACCCTATGCCATCTCATTGATCCGGCAAATTGGCCTGCTGGAACGAAGTCATGCCATTGTCTGCCCGGAGGATGTCAAAAAGCCGAAACCAGACCCGGAGGCCCTCTTTCTTGCCTGCCGACAGTCCGGAAGTTCACCCCGGTTCAGCGTCTATATTGGCGACCATATTCGTGATATCGAAGCTGGAAAACAAGCGGGGATGATCACCGTTGCCGCGCATTATGGCTACATTGCTGAAGGTGAAGATCCTGCACAGTGGGGTGCGGACCTGAATATCGACCATATCCAGCAGCTGCACCGCTGGTTTGAACAGCACAACTGGCAAATCATTAAAGACAGGTCCCATGCCTGACAGGCTGTTTGAAAATTGCGCAGCAAACCAAAAACCAGGGAGTAACATCATGTTTACCTACCAGGCTCCGAAAGACCTGCTGAAGGATAAAGTCATACTGGTAACCGGAGCCGGCAGTGGCATCGGCCGGGTCGCCGCCCTTACCTACGCCCGCCACGGTGCCACCGTCATTCTGCTGGGCAGAAGCATTGAAAAGCTGGAAGCGGTGTACGATGAAATTGAACGCAATCAGTGGCCTCAGCCAGCCATCTATCCACTAAACCTGGAAAGCGCGGGTGATATCGATTTCAGTAATCTTGCAGAAACCATTGAGAACGAATTCGGTCGGCTTGATGGTCTGTTACACAACGCCAGCATTCTAGGTGAGCTGAAACCCATCAGCCAGTTTCCCACAGAAACCTGGCTGCGCATCATGCAGGTTAATCTGAATTCCGCCTTTATGATGACCCGGGAACTGCTGCCCCTGCTCCGGCTGTCAGAAAAAGCATCGATAATTTTTACTTCGTCCGGAGTGGGTCACCAGGGACGGGCGCACTGGGGAGCCTATAGCGTGTCAAAATTTGCCACTGAGGGTCTGATGCAAATCGTGGCGGATGAGGAAGACGGTATCAGCCCTGTGCGTGCCAACAGCATTAACCCCGGTGGCACCCGCACCGCAATGAGGGCAGCGGCCTTTCCGGGAGAAGACCCGGAAACACTACCCACACCGGAAGACATAATGCCGGTTTACCTTTACCTGATGGGGGACGAAAGCCAGGATATCAATGGCCTGGCTTTTCATGCCCAGCAGTAAAAATGCAGTCACTGGCCCTGACTGAAAGTCGGGGCGGCAAACGACTGTTTCAACGGCGCTGTCAACAAAAAAGAACTTATTTATCACTACACTGAGAACAAACACTTCCATAGACTTTATTTCTTTTCGTCTATTCTGATGCGGTCACTCTTATCTCAAATAGAATTATCACAATCAGAATTATGAAAATTCGACGTTTTATAGAAAAGAAAGCGGACATGAAAGTTTTGGCCGCTCTATTACTTTCACCATTACTCAGCTCACAGCCCCTCTTTGCCAATAGCTTTGATCAGAAAGCTTTAAATAATGAAGTTATCATTGCCGCAAACTGGCAACAGCATTCCGGGGAATACTGCGCTTACTTTTATCAGAGTTTTAACGGCGCAACCGATCAACTGGAAGCTCTTTTGACAAAGGCACCTGAAGGTAAAAAGCCTGCAATAATCACCGATATTGATGATACTCTGATATCAGGCACCCGTTATTTTACCAGTATGGTTGACACTCATGAGTCCCGAAGTATTGAGCGATCCAGGTTCTGGTGGAATCATCAAGAGACGAAAGCACTGCCAGGATCGGTTGAATTCCTGCAAAGGGCCAATAGTATGGGCATTGAAATATTCTATATCAGCGGCCGTTTTAACGATGTAAAAACCATTACTATTAATAAACTTAAGCAATTGGGTTATCCGGTTAACGGTGAAAGTCATGTGATTCTCCAGGCAGAAAAAAACATTACCCTCAGCAAAGAGGACAAGCGACAGCACATCATAAAAGCGGGCTACTACCCGATCATGCTGTTTGGTGACCAGCTGGACGATCTTGGTGAGGTTGTTAAAGGTCTGTATCCGGAAAAGAAAAAGTGGGTAAGTCAGCATCAGGATAAACTTGGCAGCCAGTGGTTTATTCTGCCAAATACCGTTTACGGATTCTGGGAAGAAGCCATCAGCAAAGACTACCGAACACTGAGCCCAGCAGAAAAACACCGGGTTCGCATCCGGCAAGTTAACGACACAGAGTTACCAGTGCCTATTCCCGAGAGCTACCGGCAGCATATTATCATGGCCGATCTCTGGGTCAGGAAATCTGCAGATTTCAATGCCACCGCTATTCAGACTTATAACCTGGCCAGCAAGGCTCTTGAAGCCCCTGAAAACCGCTACGCCACTGATCGGGCAATTATTGTTGATATTGATGGCACGCTAATAGACTATCCTCCGAATCATTTAATCCCACCTCTTTGTAAAGCATTCCCTGAACCTGAAGAGAAGATGAGGAACTACGAAAAACAGCTTCAATCTACCTCTATTCCCGGTGCCAGAGAGTTTTTAAACAAAGCGGCCGCCCTGGGTTATGAAATCTTTTATCTAACAGCCCGGGAGCACTCTTCCGGCCGCCCGGGCCATAAAGGGGATGTAGAAAACTTCACCTTAAAACAGCTTGCTGCCAATGGATTCCCCAAAGTTACGCAAACCAACCTGCTGAACCGCTCCAAATATTGTCCGGTCAATAAAAAAAGCTGTGATAAAGAGCACCAGCGAAAAGCCATTATGTCCGGAAGGATCAATGGAAAAAAATATGATGTCAGGCTGTTTGTCGGTGACCTGCTGGATGACTTTGATTTAAAAGAGCAAGGGTTATCACCTTTTGACCGGGTTTCCGTTGAAAAAACCAAAAACCTGTACGGAAGAAAATATTTTATTATTCCCAATCCGGTCAACAAAACCTGGATGCGGCAGTACTATTCACAGATTGCAGGAAAAGATATTTGCCAGTTGAGTGATCAGGAACGTTCTGACATTCGCAGAAGCCTAATAGAAGATTGGCCTGAAAAGGATCTATACAAAGCGGCCCAGGCCAGCACATCATTTCAATAAGTTTGATGTGTACAGTCTCCGTTCACCTTGAGCGAAGTCCAAGGGTGATTGGCAAAGTGTAACAGTGTCGCCCAACAGGCGGCCTATTACCATTTGATCAAACTGCCATTTTCCATTCGCAAGACCTGATCCATGTTTTCCAGGGCAGTCCGCTTATGGGTGATCATAATGATGGTGCTGTCTTTGAATTGACCCAAAACGGTATCCATCAATGCCTGTTCGCTGTGAACATCCAGCCCTTCCCCCGGCTCATCCATCACCAGTATCGGGGCCGCTTTCAGCAAAGCACGGGCAATGGCCAGACGACGCTGCTCTCCGCCGGATAAGGCAATGCCACCCTGCCCCAGCCAGATATCCAGCAGATCACCATCGTTTTCCCTGGCAGCAGCAAGCCTATTCAGACCTGAATCGTTAACGACTGCTAACAGAGCCTCATCACTTGCCGCTGGTGCGGCCAACAGCAGATTCTCCCTGAGCGTGGCACTGAACACATGCGTTTTCTGAGGAACAAACGTGATGGCCCGGTAAAGTGTCTGTTCTGATAATTCCTGAATCAGCTGGCCATCCAGTAAAATCCTGCCACCAGAGGGCTCCAATCCACGACTCAATAGCTTGATCAGCGTTGATTTACCGCATCCGGTTTTACCGAGCAGAGCAATATGGCTGCCTGCAGGAATGTGGAGTGATAGCTGATTAATGACTGGCTGGTTATTGGCATCGCTGTTATTGGAATAGTGACAGGAGACCTCAGTAAACTGAATCTCACCCTTTAATACTTCTCCTGCTGCCTTTTCTGGAAATGCAACCACCGGTGAATCCACCACCTGGCGCAAACGACTTGCCGCCTGCCGTGTATGACTGAGAAACTGAAAAGCAACGGGTAACGGCATCAGCGCTTCAAAACTGGCCAGCATCCCAAACACCATCATAACCATTACCGGCCCACTAAACAGGCCCGCACTCATCTCACCACTGGCGATATACAACACCAGTAATGCCGCAGCACCGGAGCCGGAAACAAACAGGGCGGAGCCAAAGCCTTCCATCATTGCCATGCGGGACTGGTCGGCAACCAGTTTCTGTTCTGATTCAGCCATCGAGGCACGACTATTGGCATCACTGCCATAGATCTGCTGTTCCGCCATGCCCTGCAGATAATCCAGCACCTCCTGGCGCAAACGCGCCTGCCTGACACCCATTGACTCCCCGGTCCTGCGACCCAGGACATAAAACAGCAGCGGCATGGAGATAATCCAGAGCGTCATCACCAGCAACACCACCATTGCCACCGCAGTACTGAAAAAGGCGATAAACAGTGACAACAACAGAGCAACAATAACAGCAGACAGTAATGGGCTGACCAGCCTCAGATAGAGCTGATCCAGGGCATCAATATCAGCCACCAGCCGATCAAGCAGCTCGCCTTTACGGTACTGTCCGAGCTGCTCTTGGGAGAGTGGAATCAGTTTACTGAAAAACCAGCTGCGCAGGCCTGACAACAGCCGGAAAGTGGCATCATGGCTGACCAGACGTTCTGCATAGCGGGCAGCAGTACGGGCAATGGAAAAGCCCCGAACGCCCGCCCCCGGGGTAAAGAAGTTAAAGGTCTGGGCCGTGGTAAAGGTCAACCCGGCAATGGCGGTGGCGGTAATAAACCAGCCGGACAGTGAGAGCAGGCTGAGACTCGCCAGCAGGGTAACCATTGCCAGCAACACACCTAATGACAGCATCCCCAGATGCTGACGGTACAATTTCAGGAAAGGCCACAGGTCATTCATCGTCCATACTCCCACTGTTCATGTGGATGAACTGCTGATACAGAGAACTTTCCCTCGCCAGCGTTGCCGGAGCACCGTCAGCCACCAGCTTTCCTTTTTCCAGCATCAGGATCTGATCCATGGCCTTGAGCTGACTGATTCGATGGGTAATGGTAATGACCGTACAATCTTCAGGTATGGCATCCAGGGCATCCAGCACCAGGCTCTCACTGACAGAATCCAGACTGGCTGTCGGTTCATCCAGAATTAATAACCGTACCGGCAGTACCAGAGCCCTTGCCAGGGCAATCCGCTGGGCCTGACCAACCGACAGGTTACCGCCCTGCTCTTTAAGGACACTGTCCAGCCCATCCGGCAGGTTTGCCAGAATATCCATACCCTGAGCTTTGCCCAGCGCGTCGAGGCACTGCTCACGGGAAACTGCGCGTCCAAAGGCGATATTGTCATAAACAGAGCCATGGATAATCAATGGCTGCTGGCCCAACCAGGCAATCCCTTTACGCCAGCTGTCGAGCCGGGTATCCGCCAGCGATTGCCCGCCTGCCTTTATTTCACCCTGGTAGTTCCAGAAGCCCATCAGCGTATTGATCAGCGTTGTTTTACCGGCACCGCTGCTGCCAATAATACCGACCCGGGTTCCGGGTTCGATCTTAAATGACAGACAATCCAGTAAAAGTGGCTGTTTGTTGTCTGAAGCATCCGTTGTCAGCGGGTTAACTGCGGACCTGATGGTTGCCGAGACGGATAGCTCTTTTACCTCAAGCTTCAGCGGCATTGCCTCTGGCAAAGACAACCCGCCATGGTGTGCCTCCGATTCTTTCCGGGATAATACGTCCAGAATCTCTTCCGTCGCACCAACCGCTTTGGCCCTGGCATGATAATAGGTTCCCAGCTCCCGCAGTGGCTGATAATACTCAGGCGCCAGCAGCAACAGAAACAGCCCGGTATACAGTGTCACTTCACCACCAAAGGTAATATGCCCCAGAAAACTCATCCCCAGAAACACCGCCACCAGCGCAATGGACACCGAAGCAAAAAACTCCAGCACCGTAGATGACAGAAAAGCCAGACGGAGTACCTGCATGGTTTTTATCCGAAAGTCTTCACTGGCATCGGCCAACTGTGTTTGTGCAAAGCTGGTTCGCTGAAAGAGTTTCAGCGTTTCCAACCCTTGCAGCCGATCCAGAAAGAAGCCCCCCAAGCGTGAGAGTGCCTGAAAGTTTTTCCGGTTAGCCTGTGCGGCTTTCATTCCTACCAGAACCATAAAAACAGGAATCAGTGGCGCTGTTCCCAGGAAAATAATGCCCACCACCCAACTCCGGGGGAAAGCAACCACCAGCATAATGGCCGGTAACATCACCGCCAGAGCCATCTGCGGCAGGTATTTGGCAATAAATTCCTGAAGCTCTTCCACCTGTTCAACAACAATCGCCGACCAGCTACCGGCAGGCCGCTCAGCAATCACCAGTGGCCCAAGGCGACGTAACTTATCCAGCAATAGTTTACGCACTTGCACCCGAACACAGGCTCCTGCCCGAAAACCACAGAACTCACGCCCCCAGGTACAGGCTCCACGAGCAACAACCAACAGCAATACCCGGAAAAAATCATCCGTCAGCATCTCGCGGGTGGCCCCCTCCATCACCAGCTGATGGATCATTCCTGCCATGATCGAAGCCTGAATAATCAGCAAGACACCATTGAGCAAACCAAGGCCCATGGAGATCAGTAGCCAGTGCCGGGCCGCCCCTATCTGCCGTAACAACCAGCGATAGGCCTGCTTTTGTGTACTTTGACTCATCTTTTCAATGTATTTCCCGGACTACTGACCACGTGCGGTGCATTGTACATAACTCGATCGGTACTCACCACGATGACTGGTTTTCAAGTACTTCCGCCGCCTATAATTACGGGTCAAATTTATTCTGTGATTCAGCTCTTGCTAAAAGAGTGTCCAAAAGGACAGCTTCTTCCGTCATTCAACCATTGGTCACCATGCTTCAAAATATTCGCATCATCCTTATCAATACCTTCCACCCCGGCAACATAGGCTCCGCTGCCCGGGCCATGAAAACCATGGGCCTGAGTGACCTCTGCCTGGTGACACCGCAACGATTTCCCGCGCCGGAGGCGGACTCCATGGCGGCCGGTGCCCTGGATGTGCTGGAGAACGCCCGGGTATTGGACTCACTGGATGAAGCCATTGCCGATTGCTCCCTGGTCATTGGCACCAGTGCCAGATCACGCACCCATTCGTTTTCACGCCCGATGCTGGGGGCTGAAGCGTGCGCTGAGAAACTGCTCTGTGAATCACGCCAATCGCCGGTTGCCCTGGTATTTGGCCAGGAAACCATGGGTCTGACCAACAGCGAGCTGGAAAAGTGCCACTTCCATACCAGTATTGATGCGAATCCGGAGTACCCGGTGCTTAATGTCGCTTCAGCCATTCAGATTCTCTGTTATGAGATCTTCAAGGCGTCACTGAATAAAGAGAACCACTGGCATGGTGAAAAACCGGAACAGGAATACCCTCTGAATCAGGAGCTGGAAAAGTTCTACGAGCACCTGGAAACCACATTGACCGACATCAATTTTATTATTCAACAGCACCCGGGGCTGGTCATGACCCGGCTTCGTCGCTTGTTCAACCGTGCCCGCCCCGAAGCCAAAGAGCTGAATATGTTGCGGGGCATTCTGGGAGCCGCCCAGAATGCCTCCGGAAAAAGCCGTGACTGAGTGTGTTGTGCATACCGTTGAGGAACTCAACCCCATTGCCTTTCCCCTGATTAACCGCTTTTTTAAAGAGAACGGGCACAAGGGAAAAGCGTCGAGTGAGGAGCGGGTCTGGGTCGCCCGCTGCGCAAAGGGAAACATTATCGCTGGCCTGAGGGCCAGTCCAAAATCCGATGGTTATTTGCTGAGAAGCGTCCAGGTAGCCAGCAATGCCCAAAGAAAGGGTATTGGCTCGTTCTTTTTGAGCGAAGTCCTGAAAAATCTAAACGCTGTCAACTGCTGGTGCTATCCCTACGTTCACCTTGAACTTTTTTACCAGAGAGCAGGCTTTTTCAGCCCGGAGCCGGACAGTGTACCTTCTGATATCCTGGCCCCTTACCTGAGGTACCGGCAACAGGGGCACACGTTCTTATTGATGGCCCGTTGC
This sequence comes from Salinisphaera sp. G21_0, assembly GCF_017744115.1. GTDB lineage: Bacteria > Pseudomonadota > Gammaproteobacteria > Pseudomonadales > Endozoicomonadaceae > Endozoicomonas. Next base: position 116,424 of record NZ_JAGHQW010000001.1, on the reverse strand, counting down.
CCGAAGCAGGCCTGAAATTTCTTCGGACCGAAGCAATCGATGGTGATTCGGTTCGATACCGTCCAGCAGTAAGTTCACCATACGAATACGTTGTAAATCCATGACCCGATAACCCAGCGCCTGACACATTCGATGTATCTGACGATTAAGTCCCTGGGTCAGGACAATCGTAAAGGTATCACTGGCGACTTTCTCCACCACACAGGGCTTTGTTGTGACATCGCCGTAGCTGACACCTGCCGCCATGGACAAAAGAAATGCTTCATCAACTGGCTTGTCGACATTCACCCGATACTCTTTTTCATGGTAATAATCCGGATGCAGCAGGGCCTGGCACAGTTCACCTTGGTTGGTCAGCTGCATCAAACCGTGGGAATCCTTGTCCAGCCTGCCAACGGGAAAAATCCGCAAATTGTCATTCAGGGCAGGTAAATGGTGAACAATACTGGCCGGATCCTCGACATCACAAACTGAGTCAACGCCCACTGGTTTGTTGTATAGAAAGTATAGTTTTTCAGTTACTGATTTTAGTTCGTGACCATTGACCATTACACAGTCACTGTCTGTTATTCGATCAATATGCAATCCCGGCCTGCCATTAACCAGCACACAACCACTGTCAATCAGTCGTGAAGCTTGCCGCCGTGAGCAATAACCAGCATCGGCAATAAATTTGGAAAGGCGAATCATAAACAATTTTCAGGTATTATCCGCCTTTTAAATCAATAATAATTCATAGATACGGATATGTTAAATCAGATTTTCAAAGTTTCAGGCATACTCAGCATCCTGTTCACTCTGGTCATAACTTCACTGCCAGCAGCGGCAACCATCAATGATGCAGAAGCCATTAACAAGGCAGGTCGCCAGCGAATGCTCAGTCAGAGGATCGCTAAAAGTTACATTATGATTGGCTCCGATGTAAATCCGGATCAAGCGACAGCTGACCTGGATACCAGTATGGCCCTGTTCGAGCAGCAATTTCTTGAACTTATGGATTACGCCCCTAACGATGAGATTCGCAACAGCTTGAATGATGCCGCCATCACCTGGCAGGCGTTCCGTTTAAAAGTCCTTGAAACACCAACGCGCGAAAAAGCGTTGACCATTCTGGCACTGAGTGATGAGCTTCTGGCTCGCAGTGAAACCGTGGTTAAAGCGATCACCGAACACGCCGGACATAAAGCCGGTCAACTGGTGAATATTTCCGGCCGACAGCGAATGCTCAGTCAGCGTATCGCCAAACTCTATATTACCCGGGCATGGGGTGTTAAGGATCCGTCGGTTGATCAATCATTGGATCTGGCCATTGATGAGTTTGGCAGCGCACTGACAACCCTCCGCCAGTCAGAACTAAACTCCAGCGATATCAAACAAAAGCTGGCGAAAGTCCAGAGTCAGTGGGATTTTACCAATGCCGGATTCAAAATCAGTCACCAGGGCCATTTTGTTCCTACCGTGGTCTCAGTAACAACCGAATCGATTTTGAAAAAAATGAACGACCTGACCTACGACTATGAACAGCTAATGATAAAATCCAATGGCTGACAGAACATAACCTGCCTCCGGTTAACAATGGAGGCACTTTCTGCAGAGTCATTGTTTACACTGCTGCCAGTAGCTCTCCATCTCTTCCAGCGTGAGCTGTTCAAAACGTTCTTCATGTTCGGTAGCGAGGGCTTCCATTTTCCTGAACCGATGGTCAAATTTATGGCAGGCCTTACGCAATGCCATATCGGCATCAACACCGAGGTGTCGGGCAAGATTGACACAGGCAAATAACAGGTCACCCACCTCTTCCGAAATCCGCTCCTGACTTTCACTTCTGGCGGCACGGATTTCATCCAGCTCTTCGTGAATCTTGTCAAATACCGGCTCTGGCTCCAGCCAGTCAAAACCGACTCTGGCCGCTGCCACCTGAATTTTTTCGGCACGCTGCAAGGTTGGCAACATGGCTGGCAAATCATCAGGCATGGCTGAGTCACTCTTTTTGGGGCCTTTCTGTTTTTTTTCTTCGGCCTTTATTTCCTGCCACTTCTGCTTGACCTGTTCAGACGTCAGCTGTTGTTCGGTAGCAAACGACTTCAGACTTCCATCAGGAAAGACATGGGGATGTCGGCGCAGCAATTTTGCCAATAACCCCTCACTGATATCGGCAAAGTCAAAAAAGCCGCTTTCTCTGGCCATCTGGGCATGGAAAATCACCTGAAATAACAGGTCACCCAGCTCTTCTTTCAGGTTGTCGTAATCTTCCCGCTCAATGGCTTCGGCAACTTCGCAGGCCTCTTCCAGTGTGTAGGGGGCGATGGTGGCGAAGGTCTGTTTCAGATCCCATGGACAACCATGTTCTCTATCTCTGAGTCTGGCCATCAAAGTAATCAGATCATCAATGGAATGTGACAAACCCGGCTCCTGAAAGAATGTAAACGGATGAAAAAGGAGGGGATTCCCACGCAAGACGTGAGAATCAGCAGGATAACTTAACTCATTTTACGATGGCGAACAGCATCGATAACATTGGGCAACTGACTGACCTTGGCAAGGATACGCCCCAGACTCTCCAGACTCGGAACTTCCATAGTCAGCAGCATGCTGGCTAAATGCTCTTCCTTGCTGGTCCGGGTCTGCATAGACAGAACATTCACCTTATCGTTAGCCAATACCACGGTAATATCTCTTAACAGGCCCGGACGGTCATAAGCCGTAATGATAACATCAACCGGGTAACTGTAGTCCGGACGGGTTCCCCAGTTAACTTCTATCAGGCGCTCCGGCTCACGACTGCGCAAAGAGAGCGCCGTGTTACAGTCTTCCCGGTGAATCGTTACGCCACGGCCAACGGTGATATAACCGATGATCGGATCCCCCGGCACCGGCTGGCAGCAACCCGCCATCTGAGTCAGCAGATTACCGACACCATCAATAGTAATGGTGCTGTCCGATAACCGTTCCTGTTGTGGCTTGGTGCGAATTTCAAACGTCTTCTCCTCTTCCGGCGCAACCTGCTTCTGCGCCAGGGAAACCACATGGCGAAGCTTTATGTCACCGGCACCAATACCGGCAAACATATCATCCGGTGACAGGCAGTTAACTGCCTGGGCAAGCTCCGGGTAATTAACACTCTGCAACGCCTGACGTTTAAGCTCCAATTCCAGCAGGCTCTGACCATCGGCGATATTGGCGTCCCGATCCTGTTTTTTGAACCAGCTGGTGATCTTGGCCCTGGCTCGACTGGTGGTGACATAGCCAAGATCAGGATTCAGCCAGTCCCGGCTGGGATGGGCATTAGGGGCAGTGAGGATTTCCACCTGATCGCCGGTTTTGAGTTTATGGGTTAACGGGACAATACGACCGGCAACTTTTGCGCCTCTGCAGCGGCTGCCCACTTCTGAGTGAATCCGGTAGGCAAAATCGATCGGGGTGGCTCCCACCGACAGATCAACCACATGCCCATCTTTGGTAAACACATAGATTCGGTCTGGCTCGACATCCGCACGCCACTGACCACCCAGCTCGCCCAGATCACCAAGGTCTTCATGCCATTCCATCACCTGACGCAGCCAGGAAATTTTTTCCTCGTAGCTGTCACTGCGGCTATTAACATCAGTGCCCTTGTACTTCCAGTGTGCGCAAACACCCAGCTCTGCTTCCTCATGCATATCATGGGTACGTATCTGGACTTCAAGGGTTTTGCCTTCAGGGCCAAACACCGCCGTGTGCAGCGAGCGGTAGCCATTCTCTTTCGGAGTGGCAATGTAATCATCAAATTCCTTGGGAATATGATTCCAGAGCGAGTGCACCACCCCCAGTGCCGCATAACAATCGCGGACTTCATGGGTGAGAATACGGACCGCACGAATATCGTAGAGATCACGAAAATCGACGTTTTTCCGTTTCATCTTCCGCCAGATGCTGTAGATATGCTTCACCCGACCACTGACATCCCCCTCAATCCGTGCATCCGACAGTGATGCTTTCAGGGCATCTACGACGTTGGTAATGTATTTCTGGCGATCCAGTCGTTTGCCATCCAGTAACCTGGCAATTTTCTTATAGTCCTGGGGTTTAAGGTAGCGAAAGGAGAGATCTTCCAGCTCCCACTTGATATAACCAATACCCAGCCGATGGGCCAGCGGCGCATAAATTTCAAACACCTCCCTGGCAACCCGCTGACGTTTCTCCTTACTGGCATGCTGAACAGCCCGGATAGCGCAGGTTCGCTCAGCCAGTTTGATCAGGGCAACACGGACATCGTCAATAATGGACACCAGCATCTTGCGAACTTTTTCCAGCTGGTCCTGACGATGATCGAGAACCTGCTTTCTGGGGTTCTGGATATTGCTGATGGCCGCCATGCCCTGAACGTCTTTGATCAGACCGGCAACTACCTTGCCAAAATTCTCTTCCACCTGGTCAAGAGAGAGTTTGGTTTCACGAACAGCCCGATAGAGGACCGCAGCAACCAGGGTATCCATATCCAGTTTCAGCTCGGCCAGGATCTCGGCCATTTCCAGACCGGTCCGGAAACACCCTTTTCCAGTAGGCCAGACTGTTTCTTCAGATTCGAGAGACCGCTGCAATGCCAGCAGTTCAGCCTGTTGGGCCAGCTCACAGGCCTCCCTAAGACTATCCGTATCACCAACGCCGTAACGTTCCTGCAGGCGATTCAGCCAGGCATCCAGGTCGACACTGCCGTCGAAGAGCTGGGGCTGATCCTCTCTGACCTTGACCATCTATTCCATTCCATCTCTTTCTGTAAAAATGATGCCCTGTCAGGCGTCGGGCTAGGAGGCTGACCGAGAATAGCGCCCGTAGCGAGGATGGCAGAAAATTGAGGATAAAAATTCGGTTTTGTGAGGTGAATAGCGGGGCTATTTGCCGAACAAAAGCGGATTTTTAGACCAATTTGCTGCCACCGCAGTAGGGCAGTCTATTCTCGGACAGGCTCCTAGACTACTACCCCAAAGCAGCCATTAACAGGCTACTTTCCAATAAATTACTGTTTGATAATCTATGACCTGACAAAAAGCGCCATGGACTCAACATGAGAAGTTTGCGGAAACATATCCATTACACACAAACGCTCAAGCCTGAAACCATGGGAGACCAGACTTCCGGCATCCCTGGCAAGGGTTGCCGGATTGCAGGAAATATACAACAGTCGGTCAGGCAATAAACAGGCCAGTTGCTCAATCATAAAATCCGCACCGGCCCTGGGGGGGTCCAGAACCACTATATCGTAATGCTCTTTTGCCCAGGACTCAGTGGTGAAATCACTGGACAGGTCTGCGCAGTGAAAACTTACATTACTCAAACCATTCAGACCGGCATTTTTTGCCGCCTGGGCAACCGAACCCGGTGAACCCTCAACCCCCGTCACATGGCCTGACTTTTTCGCCAGTGGCAGAGAGAAATTACCCAGGCCACAGAACAGGTCAAGCACTTTATCGGATGCCTGCGGAGAAAGCCAATGGATAGCCTGCTCAACCATCGCCTGATTAATCACCCGGTTGACCTGGGTAAAGTCCTGTGGCCGGAAGTACAGCTGTAATCCTGATTCAGGCAGCGAGTAATGCAATGCGGCTGCGGCATCGTCGTCAGATCTGGCAGGATATAAAAGCCGAATGTTCTCCGGACTACCCTGCAGGTACAGCATCAACTGATGAGCAGAAGCAAACGCTGTCAACAGGTTTTGGTCTTCTTGCGACAGAGGACGAATATGACGCAGCAGTAACCCTCGCCCCTGCTCTGCCAGAAAGCACTCCACGTGGGAAATGGCTTCCCGGCCTGTTAACGTTGGCAAAAATGACTTCAGCAGTAAGGGCATCTCCTGCAAAGGCTCTGCCAGTATGGGGCATTCATTAATGTCACAGATAGCATTACTGCCCTTTTCCCGAAAGCCAAGGCTCAGTCTGCCTTTGCGCCAGCGGATGGCAAAACGACAACGGTGGCGATAGCCATAGGGTGGAGAAACCAGTGGTTCCTCAATGTGCTCAGGCACAACATGGGCAAATCGCCTTAACTGATCGAGAACGATGTGCTGCTTGCTGTCAAGCTGCCCTTCATGGGACCAGTACTGCAGGCTGCAGCCTCCGCACTGACGAAAATGGGCGCAGGCAGGCTCACGGCGCTCGGGTGATGCCGACAGCACTTCTGTTACACGGGCATTGATAAAACGACGTTTGTCTTCCAGAACCCGGACACGAACGGTTTCTCCCGGCAGTGCCCCGTCAATAAAGAGGGTCTTCCCATGGTAACGGGCAATCCCGCGACCATCATGGGAAAGCCCGTCAATACGCACATCCTCATGAATAATAACAGGGGTTGAGGCAGCACGTTTAAAGCGCATAGAGTACTTCCAACATTCTCTTGAACATGAACAGCTCATGGCCGTTTAAAAGCGCAATTTTACCTTGGATATCGAGTACAACAAACCCGGATTCATACCTGCATACATTGACATTCAATCATGGCCAGAGAAACCAGTGGATGGTTTTCCTACAGAAATACGCCCGTGGAAAGATAACGATCACCACGATCACAGATAATCGCCACAATGGTGGCATGCTCTACGCTTTTTGACAGTCTCAGGGCAGCAGCAACTGCTCCCCCGGAAGAAACACCGCAGAATATGCCTTCTTCCCGGGCCAGCCGCCTCATGCATTCTTCAGCTTCTGTCTGACCAATATCCATCACCTCATCAACGGCGGAACGGTCAAAAATTGCAGGCAGGTATTCAGGACTCCAACGACGTATGCCTGGTATCTGAGCCCCCTCTTCCGGCTGCAGACCAACGATCTGAATGGCAGGATTCTTCGCTTTCAGATAACGGGAGGTCCCCATTATCGTCCCGGTAGTGCCCATGGAGCTGATAAAATGCGTGACCGCACCCTGGGTCTGCTGCCAGATTTCAGGCCCGGTGGTCCCATAATGCGCCAGGGGATTATCCGGATTGGCAAACTGGTTAAGCACCTTGCCCTGCCCCTGTTGCTGCATTTCCAGCGCTTTATCCCGGGCACCTTCCATGCCATTACTGACCAGAATCAATTCTGCTCCATAAGCACTCATTGCTGCACGACGCTCGGCGCTCATATTGTCCGGCATAATAAGGATCATTCGATAACCGCGAACGGCCGCTGCCATGGCAAGTGCTATACCGGTATTGCCACTGGTAGCTTCAATTAATGTGTCCCCCGGGCTGATGGCATTGCGGCGTTCAGCCTCGGCGATCATGGACAGGGCTGGTCGATCTTTCACGGAACCGGCCGGATTTTGTCCTTCCAGTTTCAGTAGTATGGTATTTGAACTCTTCCCCTGCATACGCTGCAGACGAACCAGCGGGGTGTTGCCAATAATCGACTCTATTGTCGGATATTCCATGGACATATAACTTACGTAGACTTTATTATTCCGGCAATAATACAGAACAAAAGCCAAACAGGGAAAGGCAGTACCATGAAACAGCACCTTACGGCATTCCGCCAACGGATTCTTCTGCTCGCTTTTCTTCCCGGCATTGTTGTTTCCCTGCTGATGGGCGGTGTCTATCTGGTTAAGCGGTATCAGGAACTGGACAACCAGCTCATGGCCAAGGCATTGACTCAGTCTGAACGGCAGGCAGCCGTTGCCTCACTGCTGCTGGATAACCCCCGACATGAAGAACTGCAAGCACTGATCAGCATGCTGCTGGATGACAGGGATATTCGTGCGGTAAGCCTGGTCGATGAGCAAGGCAGGGAGATTCTTCATGCCGGCCCAAAGCTCACGGCCACCGGAAATTTATCCTCGCTGTTGGAACCTGGCCAGCGCTGGTTCCGGAACGATCAGGTCATCCAGGTTGCCGCCCCAATCATCAGCCCGGATACGACCAAAATTACTGGCTGGCTGATTACCGATTACGCCTACGCAGAAACTCATCTGACCCAATTTCGCTCTCTGGCGTTCAGCATTATTGTTGTCTCCATGGGGTTATTGGTTGCATTGATCATTAGCCTGAAGCTGGGCAGTGGTGTTACCCGCCCCCTGGACCGTATGGCAAGGGTCATTGATCGCATCAAGGATGGCTTCTTCGATACCCGACTGCCAGACAACCCTGGCAGCCTGATGTATGAACTGGAATCGTCTATCAACATTATGCTCAATGGCCTGCAGAGCAAACATCAGAAGATGACCAGTCATATTGCCCAGTACAATGATGAACTGCAGGAAACACTGGAAACCATTGAAATTCAAAATGTCGAGCTGGACCTCGCCAGAAAGGAAGCACTTGAAGCAAGCAGGAGCAAGAGCGAATTTCTGGCCAATATGAGCCACGAAATCAGAACACCGCTGAATGGCATTATTGGTTTCTCCAACCTGATGCTCAGTTCAAGGCTCACACCGCGACAATACGACTATGTCAGTACCATTGAGAAATCCTCTCAGGGGCTGCTGACGATGTTGAATGATATTCTTGATTTTTCCCGTATGGAAGCCGGTAAGCTGGTGCTGGACCCCCAACCCGTCTGCCTGCGGGAGATCGTTGAGGATGTTATGACGTTTATGGCACCTGTCGCCTATGGTAAATCGTTGGAAATTGTCCACTTTATCTACGACGATGTTCCTGAACATATCATCATTGATGGACTGCGGTTGAAGCAGATCCTCACCAACCTGATCAGCAACGCCATTAAATTCACCAGTTATGGTTCCGTTGCTGTGCGAGTAATGCTGGATCAGGAAGGCAAGCCTTATCAGCAAGAACGTAATGAGCCCCTGACCCTGAGAGTTTCAGTGGCGGATACCGGCATTGGCCTTACCCGGGAGCAACACCACAAACTGTTCCAGGCTTTTTCCCAGGCAGACTCCAGTAAAACACGCAAATCCGGGGGAACCGGGCTTGGGCTGTCGATTTGCAAAAACCTGGTTGAGCAAATGGGTGGAGAAATTGGCCTGGAGTCCGATCTGGGTCAGGGAGCAACCTTCTGGTTTACCTTTAAAACCACCCTGAATAACAAAAATGGTGAACCGGCTGTTGCTGATGGTTGTGAGCAGGAAGACTTGGCACCAACACTGCTGCACGGCCAGAAAGTACTACTTATCGAAACCCATGAGCTGACCCGGCTATCGATTTTTCACTTACTGGATAAACTGGGTGCAAATATCACCGCAGCAGCCAGCATCCAGCAGGGAATGTCAGCAAACAAGACAAATATCTCCTACGACTATATTTTCATCAACCCTGATAATATCGAACCGGTTCAGGGAATCACGCAGTTAACAGCCTCCTATAGCAACGCCCGCATTATTGTACTCAGTTCGACAGGAATAACAGGTGCTATGGATCCTGCTCTTCCGGACGGTACTGATACTCTTCTGAAGCCCGTTGGACTGAACAGGCTGAAAGCACTGTTGGCGCGTATAAATACGGATCAGGAAGGCAAAGAGATTCATCATCAACAACAGATCAACAAATCCCTGAGTATTCTGGCCGTTGATGACAACCCGGTAAACCTGAAGTTGCTGAAAACCATTCTTGGCAATCTGGGGCAAGATTTGCAAACCGCAGAAAATGGTTTTGATGCCATTGAACTGTGCAGGCAGTTCACTTTCGACATTATTTTTATGGATGTTCATATGCCGGTCATTGATGGACTCGAAGCCACAAAACGAATTCGCAGTGAAATCCCGAACCACCAGCGCACCCCTATTATTGCAGTAACTGCCCATGCGCTACCCGAGGAGAAAAAGGTGCTGCTGCAAAGTGGCTTTGATGACTACCTGAGTAAACCGGTCAGTGAAAAACACGTCATCAGCATGATCAACCAGTGGGCAAAGAACCCTACCGAGATAATAGAGCATAGAGAATATTGTCCACCATCAAAGCCCGGCATCTCTTTACATCCGGCAATGGATCAACAGGAAAGTCCTGTGGATATCAACCTGGCTACGCAACTGGCTGCCGGAAACCGGGAACTGGCTCAGGAGATGCTGGTGATGATGAAAGAGGGACTTGATGACGATCTTGTAACTCTCAGAGATGGCTGGGCTGCCAATAATTATTCGGCTGTACTGGAACGGGTACACCGATTACACGGTGCCTGTCGTTATTGTGGAGTGCCAGAACTGGAGCGTATTTGCAACCGACTGGAAACACGACTGAAGAAATACAACACCCTGGACCATAATAAAGTCTCCGAAGACTTTCAATTATTGCTTCAGTCCATCACCCGTCTCAATCAATGGGAAATAGAGAGTCTGGAAACGGCTGAGTCATAATACCAGTTCCAAGCCGTTTATGAGGGTAGTGAGTCGGGCGCTATTGCGATGAGCAAGAGAGCTGATTCAGCTCTCCATTACTACAAAGGCAATCGCATTATCCTGCTCATCAGAAAGACTGAGGTGGAGCCGTTTAACCCCTCTTTGCTGCTGCAATTCAAGGCCATAATCCGATAAAAACAACTCAGGAGCGCCTGAAGTATTATTTCTTACCTCTATGTGCCGGAATGACAGCTTTCCGATTCCTGTACCAAACGCTTTGGCAACGGCCTCTTTCGCTGCAAAGCGCTTGGCCAGCCAGGCCGGTGAGGATGAACGTTGCTGCCATTGCGACAGCTCATGGTCAGTGAGGATTCTTCTGGCAAACGACTCGCCCAGCCGACTGAGTGAGCGCTCAATCCGATCGATACGGACAATATCTGTCCCTATTCCAACAATCACTTAAAACGCAGTCCGTGAAGCTGCCAACATAAGGGCTTTCATCTCTCGTACCGCTGGTTTCAATCCCGTAAACAGGGCACGGGCAATGATCGAGTGACCAATATTCAGTTCATTGATACCGGCGATCAACGCAACAGGCTCAACATTCTGATAATTAAGGCCATGGCCGGCATTGACGATCAGCCCCTGTTCCAGACCAAATACAACCGCATTTCTGAGACGGTCAAGCTCATCCTGCATTGCTTCAGCTTTCGAAGCGTCAGCATAAGCACCGGTATGCAGTTCAATGGCAGGCGCCCCGGCCCTGACAGCGGCCTCAATCTGATCCATATCAGGATCAATAAACAGCGAGACTTCAATCCCCTGTTTTCCCAGACGCTCACAGGCGGGAGCCACACTGTCAAACAGGCCTTTCACATCCAGCCCGCCTTCAGTGGTGACTTCTTCCCGCTTCTCCGGAACCATGCAAACATGTTCAGGTTTGAGCTTTTCAGCAATGCCAACCATTTCATCGGTCACTGCCATCTCCAGATTCATTCTTGTCTGTAAGACATCACGAATGCGGAATACATCATGGTCCTGCATATGTCGGCGGTCTTCGCGCAGGTGCAATGTGATGCCATCTGCCCCGGCCTCTTCAGCTTCAATTGCCGCCTGAACAGGATCAGGGTAGCGAATCCCCCTGGCCTGCCTGATGGTTGCAATATGATCAATGTTGACACCCAGCAAAATACGCTGATGAGGAATCATAAATACACCTGTTGTAGAAAATGGCGCATTGAATTGTGCGACCGTTATCGGGATTTAGAGAGTGCGCCATTTTCTACTAATGGCCTCTCCGGTGGCGATTGAGGTTTTCTGTTAGTGAACAGCATGCGGCTCTGCATAGGCCTGTCACCGATAAGCGGTTTCATGGCCTGCCTGGTGAAGCGCTTAAAACCCGGATAGAAATCAGCATTGGTGAAATCCCTGGCCGAGAGTGCCTGAAGCAACTCTGCGGTGTAGCAAAACGGTCTCTCATGGTAGCTGACTTGTCCATTGGTCGGTACCAGCCCATGCTCAGGTTCAAAGCGGTAAACCATACCTTCTTTTAAAGGCGCACCACTGACCACGTCCCAGTCAAGCGGTGGGGCATAGCCGCAGAGTTCCAACAAATCCAGTTCAAAGGAACGGAGCAACGGTTCAAGAGGCGCGTTTTGATTAAGATGGGCCAGTATGTCCCGGTATAAATCCGTCACGCCATCCACCAGCTGCCCCGGAATCATTGATCTCATCAACAACTCATTGGCATAGAACCCACAATAAAGCCGTTCACCGGTCAGAAAGGTGAAGCGATCAAGCTCCAGGTCAGCCAGTGTTTTCAGCTCACTTCGCCCTTTCCAGCGCACCAGTACCTGATGAAAAGGCTGTAACAGCGAAGCCAGCCGGGATTTTGACTGCCGTACTCCCCTAACCACCATGGCCACACGGCCATGGCCTTCCACTAAAAACTCAGCAATCACTGAGCGCTCTTTATAAGAGCGCCGATGCAGCAACCAGGCTTTATGGAATTCATTACCAATCACAGGTTGTGATCATACCCCAGACTTTTCAGGGCACGCTCATCGTCAGACCAGCCTGCCTTGACCTTAACCCAAAGGTTCAGCATGACTTTTGAGTCAAACATGTGCTCCATATCTTTGCGGGCCTCCTGTCCGATTTTTTTCAGTCGTGCTCCCCGGTCACCAATAACAATGGCTTTCTGGCCCGCTCTTTCCACAAGAATCAAGGCACTGATGGTCAACAGTGGACCTTTCGGCCGCAACTCATGCTTGAACTCTTCAATCTCCACCGTCACTTCATAAGGCAGCTCATCACCCAGCTGCCGCATAACCTTCTCCCGCACCAGCTCAGCGGCAAGAAAACGGGAACTGCGGTCCGTCAGCTGATCTTCAGGAAAATGATGGACGCCTTCCGGAATCAGCCGGGTAATCATTTCATCCAGCTGTTTCAGGTTATGGCCGTGCTGCGCAGAGATGGGCATCACCCCATGAAAATCCATTTTTGTTGACAGAGACTCAAGGTGTGGGATCAATTGACCCTTATCCGTGATCTTGTCCACTTTATTAATCGCAAGAATAACCGGACAACGGGCACCCTGTACCTTGTCAAGGACCATCTGATCCTCTTCATTCCAGGTCAGGCGGTCAACCACAAAAACAATGGCATCAATACCCGCCAGGGCACTGCTGGCCGCTTTGTTCATATAGCGGTTGATCGCTTTTTTCTGCACCTTGTGCATGCCCGGCGTATCAACATAGACCGTCTGAATCCCCTGCTCCGTCTTGATACCCAGAACCTGATGGCGGGTAGTCTGGGGGCGGCGGGAGGTAATGGAAAGCTTCTGGCCGAGAAGGTGATTTAACAGGGTTGATTTACCAACATTGGGTCTGCCAACAATGGCGACGTAACCACAACGGCTGTGTTCCGAAGCCGGATCGGAAAGGCTTAGTTCATGAGCAGCGGGCTCTTCACGATTTACATCAGATGTCATCTGTTTTCTGCGCTCTTAATGATCAACGCCAAGCAACTTCAATGCATTGCGAGCCGCCTGCTGTTCAGCACCACGACGACTCGACCCTTCCCCCTTTGACGGCTCATCCAGACCTTCCAGTTCACAAATCACTGAAAAGTGCTGGTCATGAGCTTCCCCCTGAATATCTGTCACTTGATATTTTGGCAGTGACTGCTGCCGCGCCTGCAAATATTCCTGCAAGCGGGTCTTCGGGTCTTTATTCTGCTCATCCGTCGTGGTCAGTTGATCCAGACGAGTGGTAAACCAGGTGCGAATTCGCTGGTGACAAACGGCCATCCCGGCATCCAGGTAAATCGCACCAATAATGGCCTCAACCGCATCCGCAAGAATGGACTCCCGCCTGAAGCCACCACTTTTCAACTCACCGGAGCCAAGACGAAGAAAGTCACCAAGCTCAAACTCCCGGCCAAGCTCGGCCAGGGTAACACCACGCACCATTCGAGCCCGCAGGCGGCTTAACTGCCCTTCTTTGGCATCGGGAAAACGCTCATAGAGGGCTTCAGCAATAACAAAGTTGACAATCGAGTCGCCCAGGAACTCCAATCGCTCATTGTTACGACTGCCAAAGCTGCGATGGGTGAGCGCCAGCGCCAACAGGCTCTGATTGGAAAATTCATGCCCTAACTTTTTCTGCAGTCGGGCAAGTTCAAGCGTTTTCACTGAGTTCCAGCTTTCCAGTTATGTTCAAACGTTAATACCAGATCAACGTTATGGAAAAAATGAATCCGTCGCTCGTAGTCAATATCGACAGCGACAACACCGTTTTCGCGGGTGACCTTAACCTCATTGCGATCAAGCTTGATCAGGTTTAGCTGCAACCCTTTATTTATCCAGGTTCTCACCTGGGTAACGGATGCAGTGGCAGAGCCTGGCCGGTCAGTTAATGAAGATACCACCTGCTTAACAGAGTGGTCATCCACATAAAAGGGCACAACCTTAACCGCAAAAGACAACAATAGTCCACCAATTAACAGGTAAAACAGCCAACTGACTGCACTACTGCCTCGTTGTCGGCTCTTCATACCATACATAAGATTCTCTCCTTAGACAGCTTACTCAATCACCCCGTTGTTCTTAAAGCCGGGAAGTTGAGTCCAGCTCGGCCAGTGCATCCAGATGTAAACCGCCTTACCGACAATATTCTGTTCAGGAACATAGCCCCAATACCGGCTGTCATTGCTTCGGTCACGGTTATCCCCCATGACGAAGTACATGCCGTCAGGCACAACCCACCCTCCTTCAGCCCGAAAATCATGACTGGCCAGCTCTTTTCGAACCTGGTAGCGCTTGCCTTCATCACCTTCGTTATAGAGACGATAAATGGATCGGGCATCACTGAGTTGTGCCACAAACTCTTCAGGAACCGCCTGGCCGTTCACCGTCAGCCGCTTGTCCATATATCGCACAACGTCCCCAGGTAAACCGATCACACGCTTGATAAAGTTGATATTTTCTTTCCCTGGCTGTTTAAACACCATCACATCACCACGATCAGGCTCACCGATAGCAAGCACCTTGGTGCCTGACACGGGCAAACGCAATCCGTAACTGTATTTATTTACCAGAATAAAATCACCCACTTCCAGGGTCGGAATCATGGAGCCAGAAGGAATTTGAAAAGGTTCGAACAAAAAGGATCGAATCACCAGAACAAACAGCAAAACCGGGAAGATAGACTTGGAGGTCTCAACCACGGCCGGCTCCCTGGCCAGCTTCTCAAGGGCGTCATCATCTCCGCCCTCGGCACCGAGCCTGGCAACAGCCGCCTTTCGCCTTGGTAACAAAAAAAGTCGGTCAATAAGTGCGATGATACCTGTAACAACAACCGACAGTACCAATAGCAGTGGAAAGTTAAAATCCATGGCTGTTTTTCTCTTATATAATCAATGGTGAATTATTTGTCGACCTTTAGAACTGCCAGGAAAGCCTCCTGAGGAATTTCCACACGTCCAACCTGCTTCATCCGTTTCTTACCGGCCTTCTGTTTTTCCAGCAGTTTACGCTTACGACTCACGTCACCACCATAGCATTTCGCAGTGACGTTCTTTCTGAGCGCTTTTACCGTGGTCCGGGCAATAATCTGCCCACCAATGGCCGCCTGAATGGCAACATCAAACATCTGACGGTGAATGATCTCTTTCATTTTTTCCGTCAGAACCCGTCCACGGGAAACTGCGTGATCTTTGTGCACAATAACCGCCAGTGCATCGACCTTTTCACCATTGATCAGAATATCCACCCGAACCATTTTAGCGGTTTCAAAACGATCAAAAGAGTAATCCAGAGAAGCAAACCCCCTGCTCACCGATTTCAGTCGGTCAAAGAAATCCAGCACCACCTCGCTCATCGGAATATCGTAGGTCAGTGAGACCTGACCACCCGTGAACTGCATATCTTTCTGTACGCCGCGCTTTTCAACGCAGAGAGAAATCACATTACCGAGATATTCCTGGGGTACCAGAATATTGGCCCGGGAGATGGGTTCACGAATTTCGTCAATACCCGCGGGGTCAGGCAGTCTGGAAGGGTTATCGACTTCCACCACACTGCCATTTTTCATATGACACTCATAGATTACCGTGGGAGCCGTGGTAATCAGATCCAGGTCATATTCCCGCTCAAGTCGCTCCTGGATAATCTCCATATGCAGCATGCCCAGAAAGCCACAGCGGAAACCAAAGCCCAGCGCGTCACTGCTCTCCGGCTCGTAAAACAGGGAAGCGTCATTGAGACTCAATTTTTCCAGCGCATCACGAAAATCTTCAAAATCATCCGCACTGACCGGGAACAAGCCGGCATAGACCTGCGGCTTAACATGCTTAAAGCCTGGCAGCGCTTCAACATCCCGGGTTTTCAGATGAGTCAGGGTGTCACCGACGGGAGCACCGTGAATGTCCTTGATACCGGCAACCACATAACCAACCTCACCGGCTTTAAGAACGCCGGTGGGCGTCCGCTTGGGCGTAAAAATACCGACATTATCCACAACATGAGACTGTTTGGTGGATTTAACGACGATCTTTTCTCCCTTGCGCAACGTACCGTTTTTCACCCGCACAAGAGACACCACACCCAGATAGTTATCGAACCAGGAATCGATGATCAGTGCCTGCAATGGCCCATTAATATCACCTTCAGGGGCAGGAATAGTGGACACCAGTCGCTCAAGAACGTCTTCAATGCCCAAACCACTCTTGGCAGAGCAGCGGACAGCATCGGTTGCGTCAATACCGATAATCTCTTCAATTTCCTGGGAGACCCGGTCTGGCTCTGCCTGGGGCAGATCCATTTTATTCAGCACGGGCATGACTTCCAGCCCCTGCTCTATGGCGGTGTAGCAGTTAGCAACGGATTGTGCCTCAACACCCTGGGCCGCATCCACCACCAGAAGCGCACCTTCACAGGCCGCCAGGGAACGTGAAACTTCATAGGAAAAGTCAACGTGTCCTGGTGTATCGATAAAATTCAGCTGATAGGTATTACCATCTTTGGCATGATAATCCAGCGTCACACTCTGGGCCTTGATGGTGATGCCACGCTCGCGCTCAAGCTCCATGGAATCAAGCACCTGGGCCTGCATTTCACGATCACTGAGCCCACCACAGGTTTGGATAAAACGGTCAGCCAGGGTTGATTTCCCATGATCAATATGGGCAATGATGGAAAAGTTCCTGATTAAGCTTAGGTCGCTCACGATAGTATCTACTATAAAAACGTCACAAAAAGCGATCCCCGCAATCGCGGGGACCGTCTTGAATTAGGGAATTGGCCTGCGGATCAAACTGACTTACCGGCTGTTAAACAGCATGAATTGATTCTATTCATGCCTGTGGCTAAAGCTCCGGTAGCAATTAACAAGTGTCTGATCTGCATAAATGATTCCATAATATTCTATAACATGTCAGCACACTACTCCATGGTCATATACCGTGCTATCCACATTTGATCACTCCTGTAACCGGAAGGTGATGTAACCGGGATTTCCACCGCGAATAACCCGCATCGAAATCGAGCGGTTCCTGGGCAGTTTGGCAACCACTTTTTTGAATTCCGTTACCGTTGTTACACTGATGTTGTTCAGGTCCGTGATAACATCGCCCTGGCGCAATCCAATAGAACGTCCAGCTCCCCGGTTAACCCCGATCACCACCAGCCCCTGAACATCCTCATCCAGGCGCAGCTTATTGCGATAATTCTCATCAAGCTCTGCTACCTGAACACCCAGAGGGTTCTTATCAGAAGGCGTCTTATCTCCTCTGTGTTCAGGGGCACCACTATTTTCATCCGGCAGCTCACCCACTACAACATCTGCGGTCTTGCGCTTGCCATTACGGATATATTCCAGCCTGGCTTTTTCGCCGGGCTTTATCACACCCACCGACATTGGCAACACGCCTGAGCTGCTGATAACTCTTTCATTAAATCTGACAATAATGTCGCCGGGATGAAGCCTTGCCTTATCAGCCGGACCACCGGGAACCACCTGACTGATCAATGCCCCCATGGGTTTTTCCAGACCAAACGATTCGGCAAGATCCCGATCCACATCCTGAATGGCGACCCCCAGCCATCCCCGGGTGACATACCCCTTCTCTTTCAGCTGATCAACCGCCCACATAACATGATCAACCGGTATGGCGAATGACAGCCCCATAAAACCGCCAGAGCGGGTAAAAATCTGGGAGTTAATTCCGATGACTTCGCCGTTCATATTAAACAGCGGACCACCCGAGTTACCCGGATTGATAGGGACATCGGTTTGAATAAACGGGACATAGGAGTCGCTGGGCAGGCTTCTATTCAGAGCGCTGATAATGCCTTTGGTAATCGAATATTCAAAATTAAACGGAGACCCAATCGCTGCTACCCATTGACCAGACTTAACACTCTCGGAATCACCAAGCTTAACGACGGGCAGACTGCGGTCATTATTAATTTTTAACAGCGCCAGATCTGAACGCTTATCGGCACCGATAAGTTCTGCAGCACGCTCACTCCTGTCGCTGAGTCTGACAATAATCTGATCAGCACCTTCGATAACATGGTTATTGGTCAGAATGTAACCGTCTGACGAGATAATAAAGCCAGAACCGAGCGACATCGGTTGAGAGCGTCCGGAAGGGCTTTCATCAGGCAGCGGGATACCAAAGTAACGGCGGAAAATTTCAGGAATCTCCTCCCCGCCCGGCCCATATATTGACGGTCTCGCTTTTGGTGAGGCCAGAGTACTGATATTCACTACCGCTGGTGATGCCTGTTCAAACAATGCCGCAAAATCTGGCAAGCCTGAACCCCTGACTGAAGCATTTGCCAGTGTTGCGTAAAACAAAAGCAGGGAAAACCCAACGTTATAAAGTGACTTTTTGCAGAGAAAAAACACCCTACTCATATTATGTTTTCTCCAGTATTCAACTATTGAAAAGATTCACCGCAGCCATACGCTCCTGCGATATTATTTATAATTACGTGATAAAAAGGCGACCCGGCAGCATCAGAAATAAAGCAAGAACATTCAACCCTGCCTGGAAGAAAGCGTTCGCCCGAAGGAGCTGCCTGATAACGACAAATTGTCAGAGGGTAATACCCTTACCACATCAACACGGCACATATCAGCTGATCTCTTCCCAAATAACCTTACTGCGCCAAAGCCACATGCCAGGAGCAAGCCAGCTGAGACAAGCAGCAGCCAATCTGCTGCCCCCATTACTGAGGACAACCAGATGCCAGCCATCATAAGCAGAAGCGGGAAGAGATAAATCAGAAAAGAAGCCTTTAGCAACGAGCCTTCCGGAATACCGACCACAACCATGTCACCCTCTTTCACTACCCAGGGACAAAGCGCTTTGATATATGAAAAGGATGAGCCGACCCTGTACTTTTCAAAGAGATGCTGCCCACAACCATTTCGGGCACTACAGCTTGAACAACCGGACTGTCTGATTGTTTCAACCCAGACAAAATCACGCTCTACAGCCACAACTCGTCCCTGCTCTTCTATCATATTCCTGAAAACCTGATATAGATCGGTAACGAAATAATACAAAAAAAACCAGTCTTCAAGTCCAGCAAACTTACTTGATCATTACATCAAGGCTTCATTTTTACCGGACGAACAGATACAGCCACTCTCTCTGCCGTACCCAGAGGAATATCACCAACAACCGTCACATGGAAGTACTGATTACCCTCTCTGTAAATCTTTGAAACCACCGAAAGAGCACCAATTTGTTCAGAAGCCTGACTTAGTACCCGAGTATCATCCTGCTCAACAAAAACAGAGAAATTGGCAATTCCATCAGAAAAAATCAAAGCATCCACATCGTGCTTGCTAACTGGAGAAGGGCGCACAGTGCTGTTTTCCAGCACAAAGCCTTCAGGCAGCCAGCCCGTTTCCCATTCCGGGGGTACATCAGGTTTCTCCGAGTGTTCTGGATTGTTTCTTATCTGAATAGTTTCATCAACACTGGAGGGTTTGCGGTCCAGGAGTGCCAGAACATCGTCTGGTAGCTGACCAATACTCAGGGAAGTGAACTGCAGTCGCTCAATGATTTTACCCTGATCATCAACCAGCACTGATTTCAACAACAATGAGGATACCCGATCAAGCCATAACTGATAGCCGTAACGGAAACGATCTTTCGGCAGCACAAGCAACAGCACGGCTTCGCGACCAGCAACGCGGTCAATACCTACAATTTTCAAGTCATAGAAATGTTCAGAAACACCCGACTGAAACTTGTTTAGTACCGGCATCAATGAGCCATGCTGAAACCTGGTCACCCCTTCGTTGTAACTGGAAAAGAAAAGTTCATGTCCGGAGCGTATGACTTCCCGGGGAGCGCCATCCAGATAGAGGATACGTTCTTTTTCCGATATGTTCTCAGCTTCAGCCTGATGAATAACACTTAATGTCTGCAGCTGCGCTCCCTGCTGATAAACAAACTCTCCCTGAAAGCTAAGACGTTTGGCGGAAGCAGCCATTCTTTCAAGCAGGTAGCCTGCATCGGATGAAGTTTCTGCAGACACAAAGCCACTGACGAAAAAACATATAATCAGCAGCTTTCTGGTAATCCCTTGCTTCTGTTTCATAAATTTATTGGTTGTCAAAACTGGTCAATCGGGCAAATGACAAAATACTCTGGCCACTTCCCATTGCAGCAAGCTCTGCATGCTGAAGTGCATAGGCATGAAAACGTTCCCTGGTTGCCCTGTCAGCAAGACTCTGGGCATAGGCAAGTTGTTCAGGGGTAATACCGTCATGCTGCCTTGAGTTGTACCCGGCACGAATACCCAATGCACCATAATCGTTATGACCCGATTGCGCCAGCTGCACTGGCTGAGTCAGGGTAACCGGTTCATTTTCAGCCAGAACCTGCAAATCAGGAGACTGATTACTGTTTCTGACCCCGACAACAATGGCAAAAGCCACTGAGGCTGCAACCGCAACCTTACCCAATGAAGCCCATACATCCTCAAAAAAGCGGCCGGATACGGGACTGATCGCAGAAGAACCTTCTGCTCCAGAGACATTCTGCGCACCGGTATTATCGACCTCTTCCTGCTCCAGGGCATTCATCACGCCCCTGGAAATATCGACATTGGCAAATTTACTGCTATTACCACGCAGTGTCTCACCAATCAGCTGATAACGACCCGCAAGTGAACGAAGGTCATCGTCCTTGCCGATATTATCAATCACTCGACGCAATTCCAGCTCACTGGCCTGTCCATCCAGAGAAACCGATAAAGATTCTTTCAAATGTTCTCTGGCACTGTTTTGAGAACTCTTTTCACTCATAGACAAACCTCTGGTGTTCATGCCGACCTTCACTCTGTCGCACATGAGTTAAACCTTGTTTAACCACTTTGCCCTAATAACGGTCTGATCTCACGATCAATGGCTTCACGAGCCCTGAAAATTCTGGACCGTACAGTACCTACCGGGCAGTCCATAACATCGGCAATTTCTTCATAGCTGAGGCCATCAAACTCCCTCAACATTACCGCTGTTCTCAGTTCATCGGGTAAACGCTGAATGACATCATGGATGACCTGCTCGATTTCATTACAGTACAGGTTGCGCTCAGGGGTATCAACGACCCTCAAGGTTGTCGCTGTTTCCAGAAAGTCTGCATCATGAACATCAATATCAGACTCTGGCAATCTTCGCCCTTTGGATACCAGATGATTTTTGGCTGTATTGACAGCAATACGGTACAGCCAGGTATAAAAAGAACTGTCACCACGAAACTTATCCAGTGCACGGTACGCTTTTATAAAAGCCTCTTGCGTAACATCCTGAACTTCCTGAAAGTCACTGACATAACCGCCAACCAGACCAAGAATACGGTGTTGATATTTAATAACCAACATATCATAAGCTCTTTTGTCACCCTGCTTTACACGATCAACCAACTGCTGATCAGTATCCGGACTATCAACCATTAAGGCATCTCCACCCATGCATGGCAGGAACACCATAAAAGGCACCATCGTGCAATAAAGGGTTTAGCTCAGCAGCAAGTATATAGACCATCAAAATGAAGAAAAGTTCCTGATATTTTCAATTTTTTACTTCAAAGGTATCTGTCCACCACAACCCGGTTTATCCGAGTGTTGTAATTATATTGGAAAACCGACAGGTTATTTTTAGCACTTCAACGACACTACAGTAACTTCCAGACATTCTATATAATGCCCTGACAATGAATATTCCAGTCAACTGGCTGGCCCGGTTCACAAAATACACAGGTCAGACAAGTTTAGTCGGGCCTCTTGATTCAGGTCAGCAGCAATTTTAACATCGACCCGTAAAATAGCCTCTTTAGCCCGATGCACATAACCAGTAACTGTCATTGATCATACCGATAAATAGCTAAGCCACTCAATAAAGAACTCATCATGTTACTTATCCAGACATGTACAGTTCCACAGGCTAGCACATTAAACCACACTGCATTCATTTTCCTATGGATTATAGGAAGGATAAAAGATGTCAGAGTGACTTGATGACTGGGGAGCCTTATGCAACAGCCCTACAATTACGATGTAATCATCATTGGCTCTGGCGCAGCCGGACTGACCACTGCACTGCAGCTGCCTGATGATGCCAGAATAGCCATTTTCAGCAAAGACTCATTAAGCGCTGGCTCAACCTATTGGGCGCAGGGGGGCGTGGCGGCGGTATTGGACCAGACCGGCGACAATATTGACCAGCATGTGAAAGATACCCTCACCGCGGGTGCCGGCCTGTGTAACGAGTCGGCTGTTCGACATATCGTGGAGAATGGCAGAGAGAGTATTGAGTGGCTGATAAGCCAGGGCGTACCATTCACACCGGATCATACCGTTGACCGGCCCTTCGACTACCATCTGACACGGGAAGGCGGGCACAGCTCCCGCAGAATCATTCACTCCGCAGACGCTACTGGCCGGGCTATTTCAGATACCTTACTGGAACAGGCAAGGTTAAAGCCGAACATAGACCTTTACGACCATCACCTGGCTGTAGACCTGATCACCACCAGCAAACTGAAACCTCACATTCACCACCATGAACCGCGCTGTGTTGGTGTTTACATACTCGACCTGGTGTCAGACCAGGTGCATGCCTTCAAGAGCCGTTGTACCGTGCTTGCCTCCGGAGGTGCCAGTAAAACCTACCTTTATACCAGTAACACCGATGGTGCGTCCGGAGACGGCATTGCCATGGCCTGGCGGGCGGGCTGCCGGATTGCCAATATGGAGTTTAATCAATTTCACCCGACCTGCCTATACCACCCAAATGCCAAGTCGTTTCTGATTTCAGAAGCCGTTCGGGGCGAAGGCGGCCTGCTCAAACGGGCCGATGGCAGCCGGTTCATGCCAGACTACGACCATAGGGAAGAGCTGGCTCCCAGAGATATCGTGGCACGGGCCATTGACCATGAAATGAAGCGTTTGGGGTCAGACTGCCTTTACCTGGATATCAGCCATAAGCCGGCGGAGTTTATTCGCTCTCATTTTCCAACCATTTACGAACGCTGCCTCAGCTACGATATCGACATCACCAGAGACCCAATCCCTATTGTTCCTGCTGCCCATTATACCTGTGGTGGAATACTGGTTGATAAAAACGGTCAAACCGATGTACAAGGCCTTTTTGCCGTTGGTGAGTGCAGTTTTACCGGCCTGCATGGCGCTAATCGGCTGGCCAGTAATTCACTGCTGGAGTGCTTTGTCACTGCCAAAAGCTGCGCCCGGATGATACGCAATACCATTGATCAATACCCACAACCACCCTCTCTGCCGAACTGGGATGAAAGCCAGGTAACAGATTCCGATGAAAATGTGGTTATCTCTCACAATTGGGATGAACTTCGCCGCTTTATGTGGGATTACGTGGGTATTGTCCGCACCACAAAACGTCTGCAAAGAGCAATGAATCGCGTTGAGTTGCTCCAATCTGAAATTCATGAGTTCTACAGCAATTTCAAAGTCAGCAATGACCTGATAGAGCTGCGCAACCTTGCCCAGGTATCTGAGCTGATTATTCAATGCGCCATGGCCAGGAAAGAGTCCCGCGGTTTGCACTACACGCTGGATTACCCTCATACGAATCCTGTTCCTGAAGACACGATTCTGGCTCCAGAGAACTTCAGGGGCTGTTGACGTTTTGTGGGTGCTCAGCGTATCCAACCCTGTTGAATACCTTCAGGTATTACAACTTGGTGGATAAAGACAGTAATGCCACAACGAAGACATACAGAACGAATACGATGGGCATGAACTATACGTGCCCCTCGCCCTTGCCACCGAACAGAGAGTGAGACTCAAGCATCAGCCGCAGCCTGAAACCATGCAGCTCAACCGGGTCAGCACTGTCTGGAAACAAAATCAGGCGGGAAGGATGCCGCTTACCCTCAACTCTCAACTTAAAGCAAATCAATATTGAGGTGACAACAATTTCACCCTCAGGCCAGGCGCGATACCAGGCACCGCCAAGATTCACCCGCCACTGATCTTCCAGCAACCGAATGACAGAAATACTGGTCGGAAGACTCTGAGCAATAAACTGAAGGTAGTGTCGATAGAAATGCAAGGCGAGAACCATGGCCAGGGCAAACTTGACCACAGGCCAGACTGAACAAAGCCACAGCGCAACACAAGCGGCACCGTGGCTGATAAGCATCAAGGCAAGGTGGTAACGGGAACTTCTTACATTAACTTCACAAAGACTCGCCTTTGTAGCGCCCACGCTCCAATACTCTGTCAACCATGCGGCTAAGAGCCTGATCTTCAGGCCTTGTACCACTCATAAACCAACTGAAGAGGTCCGGATCTTCACACTCCAACAGGCGAACATAGGTTAGCTGATCAGCTTCACTGAGCTCAGACAGCGCCTCCCTGGTAAAAGGTTCCAAAAGCACGTCAAGCTCAAGCATCCCACGACGACTTCGCCACTGCAGGCATTTCAGCTCATTTTCACCCAGCATCTTAGAATAACTCCTATTATGGATTTTGCCGGTTATTATACCTTTAAATTCGCAGCAATAATCTTCTATTATGCCAGCATCTATCAAATGCAATTGCGGCAACCAGATAACAAGGTAATCAGATGGCCACCGACTGGAAGACCTACTTAACAACTCAGGGCGCTGTTTATAAAGAAGAGCGGTTGACAGGCTTTGCCAAAACACCACAGGCACTGGATGAAAATTCTGTCTCAGTACTCTCTGGCCACAGCTTTGTCAAAATCGACGGCACCGATCGCCAGAAGTTTTTGCAGGGACAGATTTCAACACATATGCTTCAGCTGGCCGCTCATCAATACAGCACCGGGGTGGCATGCTCCCCTAAAGGACGGATGTATACCAGTTTCAAAATCATGGACAATGGTGAAGACTACCTGTTGACCATGAACTCAGGTCTGACTGAAACCACTCTCGACACTCTGAAAAAGTATGCGGTTTTTTTTAAGGTTAATCTCACCAGTCAACCAGAGCACGTGGTTCTCGGCTTGTCCGGAGCCAATATCGACACCCTGCTGACCAATATTTTCCCTGACTCATCACTTCCAGAGCCAAACGAAGTCATCAAAGTCTCCGCCAATGGCTACCTTATGAAAGCCACTGGTATCAGGACTCGCTATGAGCTTTGGCTTCATCAGGATGACCTTCCTCTTTTATGGCCAGAACTGACCAAAGAGCTTACACCTGCAACGGAAGATTTCTGGGCGTTACTGAATATTGAGTCAGTCATTCCAGAGCTTTGTCAGGAAACCATCGATAAATACATTCCCCAACATCTCAATCAACCCTCCCTTGGCGGAGTCAGTTTCAGAAAAGGGTGCTATACCGGGCAGGAAATTGTGACCCGAATGCAAAACCTTGGGCAGCAGAAAAGCCGGTGTTACTGGTTGAGCCTGGAAAGCGTCGAAGAGCCTGACATTAACACCCGACTTTACAACAGTGATGGTAAGCCGGTGGGTGAAGTCATTCAGCGTGCCCGTAATGTCGAAAACGACAACATTGAATTACTGGCTGTTATCAGGATTGAAGCGGCTGAAGCCAACGATGTCTTTATGGATACAGAAAAAAGCCATCAGCTGCAGGTTCATAAAATACCCTATGCAATAGATCCAAAGGCCGAACTGCAAAAATAGTCGCCCCAGTCAATGCCACTCACCCAGGGTCATTACTGACCCCTGGGTGATTAGCAAGCTATCAGCTGATATTCTTTTTGATTTCCACCAGCACACCATAGGCTTCGTCAAAGTCGTAACTGATAACAGCATCCTGAAATAACGTCAGCTCTTTATGGTCAATTTGATCTTTCAGTCCCTGAATAAGCGTTGGCAGGAGAGAAACCACATCCACATCACCTGCACTGAGCTTTTGCTCCATCTCATCAAGCAGTTCATTCAGTTCACCAACGGTAATAGATCCTTCCCCGGCGGGTTCCAAACCTTCTTTAACCGGAGGCAAATGTTCTAGGCCTTCCATCACCTGCTCAAAGGCCAGCACAAACGAATCCATCAAGCTATTGTCAGGCATTTCAAATTGTCTGCGTAAACTGTGCTCAAGTTGAGCAGCCTGATCATGCAGGCTGCTTGCCCCTAAATTACCGGCAACCCCTTTCAATGCATGCACCAACTGGCAAGCCTCATGCCATTTACCGGTTTCCAGAAGCCCTTGCAATTGGATCAGATCTTCCCGCTGGCCATGATAGAAGTCTGTCAACAGCTTTTCATAAAGCGCCTGGTTGCCCTGAAGTCTCTGCAAACCATCGTCTACATCTATTCCCGGCAGTTTCAGGCAGGATATATTCTCTGATGCCTGTGGCAAAGCAACAGCCTGAAGCACATCGGTTTCTCCTGCCTGCAACCAGTGACGCACCATCTGCTTGAGGGCATCAGGACTTAATGGCTTGGAAATATGATCATTCATTCCAGCCTGCAAACAGCGCTCCCGATCTCCGGTCATGGCATGTGCGGTCATGGCAATAATAACCAGCTTATCTTTGCCAAGTTTTCGCCTGATCTTCCGTGTTGCCTGATACCCATCCATTTCAGGCATCTGAATGTCCATAAAAACCAGATCAAAGTCTTCGTGCTTCACCCGCTCCACCGCTTCGGCACCGTTCGTGACCATGACGACCTCAAGCCCCATGCCCTGTAACAGCTCACGGGCAACCTGGCGGTTGATTTCATTATCCTCAGCAAGCAGTATGCGGCCTTTAGGCATAATCTCGCAAAATCGAGCCTCTTCGATGATTTCAGTTTTCGGATTTTTCTGACACTGCAACAGGCGCAGAATAGTCTCTACCAAAACGCTGTGATTGACCGGTTTAATCAGAAAAGCATCCACTGTACCTGAGGCTTTTGCCATTAGCTCTTCCCGACCATAGGCCGAAACCATCATCAGTTTGGGTTCCGGAGCAAGATTGAGTTTATGAATGCGTTCTGCCAGTTCGATGCCATCCATATCCGGCATTCTCCAGTCAAGCAGCACCAGGGAAATAGTCTCATCAGCACCAGAATTCTTCTCTTTCAGCAACGCCAGCGCTTCGTCACCATGGTCACTTTCCAGGGTTTCGCATCCGGATGTTTGCAAATGACTGATCAGAAGTGCTCTTGCTTCCGGGTTATCATCCACCACAAGCACACGAGTCCCGACAAGGGACTGTTCCAGTACCTGAACCTGATGGGCAACACCCAGTTCAACGGTAAAGCAAAAAGTACTGCCCTTGCCGGGTTCTGAATCAACAGAGATATCCCCGTTCATCATGTACACAAGGTTCTTACAGATAGCCAGCCCCAGCCCGGTACCACCAAACTTCCGGGTTGTTGACCCATCAACCTGAGAAAATGACTGAAACAACTTATTCTGCTGCTGTTTACTGATACCAATACCCGTATCGGTCACCGAGAACTGAAGTCTGACCACATCCTGCCTGCTGCTGACCAGCCTGACAGACACATTGACTTCGCCTTCACTGGTGAACTTGAGGGCATTATGGGTCAGGTTGATCAGTATCTGCCCAAGCCGGAGCGGATCACCCCGCAGATGTCTGGGCACATCAGACTGAATATCGTAAGTCAGTGTCAGGCCCTTTTCCCTGGCCTTGATACTGCTGAGGTTATAGACGTTGTCAAAAACGCCCCCAAGGTCAAATTCAATATTTTCCATATTGAGTTTGCCTGCCTCAATTCTTGAGAAGTCAAGAATATCGTTGATGATACCCAGAAGGTCATGGGCAGATGTCTGAATTTTACTGACGTAATCCCGCTGTTGATAAGAGAGCCTGGTTTCCTGAACCAGATGACTCAAGCCAATAATGGCATTCATCGGCGTACGGATCTCATGGCTCATATTGGCCAGAAAATTACTTTTTGCCTGATTGGCCTGATCAGCCACTTCTTTCGCCTTGCGTAACGCTTCTTCAGTCTGTTTTCGATCAGTAATATTGCGCCCGGAAGCAAAGAGGTACCCTTCTCCCTCATACTCCATATAGTTCGCAGTGACCTCCACTGGAAAAACAGTACCATCGGATGTTTTTCGCAGCGTTTCATAGGTCATACCTTTTCTCAGCACCAGCTGCTCCCAGAGTTTTTTCCAGGAACTCCGGGTAACTGCCGGGTTAATGTCCATGATGGACAGTTTCATTAACTCTTCCTGAGAAAATCCCAGGGCCTTACAGGCAGACTCATTGACATAATTGTGGTAACCATCCCTTCTGAACCAGTGAATATGATCACCGGCACTATCGAGGGAGAAACGGGCCATCGACAGCTCACGTTCCCGTTCAATCTGGTGAGTAATATCCACCGTTGTACCAATGACCCGCAGGGGTTTCCCCAGCTCATCCCTGAACACCACCTTCCCTTTGCTGCGAACATTACAATAACTGCCGTCTTTCCTGCGGATACGGTAAACAAACTGGAACGAGTTATCGGAAGTCTCCAGCTGTTGTTCAAAAAAATGAATGGTGGAAATTTTATCCTCTGGATGAAGCTGCCGTCGCCAGGTCCGGATATTGCCCAACAGTTCTCCGGGCTGGTAACCCAGCATGGTTTGATACCGGGGGCTTAAATACATGTTATCCCCGGGGACATCCCAATCCCAGAGACCATCGGAAGCCGCATCCATTGCCAGCTGGTAACGTTCCTCACTGACTCTTAAGGCATCTTCCGCATGTTGACGATCACGGGCGACCGCCACCAGCTCACCCATTCGATGCAGCAAATCCATTTCATTGATATAAACCTGATATTTTTCCGGCGTATTGATCAATCCAATACCACCAACCACACGACCAAACAGCAACATAGGCGCATAAACCGCGATGGAAACACCCAAATCATCCAGAATGGCAGCACCTTCAAGGTCTCCCTTCTGCAATATTTCATCACGAATCAGAATGTTGCCCTGATCCTTTTTCACCTCGCCATAAACACTGGAAAAATCATGGTCAAACAGTGGCTCAAAAGCTGCAGGATCAGGATCAGACCGACATGACCAGTAATGCTCAATACGGGCCCGGGGCTCCCAGGAGAAGATGCAGACGGCTTCAGCGTTGAGATAGCGCCCAAGCCGACTCAGAAAATAGTCATTGGCCCGATGCAACGGCTGGTCCATGAAATGCCTGGAAATATCACTCAACAGGCGGTCCAGTTCGGAACGAACCCGCAGCCCTTCCTCTGCTTTTTCACGGTCAGCAATCTCGATGGTTAAACGACGATTCCAGTAAACAATGAGAATCAATGTCACCAGAATCAATACCAGACCAATAAACAACTCTTTATTAGGCCGCCACATGCCTCCCTGAATCGACAGCCAGCTGCTTTCAAGAGCCTCCCGGTCTTCCGGAGTAATTGTATCAACCGCTTTTTCCAGGATAGAGGCCAGTTCAGGAGAGTTGTTTCTCGATGCCATACTGAAGTCATAGTTAAAACCCGCTTCAGCAACCACCTGCAAGTTGGTTATTTTCATGCGCTCTATTTCATAACTTGCAGAAGCCAGGTTGACCACCATGGCATCAAGAACGCCGCTGGCAACCTGATTCAAGCCTGTGGCAATATCCGGCATCTTGACAAAATTGATGCCCGGGTAGTTCTGCCGGAAAATTTCATAAGTGACATAACCTGGCGTAAAGCCAACCCTTTTTCCATTTAAATGGCCTGGAGAGCGGATGCTTTTGTCGGAAACACGGGCGAGGATCACAGCCGGCACACTGACAAATGGCTTGGTAAAATTCAGATAACGACTGCGCTCTTCCGTTTTCTGTAACATCGCAACGGCATCAACATCATGCCGATAAGCCTGAATCAAGGCATTGGTCCATACAGGATCCTGATGAAGCTGAAAGGTGATGCCCAGCCTGTCTTCCAACAGCCTGAGATAAGCTATGGCCATTCCCTGCCATTGCCCCCTTCTATCAATATAAGAAAATGGCGGTTTATTATTATCAACCAGAACACTGATTACCGGATTTTCACCTAACCAGCGGCGCTCAGAATCACTCAGTTCAACCACTGAACCACTTCTGCGAAAATAGCGATCTCGACTACTGATAATCCAACGGTTTTCAATGGCACGATACTCATCCGGAGTAATTGCCCGAAAGCCATTATTCAACTCCGGCAATAAGTCCGCCGACCTGTTCAGCAAAAGACCAGCCCCAACCGCCTCATTCAGATTAAAGTACTCGCTGGAGTTCACCTCACCCACCAGACCATGGCGATTCAGGGCAGACTGGACAATCACAGGCTCACCAAGAAAGGCATCTATTTCTCCAGAGAAAAGGCTCCCAATCATCTCGGAGACACTGCTATGTTCAATGGGATACGCATCCGGCAACCAGCGGCGAACGAATTCCTCAGGGCTTGAAGAACCGATCACACCCAGCTTTTTACCATTCAACTCCGACCCGGGATCACCCAGGTTGCTGTCAGGGCGAAAGTAAATTCGGGTATTCAATCCATAGTAAGGATTTGACAGCGCCATCCACTGGCTTCGTTCCATCGTCGGAGACACGGCAGCAATAACGTCGACCTTACCTTTTTGCAAAGCCGCTATGTTTTCACCGATAGGGCCCATTCTGAATTTAATCGGTGTTCCTGTTTTTTCTGACCATAAATTCCAGATATCAACAAACAGGCCTGAGGGTTTACCCAGTGCATTGATAAAAGACAGCGGAGAAAGGTCGGTCTCCAGGGCAACGACCAGACTTTCAGGGTGACAATGCATAAACCTGAACAGCTCTTCAATAAGATCTGCTCTGTCCTGATCAGAAATTGCCGCCACCCCATGTTCAATAACACGCACAAGATCCGTTCGCCCCGGGGCAACAATGGCCTTGACTTCAGCGGGTGGCAAAGGCGTTTGCACCACCTGATATTCATCTTTAACACCCACATTATGCAAGTAGTAGCTCAAGCTTGTACGGCCGCCAAGTATCGCGTCGACCTCAAGTTTGGATGCCGCTCTGGCCATTGATGAGTTTGAAGTGAAGGGCACAATAACAGCGTCTGCATTAAAGCTTTTGAGACAGGGCTGACAGCTATAACCTTTGATATAGCCAACCCGGAGTTTCGCAAGTACCTCCTCAAAGCTACTTATCTGACTGCTTTTTCTTACAAACAGAACAGGAACAAACGAGTGAATCGGTACACTCTCCAGACCATTCTTGCGCAACTGATCCTGCATGCCCGGTGGCGAGTAAGCCAGAACATCAACTTCGGAACCCTTAAGCTGTGCCTCAATTTTTTCCGGAGAAGACACCACAAACTGTATATCAACGTTGCTTTTTTCTGACCATAGTTCCCAGAGGTCATGAAGCACACCGTCAGCCTCTCCCTCATTATTGGTAAACATCCAGGGGGCATCATCGGCAAAATAAGCAATTTTGATCGGTTTTTTATTACCCTCTGCATAAAGCCCCGTACTGACAGGCAACGTCAGGAAAAACAGCAGGAGTAATATCAAAGTCCAGAAAATCGTTCGGGAATAACGGCTCAGTGCGAAGGGCATAGTAATTCGGGATAAGTCAGGGAACCGGAAAGCGGGCTTATCTTACCCTGTATCAAGACAATCACCTATCAAAGAAAAGGTAAATTCGGTTATTTGCTAAAATAATCGTGAGAATAACTATCAGGTAAATACCATGGCAACCGAACAATTTTCCAACGAACAACTTGATGCCAGTAAAAAAGCCATTGCCCGGGCTGAATCATTAATGGATTCGATGAAAATGCTGAAGAAAAAACTGCATCTCAGTGAAGGCTGCGGGCAACGCTTCCTGCAAAAGACCAACCCTGACCTCGCGCTGTTACAAAAAGCCGAACAGGAGATTAAAGAATCCTACAGCGGCAAACCCGGAAATAGTCAGCAGACCAGCAAAAAAAATAAAACGGGGTTGTTAAACAATATTCTCCGCAGGGGACAGGCCTGAGTTTCCACCAATTCGGTTGACAGCATGGTGGATAGCGCCGACAGTAGCCTTATCTATCGGTTAATGACGACGTTTCCCTGTGCTGACCATATACCATTCCAATCATCTGGATGTGCTTAAAGACCTTCTGGTCGAGCTTTTTCGCCAAACCCCTCCGAGCAACCCCCTGGAAGATGAACAGATTCTGGTACAAAGCCCCGGAATGGCCCAGTGGCTCAGACTGGAACTGGCGAAAGGACTGGGTATAGCCGCCGGTGTCAATTTCCCCCTGCCGGCCAGTTTCCTCTGGCAAATATATACCCGCATCCTGCCGGACGTTCCACGCCGATCCGCCTTCAATAAGGAGTCAATGACCTGGAAGCTGATGGATCTCCTTGACTCCCTGAAACACGACCCTGACTTCTATTCATTAACCCAATACCTGGCAAGCGATGATGACGACATTCGGAAGTTTCAGTTGTCCGGAAAAATCGCTGATATTTTTGACCAATATCTTGTCTATCGCCCTGACTGGATTCTGGACTGGGAACAGGGGGATGATACCAGCACAGTCACCTCTGACCAGCCCTGGCAGCCCAAACTATGGCGTGCCCTGGTCTCAAGAACGGCTGAACTGGAACAATCCCCCTGGCACAGGGCCAATATGCACCACCGCTTTCTTGAGGCTATGGCCGATAATGATTGCAGCTCACAGCTGCCACGGCGGTTGTTTGTCTTTGGTATTTCTGCCCTGCCACCGCATTTTGTCGAATCCATCGAGGCAATGTCCAGCCAGTGCGATGTGCATTTAATGGTCGCTAACCCCTGCCAGCACTACTGGGGAGATGAACGGGATCCAAAATACCTGCGCAAGCTGGCAGCCCGTAAACTGCTGGATCAAAAGAAGAAGCAGGATAAAGGCTGGTTCAGTAAGGAGGGACTCTCTCTGGACTCTCCTGACGCTTTTGGCAACCTGGACTCCATTGGCAATCCGCTGCTGGGCTCCATGGGCAAGCTTGGTAGAGACTACTTCCACCAGCTCCACGGCCTGGATGCTTTTGATATCGATGTCTTTGTCAGCGACCACAAGGATACCCTGCTGGGCAATCTGCAAAAGGACATCTTCGAGCTGCACGACCGGACAGCCCAGGGCCAGAAAACGGAGATTCCAAACGATCAGTCTCTGCAATTCCATAGCTGTCATAGTCCACTCAGAGAGGTGGAAATACTTTATGATCATCTGCTTGATATGTTTGAACAGAACCCGGAACTGACACCCAAAGACATTGTCATCATGCTGCCGGATATCGACAGCTATACTCCGTGGATTCAAGCCGTATTTGGCAGCATGGATGACCAGCGTCGTATCCCCTATGCCATTTCAGATGTCAGTGCAAAAAACGAGCACCCTGTCCTTTCCGCACTTCTTAAACTGCTGGAGCTGGACAAAAGCCGCTGCTCCGCTCCGGAGCTTATGGAGCTGTTGGAAGTGCCCGCCATTCAATACCGTTTCAACCTGACCACCGGTGATCTGGACATTCTGAGACAATGGACCCATGAGTCTGGTATACGCTGGGGGTTAACCCCTGCCCACCAAACCCGGTTTGACCTGCCAGAACTGCAGGCCAACTCCTGGTCATTCGGGCTCAGAAGGATGCTGCTGGGCTATGCCATGCCGGAAAATACCGGCGTTTACGATGATATTTTGCCGATGGACGCGGTTCAGGGCATGAATGCAAAACTGGCAGGCTATCTGGCCAGTTTTATTGATAGCAGTGAGCAATTACTCAATGAACTGGATAACACACGAACCATTGAACAATGGATCCATTTCACTCATCAGCTGCTGGATCGCTTTTTCCTCACCCGCTCGGAAGAGGATGAAGCAGCACTCACACTGGTCAGGGATACCCTGTCTCACCTCTACGAACAGCTGCAGGAAGCAGGATACCAGCAACCATTATCACGCAGTGTCTTTATCAGTTATCTGACCGAACGTTTGACTCAGGAGCGCAGCAGTCAGCGCTTCCTGGCAGGCCAGGTCAATTTCTGCACATTAATGCCCATGCGCTCCATCCCGTTCAGGGTTGTCTGCCTGTTGGGTATGAATGACGGTGCCTACCCTCGCAGCATTGCCCCGGCCGGATTTGACCTGATCGCCCGCCATGGCAGGCGTGGTGACCGCTCCCGTCGGGTAGACGACCGTTATCTGTTCCTGGAGGCTCTGCTGTCTGCTCAGGATACCCTTTACATCAGCTATGTTGGCCGACGGGTACAGGATAACAGTGAGCGCATACCTTCTGTGCTGGTCACCGAACTGCTCAACTACTGCGAACAGGGTTTTGACCTGAAATCAGAGCAGCTGGTTATCGAACACCCTCTGCAGCCGTTCAGCCACAGAAACTTCTTGAATCAGCCTGAGCCAGACCAGAGAGGGCACACTTTTCACAGCTACATTAAAGAGTGGTTACCGGCAGCCAGTCGCACTGAAGAAAGGCCAGGCCAGTTTATTCAGACGCGCCTGCCGGATGAAGAGGGAGTTAACCTCAATGACGTGGAGCTTGCCGAGCTGTTGAGATTTTACAGCAACCCCAGTCGCTACTTTTTTAACCGCCGCCTGAAAGTCTATTTCTCCGTTCAGGACCAGGCCCTGGAGGAGACCGAAACATTCGCCATGGAGCCGCTGGAGAACTACCAGCTGAAAGCCGGGATTCTTGACAGTCTGATTAGCAAAGAAGCACCCGAACGCCTGGTAAGCCGACTGCACTCTTCTGGCAAGCTGCCACACTCCGCTTTTGGCCAGATTCTGCTGGATGAGCAGATAAAAGACCTTACCCCAATGGCAGACAGGTTAAGCATACAGCTGGAAAATAGCGCTGAAGACCGGGAAGTGAACCTGCAACTCCCTCACCTCGAACGTCAGCAGCCTCCAGTGCATCTGACCGGCTGGCTAAAAGGCTTTTCTGCGTCCGGTATGCTTCGCTACCGCCCCGCCAGTTTTAAAGGTAAAGATCTGATCAGGAGCTGGATTGAGCACCTGTGTCAGTGCATGACCGGAAATCCAATCGTGACCCGTATTCATGACCCGGAGAAAGAGCGCCTGTTGCCGGTCATCCCAAAACAGGAAGCAGAACAACACCTGTCCACACTGATCCATTATTTCCAGATGGGTCAGAACCTGCCGCTGCCCTGGTTCCCGGAAACGGCCTATAGCTGGTTGAAGGCCGATCCGGATGATAACCCGGACAAGGCAGAAAAAGCCGCCGAAAAAGCCTTTGCCGGGGATGATTTCCATGTGTGGGGAGAGTGCAGTGATGACTATATACAGCGGGTCTACCCTGAGCTGACGCCGGTATTTACTGAAATGACCAGCCTTACCAGAGAGATTATGGCTCCTGCGTTTGACTGTTTGCTGGAGGAACAGCCATGAGCCAGTCAAAAGCCATGAGCCAGTCAAAAGCCATGAGCCAGTCAAAAGCCATGAGCCAGTCAAAAGCCACTAACCAGAACCACCTGGTTCCGGAAACACTGGACCCACACGCCCTGCCACTGCACGGCGTCCGCCTGATCGAAGCCAGTGCCGGCACGGGCAAAACCTATACCATTGCGAATCTCTATCTTCGCATACTGCTGGGCCATGGCAGCGATAAAACACAACATGAAACCCCGTTAACCGTTGATCAGATACTGGTGGTTACCTTTACCGAAGCGGCCACCGGCGAATTGCGGGATCGTATCCGGGCCAGAATTCACCAGACCCGGGATGACTTTATTGCGGGAAAATCCAGCGACCCGTTTATTCAGCAGCTGATTGAGGATATGGATCAGCCAGAACAGTGCCAGGCACTGCTGCTGGGGGCAGAACAGCAGATGGATGAGGCGGCGATTTTCACCATCCACGGCTTCTGCCAGCGTATGCTGAAACAGCATGCGTTTGAAAGTGGCACACTCTTCTCAAGTGAGCTGATTACGGATACCGAGCCCATGTTGCAGCTGAGTGCTGCGGACTACTGGCGCCGGAATTTCTATCCCCTGGAAAAACCGCTGGTAAAACTGATCCGCAACCTATGGAAAACACCCAATGACCTGCTGAGTCATTTGCGCAGCTGGCTGCCCCTGTCAGATCTGAAACTGGCCGGAGACCAGGTGCCGGAATCCATGGAGGAGTTCAACAGGGTCTATCTGTCACCCGCCAGTGAGTTGAAGACACTCTGGCAAAACGATCAGGACACCATCGCAGACCTGTTGCGTAACTGTGGCCTGCGCAAAGACCGAAAACCGCTGAAACGTCTTGGCCAAATGAACAGTTTTCTTGCCTCTGATGATCTGATTCCCAATCTGGAAAAAGACAGTTGGGAGATCTACGGCACCAAAGTATTACAAAAGAGCCTGTTAAAAACCGGCAAGCTGCCCGAGCACCCCATTTTCCGGAAAATTGATGAATTCCTGGATTTGCCACTCTCTCTCAAGGAGGCGCTTCAGGGCCTGATTACCCGGGATGCTCTGCAACATATCAAAAACCAGCTGACACAATTGAAAGCCAGCCGTTATCAACTCTCCTTTGATGACCTGCTGACCAACCTGGCCCGTGCGTTGTTCCCTGAAGGCAATCTTGAAGGCAATTGCGAAGAGAAGGCCGGTGACGGCGAACTGCTGGCCCAGGCAATTCGCAGCCAGTATCGCATTGCCATGATTGATGAGTTTCAGGATACCGACCCTCTCCAGTATCGCATTTTCAACAAGATCTACATGGAAGGCGGTGACCCCGGCGTCGGCCTGTTTATGATCGGTGATCCGAAACAGGCCATCTATGCCTTCCGTGGTGCCGATATCTTCACCTACATGCAGGCCAGGCAACAGGTACACAGCCATTACACGCTGACTACCAACTGGCGTTCAAGCGATGCCATGGTGTCTGCGGTGAATACGGTATTCCAGCATTCAGAGACCCCCTTTATCTACAACGACAGCATCCCTTTTGAACCGGTTCACCCATCACCGGGTGCCGCGCAGAAGCGTCTTTATCATGAGGGAGAAGCACTACCGGCAATGACCCTGTGGCTGCAGCAGCCCATTGACGGGCCAACTGTCAATGCCGAGAACTATCTGGATACCATGAGCCAGGCAACCGCCACCGAGATCAATCGCCTGCTCTCAGCCGCAGACCGGGAAAACTGCCAGATTCACAACGGCGACCGGCAAACACCTCTACAGCCCGGTGATATTGCCGTACTGGTTCGCAGTGGCCGACATGGCCAGAAGATTCGCGAGGCCCTGGCCGCACAGAATATCGCCAGTATCTACCTGAGCAACCAGGACTCGGTATTTGCTGCACGGGAAGCGTCTGACCTGGAAAAAGTCCTTCAGGCCTGCCTGCAACCCACCAGCGAACGGGTGTTGAAAGCGGCGCTGGCCACCACGCTTTTCCATCTTAATGCCCGGGCCCTGGATGCACTCAATGTG
Organism: Salinisphaera sp. G21_0; assembly: GCF_017744115.1. Lineage (GTDB taxonomy): Bacteria > Pseudomonadota > Gammaproteobacteria > Pseudomonadales > Endozoicomonadaceae > Endozoicomonas. Next base: position 78,776 of record NZ_JAGHQW010000001.1, on the reverse strand, counting down.
GATGAGCAAGCCTGGGAAAGCGCGGTAGAAGAGTTCACTCACTATGGCGAACTCTGGCAGAAAAAAGGCATCCTGCCCATGTTGCGCCAGCTTATCTTCCAGCGGAAAATTGCCGAACGACTGCTCTCATTCCAGGATGGGGAACGGCGTCTTACTGACATTTTGCACCTTGGCGAGCTGCTGGCGGCCGCCAGCCTGGAACAGCAGGGAGCATCCGCCCTGGCTCGCTGGCTTTCCGAACAGGTCATCAGACCTGATCAAAACGCCGATGATCAACAGCTGCATCTGGAGAGCGAGCGGAACCTGGTCAAGATCATTACCATTCATAAATCCAAGGGGCTGGAGTACAAGGTGGTCTTTATCCCCTTTCCATGCCATCTGCGCAAAGCGGATTCCCCCCTGTACCATGACCCGCAAACCAGTGAAACCTGGCTGGCATTAACACCCTCGGAGCAAGCCTCCGTGCTGTCAGAAAAAGAGCGTCTGGCAGAAGACCTGCGCCTGCTCTATGTTGCCCTGACCCGCTCGGTCTACTGCTGCTATCTGGGCATGGCTCCCTACAAATCCGGAAGAGCCGGTAAAGAGGGTAAAACCGACCTGCACCATAGCGCGATTGGTTACTTGCTCAACCAGGGCTCAGAGATCGTCAGTCAGGATCTGAACCTGTTGCTGGAGCAAGTGGCCGGGCAATGTGCTCATCAACAGATCGTGATTTCTGCACCACCAGCCGACACTCTCCCACCCTATGCTCCAGTAAATACACAAGAAGCGTCGTTAAGCGCACGGAATTTCACAGGAAATATTGAAAGGAACTGGTGGACCACCAGCTACTCGGCGCTTTCACGGCATGCATCACATCGCGCTGAGACACCGGCCGTTGCCAGTAATGAATCGCCGGGGTTTGATACTGATGCCATCAATGAACAACATACGGCCCAGGATAACCCGCAGTCTGAAGCCGACCCTTTAAGCCTGTTCAACTTTCCTAAGGGTGCTCAACCGGGAACGTTTATGCACAGCCTGTTTGAAGAGCTGGATATGAACGCATTGCGCTGTGCAGACAATGACGCCTATCTCGACAGCTTTCTGGTGGATAGCCACGCCCGGGCCGGTTATGGCGAAGAGTGGCTGCCCGCCACCAAAGGTATGTTGTTAACTTGCCTCAACGCGCCGCTGGATAAAGACAATCTTCGTCTTATAAATCTGCCAGATTCCGCTCGACGGGTTGAAATGGAGTTTTATCTGCCTATCGAACAGCTTAACCCCCAGAGCCTTAATCGGTTGATTGCTCAACACGATTCACTGAGCGCCAAGGCCGGAGAGCTGCAGTTCCACCGTATGAAGGGCATGCTGAAAGGCTTTATTGACCTGACCTTTGAATATCAGGGGCGCTGGTATGTGCTCGATTACAAATCAAACTGGCTGGGAAATAACATCAGTGATTATTCCAGGGAAGCCATGGAGAAAGTCATGATAGAGCATCGTTACGATCTGCAATACCAGCTGTATTCTCTGGCATTGCACCGATTGCTCAAACAACGTTTACCGGATTATGACTATGACCGGCATTTCGGTGGCGTTATCTATCTGTTTCTGCGCGGGGTTCAGATGAATGATCCTGAGCAACACGGCATATTCAGCCATAAGCCCTCCTTTCAACTCATTAATGGTCTGGATCAGCTGTTCCGTGGTAAAGATAATCAAGAAGAGGAGCTGATAAGATGTTAAATCAGCTACAGATACTGGAACAGCAGGGGACTATTCGAGCCCTGGATTACCAGTTCGCCAAACTGATCCACTCCTTGAATCCCGATCCATTGCTGACTCTGGCCGCCGCCAATGTCAGCTTTGAGCTGGGCCAGGGCAATGTCTGCATGTCTCTGGCATCGGACTTCAGCCTTTTTGGTCTGGATCGGCAGGAAAGTTCCGAACTGATGGATACCGTTGCCATTCCAAAAGACCAGTGGCTAACCCGCCTCAAACGGACTCAGGTTGTGGGTGAAGGCAGTGAACCAACGCCCCTGGTTCTGGATGATGGGCGTCTATACCTTTATCGGTACTGGCAATACGAACGCAGTGTCGCCGGTTTTCTCAAGAGCAGAAGCACCGAAACACTGGATACCGATGAAGCCCTGTCGATTTTGCAGAGACTCTTTAACAGGGATTACCACTTTGTACTCCAACAGTGTAAAGGGAAGTCCGAAGCCGCTCAGAAAGCTGAGCTTATCAAGTGGCTGGATATTGAGTCCGTTGATACGCTTGACTGGCAAGCCATTCTAAATTCGGTTAACCACGGCACTGATAACGATACCCTTAATTCACTGATTCCCGAGTCGGCGTGCCTGAACTGGCAGAAAATTGCTGCGGCACTGGCCGCCAGTCGCTCATTTTCCGTGATCAGTGGTGGCCCGGGAACCGGCAAAACCACAACCGTTACCCGACTGCTTGCCCTGCTTACAGAGCTGGGCCTGAAACGCCAATCCCCTCCGGACATCAAACTGGTTGCCCCAACGGGTAAGGCAGCAGCCCGTTTAACCGAGTCCATTGGCGGCGCACTGGCAAAAATAAACTGCAGTGAAACAGTAAGAGAAAAGATCCCGACTCAAGCCGGAACACTGCACCGTTTACTGGGCGTCATTCCCGGAAAGACTGGATTCATCCACAATAAAAACAATCGGTTACACCTGGATATTCTGGTAGTAGATGAAGCCTCCATGATTGACCTGCCACTGATGAGCCAACTGCTGGAAGCACTGCCAGATCATGCCCGGTTAATTCTGCTAGGTGACCGTGATCAGCTTTCGTCAGTGGAAGCTGGCAGTGTCCTCGGTGATATCTGTGCAGCTGCCAGCTTTGGTTACTCAAATGAACAACGCCATCTGCTGGAAAGGTTAACCGGACATGATCTTGCTAAAATAGAGCCTGCACAGACTACGACAAACCTCGCCGTTTCCGACAGCCTTTGCCTGCTGCGCAAAAGCTACCGCTTTGATGCCCATTCCGGTATAGGGAGTCTGGCCAAAGCCGTAAACAACAATGATCTGCGATCTCTGAAGTCGGTATTTACCTCAGGCTTTGACGATATTGAGCGCTTTTCCATCGCCGGGGACTCTGATTATCAGCAACTGATACAGCAGTCTGTTGAATCCTACCGACACTACCTGGAACTCATTCAACAGACATCAGCACCTCACCATATTCTTGATGCCTTTAACCAGTTTCAGGTGTTATGTGCCTTGCGGGAAGGCCCATACGGTATTTCAGGGCTGAACGAAGCAATACAAAAAGCCCTGCAACAACAAGGCCTGATTGACGTGACTGGACAATGGTATGAAGGCCGCCCCGTTTTGATCACCCGCAATGATCACGGACTTGGTCTGTACAATGGTGATATCGGGATTACCATCAGAGGCTCTGATGGCCAGCTTCGGATCGCTTTTCAGTTGCCCGATAAACAGGTCCGGCAGTTTCTACCCAGCCGACTTCCTGAGCATGAAACCGTTTTCGCCATGACCATTCACAAAAGCCAGGGTTCTGAGTTTGCGGATGTTGTCATGGTGTTACCGGATAAAGACAGCCCCATCATTACCCGTGAGCTTGTCTATACGGGAATTACCCGGGCCAAATCCAGGCTCACGCTCTTTGCCGAAATGGATATCCTGATCAAAGCAGCAAAGTCACCAACCAAGAGGCAGTCAGGCCTTTATCAGCGGCTGGTTCAATAACAACCTGACAAAAACCACAGAGATCAAAAAACCCGATAAGCAAGAGACAAGCTTTTCACAGTGTGCATTATGATCTCTGTGCTACGTCAAGCCACACTACTTTCAGGCTCCTGCTTATCATCCTCATTGCCATCATCGCCGCCGTTAAGCCCAAGCCTCTGGCACAGCCTTGAAAATACAATGGCGAAAGCCCCATTTCCGCTCACATTCATGGCGGTACCAAAGGGATCAAAAATCATATAGACGGCGGTAATTAAACCCAGCATCTCATCCGAAAAGCCCATCAAACTCTGCAAGATTGGTCCTACCACAAGGATGACGCCCCCGGGCACAGCCGCTACCGAAAATTTGGCCAATGCGTAATAAAAGCCAAAGATGGCAAAACCTGCCAGATCAGGCATTGGCATATTAAAAGTATTCAGTGTTACCAGCGCCAGAATGGTCAAACCGATCGCACTGCCAATGGTGTGAATATTGACTGTGGCAGGTACGATGGTTCTAGCCATGATGGGATTACCGATATTTTTTTCGGTACTGTCTATTAACACCGGCATCGTGGCTGCGCTGGAGACCGTACTTAAACCCGTTAACCATGCAGGAAATACGTTGCCCACGTAGGTGATAAAAGCACGGAATGAACACTTTGCTGCCACAAAAAAGTAGATAAAGAGGTAGGCCAGCTGAGAAACAATAACCAGCAGCAAAATCCTGCCATAAGCCGAGATAGCCTGGCTCAAAATTCCATCAGCATGGAGTTTGTAAGCAAATCCGAGGATAAAGAAAGGAAGTATCGGGATAAATAAATGTTTCAGGAACCAACTGGAAACATCACCGGCTTTGAAAGAAAGCGCCCTTAGCGGTTGCATATCCAGCAGGTTCACCAGCAGGCCTGCAATGAATCCCACAATCAGGGCATTCATATTTGTGAACAGAGGGGGTAATTCAAACACCCACATGGTTGCCAGACCACTGCCATCGAGATCATCAAGGGTGATAGGCATGGATATCAGCGGCACCATGACACTGCCAATGGTATACCCGGTGAAAATGGCCGTGATATTGGAAGCAAATACCATCATGATCAACAGCAGGGCAAACAGCAGAGCATTCTTACCCATTCTGGCGAGACAGGAGACCACAAAGCTGAACACAATAAATGGCAGGACAAAAACCAGCAGTGACTTGATGGTCAGGCTCAGGGTGAAAAAAAATGACTTAACATCATAGCTCATCCAGGGATCTGTCAGAAAAGGGATTAACAACACCATCAGAAGTGTGGCCGGCAGCTTAATGTTGGCAAGATGCTCAATAATATTCACGAATCTCCTCTTTTCCGGTAATAAAACTGACTGTGATGAAAACATAGACTTTTTTTCTGCATCGTCAAAATATGACCGCTCTCTCAGCCTGAAAACTCACAATTCCGAACATAAGTTCTAAGAAAAAATTGTCCCAGCTCATTATTTTTCGCTTTTCCGAAGGGACTGTAAGGATTCGCTGTCATTCTCTGACACAGATCAAAAAATATACTTGCCAGATCATTAGGATATGCGCGTTCAATGCCGCATTGATTAAATTAATAACCCCTCGGAGTTCATTCATGGAGCAGAAGATCAAGTTACCTTCTATGGGACAAGTGTCCCTGGTATTAGGTACCTTTCTGGTTCTCGCTTTTGCGTTTACCGCCAAACTGAACCTTCCTATTCAATTGGCACTCTGCATTGGCTGGTTCCTTGCCATGGGACTGGGTGTCAAACTGGGCCACAAGTACAAAGATCTTGAAGCGGCTGCCGCAGAAGGTATCTTCAAAGGCACCGGTGCGATCCTGATTCTGATTGCCGTAGGCGCACTGGTGGGCACCTGGATTGCCGGAGGTATCGTTCCATCGATCATTTACTACGGCCTGAAAACTATTCATCCTTCCATCTTCCTGCTGGCCACCATGGTGATCTGTTCCATGACCGCCCTGGCAACCGGTACCTCATGGGGTGCAGCCGGTACTGCGGGTATCGCCATGATGGGAATTGGTCAGGGTCTCGGCGTTCCTGCGCCGGTTACTGCCGGTGCCATCCTGTCCGGTGTTTACTTCGGCGATAAACTCTCTCCCCTGTCTGACAGTGTTATCCTTGCTTCCTCAATGTCCGAGGTTGAAATTGTTGACCACATCAAGGGCATGCTGCCCATCAGCCTGACTGCTTATGTCCTGACAGCCATCGCTTTCACCGTGTACGGTTTCCAGTTTGGCGGCAGTGCAGATATGGCTCAGGTGCAGGAAGTTATCAACCTGATGGATGAGAACTTCAGCATCTCCGTCATGGCTTTTGTCCCGGTAGTTATCATTCTTTTCCTGCTGGCCAAAAAGTTCCCATCCTACCCGGTTATCATGCTGGGTGCTGGCCTGGGTATGGTCTGGGCAGTTCTGTTCCAGGACCGCACGCCCATCGACGCCATAAACGCCCTGTGGGCACCGTTGACGGTTGATTCCGGTAACGCTTTTCTGGACAACATCCTGAACCGGGGCGGTATGGTTAATATGCTGGGTTCCGTTGCGGTTATTATCTTCGGCCTGGGCTTTGGTGGCCTGCTGGATAAGGTGGGCATCCTGGAAACCATCGCCCGCACCTTTGAAAACCGTATCACCAATGAAGGCAACCTGACTGCCTACACTGTGGCTACGGCATTCCTGGCCAATGTATTCGGTTCTGCCATGTACGTATCCCTGATCCTGACACCCAAGATCATGTCCGGAAACTACGACCGCATGGGTGTTGACCGTCGTATGCTCTCCCGCAGCTCGGAATTTGGCGGTACTCTGACTTCAGGTATGGTGCCATGGTCTGACAACGGTATCTTCATGGCGGGCCTGCTGGGGGTATCTACTTTCGCCTACGTGCCTTATATGTGGATGAGCTTCATCAGCATCGGCCTGGTTGTTGCCTTTGCTTACCTGGGTAAATTCCGCCCGGTGGATAACAAGTATGTGAAACCAGTGGAAGATCATTCAGTCCACGGCCAGATGGCTACTGCCTGATTACTCTCTTTATCATTCATTCCCAGTGCCGCCCGGGTTGTTATCAACAGGGCGGCGTTTTTTTTCAGCCTCTGCCCCACCTGACCGTGCATTGCAGTGATAGACTTGATTAAAGCCCATCACCCAATGACAATCGTCGTTTATACTATGAGGCTGATCTTAATCAGGAAAATTCATGAGCAAGAAAATCTACGTTGCTTACACCGGTGGAACCATTGGTATGCGCCCTTCAGATTCCGGCTATGCGCCCGGGGATAATCTGATGGGGCTGCTGGAAGAGAAACTTTCTCCTGATGTGATGGCCAGCCTGCCAGCGTTCGAACTGTTTGAGTACCCTCAGCTGATCGATTCCAGCAATATCCGCCCGGGTAACTGGCAGCAAATCGCCGCTGATATCGCCAGCCGCTATGAGCAGTTTGATGGTTTTGTCGTCCTGCACGGTACCGATACCATGGCTTATTCCTGCAGCATGATCTCCTTTATGCTGCAAAACCTGCAGAAGCCGGTCATCTTTACCGGCTCCCAGATTCCTCTGTGTGAAGCCCGCACCGATGGTCTGGAAAATCTGGTTGGAGCCCTGACCGTGGCGACTGATGACCGAATCAAAGAGGTTTGCCTGTATTTCAACGGCCGCCTGTTGCGTGGCAACCGCTCCCGTAAACTGAACGCCTATCTTTTTGATGCGTTTGACAGCCCCAACTACCCCTGGCTTGGCCGGGCAGATATCCATGTAGAACTCAATGAAACGCTCCTGTGGCGGCCAAAGGAATCTGAAAAGTTTCAGCTTGATTGCGACGGGGAAACCCATGTTGCCATTCTGCAGCTGTTCCCGGGCATTAATGCCCAGTGGATGGAGTCTGCGCTGAATCAACCCATAGATGCTTTTATTCTGCGCACCTATGGTACTGGCAATGGCCCTGATGCTGACCATGCCCTGCTGGACACCTTTGCCAGGGCAACCGCTTCAGGAAAATTGATTGTTAACCTGACCCAGTGTCACCGTGGCACAGTTCACCAGGGTAGCTATGCAGCAGGTTCAGCGCTGGCCAAAGCGGGTATTGTGGGAGGCCTGGATACCACTACTGAAGCCATGTTCTGTAAACTTCATCATCTTTACTCTCTGGGTCTCGGCACCGACGCGGTTAAAGCCATGCTCAGTGTCAGTCTGGCTGGTGAAGTCTCTATCTGATTGCCATTTCTTCTTGTGATAAGGGTGTCCAGACCACCCTTATTCCTTCCCACCTTTCCAGCTATCTGCCTCTCCTCGAAAATATCAGTGAACTCTTGCCAAAAAATTCTGTCTACATGGACATTGAATTCCAAATTGCGATGAGGTAGCAGGGTTATGCTGACAGCACCTACTCCACAAACTATCACCAGACAAATGACCGAGCCAAAAGTCTGCTGCGATGGAGGTTTCCTCTGCGGGTTTGATACTGGCGGGGGTTTAGGCCTTTTCACAGGAGTCAAAGTCACTTCCTGTACTTGCACGAATTTTGTCAAAGACTGTTGCTGCTTTCTTGGAAATCTGAAAAAAGCAGACTGCTGTTTCAATTGCTGTGTAATGACCGGCAAAGTGTGCGCTATCACCGGCATATCCGGAGGAATGGCAATAGTCGGCGGTCTGGCAGGGGCGTTGACTCTGGGCTCTTTGGGGTACACGTGTGCAACTCAGGAACAGCGATCACTCTACTCTTCCAAAGATGGCTACAGGCTGGCCAAGGCACTGTGTCATCCGAAAGGCCCTTTCTCTGACAGGCACTCTAGTCGTTCGGAAGATCAGGAGCAAACAGCGCCAGGTAAGGATTCTTCAGTGATTGATGTCGAACCCTTGCTGCACGAAAATCGTTTGCCTGCATCTCCGGATTCAATGGCTTCCCCTCCCTATCCACCAATCTACGACAACCTGAGCCACGCCCCTCCCGCTTATGAAGAGGCAATTAACTCAGTGCGCGACGTAGCATGATTCAATAGCCATACGTGACAGCGCATACACTGCCTGTTGTTTTTAAATCCGTTAAGCGGAGTAAATCGCAAAATGCTTAATGCACCCACTGCACAAACCATCACCAGATACGTCACCGACCCCATCACCGACCCGGCTGTCAACCGTCGTAATTGTTCGGTCTGCGGGGCCACTGCTGGCCTTGGCGTTGGTAGTTACCTGGGGTCCACAATCACCAATTGGAACGTCAATGATTGCATGTACTGCTTGCAATATGGAAATGTAACTGATTGCGACAAATGTGTTGCTGCAACAGGCTTATGTTCTCTAACCACTGTGGGAATAACAATTGTCACTGGGTTGGCTTTCGGTGGTGCGGGATATCTGTGCGCGAAACAAATACAGAAATCATCATGTCTTGCTAATAATGACTCCAAGGAAGACAATTTGCCTCCTGATCAGGACGATACACCTGCCAGAGACATTACCGGCACAACAGACCAGGAAACAACAGAACCGGTAACAACAGCCCTGATTACGGCCACTGGAATGATTGACCAGAAGTCCTTGCCAGATAAGGCTGATATGCGTGCATCTTCGGACTCCATGGATCCCCTTAACGTTCCACCATCCTACAAACACCTGTTCCCGGATCCCCCCAATTATGAAGACGCCATGAAATTACTGCGAGACAGTGCCCGCGAATGACACCGCCCATATCGCATCAAAAACCTGTTTAAGGTTATAATCCCTACCGGTATTACCGGGAATGATCATAACAATGAATATGGGGAACACCTTGAAACCGGTCAAAGTAGGTATCTGTGGACTTGGTACTGTTGGTGGTGGCACCTTCAATGTACTTCATCGTAACGCCAGAATTATTACTGCCCGGGCCGGACGTCCTGTGATTATTGAGCAGGTTGGTGCCCGCCGGGATAATTCTGACTGCGACACCGGGGACATCAACGTTACCCGGGATATTTTTGCAGTCGCTCACAACCCTGAAATTGATATTCTGGTAGAAACCATTGGTGGCTATGATGTCGCCAAAGAGCTGATTCTGACGGCAATCGAACAGGGAAAACATGTGGTCACTGCCAACAAGGCCCTGATTGCCGAACATGGTAACGAGATCTTCCAGGCTGCCCGTAATAAAAATGTCATTGTCGCCTATGAGGCGGCGGTTGCCGGTGGCATTCCCATCATCAAGTGTCTGAGGGAAGGGCTGTCGGCGAACAGCATTAGCTGGCTGGCGGGTATTATTAACGGTACCGGCAACTATATCCTGACGGAAATGGGTGACCATAACCGCCCGTTTGCCGATGTTCTGAAAGAAGCACAGGCGCTGGGCTACGCTGAAGCAGATCCAACGTTTGATGTCGAAGGTATTGATGCCTGTCACAAGCTGACTATTATGGCGTCTATCGCTTTTGGTATTCCTTTGCAGTTCACCAAAGCCTATACCGAAGGCATCAGCGAAATCACGCCCAGTGACATTCAGTATGCGGCTTCTCTTGGCTTTAGAATCAAACACCTTGGTGTTGCCCGCAAGGCAGCCAATGGCATTGAACTTCGGGTCCACTCGACCCTGATTCCTTCCGATCGTCCACTGGCCAACATCAATGGTGTGATGAACTCAGTTGTGGTTCAGGGGGATGGAGTTGGCCAGACCATGTACAGCGGCCCCGGGGCTGGTGCTGAACCCACGGCATCTTCCGTGATCGCCGATATCGTTGATATTGCCAGAACCATTGACGCTCCAGACGCTGCCGTTAATGCCCTGGGTTTCTCAGCGGAAAGCCTGAGCGACACACTTCCGGTACTGCCGATTACCGAGACAGTGTGCAGTTTTTATCTGCGCATCCATGCCGACGATCACCCCGGAGTAATGAATGCCGTTACCCGGGTGCTGAGCAGACACGGCATTAATATCGACGCCATTACCCAGAAAGTCACTCGTGAAGATGATGGTTGTGCGGATATCGTTATCCTCACCCACCGTACTCTTGAAGGCACCATGGACAAAGCCATCTCTGAACTCGAAGCGTTGGAGGATATTAAATCCCCCATCACCCGAATTCGTGTTGAAACCATGGCCTGAAGCTATTTGCCCACCCGCTTACTCTTTGGTGGGTAAGCGGTGCTGTCAGAGTAATAAACAGATATACGGAATTCCCAGTGAAATACATCAGTACCCGAGGACAGGGACACACCAAAGATTTTCAGGATGTTCTGCTGGCCGGGCTGGCGGATGATGGTGGTCTTTACGTACCAGAAACCCTGCCACAGTTCAGCGCTGAGACTATTCGGTCGCTAAAGGGGCTCCCCTACCATAAGCTCGCCTTTAAAATCATCCAGCCTTTTGTCGGTGGAACCATCCCGGATAACAAACTCAGGCAGATGATTGATGACAGTTATGCCGGGTTCAGCCATCAGGCTGTCGCACCACTTCAGCAACTCGGTGCCAATCAGTGGGTTATGGAACTTTTCCACGGCCCAACCCTGGCCTTCAAAGACTTTGCACTGCAACTGCTGGGTCGCCTTCTGGACCACACACTGACAGAGCGTAATGAAAAGGCCATAGTACTGGGTGCAACGTCTGGTGATACCGGATCGGCAGCCATCGAAGGCTGTCGCCACAGCGATCATCTGGATATATTTATTCTTCATCCTTATCAACGGGTATCAGAAGTTCAGCGTCGTCAGATGACGACGGTTCTGGACAGCAATGTTCACAACATTGCCATACAGGGCAATTTTGATGACTGTCAGGATATGGTGAAAAGATGTTTTGCCGACCAGTCGTTCCTGCCGGAAAACACCCGGCTCGTTGCCGTTAACTCCATCAACTGGGCCAGAATCATGGCCCAGATTGTCTATTATTTTCACGCGGCCCTGGCCCTTGGTGCGCCGGATCAACCTGTCAGCTTTGCAGTGCCTACCGGCAACTTTGGCGATATCTTTGCAGGCTATATCGCCCGGGGAATGGGCCTGCCCATAGAAAAACTGATTGTTGCCACCAATCACAATGACATTCTCCACCGTTTCTTCCAGAACAATGACTACCGCAAGGAAGCACTGCAGCAGACACTGTCGCCCAGTATGGACATTATGGTTTCCAGTAACTTTGAACGCCTGCTGTTTGATATGCATAACCGTAATGGCGACGCCCTGGCGGAACTGATGTCTGGTTTTCGGGAAACGGGAAATATCCGTGTTGATAATGATGCATGGCAGGCCATCAGAGCACTGTTTGATAGCAGCCGTTCTGATGATCAGCAGGTCTGCGATACGATCAGCGCCCTGTATAGTAACACCGGGTATCTTGCGGACCCCCACACAGCAACCGGTATCCGGGCAACCGAAGAAGCTGGGCTGGCCAGAGAAACGCCAGTGGTAACCCTGGCAACCGCCCACCCGGTAAAATTCCCTGACGCGATCGTCAAAGCGGGCCTGGACGCACCAGCACTGCCAGCTCATATGGCTGATTTGTTTGGGCGGGAGGAGCGTTACGATATTCTTGACAACGAACTTTCATCTCTCAAGTCTTTCATCCAAAGCACCTGACGTTCAAAACCATCACGCCTGCAAAGTGCATGCTGGTTTCGCCTTCAAGCAGTTGTGATTCTGCCGATCCAGAACAGGGAGTGTTCTGGAAACTGTCACCAATGAAACCCGATAAAATTGCCCCTTCCATAAATTCACCCTCGTCATCGGACACTTCGACGCAAGAGCCCACAGGGCATCATCAGGGACACCAGGTAAAACGGTCTCTTGGCCAGAAGTTTACCCGGTGGATGTCATCATTGAAGATGAACTTCAAGGCAGGAATGGCATTATTGCATCGATCAATACGCCAGGTTCCGGGAATAACCCCGCCATTAATGAGTGGGCGGTACTGGGAGCAAGTGCCTTTGCCCAATAATCCAGAGCAACTAAGAGAACTGGCTATCGACTCAGCCATTGCCCAGATCCCATACAAACTCAACCACGACCCGATCCGTTGCTGGGAAATAGTCAGGGAAGCTGAAAACATTCTGATGGACAGTAGTGATACCAATCGATCAGAAGCATTGCACCATAAAATTGAGCCCCGTTTTTTCGAAGAAATCCTCAGTTGTGCAAAAGAAGATCATTGCCCGGAGCAAAAAAAGAGTTCACTTACTCCTGAGCAGCAAGACATGGCAAACAGCGAATGCTTCCGGAATATAACTCTGCTGCCCTCTGGCATGATCATAGATCATACGACAGGGCTGATTGCGGTTATGGCGATTAATCAGGTCACCCACAAAATAACACTGGTTTTTGGTGGAACCAATTCAGCCAATGGCGCAAGTGAACTTCTTGATGAAAACGGCCTGAAAATAGGTAAAAAACCAGGTCGGCTCCGAGCCCGGCTAAAAGCTGACTGGCAAAACCTGGCGGGATATAAGATCCCGGACTGCTACCTTCAGGCATCCAGACTGGTGGAGTTAATCAAGAGTATGACCCATTCCAAAGCAACGCTGAAAGCCATGGGGCTTGATAACTCTCTGGGTATGCTGTTTTTAGTCGGGCACTCTCTGGGCGGCGGCCTGGTTCAATACAGCGCCGCGAAAAACAGGGTTCCGGGTCGAACATTCAACCCGGTCGCACTGGGCCGAAAAGCAATAAAAAATCTGACAATAGATGACAGGGAGCTGGCCAAAAACGGACTGATTGACAACTATCTGATTCACCATGACCTTATTAACACCCCCTTTGGCTATAAGCGATGGCATAAACGCCTGGCTCCAACCATCCTTGGTCGACGGACCATAATTCACGCTCATAAAGCCACGGGGAAAAATACATTGTATGGCCGTCATAGTCGGTCACATGTGCATTATATGGCTGAACTGAGACGGAAGATAAACGCGTCAAAGTAATCCATTACGGTGCTTTGCAGGCTCTCTATTTCGCCCCCGCTAAACGAAAACTGTGTTACCCTGACACTTCCTTTCGCTTCATCGCCTGTTGTTTCATTTATGCCTGTGAATATAATCCGCCGTACCTACGACCTCTCAACCTGTTGCTTCACGCCAGAGATGGATCCTCTGCTGGCCAGAATATACAGTGCCCGGGGCGTTAAAACTCAGGATGAACTGCCTCGCCAGCTGCAACAGTTAAGCGACTACCGGCAACTCAGGGATATTGATAAAGCCGCTGACATTCTGGCTGAGGCTATTATCAACCAGCAGCGCATGTTAATTGTTGGCGACTTCGACTGCGATGGTGCCACCAGCAGTGCACTCGCTGTTCTGGCGCTGAGGAGCATGGGTGGCCATGCCGATTTTCTGGTGCCCAACCGCTTTGACTATGGTTATGGCCTGACCCCTGAAATTGTTGAAGCCGCCCTGCCCTTTCAACCGGATGTATTAATCACCGTCGATAATGGCATCTCCAGCCTTACCGGTGTACTGGCAGCAAAAAGCAGAGGGATGAAAGTTGTGGTTACCGACCACCATCTGGCGGGTCGCGAACTGCCTGAAGCCGATGCGATTGTTAACCCTAATCAGCCAGACTGCCCGTTTCCCGGCAAAAATACCGCCGGGGTAGGCGTTATTTTCTACCTGATGTGTGCCTTGCGAACCCTGTTGCGGTCACGGGGTTATTTTCAGGAGAACACAGAGCCCAATCTGGCTGAACTTCTCGACCTTGTTGCCCTCGGCACAGTGGCTGATGTGGTCAAGCTGGACAGCAATAACCGCATACTGGTATTCCAGGGGCTTGCCCGTATCCGTTCTGGCCGCTGTCGACCGGGCATTACAGCGCTGATTGAGGTATCCGGTAGAAATGCTGAAAAACTGGTCGCGTCTGACCTGGGCTTTGCCCTGGGTCCAAGACTTAATGCGGCTGGACGCCTGGATGATATGTCGATTGGTATCGAACTGCTCCTTTGCGACGATATAAACCGGGCGAGGGAGTTAGCCGTTGAGCTGGATGGTCTTAACCGTGACCGAAAAGCCATTGAGGGCAGTATGCACAGCCAGGCCATGGCAGAGCTGGAGAAAATCCGCTTTAACCAGCAAACAGACCTGCCATGGGGCGTCAGTTTGTTTCAGGAAAGCTGGCACCAGGGCGTGGTTGGCATTCTGGCTTCCCGGGTAAAAGAGAAACTGAACCGTCCAGTGATTGCTTTTGCTGAAGCAGATAATCCAGTGGGAGAGCCAGAACTGAAAGGCTCTGCCAGGTCGATTCAGGGACTGCATATGCGTGATGCACTGGACAGTATTGCCAGGGATAACCCCGGGCTTATTATCAAATTTGGTGGTCACGCCATGGCCGCGGGGCTGTCCATAACAAAAGCAAAATACAACGAATTTCAAACGGCTTTTGACCTTGAAGTCAGAAAACAACTGACCGCTGAAGACCTTCAGGCAGAAGTGCACACTGACGGTGAACTGATGCCTGGCCAGGTAACCATGGCAACCGCCTATACCCTCCGCGAAGGGGGGCCATGGGGACAAAGTTTTCCTGAGCCCTGCTTTGATGGCCAATTTCAAATCATTCAGCAGAAACTGGTGGGAGAGAAGCACCTCAAAATGGTACTCAAAATACCCGGCAGTGAACTCTGGCTGGATGCCATTGCCTTTAATATTGACAACAGGGTGTGGCCTGATCCCAATATTCGTCAGATCAAGGCTGTCTATAAACTCGATATTAATGAATTCCGTGGTCAGCACAACTTACAACTGATGGTTGAACATTTTGAACCGGCATGAAATAGCCCCATCATGATTGGCAAGCTGACAAACGCAGCTACTTAGACCAAACTGAGCTATCAGAATCTATTCCTTATTAAGAAGAACAATGAGGTCGTTGATGACAGCTTCCAGATGGCTACTCACGCTGATGATAATCACCTCCCTTTGCCTGCTGATTCCGGGAGTGACTCAACCCATGATGACCATCAAGGCCGATCTTGATCGTCAGGCAATGCTGAATGAGGCAAGGCATATCGTTCAGCAGCAAAACCTTCATCCTGCCATGGCGGGTCTGGCTACCCAGTTCCTTAATCGTCTGGATGTTAAAGGAACATCCACTGTTTATGAAAAGAAGCGTTCCATTCTCGGTACCGCTGGAGATCTCTGGAACAGTGGCTATTATTTTGTGGCAATACTGATTGTCACCTTCAGCCTGGTGATCCCGGTGACAAAACTGGGTTTCCTGTTGCTGGCTAATTTTGTCAGGGAAAACCAGAGACTGCTCAGGCTGAACAGTTTACTGGGCAAATGGTCCATGGCTGATGTGTTTGCCATTGGTGTGCTTATCGCCTTTCTGGCGGCCAATGCCACAACTGCTGGATATGTCGATTCCAGGCAGATTGTGCAATTTGATGCATCACTGCACTCTGGCTTTTATTGGTTCGTGGCTTATTGTCTGGTCAGTAATGTGATGGGACAGCTGGCAGAAATAAAACGGGAGACTACACCAGCCCCATGATTTTCTTTTCAAAAAGCTCCAGCTGCTCAAGCGCTCTTTCTTCACGGAGATCCACAAGCCTGACCCCTAAGCCAAGAAGCCTGACCGGGCGGCCTCCCCGCTCCCAGGCTCTTACCAGCAACTGAGTAAAATGTTCCATAACAGTTTCACCGGTTGTCGGCAGACTCTCCTCAAGGGTGGTCTGGGTAAAATCAGCAAACTTCACCTTAACAAAGTGCTTATGCACCTCGTATTCCTTTTCAATACGCTGGTAACGTTCCTGAAGTTCTTCAAGCAACGGGATAACCTGTGCAGTAATATCCGCAAGCCCCGCCAGGTCTTTATCATAAGTATGCTCAACAGAAAGGGACTTCCTGCGCCGACTGGTCTGCACCTCACGATCATCCCTCCCCCGGGACAGCTCCCACAACCGTTCACCAAAACTGCCAAACCAGCGACTTAACTCAAGAATGGAATACTGGCGTAATTGCCCACAGGTATTGATGCCTTTTTTGTGCAATTTCCCGGCGGTCACCCGCCCTACCCCATGAATTTTTTTCACGGGCAGATCGAAAATAAAATCATCCGCCTGTTCCGGAGTGATCACAAAAAGGCCATTGGGTTTATTCCAGTCACTGGCAATCTTGGCCAGAAACTTATTCGTGGCAACGCCGGCAGAGACGGTGACATGCAATTGTTGAAAAATTTTCTGCCGGATTTCCTCGGCAATCAAGGTGGCACTGCCTCGACAAAGATGCGTTCCGGTGACATCGAGATAGGCCTCATCCAGGGACAAAGGTTCAATTAAATCAGTATATTGGCGAAAAATGGCATGAGCTTCAGAAGACGCGGCACGATAAACAGAAAAGCGGGGAGGAATGATCTTCAGCTCCGGGCAGAGTCTCATCGCCTGGGCCGAAGACATGGCTGAATGCACACCAAATCGACGCGCCTCATAGTTACAAGTGGCAATCACACCTCTACGATCCGGAGCCCCCCCGACAGCAACCGCCTTTCCTGACAACCTCGGATTATCACGTATTTCAATACTGGCAAAGAAGGCGTCAAAATCGATATGTATGATTTTTCTCTGGACCACCTTTTGCTCAAGAATGGCATTACTTTCCATCATGTTCCAATTAGCTCAGGGATAAGCACTGTATATACATACAGAATGCTTTTGGCAAGCAATTCCTTGCCTGTTAACCAGTCCCCAGATGGCTTTTTTGCAGCAGGCTTCATGCAGCAAAAAAGGATCGTTAAGGCTGCATACATTCATTTTCTGTTATGAAGCTGTGCTCAAAGCGATCGCTCTTTTGATAGCTTTCAACACCGCTTCCTGTAAACGGGATAGCAAGGCACCCTCAGAACTATGCAAATCACAATTTTCAATACACCCATTGTCAGCCAGACCCTTTCTCTATTCGCAAAACTGTTTCTCAAAGTGATGGGCTGGAGGATTCAGGGCAGAGCCCCACGCCTGGCCAGGTACGTGCTTGTTGGTGCTCCCCATACCAGTAACTGGGACTTTGTCTATGGCATGGCGATTGGCCTTGCTACCGGTGTACAGTGTTACTGGGTGGGCAAACACACCCTGTTCTGGGGGCCGTTCAACTGGGTTATGCGCTGGATGGGAGGGATTCCGCTGGATCGAAATGGCAGATGCAGAAGAGGCAGCCTGGTAGAACAGGCGGTCTGTACTTTCAAGCAACACAGAAAGCTGGGCCTGGTTATATGCCCTGAAGGTACCCGGGCACGTGGCGAGCGGTGGCACACAGGCTTTTACCATATGGCAAAAAATGCCGGCATCCCCATTGTACTTGCCTTTCTGGATTTCAAGGACAGAACCGGAGGATTTGGTCCTGTTATCGAGCCAGGGGAGGACATCGAAAAAGACCTTTCGGAAATACAGGCATTTTACTCAGACATTTATGGTAAACATCCGGAATGCTTTAGTCCGGTATCACCAAAATGCATAAAGCGCAACCTTCAGGGTCATCCCAGGCACCGACTTCATAATGCCTGTGATTAATTTTCGCCCTGCTGAGAATGGGTGTAGTGCTTTACAACAGGCGTTATTGAGCGCCTGTAAAGCAGCAGGGGAAACGAATGCCCTTTATCATCAGCCAACCAGATCCGCCAAATCCTTGATAGAAACCTGCCTGGCATTCACTTGAGCTGCAATTCGATCATGAAGAGTTAAAGGAGTTCTTTTAATGCCCGCAGCCCAATCATCAAATTTTTGCCATAAATAGTGCTGTGCACTGAGCTTGACTGAAAAATTTCCCGGACCATCGATAAAATGCTCGACATTTTTAGAGTTATTATTTTTAAAGTCATTGTAAATTAATGGGGACAATAAAGTGCCTGCTGCCAGACCGCCCAGGATGATATAAACAGGTTCCACAACCGCAACCATAAGCCCGAAACCCACAACATATCGACAAGCAAGGTCTGTAACCCGGTTATAGATAAAATTACTCAGTATGTTTGCTGGAGTAATCGTATATTCCAGGAACGACTTGGTGTTTTCTCTCCCCGAAAGATGATCCACAGCCTTCATAAAGGGCGCATAAACACAAAAGCCGAAAATTCCACCCACCATGGCAGATGGGAGGGCAAAGACAGTATGGCCAAACATGCTACCAACCAGTTGTCCGAGCTGGGAAACTGCCGCAAGGGAAGAAACCGCAACCGTCTTGACCGTATTCCATCCTGGACTCTTTCCCCGGTCCTCTTTTAATTCAGCCAGGCTTTGAGCTTTTGATTCATAATCCTCAAAATACTCCTTAGTGTATTTACCCTGATCAACAGCAACTGGAACTGAAGAAAAATTGACCGAACCAACCATTTAGAGCCCTTATTTCAGTACTTATCCACTACATATGACCGCCCCAACAGAGAATAGTTCCATCATCTGAAATCGATTTACTTATACTTTAATAAACCTCTGAATCTTTGACGGGTTCACAGAGGTTATTTAATTGACCGATCAAACAGATAATGGCAATCTCAAAAAATGGACTACACAATAATAATTGCCGATGACCACCCCTTATTCCGGACTGCTCTCAAGTCCTCTGTTGGTCACGCGCTCAAGGAACCTGTGATCCACGAAGCTGGTTCAATCGCTGAACTGCAAATGCTTCTGGACAACAATGCCTCACCGGATCTGATCTTGCTGGACCTGCATATGCCAGGAGCGCACGGGCTGTCCGGGTTGATATTTCTCAGAGGGCAATATCCGGATGTTCCTGTTGTCATTGTTTCAGCTTCTGATGACCAGCAGATCATACAGAAAACCAAAAACCATGGAGCCAGTGGCTTCATTCCGAAGTCTACGCCGCTGGATGACCTGAAAGCCGCCATTATCAACGTTCTGGATGGAGAAAACTGGTGGCCTGATAACTTCCAACCTGTCGAATCCCGGCAAAGCAGTGATATGGAAGCCAGACTGGCAACCCTGACACCACAGCAGTTCAGGGTTCTGGGCATGATCAGTGAAGGCCTGTTGAATAAGCAGATTGCCTATGACCTGAATGTATCGGAAGCGACGATCAAGGCTCATGTGACCGCCATTTTCAAAAAGCTGGGGGTCAGAAGCAGGACCCAGGCGGTCATCGCCATCAAAGCGCTGGAAATTGAGATGCCCGGTCAAGATCCGGAAGATCATAAAACCGCAGACTAAACCGTCTCTAACTGGCGTTTTTCAACATCATAACGGTTCAGAATGGCCCTCATGGCAGCTGGCTTGACGGGCTTTTTCAAATAGCTGATATTCAGCTCCCGGCATTGCCGCCGCAGTTCATCCTGTTGATTAGCGGTGACCAGAACAGCACTTGTTTGATAACCTGATCTTTTACGGATACGTTCTATTAACTCAATACCGCTGGCCTGATCCCCCATCTGGTAATCCACCATCAATAAATCAGGCGTCATGATCTCAAGCGACTGAATGGCTTCATGATGACTTTGCGCAGTCTCCACCCGACACCCCCAACGAGTTAACAGACTGGCCATACCTTTGATAATGTCCGGTTCATCATCCACACACAGGACCTTCAACCCCATTTTCCCCTGATCAGGATCACAAGACAACACTGCGGGATCCACAATACTCCCAGAGACCAAAGGAACCACAACGGAAAAAACAGCCCCCTCTCCCGGCGACGATGACAAGGAAATTTTTGCCTCAAGGATCTGAGCTATACCTTTAGCAATGGAGAGCCCAAGCCCCAACCCATTCACGGCTGTCGATAAACGCTCAAATTCTGCAAAAATCAGTGCCTGCTTGTCTTGGGGGATGCCCTGCCCATTATCCCTTACCTCAAGTCTAAGCTGTCGATTGTTGATAAAACGACATCCCAGAAGCACTTTTCCTGTTCTATGGGTGTTGGCAACATAACGAAACGCATTGGTCAGGAAATTTTGTAAGATTCTTCTCAGAAGCACCGGATCGGTTTTAATGCGCCGATCAGAACTGACCACCCTGAACATCAGCCTGCCTTCCTTCGACAACAGCGAAAATTCAGACCTCAGGGGCTCTAAAACCTCCATTACAGGAACATCCCGAAGATTCACCGCCACCTTACCGGCTTCTATTCGCGACATATCCAGCAGATCTGTCAACAAATGCTCCGCAGACCTTAATGAGTTGCTGATATTTTGCGCCAGTTCTTCATGCACGGTGCCTTTTGCTTCCAGCTCCATGGAGGCAGTAAATAGTCGAGCCGCATTCATTGGCTGCATAAGGTCATGACTGATTGCCGCAAAAAAACGTGAGCGCAAGTGGTTCGCTTTCTCGGCCTGTGACTTTGCCCCTAAAAGTTGCACATTTAACAATGACAGCTCTTTTGTCCGCTCCTGCACCCGATGCTCCAGACTTTCATTTGCTTCTTTCAGGGCCTGCTCAACCTGACGGAACCCGGTGATATCGGTGAAAGCCATAACAAATCCACCACCGGGCATGGGATTCCCCTGAATCTGAATCACCCTGCCATCCTGTCGCCGCCTTTCTGAGCGATGGGCCGTCCCATTCCTCATATATGACAGCCGTTTATTGACGTGATGGTCCACATCCCCGGTGCCGCAAAGTCCATTCAGGGCATTATGCCGAATCATATCTGAAATAGGACGACCCACCTTAATCAGGTCATTCGGGTAGTCAAACAACTGCAGATATTGCTGATTCCAGGCAACTAACTCCAGGTTACGATCAACCACACTGATCCCCATACTGATATGCTCAATCGCTCCCTGCAGCAGTTCCCGGTTGAACTGAAATACTTCCGAGGCCTCATCCACCATAGCCTGAACTTCTTCAAGCGCGACATTCCCATGCGCCAGAGACTTCATCACAATACGGGCCGATGACGCCCCCAGCGTTCCTGCCAGCAACCGTTCAATCGCGGCCACCAGTTCTGGCCCTGCCTGCTTATGACCATTCAGCGCTCCGAATAGCAGCCTTCTATCCCCGGACTCAAAGCTCTGAATAACACCCTGCACCCGGTTTTTACTGACAAAGCGGCTGGCCAGCTGCTCAAGCTCTCCTACCGTAATGGCTGCATTCGGGAAAACACCATCTTCAGAAAGGACCGCATCAACAAACTTCCGGGACTGCCTTCTCTCTTCAATACCCGGCCTAAGGTAAAGACAGCCACAAAGATAGACAAAGGTATTCAGAGACAGCGCAACCAGTGTTGCTCCGGTGACCGTACCGGTAACCCCCAGACCAAAAAGATTATCTGGCTTAAGCCACTCATAACCAAAAACACCTTGCTGAACAACACTGGTACCCAGCCATGAAACATCAACCAGCACAGGTATCACCAGACAGAAAAGCCAGACCATAAAACCTACTAACAGGCCACCGGCGGCTGCCCTGGCATTGCTTTCCCTGATGTAGAGACTACCCAGCAACACCGGGGCGAGTTGAGCAACGGCCGAAAATGACATCTGACCGATAGCAGCCAGAGAACCAGCGCCTTCCAGAAGTCGATAAACACCCCATGACAACATCAATAAAATGACAATCGTCGTACGCCTTACCGTCAGCAACAGGCCACTGAACCGGTAAAAGTCATTACTGTCCCGGTAACTGTGATTATTTCTGCGCAGCAGTAATGGCATTAAAATTTCGTTGGATACCATGGTGGTCAAAGCAAGTGTTGCCACAATCACCATGCTGATGGCAGCAGACACGCCCCCCAGAAAAGCCAGCACAGCCATGGGTAAGTTGCCCATCAGCTTTGGCAGTTCAATCAAATAGGCATCACCGGGCACAGCGCTGCCCAATAGTTGATTGCCAGCCAGCGCCAGTGGTATCACAAACAGAGCCAGTAACAACAAATAGGCGGGAAACAGCCATCGAGCCTTATGGAAATCATCAATGCTGCTGTTTTCTACCACCGTGACATGAAACTGCCGGGGCAGACACAGTATGGCTGCCATGGCCATTACCGTAGGCATGATAATACTATCAAACCAGCTGACCCCGGCATTCCCGTCACCCGGCTGGATGATGACATCAAAATTAATATGATCCACAGCAGCCCACGAAACCCAGATTCCCACCAGCAGGAAAACTGAGAGCTTAACCAGAGACTCAAAGGCAATAGCCGTCATAATGCCATTCTGATGCTCGGTAGCATCCAGCTTTCGGGTACCAAACATAATGACAAAAACACTCAGGGTTAAGGTGATGGCTAATGCCAGATCTTCCCGAGACCATCGGCCAGACCCTGGACTGTCATCCGTCAGCTGAGCAAAGCCCATCACAATAGCTTTTAGCTGCAGTGCTATATAGGGAAGCACACCAATGACCAGAATGAAGGTCACCAGAATCGCCATAAAGTGGGAACGACCATGACGGGAAGCGATAAAGTCGGCAATTGACGTAATGTTCTCCTGTTTACTGACAGTAATCAGCTTGACCAGAAGCTTCCAGAAAAGAACAAAAACCAGGATGGGACCAAGATAGATGGGAAGAAATGACCACAGATTTTCACTGGCCTGCCCCACAGCGCCGAAAAAAGTCCAGGAAGTACAGTAAACAGCCAGAGAAAGGCTGTAAATCAAGGGCTGCCAGCGTTTTCTGAAAGCAGCCCCCCGATAATCACCAAACCAGGCCGCAATAAACAGACAGGCGACGTACACTGTGGCAATAAGGGCCAGTATCCATCCAGACATAGCTATTATTCTTATAAGTCATTCCACCAAAGCAGAATTTTCTGTGGCGTTTCTCTGCGAAATATACACCGGTGCCCGTGGAATGTCGCCCTTGATCGTACGTCAGTCGGAAGGCTGATACTTTCGATATTAGTCAAAATAGTGATAGGGTTATTGTTTACACAAAATCGGGACCGTATACTTTATCTGATAGAAGTTAAGACCAAAGTCTAATACCAGAAATCCCTGCAAATCCTAAACTGAGAACACTTCAATAAATACGTTCACAGTCGTTTTAGTGAGCAATCACTCAACCTGAACAAAATAAAAAACCGCCCTGAGTCATTTTGAACTAAATAATAATAACAACACTAAGGGAAGTGATATGTCTGACACCTCCGTTTATCCAGTAAAACCTGCTGCTCTTGAGAACACACTGGTTAACAACGACCAGTATCTGGAAATGTATCAGCAATCCATCATTAACCCTGAAGGCTTCTGGCGCGAACATGGCCAACGCATCCACTGGTTCCAGCCTTTCTCCAAAGTGAGAAAAGTCTCTTTTGACGACCACTTTGTCAGCATCAACTGGTTTTATGATGGTACCACCAATGCGTCCCACAACTGCCTTGACCGGCACCTGGAAGAGCGAGGTGACCAGCTGGCCATTATCTGGGAGCCGGATGATGAAGGTGAAGCCAGAAAGGTCACCTACCGGGAACTGCATGAACTTGTGTGCCGCTTTGCCAATGCATTGAAGAGTCAGGGTGTTCGCAAAGGTGATGTGGTAGCAATCTATATGCCCATGGTCATCGAAGCCACCGTTGCGATGCTGGCCTGCAGCCGTATAGGGGCCATTCATTCCGTGGTGTTTGGCGGATTTTCACCGGAATCACTGGCAGGAAGAATCATTGACTCAAAAGCTAAGATTGTCGTTACGGCCGATGAAGGTGTTCGAGGCGGGCGCACAGTCCCTCTTAAAAGCAACGTCGATGAAGCACTGACACACCCCGACACACACACCATTGAGAAGGTCATTGTTCTCAAGCACACAGGCGCTGATATTGCCTGGCATCGTCACCGTGACGTCTGGTGGCAGGAGTTAACGGCACTCACTTCTCCACACTGCGAAGCCAGGGAGATGAATGCCGAGGACCCACTCTTTATCCTCTACACCTCAGGCTCTACCGGAAAGCCAAAGGGTGTCATGCATAGCACAGGTGGCTACCTGGTATACGCTTCCATGACCCATCAATATGTATTTGACTATCAACCCGGCGAAGTCTTCTGGTGCAATGCTGACGTTGGCTGGATTACCGGACACTCATACGTCACCTATGGCCCCTTGCTGAATGGCGCAACCATTGTGATGCATGAGGGAGTGCCTAACTATCCTGAAACCAATCGCATCAGCAAAATCATCGATAAACACGGTGTGAATATTCTTTATATCGCACCAACGGCTATCCGCTCATTAATGGCAGAAGGCGATGCGGTGATCAAAGACACTCATCGAAGCTCACTCAGATTGCTGGGCTCTGTAGGTGAGCCCATTAACCCCGAGGCCTGGAGCTGGTACTACTCAACCATTGGTGAAGAGCGCTGCCCTATCGTCGACACCTGGTGGCAGACCGAAACAGGCGCTGCGATGCTCACTCCACTTCCGGGAGCTACTGACCTTAAGCCGGGTTCAGCCACACGACCATTCTTTGGTGTACAACCTGCCCTGGTAGATAATATGGGTCGTCTGATCCATGGCCCCGGAGAAGGCAATCTTGTTATCCTGGATAGCTGGCCCGGACAAGCGAGAACCGTCTATGGAGATCATGAACGTTTTGTTCAAACCTACTTCTCATCTTTTAAAGGCATGTATACAACAGGTGACGGAGCCCGAAGGGATGAAGATGGCTATTACTGGATCACCGGTCGTGTGGATGATGTCATTAATGTTTCCGGCCACCGTATGGGAACGGCAGAAATAGAATCGGCAATGGTAGCCCATCAGCAGGTGGCGGAAGCTGCAGTTGTCGGTTTCCCACACCATATCAAGGGCCAGGGGATCTATGTTTATGTCACGCTCAATAGCGGGACAGACACCAGTGAAGACCTGAAAAAGAACCTGAAGGACTGGGTAAGAAAAGAGATAGGGCCGATTGCTACCCCGGATATTATTCAGTGGGCCCCGGGACTTCCCAAAACCCGGTCTGGAAAAATCATGAGGCGGATTCTCCGGAAAATAGCTGCTGACGAGTTCGAAAACCTTGGCGACACATCAACGCTGGCAGATCCTGAAGTCGTGAACCAGTTGATCGCGAATAAAGCGGTGGCCAGCTAATAATTGTCAATTGTCGTGCGGTATTCCTGCATAACCAATACCGCACTCACTTTCACCTTCTCCTTTTGCCGCAGGTAATCCTTGACATTATAACCAGCGTCCCTATAATTCGCCTCTCTTTCGACGCGGGATGGAGCAGTCTGGTAGCTCGTCGGGCTCATAACCCGAAGGTCGTTGGTTCGAATCCAGCTCCCGCAACCACTTTTGTAAAGCAGTTGATGTTTCTTTTTTTGAAAGAATCAACTGATCAGCTTTATCGCGGGATGGAGCAGTCTGGTAGCTCGTCGGGCTCATAACCCGAAGGTCGTTGGTTCGAATCCGGCTCCCGCAACCACTTTTATAAAGCAGTTGATGTTTCTTTTTGAAAGAATCAGCTGAGCAGTTTTGTCGCGGGATGGAGCAGTCTGGTAGCTCGTCGGGCTCATAACCCGAAGGTCGTTGGTTCGAATCCAGCTCCCGCAACCATCTTATTTCAATCAATAACCTCAACACTCCAACCATGCAACACATCGCCCCCTCCTCATCCATAAAAAGAGCGCTGGTTGTTGAAGGTGGAGGTATGCGTGGTATTTTCACTGCTGGTATTCTGGACGCTTTTCTTGATAAAAGAGTCAAAGCTTTCGATGGCTACTATGGCGTATCGTCTGGCGCGCTGAATCTCAGTTCATTTATTGCGGGTCAACGTGGACGCAATCTGGATATCTATACCAAACTATGCCTTGACTCTGAGTTTATCAGTATTCTGCGCCATATCAGGGGTGGGGATCTGTTTGATCTTGACTGGTTTTTCCAAAAGCTTTCACAGCAAAACGCTTTAAACTTTGACCGTTTCAGAAAGAGGCTGAACTCTCAACGCTTTACCGTTGTCAGCACATGTATTGAAAGCGGAAAACCCATTTATCACAGCATTGACAGCAACACACCAAATGAGGTGATCAACGACACATTGAAGGCAAGCAGCGCCTTACCCATGATTTATCGAAAACCGGTATTGGTTAATAACCACGCCCTGACCGATGGCAGTTTATCAGACCCCTTGCCAATACAAAAAGCGATTGATGACGGCCATAACCAGATTGTTGTACTTAGAACCAGGCAAGCAAACTTTCGTAAAAGCTCAGCGACCGGGTCAAAAATTTATGCCTGGCAAAATCGTCAAATGCCAGCCGTGTCAATGCTGATAAAAGATCAGAACACTATTTACAACCAGGCGGCAGACCTTGCTGAATCAGTTGCACAAGACTCAAGCATATATCTGGTTCATATCTCGCCACTGAAGCCACTGAACACCTCCAGAGGAACAAGACACAGAAATCACCTTGTGTCTGATTACCACAGTGGCTACAACCTCGGCTACAACCTTGCCGGGCAACTGGCATAATACCAATTCATTATCAAATTTATCTCACCAGCCTTAACTATCTGCTAGATTAAAATTCTGTCGGCATATAAGAGCCTGTTTAAACATCTTAATGCGAACTGAAAGCGACGATAAAACAATCCTGTTATTCATTTTTTCTCATTTTGTAGTCTGATTCTGTGCAGAAGAGAGCCAATATACAGAAGCTTTATCTCTCAGTTTTAACTACCCGCAACAAGATCCTATACGGCCTTAAGCTGCAGACACTTACTTAACACCCCACCTTCATAATGAGGGTCTACCATGCCAAGACAGGTTCTCATCCCAATTGCTGATGGCTCTGAAGACATTGAAGCTGTGACCATCATAGACACACTCAGGAGAGCGGGCGCACAAGTCACTGTAGCCAGCTGTCTTCCTGATGGCAAGCAGACCATCACCACCTCACACCAAATGCAGATCACAGCAGATGTGCATATAGAAGCCTGCACAGGCAAGCCGTTTCACCTGATTGCCCTTCCTGGTGGTATGCCCGGTGCCGAGAACCTGAAGAACTGCAAAACGCTGATAACACTGCTGCATGATCAGCAAAAAGCAGGAAAATGGTATGCGGCTATATGCGCCTCGCCTGCGGTAGTTCTTGCTCACAACGGTTTACTGGATAACGTCCACGCGACTTGCTATCCCAGCTTTATGGAGCAAATGGAAGGCCCCCTGACACATCCCGGAAACACCGTAGTGGTGGACGAAAAAAAACGGGTTATAACAGCCCAGGGCCCGGGCAATGCCATGGGATTTTCATTTAAATTAGTTGATGCGCTCTATGGAAAAGATGCTTTTCGGCCGATAGCCAAACAGATGATTGCTGACTGGGCATTGTGATCCTTCTCCAGTAAAAACCCCAATCTCATCAGCGATGTTAATTGAACATAGTTGTACAAATGCGTATAGAATACATATAAGGGTTTTCCGAAGCCGCAGGGAAGCCCAGTGCATTAACCCACGAGGTATGAAAAATGGAAAGCTTTATCCTGATTGTGGCTGGCATTTTTGCACTGTACTACCTGAGTCAAAAACAGGACATTATGGCAAACAAGATGTTTGGTCACGAATTCAACCGTTTCGAGCGGATTTACCACAACACCACCTACTCTTGTCAAAATTCCACCATTGTCAGAAAGCAACTAACCAGTGGAATGCCCCTGCCCTTCATTCCAGCAACCAGCTATTCAGTAAGAGCCTTATGTCTTACCGAAGACAATCACTGGTTCTGGTTTGATGCCTCTATACATCGCATGAAACTGGATCGCACCAGCATCACACCCACCGATGCCAAAGAAGCATTTAATGCTTTGAAAGATGACCCTGAAATACTGCATCGTTATTTCTCAAACCATGACCAGCAGTCAGCATAACTGACTGCCAAAATCTCCTTAAAATATAAACGACATATAAAAAATATCCTGTAACCCTGATTACCAGGGATTACAGGACTTGTGATAAAGAGACCACCCTTCCGGATGGATCCCACCAACCCATAACAGGTTAACTCACAACCTCTGACTACCGGAGGTCTTTGCGCAAAATCTTGCCAACAGGTGTCATCGGCAATTCATCACGAAATTCACACACCTTGGGCACTTTATAGGCCGTCAGATAATCACGACACCAGCTTAGTAACTCGTCAGCTGTAAGACTGTCATCTGACTTGATAACAAACAACTTAACCTTCTCTCCAGAGTTCTCATCGGGAACCCCAATGGCCGCACAGTTTGCCACCTTTGGATGGCCGGAAACAACATCCTC
This sequence comes from Salinisphaera sp. G21_0, assembly GCF_017744115.1. GTDB lineage: Bacteria > Pseudomonadota > Gammaproteobacteria > Pseudomonadales > Endozoicomonadaceae > Endozoicomonas. The sequence goes on along the minus strand of NZ_JAGHQW010000001.1, from coordinate 49,961 downwards.
AATTTCATTCGGATAGACATTAAAACCGGAAACCAGAATCATATCCTTGATGCGGTCAACAATTCTGACAAACCCATCTTCCTGGATCACAGCGACATCTCCGGTTTTCAGCCAACCATCCGTACTGAGTACTTCAGCTGTTGCTTCAACTCGCTGCCAGTATCCGGACATAACCTGCGGCCCCCTGACACAAAGCTCACCAGGCTCACCTATCGCTGTCTCACCACCATTCTCGTCTATGGTTTTCAGCTCTGTGGAAGGTATTGGCAGACCCGCAGTGCCTGGCTGTGACAAATCACCGGCTGGATTCATACAAACGGCGGGAGAACACTCTGTTAACCCATAAGCTTCAGAAATAATACACCCGGTCTCTTTATGCCACCTTTGAGCCGTTGCCTCCTGCAGCGCAGTCCCTCCCGATAAAGTTACCTTTAAACCTGAGAGATCACATTCTTTAAATTTGGGATGATTCAGCAAGCTGGCAAATAAGGTATTCAGACCAATAAAAGCAGTAAAACGCCACGGCTTAATCGACTTAATAAATGTATCTGTATCTCTCGGGTTAGCTATCAGAATACTGTGATTCCCCATAAACGGCATACACATCAAGTGCACTGTGAAGGCATATATGTGATAGAGCGGCAATGGCGCGATAAGCGTTTCGCGCCCAGTTTTTAAGATTTTCTGCCCCTGTTGATCCACTTGAGACAGCATCTCTTTGGACTGAAGCATATTTGCTATCAAATTCCTGTTAGTCAGAATGGCACCTTTGGCCACCCCGGTAGTACCACCAGTGTATTGAAGTACCAGCGGATCAGAGAGCTTACCCTCTGGAATCGGTTGATAGTCAGAGGCTTTTGCAGCTCTGAAGGCGTCAAGCAGCGGAACTGCTTTGGGTAAGGAATACCGTGGCACCATCTTCTTAACATATTTGACCAGGAAATTAACCACCTGCCGTTTCGGAGCCGGAACCATATCAGCAAGCCGGGTCACAAAAAGGTGTTTGATATCTGTCTGACCAACCACCTCTTCAACGAGATCACCAAAGTTTTCAAAAAATACTAATGCCTTTGCTCCCGAGTCTTTGAACTGGTGCAACATTTCCCGGGCAGTATAAAGCGGGTTGGTATTTACGATAACCAATCCTGCTCGCAACGCGCCATAAACGACAATCGGGTACTGTAGAAGATTGGGCATCTGAATCGCAATTCGATCCCCCGGTTGCAGATCAGTATTTCTTTGGATGTATGCTGCAAACTGCTGACTGTAAAGATCAATGTCAGCATAAGTCAGTGTATGTCCAATGCCCGTAAATGCAGGGAGCGAGCTATTCTCATTTAAAAAAGCATTGATCACAGATAAAGCACTGGAATATTCATCAGGGTTAACAGAATCACCAACCCCAGCAGGCCTTTTACCATTCCAGAATGATGCATCCATAACACTGCGCCTCTTATTTTATGGTTATTGTTATCAGGGCTATTTAACCTTTTCAGGAAATTTTACCCAACATTTTATCGACAGGCATCTAATTAGTGACGAATTTGCCGAATAATTATCATGTAATCTCTGGCAATGACGTTTTTTTTACCTTAATCTACTTTTTAAGACTCAATTTACGCAGATAGTCAGAGCACGTAAAGACACCAGTAATAACTACGGACAGAATCAACAGGATGTTGACCATAAAACCGTCTACGGGCCCAGTCAGATCATTTTCTGCTTTACCATGGCAGGAGGTCATTTATGACTGAATTTTACCTGAAAATACTCTCCGGCAACCATATTGGTGCCGAGATCCCCATCGAGCCGGGCAGGTACTCCCTGGGTAAAGATGATGGTTGTGACCTGATCTTAACCGACGACAACCTGAATGATATCGAGCTCATTATTGAGATTTCTAATGATGGCCAGGTAAAAATCCAATCAAGCACAGCGGATACTCCTTTATATGTAAATGGCGAACCCGCAGGCTCGAGTATTCACTACCGCCACTTTGATGTTGTTACCTCAAGCAGCCTGTTCATAGCTATCGGCCCCGCTGATGCGGAGTGGCCATCTCTGGCACTACCGAACATAGCCCCTCCCCCAACACAGGAACTGACTGTCAGTGAGGAAGAGCAGCCATCTACTGACGCAGATGAGCTAGATCTATCTGGATCTGACTTCCAGCAGACACTGTCAGATGAGGATGAAGAGGATGACGAAGAAGAAGATGATGACGATTTTGATGATACATCCTTTATAGCAAGTATTGATAAAAGATGGCTTGCCGCTATTCCAGTCATACTGCTGATTGTGATAGCCGGCGTGAGTCTGATGATTTCCAACACGGATACAGAAGTACAAAAAGTAACAAACATCCCGGGAGTTCTCGAAATCTCGGCAAAGGCCAGGGACCAGCTTGGACTTAAAGAGGTAAAGTTCAAACAGTTGCCCGATAAATCATTACTCGTGTCGGGTTATACACCAACGCTTCAGGACAGACTTGAGCTGCAAAAATTTCTCAGAAAGCAGGGAATTCCTTTTAATTTGCAGATCATTGTTATGAATGAAATGCGTGATAACGCTGAACTGCTCCTCAGAGATCGTGGTTATGACAAACTTGAGCTGGAGCTGGATAACACTCCCGGATCTCTGGTGATAACCGGATATGTTTCAACTTCTGATGAGCTTGATAACATTATCAGCATGCTCAAACAGGAGATTTATGGGCTTACGTCAGTTGTTGATCAGGTTGAAAACCAGATTAGTCGGGTCAATACCCTCAAATCCATGCTCCGGGAAAAAGGGCTAATACCAAGAATTCACGTCGTCACCCGGGATCAGACGGTGATCCTGAAAGGGCACCTGCTGGATGAAGGACAAGTTTATGACCTGCAAACGGTAGTAGCCAAGTTTCAGAAAAAATACGCCAACAAACCATCCATTGAATTAGCCACCAAGTATGCAGGAGGTACAATAACGGACAGTCAATCACCTTTATCGTTAAATATACGCGGTATCAGTATGGGCAAAGTGCCTTACGTGATACTGATAGATGGTTCCAAGTACCTCATAGGAGCAAAACTTTCTAATGGGTATATAATTGAAGATATCAACCTTGAGTATCTTTTATTAGCTAACGGAACTGACAGAATCAAATACCGTCTTGGAGGGAACCGTGACGGACAAACCGAAAAATGAAGAGAATATTCTTCTCTCAGCAACTGAAGAACAGTTGATTCAAGATAAGGACGGCTCTTACCGGGATCAGATCCTTAACCATTTACTCTCTGAAGCGACTCGCCTGAAAGGATTAAAAGATAAAGGCGCAGCTCCGGAAGATTTTTCAAAAATCGACAGCCTGCTCACCGCTGTAGTTGCGGCTATGGAGGTCGTTGATAAGAGCTGGAAACAGCATCACGGTCAATCAAAAGCCTGAGAGGGAACTCAGCCATGGCATACCAGGATACCTACAACCCGAATTACAATCAGCCAGGAAGCGCCGGTTTCAGCTTTGACAAAGTATCTGAAACATTCGGAAGCCAGGCAGAAGCTCTCGATACAGCACTGAAAAACCGTGTCGCCAATATGGATCCTAACAGTACCAAGGATATGGTTGAGTTCCAGGTAGAGTTCAACAAGTACATGATTGTTGAAGGTCTTCGTTCAAGTATCGTCAAATCCATCAAGGATACGATACAGAGTATTATTCAGAAGCTCTAAACTAATTTTATGGATGGAGATAGTCAGCAATGATTGATGACAAGCTTTTAAAAACTCTGGCGGATATTGGCTTTATGGCCAGCGGAACCGGACTGCCAAAACATGCTTTTGGCATTTTCAACGGTATTGAAGCTGCCAGGCCTGACAGCCCACTTAGCACCATTGGCTTTGCCCTTGAGTTTATGAATCGAAAACGTCATCAGGAAGCTATTGACCTGTTGCATAAGGAAGGTCTGGCAAAGCACCCTGAAGACCCTACTATCAAGGCTTTTCTGGGATTAGCTTTGATGTTTGAGGGACGTAATAAAGAAAGTGAAGACTATCTTAAACCACTACTGTCTTCAAAAGAGGCAGAACCCGCTGAAATGGCCAGAGAACTTCTTGCCAACATCCACGGCCAATAGCTTATTCCGGAAGCTTAGCTTGCAAAGCTTCCGGGAAGTTTTTCCCCGGCACCGCTTTCTCAATCATCCACTGCTTGACCACCGCCGTAAGAAAGATTAGAAATTGCTCCAGTTGTTGAGGGTTCTCAGCCATAGTCTGCACCAGACGGACAGACTTACTTAACGTATCAACTGAAAAATAATGGTCAGAAATTACCCTTTCAGATAGCCTGGAACCAGACTCACTGAATATCCCCTTCCCTCCAACTTCACGCCTGAACTCAGTAATTGAGCCAAAAAGCAAATTCTTCACCAACTCATCTGACAGCGCTATTGCAGGTTCAAACCATTCAGGCTCCCCCCAGCGTTGAATCTCTTCTGCCCCCTGACATAATCGACTCATCACCCTGTCAAAATAACCCTTGAGACGCTTTCCTGAGAATGCCTGAAAGCCATGAAAGGTCCATAGATTAACTTTCTGTTGCCAATAGAACTCCTGATCTAAACGCGGTAAGTGACAAACAGTCATTCCTTTACAACGTTCCAGAAGCGCACACCAGTCATCGTGATGATCCACAACGACTCTGAACGTAGCATCAAGGCCTTTTTCAAAAGCGCTGGCATATTGACTGCAAAGGAAAGGCTTGATGCTTGATAACGAGTCACTCTCACAGGTCCGAACCAAATTATTGATCACCAGACTTTCTTCCACCGACGGCATCTCGATCAACTCTCCATTGACTAACTGGAATAAGCAATCCCGATAACCATTAAAGTGAAACTGTTCAAAAACACTCCAGAGAGACGTGAGCATAAAGCTGTTATCCGTGCCACAGAAGGCTTTCTGGGGATCATTCAACTCAGACTCGAACGCTTTTATAACACCCGGGCAGAAAGCAGCTTTAACATCCACAAGATGAGGTATGCCATTTCTGGATACGACATTTCGATTATGAACGTCTCCCATTCCCAACAGAATCGATAAACCAGCAATAACGCCCAGGCGCTGGTAGTAATCGTTTATCTGCTGATCATCCAGCGCCTCATTGAGACCTTTATCAACAAACTCACAATAGCCGTAAGCGCCATCAAACGATCCTGTCAATATCCTTAGGGTCGCCAGCCCGGGCTGCCCATCCAGCCACTGGTTAAGCTTTCCAGCGATATTACTGTTATCAGCAGTATGTCCGATAATTTGCCGCTCGACAGCCAGATCCCTGTTTTTATAAACCAGCTTCTCGCCATTATCACAAACAATAATGGCAATCATGCAAGAAGACGAAGTACTTAACGGAAAATCAAGACGGACAATACTCTGCGCTGGCTGTTGCCAACAATCAGAAAACAGCTGATTGACCCCCCCAAGATCTCGGTAAAACCGGGCAAATAATTGTTTAAAGTCTTTCAGTGCACGGATAATCCATAAGCGATTCAAACGATACCACAAAGGAAATTCAGCACTCAGGAATACCAGCCCGCCCTGCTCAACGACAGAGTCCAACACATCGGTATATTGCACAGTCCCTTTCATCTCAGCAACCCAACCAATTGCCTGCAACAGCTGGCCATCCAGCTTTGCAGCAAAGGGCTTTAGCAGGCTCGCTCGAAATTCAGGGTTTTCTGACTGGTTATGGTAGAACGCCAGCTGCACATCCAGCCAGCGTAGCAAAGGCTCCAGAAGTCTGAACCGATGTGGCTCGACACAATCCAGATGCAGCATCACCTCAGCCGGTAGCCTTTGCTCTTCAGGCCACCATCTTTTTTGATGGTTAGCCTGCTTTAATAGCGGTTTATCGGTCAGGGCCAGCAGTTGATATTTACACATCCACATAATATTCAACAGAAGTGCCGGCTCCCGGGGAAACTTCGCCTTCAAGTCCGTCACATGGCAACCGGATAAACAAAGATGGGCTACCTGGTCAATCAGGTGGATTTTTAACAATGACTCCATTTCGGTATAGTGAACTAACTGCTCGGATCTCAGCAGCAATCTAACGCCTCGATCCGTTGTCTTAAGGAACTGGTCATCTGCTAACTGACTGGCTGGGTAATGCTCAAATATCTGATGATAAGGAAGCCCCACTGGCCTTTTATTTAATCGGGAAATCTGATCAGCGTCTTTATTCAGGTCACTCACCAACTGATGATATTCATCAACAATGGCTTCCCATCGATAATTCTCAAATACTCTCTGCCTTCCCCGCTCTCCCATGCTCGACAGAAGCTCAGGCTCCTGAATCAGCTGATGAATTTTCTCTGAACATTGGCTCAAATTAACCGCTGTCCCCTGGGCTTGTAGCAAATGAGCATGGTCCGTCAACAATGAACCAAGCGGACGGGCAAGATCATCCAAATCTGTGGATACGGTTTCAATCAAACAGCCACTGACCCCATCCTCAACCAATTCCGAATAACCATTCCAGTCGGATAAAACTACAGCCTTGCCATTAACCATTGCTTCCAGAGGTACGATGCCAAAACTTTCCTGAATATTATCCGAAAGCGTCAGAACCAGATCACAGGCTGACAGCCATTGATGTTTACGGTCATCTGCAATTTCCAGCTCAAAGCGGACACTGCCTTCAAGGTTTAAATCATAAGCTTGTTTTAACAGGGACTGCACAGTTGGATTCCCAGCATCTCCTGCACCCGCAATAATCCACTTGATATTTCTGTGCCCATAACCCTCCACCAGATCATTTATTACCAGCAATACCGGATGGAGGTCCATCTTGTTTGAAGGAGCAAGCCGGCCAAGGGTTAAAATGACAAAAGAATCCTGATCAACACCCAATACCCCTCTGGCTTCCTCTTTACTTCCTGCATAACGCTCATCAGGCTCTATCCCCAGGGGCAGCTTCGCAACACTCCCCTTGTAAGGTATAGCCACACCAATATGATCTGAAATACTGGAACTCGCGGCAGACAACAGACGCATCATCACTTTTTTCTGCGCTTCACTGCTGCATAAAATTGCGTCACAGCTTTTTAGCGGTGACAACAGAAGATCACGGGTATTTGACATATTTGAGTCTGTACTCAACGTATGAGCCCGACCCGTAATAGGAAATGGTTCTATACAGTAAGCATCACGCAGCGCTGCGAGATGACCAACCCAGGGATCCCCCTGATGAAAAACCTGGTACCTGACCCGGGAAAAAAACCGGCTTAACTCATGAGCCGGTAAGAAATGGATGGCTTTATCACTGCCATAATGCTGAAGAAAAGATTCCCAGCCGGATCTCAACTCCGGCAATAACGACTGAGGGGAAAATATATGTATCTCTTTGAATCGACTGTAACGAATGATGGCTTTCAGAAATCCGTCATTGGCACGCCGGAGTCCATTGAAATAGGCAGCTTCAGTACTGGCAACCAGGCAACCAAATATTGAGGAAGCAGTGGATTGCTGCTTTTTCGAAGGCATATCGAACAACTCTAATCATTGACATACCTTATATATCGAACTGACAGCAGCTTCTATTAGGACATGAACATCATAGCTGGGCCAGGGGGGGCACTTTGCTCAACCCAATTTACAAAAAGTGCATGATTATTAGCCAATGCTGCAATGGCCTCTTCAATACCATCAACATTCAGGCTCTTTATCGGAGCAGAAGCATATAGAGCCAGTGCATCAACATCAGGGTCGATACACAATGAAACACGCTCATGGGCAATCAGAGCCAGGTTTTTCCCCAACAGCCTGATCAACAATTCTTCACGCTTACTATTTTCCCCGGGCAGCCTGGCAATGATGCTATAAGCATAAAAGCGACCATTGGCCTGAAAACAGGCAACCTCTATCCGATCATTAACCAACAAAGAATATCTGTCGTTTTCATACTCCAGCTCACCCATCTGCTGACGAGCAGCGTATGAATTCATCAATTGTTCAAAGCTCATAGCATCCATGCCCTTGATTTAAATAAGTTCAAAAAGGCGTCCCTGCCTCTCCTTAAGCATAGTGCAGCTGAATTACTTGGCCAGATGACCGGAAGCGGGTGTCAATAAGCGGGATTTCAAAGAAATCCTTCTGAACAGAATAACCAGACCTGTAAACGCCACAAGTGATGCAACAAAGCCTAAGGAAATCGAGTGAGTGATCCCCATTACCAGATACCCGAACATGGCCACAGCCGCTATGGCAAGCGCGTAAGGAAGCTGAGTATTGACGTGATCCATATGGTGACAGGATGCCCCGGTGGACGAAAGAATTGTCGTATCAGAAATCGGAGAGCAGTGATCACCAAACACAGCGCCTGCCAGTACAGAAGCCAACATAGGCAGCATCATGGCTATGTCAGCTGCAGCCGCCATATCTCCGGCAATGGGCAGCATAATACCAAAGGTGCCCCAACTGGTTCCGGTAGCAAAGGCCATCACACCAGAGACAATGAAAAGCATCATGGGCAGAAAACTGGGAGAAATATTCCCACTAACCAGGCCAGCCAGATACTTACCGGTCTCCAGCTGGCCAATTATTCCGGTCAGAACCCAGGCAAACACAAGAATATAGATAGCTGGTAACATTGACCTGCTGCCCTCAGCGATCGCCTTCTTCCAGATGTTTCCGGAAATATTTCGACCCAGCAACCGGGCTATCGCAAACAGAAGACCAATCATACCTCCACTGATCAGCGATAACGTAACATCGGTATTCTCAAAGGCACCCAGGATGGAAAATGCCTGATTATCACCAGCAAGAGCGGTATACCCCGTCCAGATCATGGCAGCCATCGTTGCCAGTACCAACACCAGAATCGGTGACACCAGGTCAGCCACACGGCCATTTTTATCTTCTTCCAGAGATGGAGCGCCCGGAGGGTTACCCTTATTGGCATCAAACAGAGTGCCAGCAAGCGCTGCGCTCTCGTGTCTGGCCATAGGTCCAACATTAAGATCCATGGCTGCGGTAAAGAAAACCAGAGCCAGCGCAAAAATTGCATAAAGGTTCATGGGAACCATGGCCAGGAATGAAAAGACCGGGCTATCGCCACCAACACCGTGGGTCGCCATAATAGTACCCACCAGGGCAATGATATAAGCACCCCAGCTTGAAATTGGCATAATTACGCAGATTGGGGCAGCGGTCGAATCAATCAAATAAGCGAGCTTGGCTCTTGAGACTTTGTGCCGATCAGTGAGTGGCTTACTGATACTCCCCACGGCAAGGCTGTTGAAATAATCATCAATAAAAATGATAACACCGAGAAACACCGTCAGTACCTGTGAGCCCTGACGGGTCTTGACACGCTCACGAGCCCACTCACCAAAGGCCCTGGCTCCACCAGAAATACTGATCAGACTGGTGATCACACCCAGGACCAGCAAAAACAACAGAATATAGAGATTGCTGAAATTAAGGCCTTCATCCCAAAACACACCAACAAACCCATCAAAAATACGGTGAATGGTGATAAGCGGGTTCAAGCCGGTCAGCAGTAACGCACCGGTGACAATACCAGCGCCCAGAGACCATAATACTTTCCGGGTTATTACTGCCAGAATAATTGCGATGGCTGGGGCCAATAACGATAACGACGAATCACTGAAACTGGTTAATTCCATAAAACTGATCTCGTTTATTGATCACCCATGCCCGTTATTCCAATGCTTATCAGGATGAGTGAACCAGTTGTAATTAGATCAGGAGGCAAGCGTACATGGAGGAAGCGCGAATAAAGAAAACCTCATCAGCGCTCTCTGGTACCCGTTAGCTCTCCACAGTAAAAACTGTGACAGTAGTACACCTGTTCGATGCACTACCAGTGAGGCTGGTAGACCACCAGGCTCACTTCGGCACCATTTCCTTTCAATCGGACTACGGACGTCACCCTATTCCGATTTACTGATAAACAGCGCGCCTCTAACTAGGGAAAGAGGATCACAGGCAGGAATGTAGTAAAAGGATCCTCACTACATCACCCCTGAATGGGCGCATTATGCACCATTGCTCCCGATATAAATACCCAAAGCAAGTATAAGTAAAGGAATCAGTTATTACATTTAGTAATGACTTTATCACTCCCACTCAATCGTAGCCGGTGGCTTACTGGATACATCATAGGTCACCCTGGAAACATGCTCCATTTCATTGATGATCCGATTAGAGACTTTTTCCAGCAAATCATAGGGCAGGTGCGCCCAGCGAGCGGTCATAAAGTCTATGGTTTCCACCGCTCGCAGGGCAATCACATACTCATAGCGGCGACCATCACCCACCACGCCAACGGATTTCACCGGCAGGAAAACAGCAAAAGCCTGGCTGGTCTTTTGATACCAGTCGGCCTTACGCAGTTCTTCAATAAAAATAGCATCCGCCTGGCGGAGAATATCCGCATATTCCTTTTTGACCTCGCCCAGGATACGAACGCCGAGGCCCGGTCCCGGGAATGGGTGACGGTAAACCATGTCATAAGGCAGACCCAGTTCCAGACCAATGGTTCGAACCTCATCCTTGAACAGCTCACGTAGCGGCTCAACCAACTCCATCTTCATCTCTTCCGGCAGACCGCCCACATTATGATGGGACTTGATGACATGTGCCTTACCGGTTGTTGAACCAGCAGACTCAATAACATCCGGATAGATGGTGCCTTGAGCCAGAAAAGTGATGTTGTCCAGGGCACTGGCATGTTCATCAAACACTTCGATAAAGGTATTGCCAATAATCTTGCGCTTGTCTTCAGGGTCCTGCACACCGTTCAGACGCCCCAGGAACAACGCTTCAGAGTCCGCACGAATAACCCGAACCCCCATATTTTCTGCAAACATGGCCATCACCTGATCGCCTTCATGGAGACGGAGCAGACCATTATCAACAAAAACGCAGACCAGCTGATCACCAATCGCCTTATGCAGCAGCGCCGCTACGACACTGGAATCAACACCACCGGACAGCCCCAGCAACACCTTCTGCTCACCCACCTGCTCACGAATACGGGCAATGGCATCATCGATGATCTTGCCTGGCGTCCACAGTTTCTGACACCCGGCAATATCAACCACAAAACGCTCAAGAATTCGTAATCCCTGGGTGGTATGTGTCACTTCAGGGTGGAACTGGACGCCGTAATACTGCTTTTCTTCGCAAGCCATGGCAGCAATCGGGCAGGAGCCGGTGGAAGCAGCAACCACAAAGCCTTCAGGTATGGTGGTCACTTTATCACCATGGCTCATCCAGACATCCAGTGTCAGACGGCCACCTTCACAGACATGGTCTTCAATGCCATCAAAAAGGTGCACTTTCGCTTCCAGCTGAACCTGGGCATAGCCAAACTCACGCAGATCAGAGGTACTGACCTTGCCACCCATCTGCTCTGCCATAGCCTGCATGCCATAACAGATGCCAAGCACAGGAACGCCGAGCTGAAAAACAATATCAGATGCTTTTGGAGAGTTATCACCGGTAACGGATTCAGGGCCGCCGGACAAAATGATCGCTTTTGGGCTGAACTCCCGGATAGCGCCATCATCCATATCGTAGGGATGAAGTTCACAATAAACGCCGATCTCACGCACTCTTCGGGCAATAAGCTGGGTGTACTGGGAACCAAAATCAAGAATCAGAATGCGGTCTGAATGGATATCCTGGGACATGATTAATCTCTAAGTCCTGTGATCAGCAGGGCCGGGAGGCTTACCCTTACTGAAAGTAAACAGCCGGTCAGAAGCTATCTCATTTCTGCCCGGCTGCGGGTGTCAACATGAACAACGCTGTGAAGCAGTCTTAACCAACACGGTAGTTAGGCGCTTCCTTGGTAATCGTTACATCGTGGACATGGGATTCGGCCATACCGGCATTGGTTACACGAACAAACTGTGGCCGGGTGCGCATGGTTTCCATATCAGCAGAACCGGTATACCCCATCGCGGCACGCAAGCCACCCACCATCTGATGGATAATGGCATGGAGAGGCCCCTTGTAAGGTACACGCCCTTCAATACCTTCCGGAACCAGCTTTTCAGCGCCCGCTTCGGCACTCTGGAAATAACGGTCACTGGAACCGGAAGCCTGGGACATTGCCCCCAGAGAACCCATGCCACGATAAGCCTTATAGCTACGCCCCTGGTAAAGCTCCACTTCACCCGGTGCCTCTTCAGTACCCGCCAGCATACTGCCAAGCATGACGGTACTGGCACCGGCAACAATCGCTTTTGCCATATCACCGGAAAAACGGATACCGCCATCAGCAATAACAGGAACCCCGGTATCTTTCAGCGCTTCAACCACATTGGCTACCGCAGTGATCTGAGGCACACCGATACCGGTCACAATACGGGTAGTACAGATAGAGCCCGGACCGATACCCACTTTAACACCATCAGCGCCCGCTTCGACCAGGGCCCTGCCTGCCTCGGCGGTGGCAATATTACCGCCGATCACCTGAACCTGCGGGTAATTTTCCTTCACCCACTTCACTCGCTCTATCACACCACGGGAGTGGCCATGAGCTGTGTCGACGATAATGACATCAACACCGGCAGCCACCAGGGCTGCAACACGATCAGGCGTTTCCACCCCAGTACCCACAGCCGCCCCGACTCGCAACTGTCCCTGACTGTCTTTCGATGCATTCGGGTACTGCTGGGCCTTTTTAATATCCTTAACAGTCATCATACCGGTGAGATTGAACTGATCATCCACCACCAGCACTTTTTCAATACGATGCTTGTGCAGGAGCTTGCGAACGGTCTCCGGATCAGTGCCTTCCTGAACCGTCACCAGACGCTCTTTGCGGGTCATGATCTCGGAAACGGCTTTATCCAGATTCGAGACAAAGCGGACGTCACGACTGGTAACAATACCCACCAGATCGCTGCCAGAAAGCACGGGAACACCGGAGATATTATGTCTGGAGGTCAGCTCCAGAAGATCTCTGACGGTGGCACTGGCATCAATGGTAATCGGGTCTTTGACCACACCACTTTCGTGCTTCTTAACCTTGCGCACTTCAGCTGCCTGCTGCTCCGGCGTCATATTCTTGTGAATAATCCCGATCCCGCCTTCCTGGGCCATGGCAATAGCCAGAGACGCTTCGGTAACGGTATCCATCGCCGCAGAAATCAGCGGAATATTCAGCTCAATACCGCGGGTCAGTTTGGTTTTCAGGGAGACATCTTTGGGGAGGACTTCGGAGTAGCCGGGCAGGAGGAGGACATCATCGAAGGTGAGTGCATCTTGTGCAATTCTCAGCATTGCCTGTTACCAAGAGTTTATTTTATGGGAAAAAATTCGGACAAGTATACCCTATATTTCAACTTCAGCTAAACCACTTATTCAGGCAGAATACCAAAAAAACCGACAATCCCCCTGCCAGGCTTGATCCATGCACCACTTTACAGACAAACCGACGCAAAACGCTGAGGCATCCGCAAAAGCCCTTTCTGTTACGGAGTTAAATGGTAAAGCCAGGCGATTGCTGGAGATGAATTTCAATAATGTCCGTGTTGAGGGCGAAATATCCGGACTGGCCCGACCCAGCTCCGGGCATTGGTATTTCACCTTGAAGGACAAGCAGTCACAGATCCGCTGTGCCATGTTCCGCAACCGTAACCAGACGCTTAAGTTTGTCCCGACTGAAGGCATGCTGCTGATGGTCAGGGGACGTGTGAGCCTGTATGAAGGGAGAGGTGACTATCAACTGATTGTTGAACACATGGATAATGCCGGCACCGGTGACCTGCAAAAAGCCTTTGAGGTTCTCAAGGCAAAACTGGCTGCTGAAGGCCTGTTCGACATCACGCGCAAACAACCCCTGCCCGCTCATCCAAAGCATATCGGGGTGATTACCTCACCCACCGGCGCAGCCATTCGGGATATTTTAACCGTACTGAAAAGACGCTTTCCCGCCATACCGGTCACCATTATTCCCAGCTCAGTCCAGGGGGAGCAGGCGAAGCACGATCTGGTCAGTGCGTTAAAACTGGCAGAAAGTGCCAACCGGTTTGATGTACTGATTATCGGTCGTGGCGGTGGCTCACTGGAAGATTTATGGCCATTCAATGAAGAGTTGGTGGCCAGGGCCATAGCAGGCTGCCCTATCCCCATAGTCAGCGCTGTTGGTCATGAAATTGACTTTACCATTGCAGACTTTGTGGCTGACCACCGGGCCGCAACCCCATCAGCGGCGGCAGAAATCCTCAGCCCGGATCGCCAGGCCCTATTAAATCAGCTCAACCTGATCAGCAGAAAGCTCACGACACTGACTCGTCATAAGCTGCAGTTAAGCCAGCGAGAGCTTGATAACCTGCAAAAACGGTTAAGACACCCCGGAGATCGCCTGAGAGACAATAGCCAGCGTCTGGATGATCTGGAAATCCGGTTAAGACAGGCCATTACCCTGAAACTGGAACGGGCTCAGTCAAACCTGAGCCGGATCAGAGACCGGGCAAATCAACAGAACCCCCAACGCAAATTGGAACTACTGAAAAACCGTAATGAAAATATGGGCCAAAAGCTGATTCAGCTCATATCCAATAGCCTGGAAAAACGCCAACTGAAGCTGGAGAAAGTGTCTGGCGAATTGAATGCCGTGAGTCCTCTGGCAACACTTTCAAGAGGCTATGCCATCACCATGGCTGGCGATGCAATTATCCGAAGCAGCCAGCAGCTCCGGGAAGGTGATCGGGTAACCACACGATTCTCAAAGGGCGAGGCGATCTGCAAAGTGGAAAAAATCACAAATTAACATGAACAGCTAACCAGATGGTATCGACATCGGGTTGAGTCCATGCGACCCGATGCCTGCACCCGGAAGGCAACATAACATAATCACCGGCATGGAGAGTTACAGGGGCTCTTTCCCCATCAAATTCCAGTGCCGCTGAACCACTTAACAGCACCACCCATTCACCCCAAGGCTGGTCATACCACTCCCCTGTTGGCGTCGTATGACCACGGGAAACAATCCGCTCTATCTTAACGCCACCGGATTCCAGCAGAGTCTCAAACAACTCTTCAGGTAATTCTTCAGGTATGTGTTCGAACAGATTGTTTTTCATTGACTACTCACCTGAACCAGTCAGGAACGTTTTGTCTTACGCTTTTCTTTGGCAAACTGTGCAGACTTTTCAACTCTGCGCTTACGGTGAGCCTGCCTCTGATCAATCTCTTTGGTTTCCGCATAAGGGTTATCACCTGAGCGGAATTCAATTCGAATAGGCGTCCCCATAATCTTCAGCACTTTGCGGAAGGTATTTTCCAGGTAACGTCGGTAAGCCGCCGGCACCCGGTCAGTCTGATTGCCATGAATAATAATCGTTGGCGGATTCATGGCACCAGCATGGCAGTAACGCAGCTTAATACGGCGATTATTGACCATGGGCGGTTGATGCTCCTTAACGGCATCTTCCAGAATTCGCGTCAGACGATTGGTGGACAGTTTGCTGGTCGCCGCTTCATACGCCTCTTCAATCGAGTCATACAGATTGCCGACACCGGTGCCGTGTTTTGCAGAAATCATATGAATGCGGGCATAATTGATAAACCCGAGTCGACGCTTCAGCTCTGCCTTTACCCGGGTTTTCTGCTCTTCTTCCATGCCATCCCACTTGTTCAGTGCAATGACCACAGCACGACCCGCGTCCAGAACAAAGCCCAGCAGATGCAGATCCTGCTCCACGATACCTTCACGGGCATCCAGCACCAGAACCACCACATTGGCATCCTCAATCGCCTGCAGCGTCTTGATGACCGAAAACTTTTCGATGGATTCGGACACCTTGCCTCTTCTGCGGACACCCGCCGTATCAATCAGCGTATAGTCCTGACCAAAACGCTCATAAGGAATGTAAACGCTGTCACGGGTCGTTCCCGCCTGGTCGTAAACAACCACTCGCTCCTCGCCTAACAAGCGGTTAACCAGGGTAGATTTACCCACATTGGGACGACCAACAATACCAATCTTGATACCTCTGGGCCTGGTTGACAGTTCATCAGACTCTTCTGCCTCACCGTCAGTACACTCCAGCAGCACGTCATTGATCATGTTGCTTACGCCCCGACCATGCACGGCAGCAATATGATAGGCTTCGCCGATACCCAGGGAAGCAAAATCTGCCTCGGCCTGCTCAGCATCTACCCTGTCTACCTTATTCAGCACCAGATGATACTTTTTACCCTGCTTGCGAAGGTGCAAAGCAATCATTTCATCAGCAGCTGTCAACCCGGCTTTGGCATCCACCAGAAACAGGACAACATCCGCCTCATTGATGGCCGCCAGCGACTGTTCTGCCATGGCAGAGTCAATCCCCTCTTCATCACCGGAAATACCGCCGGTATCGACAACAATATAGGGATGCGAACCAATCTTGCCCTCACCGTATTTCCGGTCGCGGGTTAACCCGGCCACATTGGCCACCAGAGCATCCCGGGAGCGGGTCAGACGGTTAAAAAGGGTGGACTTGCCAACATTTGGCCGACCCACCAGGGCAATTACAGGAACCATAAGATTTACCAAAATTACAAATTACGCAGCGGGGAAATCATTCAGAACAAGACCTTCCCAGCGCATCGGTCATCAGACCGAAATTGAAAACGGGCTGAATCCTTTTAAAGATTCAGCCCGACAACATTCTTAAAAGTCAGAAACCAGCTTCCTCTATCCGGAAGCTTTTTCCTTCAAAGCAACCAGCTCACCATCAGCTGACAAGACCAGGATCAAATCACCATCCACCAGGGGCTGAGCTTTAATTGCAGACGAGTCAACCCTGAAACGCCCAGCCTGACTGCCATCAACCTGTGACAACAGATGCACATAACCCTCACCATCACCGACCACAACATAACTGCTGAACGCCGCTGGTGCTGACAGTTGACGGAACTCAAAATCTTCCTGTCGCCAGTTAGCGGCACCGGTTCTCTGATCAATGGAGCTGACATAACTCTCTTCACTGGTCAGGTAGATAGCACCAAAACCTTCTGTCATGGATTCATAACTGGACAGCTCTTTTGCCCAACGAACCCGACCACTGTAAAGATCCAGCCCGGCAACATTGCCCTGAAAGCTGACAAAGAAAATCGAATCTCCAAGGATCAGCGGAGCCCCCTTGATATCAACCATCCGTTCCAGCTCAGTACTGCCTTTAGGGGCCGCAACCCGGGAACTCCAGAGCGGCGCACCGTTTTTCAGACGGAAGGCTTTTGCTTCGCCGCTGGCAAACCCGGCAAACACCGCTTCACTGAAGATCAGTGGAGCAGCTGAACCTCTTAACGTCAGTGCCGGCTGCAACGCTTCCTGACGCCAGAGATACTGCCCGCTCTCAGCATCAAGCACGGTCAGACGGTCATCAATGCTCTGCACAGCGACATAAAAGCCATCAGTAACCGGCGCACTGAGAATCTCGCTACTGACCCGCTCTCGCCAGAGTTCATCGCCATTCTCCTGGTTCAGGGCAATCACTTCACCATCCAGTGTCCCCAGCAGCACCATACCGGCTGCGGCACTGACGCCACCACCAACACGGGTATTGAGTTTTTTCTTCCAGACTTCCTTTCCGGTATCACGCTGAAGGGCAAAAACCGTACCTTCTGCGCCAGAAACAAAGACTTTATCACCATCCAACGCTGGCTTCAGGCTTTCGAATCGCTTGCCAACCCCTTTGCCAACACCCCTGGACCACACTTCAACCAGCCTGACCTTTTCCTCAGCAATCGTCTGGAGAGGCTTGGCCGTTCTCACCTCCTCTTCATCCGATGAAAAAAGACTGCATGCAGAAAGCCCCAGCATCAGCAGAAGAATCAAAGAGCCTTTGAATAACCTCTCCATTTTGTTATCCCTCCTGAGGTGACATTGCGGCCAGATCGTCCAGCTTGAGTTGCAGCAACGGACGGTTCAGACCATTCTCCCGTGCGGCATCGACCGCTTTACGGTAAGCCATCTCGGCCTGCTTACGATCACCAACGGCAAGGTAAGCATCGCCTTTTGCTGACTCAACGGTTGCCTCATAGGACTTGCCAGCATTCAGTCTGGTCAGGATATCAAGTGCCTGCTGACCATTCCCGGAAGACTCACTGATCAGCACCCTTGCCAGCCGGACACTGGCCATTGTCTGAATTTCAGCTGCGGGTTTCTGAGCCAAAACCCACTCCAGGGAAGCCCGGGCAGCACTTAACTGGTTATCCTGCACCTGCTGCTGAGCCAGAAAAAGCGTTGCAAACGCGGCATACTGACTGCTGCCATGATCCTTCTGCAATGAAGATACAACGTGACTTACCGTTGCTTTTTGCTCCTCAGTCAGCGGCGCTGAAAACGGGGCCTGTTGCTCCAGAGAGGACCCATTGGAAATAGTATCCAGCAAGTTCTGATAAAGCGATGAAGCTTCAGCAATTTCCTGCTGCTGCGTCTTCTGCCAGTACTGATAACCGGAAACCGCTGCCAGTGTCATGGCAACACCCAGCACAACCGGCTGACCATAGTCTTTCCATAGATTCTTGAGCAGTTGGACCTGCTCTTCATCAGATTGGTAACTCACCCTTTACTCCTGACTTCTTTCCTGAAGCCGTTAACAGTACGATCGCATCAACGAGCAGTTTAATGAACAACAGTATTCTATAGTACTTTTTGCAAATATCCGGCCACTTCGACGATTGGCAGCTGCTGTTGGGCTTCATCCGTCCTCAGGGATTTCACAGTAACCATCCCGGCACCCAACTCATCTTCGCCCAGAATGAGAGCATAGGCAGCACCACTGCGATCTGCACGTTTCATTTGTGCTTTAAAGCTGCCACCACCGCAATTCATCAGAATCTTCAGTTCCGGCAACCCATCACGCAGTCTTTCCACTAACGGAAGCGCTCTGTGGCCAACACCCTCACCGACAGCTACCACCGCTATATCCACCCGGTTAGAAACGGATTCCGGCAGTAACTGAAGCGTTTCCAGCATCAACACCAGGCGCTCAATGCCCATGGCAAAGCCTACGGCAGGTGTCGTCTTGCCACCCAACATCTCAACCAGCGCATCATAACGACCGCCGGCACACACAGTACCCTGGGCACCCAGGCTTTCTGTCACCCATTCAAAAACGGTTCTGCCATAATAATCAAGGCCGCGCACCAGCCTGGGATTCACACGATAAGCAACACCCGCCTCATCCAGAATCTGTTTTAACTGCGCAAAGTGTTCCCGTGACTCTTCATCCAGATAGTCGAACAGCTCGGGGGCACCGGCAACAATTTTCTGTGTGTTTTGATCTTTACTATCGAGAATTCTCAGCGGGTTAATGGTCAGGCGACGACGGCTGTCATCATCCAGCTCTGACTCATAATCCATGAGATAAGTCACCAGAGCTTCACGATAACGGATACGGGCTTCCAGAGTACCCAGAGTATTCAGCTCCAGCGTGACATGCTTTGACAGACCAAGCTTCTGCCAGAACCGTGCCGTCATCATGATCATTTCCGCATCAATATCCGGACCTGTCATACCATAGGCTTCAACACTGATCTGGTGAAACTGGCGATAACGGCCTTTTTGCGGCCGCTCATAGCGGAACATCGGGCCAGAAGTCCACAACCGCTGAATCTGGTTGTAAAACAGACCCTGCTGAATACCTGCGCGAACAACTCCGGCAGTGGCCTCAGGACGAAGGGAAAGCTTGTCACCATTGCGATCTTCAAAGGTGTACATCTCTTTCTCAACAATATCCGTACCAGAGCCAATGCCCCGACTGAACAGAGCAGAGCTTTCCACAATCGGAACCCGGATTTCCTGATAACCATAAGTGGTCAGGACAGAGCGTACCTGCTGCTCAAGGTACTGCCAGACAGGGGTCTGTTCGGGAAGAATATCATTCATCCCACGGATGGCTTGAAGCTGCTTGCCCAAGTTCAAATGTCCTCTACCAAAAAACACCACATAACTTCACCCGGTTCGCCAGGAACAGGAGATTTGGCGGTTCGCAATAAAAAGTAGGCAACTATAACCGTTAACGCCTTTGTGTGACAATCCCACAGCCCTCCCATTAGAGAATGTCCATCGCTGCGGGGAGTTTCTTCACTGAAAGGACATAGTTTTAAGGACTATTGGTTTAACCCTGATCACTGCCTGTTAACAAGACACTGGCCACCCGGGTATTCGAGCTGGGTTTGGCTACCGGCTCGCCATCCAGCAGGATACTGTCCACACCAGGGGTATTACCGAACCGCAAATTCACTGGAGGAAAAACATCAAGATTAATGGAAGAACCGGCTTTCTGCACGGTTGAAATCAGCACTTCACCGGTGGCATCCTTGATTTCAACCCAGCAATCTTCTGAGAAATTAATAACAAGAGGTTTGATCGGATCAACAATCGGTGAATTGGGCTCATCTGCCGTATTAACAACCTCAGAACTGGCCATGGCAATTGGAAGAACCTCTGGCCCGGCCTCTTTCAGAACAGGCTCATCTTTTTCCAGGCCTGGTTCTTCTTGTACAATTGCGGTGTCATCAGCTGGAACAGCCTCTTCTTCCACGCTTTCGCTAATTTCCGCAACAGAGGGGACAGAGACAACACTGGCATCAGTCACCAGAGGCTCAGGCACATCATCAGATACCTCTTCGATAATGGCCACCTCGACCACTGGCTCAATACCCAGCCAGCTATTCCAAAGGTAATAACCAAACCCTCCCAGCGACACAAGCAGCAAAAGCGCAAGCGCATATACCGGAGAAGGCGCACTGTGAGCTCGCAGCGGCGTCAACTTCCTGGAACCTTGTAAACGCGGAGATTCCAGCCCATCAACACCCATAAAATGGTCAAAGTCCTTAACCAGATCTTCGCCATTAAGCCCCACCAGTTTCGCATAATTACGAATATAGCCACGGACAAATGCCGCCTGCGGCAGCATATCAAACGTGCTCTCCTCAATGGCCTTAACATAACTTTCAGTAATCTTCAGGCTTTCAGCCACTTCAAGGATAGATAGCCCCTGACTGTTACGGGCCCGGGCAAGCACAGCGCCGGGAGCAAACGTCTGAATAGCTTCTTCCTGCTGAGTATCCTGTTCACTCATAACCCAATCGACTCCGATAATGCTTCAGCTCCACAGAGCCGGGATACAACCTTTCCAGCTGCAAAGCATAACCTGCCGCTTTATCCTGATCCCGGTTTGCCCTTGCCAACTCAATACCCAGTAACAAGCTGCGAGGAGTCTGCTCAGCCGACCCGGCAAAGGCCTGGTAGTGCTGCCACCCTGTGTAGAGATTACCTTGCTCTTTGTAGATAGCGGCAAGCTCCAGATTAGCCCTTGGCAAGTTATTGTTCAGACGAAGAGCCCGGGTAAAGTGATCAACCGCCAGGGAAGACCGGCCCATTCGCAAGGCAACAATCCCGAGGTTTTCAAAGGTTCGGCTGCGCTGGGAATAAGCAACATCTCCGGAAGCCAGTTCAAACTGGCGATAAGCGTCCTGAAGCCGGTTTTTGGAGAACAGGAAAGCACCGAAGTTATTGCGTATGTCCGAGGCATCAGGGTCAATGGCCAGCGCCTTGTTGAACGCCTGCTCGGCAAGCTGATCTTCCCCCTGACGCTGATAAGCCATACCCAGCATGCCATGAACACTGGCCGAATAGGGTTCAATCTCAAGGGCTCTTTCCAGCGGCCTTACTGCCTTTTCCGAATAACCTTCCTGGAGATAACCCCTGGCAAGATTCATATAGTCCACCACTGCCCTGTTCTCATTAACAGGCCGACTGTCAGTGGTGACACAGCCTGTCAGTGCCAGAGATACAGAAAACAGTAGTGCAATGGGCCTCAATTTAACTCCCATGCTGACCCCCACATTTGCAATTTATAAATATATCCGGGACGCTGTTGAGAGTAGCAACCTCCGGAAGCCTGTCAGATGGCAGATACATCCCGAACAGCTTATACCTGTCTGGCTGCTATGTAGCGCTCACTGCGCCGGGTCTTATCCATTACATTGCCCACTAACTGACCGCAGGCAGCGTCAATGTCATCACCTCTTGTCTTTCTTACGGTGACATTAAAACCAGCCAGCTGCAAACTTTCCTGAAACCGTCTCACTGCATTATTGCTGGGTCTTTCATACCCTGAATGAGGAAATGGATTGAACGGAATAAGGTTTATCTTACAGGGCAGATCTTTCAGCAAAGCAATCAACTGCTGCGCCTGTTCAGGTTGATCATTCACGCCGGCAAGCAACGTATACTCGATCGTAACGACCCGCTTACTGTCCGTCAAACTGTTCATGTAATGATGTATGGCATCCAGCAGCTGATCCAGCGGATACTTCCGGTTGATCGGCACCAGCTGGTTTCTCAGCTCATTATTTGGTGCATGCAGTGACACTGCCAGGGAGACATTAGACACTTCACTTAACTTTCTCAGCGCAGGAACAACACCGGATGTGCTCAACGTCACCCGCCGTTTGGAAAGTCCATAGCCAAGGTCGTCCATCATCAGGTCCATGGCATCAACGACATTATCGAAGTTCATCAATGGCTCGCCCATACCCATCATAACCACATTGGTAATGGATCGATCCATCCTGGCCGGCACATTGCCAAAATGGCGGGCAGCAACCCATACCTGACCAATGATTTCCGCCACCGTCAGGTCAGAGTTAAAGCCCTGCTTACCCGTAGAACAGAAACTGCAATCCAGGGAACAGCCTGCCTGGGAGGAGACGCACAGCGTTCCACGGCCATTTTCAGGAATAAATACCGTTTCAACACAGCTGCCACTGGCCACCCGCACAACCCACTTACAGGTTCCATCCTCAGAAAAATGGCTGCTGACCACCTCAGGACCGCGAATTTCAGCATTGGCCTTAAGCTGCTCACGAAGGGATTTACTGATGTTGGTCATCTCATCGAAATTATCAACCCGATGATGATGAATCCACTTCAAAACCTGCTCAGCACGGAATTTTTTCTCACCAATAGTAAGAAAGAAGGCTTCCATTTTTTTTCGTGAAAGCCCCAGCAAATTGACCTTGGCTGCCTGAGTGGACAGCTCGCCAGCCGGTTCACTGGCCTGATCGATGGATGGCTCGATCAATTCTGACATCTTATTAATACCTCAAAGCCATCAGAAGGGCTGCCTCCTGATGGCTCATATTCTCATGTTCACCCCGAACACGGTCAGACCAGGGCAAACTGACAATTTGTCAGCGGGCTGATTCCGTTAACGTGTTCTGGGGCAAATCTCCGAACCTTCGAAGAAGTAGGCCACTTCACGCTCAGCAGATGCTACTGAGTCAGATCCATGAACCGCATTTTCATCGATGGTCTCTGCAAAATCAGCCCGAATGGTGCCTTCAGCAGCTTCCTTCGGGTTAGTAGCGCCCATCAGCTCACGATTCAGGGCTACGGCATTCTCGCCCTCAAGGACGGATACCACAACAGGCCCTGACGTCATAAAAGCAACCAGGTCCTGATAAAATGGACGCTCTTTGTGCTCAGCGTAGAAACCACCCGCCTGCTCGTCAGTAAGATGAATCATCCTGGTCGCTACAACCTGCAAACCGGCCTGCTCAAAACGAGCAAGAATTTTACCGATGACACTCTTGGCTACTGCATCAGGTTTTATAATGGATAAAGTGCGCTCTACCGCCATTACGATCTCCAGATTGTCATTTTCGTGCCCTTTCGGGATTGTTATTACTTATTAAAAACGTACGACTCTCTCAGCTTTCCATGTCTTGGCTCAGGCTGTCCGTAGCAGGAGTTCTGGCAGCATTGTATACAATAGAGTCGATAGTGTCAGTTCTTTCAGCCTCAACGCCAAAAAATCACTCTTCAGACTCTTCAATCCAGGCCATCTGTATGGCCTCAAGCACCTTTTCACCACAACGTTCAGGATCATCTTCAAAACTGTCCAGCGCCAAAACCCAGCTTCTCAGATCGACAAAATTAACATACCGCGGATCCACATCCGGATAAGCCTCATAAAGCTCAATGGCAATATCATAAACATCTGCCCACTTTAAACTCATTGTCTCACTCCATGATCATTGCGCTGTTCTGTTCGGGAAAACCGCAAACAGACCAGCAACCGACATCAACGACGTTCAGAAACCTGGTTAATGGTGTACTTGGGAATCTCTACCACCAACTCCTCATCACCCACCACAGCCTGACAGCTCAGTCGGGACTCAGGTTCAAGTCCCCAGGCCTTGTCCAGCATATCTTCTTCGAGTTCATCCGGCTCTTCCATGCTGTCGAAGCCCTCTCTGACAATGACATGGCAGGTTGTACAGGCACAGGACTTTTCACAGGCGTGCTCAATTTCAATTCCATTCTGTAAAGCTGCGTCACACACTGTGACTCCGGGCTCAACTTCGAGAACAGCACCTTCCGGGCACAACTCATCGTGAGGTAGAAAAACGATACGAGTCATTCAGAACTCCTCCAAATCATCTAACTTCTGTCCGGAAAGAGCCTGACGAATACCCTGGTTCATTCGACGGGCAGCAAATTCTTCACTGGACTTGGCAATACGTTCAATTTCACGGGCAATGGACTTGGCATCACCGATTTTACGGCACTGTTTCAGCGACTCAACATCTGCCAGCAATGAACTGTATTCATCTTGATCAAGCAGTGTTTGACCATCCTTATCCAGCGCAACTACCAGCGCCTCAACAACCCGGTCAGCCTCAACCTGCTGCTCAAGCAGCGCCCTTGCATCACGATCATCACCGGCATGGGCAAACGAATCTTTCAGCATTCGGGAGATATCAGAATCACTGAGACCATAAGAAGGTTTCACCTGAATACTGCTCTTAACCCCGGTGGACAACTCCTCTGCTGCAACACTGAGCAAACCATCCGCATCCACCTGAAAGGTCACACGGATTTTAGCACCGCCCGCAGGCATAGCGGGAATTCCACGCAACTCAAACCGGGCAAGGGAGCGATTATCACGAATCAACTCTCGCTCCCCCTGGAAGACATGAATAGCCATAGCCGTCTGACCATCCTTGTAAGTGGTAAATTCCTGGGCCCGACTGACCGGAATAGTGGTATTGCGATGAATCACCTTTTCCATCAGGCCGCCCATGGTTTCCAGCCCCAGGGAGAGCGGAATAACATCCAGCAGCAGCATATCTTCTGCCGATTTATTACCAGCCAGAACATTAGCCTGAAGAGCTGCACCAACGGCCACGACCCGATCAGGGTCAATGGAGGTCAACGGTTGCCTGCCGGAAAATTCCTCAACCCTTTCTCGAACCCTTGGCATGCGGGTAGACCCCCCCACCATAACCACTTCATCAATCTCATTCGCCTTCAGCCCGGCATCCCGAAGGGATCGCTTGAATGCCCGAATAGTACGATCAATCAAGGGATCTACCAGTTCGTTAAACTGCGCACGGGACAGCCGGCCACGCCACTCACCAAAGTTGACTTCCACTTCAGATCCGGCGGTCAACGATTCCTTAACCCGACAAGCCTCAACCATCGCTTCCCGAAGCTGCAATGGGTTAATTGAGGACTCATCAATCCCCGCCTCACGAAGCATCCAGCGTGCCACCAGACGGTCAAAGTCGTCACCACCCAGGGCAGTATCCCCGCCGGTGGCCATCACTTCAAATACGCCTTTTTCCAGACGCAAAATCGAGATATCAAAAGTGCCACCACCAAGGTCGTAGACAGCGATAATGCCTTCACCACCCTGATCCAGACCATAGGCAACGGCTGCCGCAGTGGGCTCATTCAGCAGACGATACACCTTCAGCCCTGCAAGCCTGGCAGCATCTTTGGTTGCCTGTCGCTGGGCATCATCAAAATACGCCGGTACAGTAATCACGGCACCATCCAGATCACCACCCAGCGTCTCTTCTGCACGACCAACCAGAGAACGGAGAATCTCGGCAGACACTTCAACCGGGCTGACGTCACCACGCCGGGTTTTGATAAACGGCATTCCTTCGCTTTTTCCCAAAGCGTCGGTTACAAACCGGTAAGGCAACACACCGCCAAGGGCATCAACATCCTCAAGCCCTCGCCCCATCATGCGCTTAGCAGATACAATGGTATTGCCTGGGTCAATCAGCGCACTGGCTTTTGCGCTGCTGCCAACATCAATCCCCTGTTCGCCATAGTGAACAACAGAAGGCAAGGTATGATGGCCATCGATATCAGGAAGCGTCTCAGCAGCACCTGATCGAACAGCAGCAACCAGGGAGTTGGTGGTTCCCAGGTCAATGCCTACAGCACGCTTGTATTGATGAGGTTCCGGAGCCTGTCCCGGCTCGGAAATCTGCAGTAACGCCATATCTGCCTCTTCTCTTCCTGATTAATCGTCCAACAACTCGGATTCCAGCTGTTCCAGTTCAGCCGCCAGCTTTACCATGAACTGCATCTTTCTGACAACCGTTTCTGCCTGTTCAAGATCCTGCTCAGTTCCAGATACCCAGAAGCCTTCGAACTGCTGAAGATATCGAAGAATATCTGCATCCACCTGACTGGCCAACCTCTCAACTTCCTGCTCAGGATTTGATGCAGAACTGATATCCGCGACAGCCTCACGCAACTCCATCTGCTCCATCAGAAATCCGGAATCCATAATGGTGTTGCGCTCCATATCAACATCACGGCCTGCCAGCTTCAACAAATAGATCGCCCTGGGCAACGGCTGCTTCAGCGTATTAAAAGCCTCATTAACATGGGAAGCATACTGGATAGAGATACGCTGCTGACGCTCATCATCCCCGGCAAACCGGTCAGGATGAACTGCCCGCTGCAACGCACGATACTGACTGGACAGGCGTTGCAAATCAACCTGGCAGGAAACAGGCAACTCAAAAAGCTCAAAATAGTTTTTGGTTAAATCAACCACAATGCAATCTATTCCCAAGTCAGAAATGACAAACCCGGAGCATTTAACATCAAAGAATGAATACTCCTTAAATAAATAAGGCCCGACCAGTGGAAACCAGCCGGGCCGGAAGGCAGATCAAAAGTGTCAGCCAACTTCTGTAACAATATTAACGAAGCCGGAAAGCTTCAAAATTACCGTCAGCCAGCATCAGCAACATTAAAGCTTTCACCGCAACCACACTCACTGGCAGCATTCGGATTGTTAAACTGCAAACCTTCGTTGAGCCCTTCCTTTACCAGGTCCAACTCTGTGCCATCCAGATAAACCAGACTTTTCGGGTCAACAAACACTTTGACTTCGTGATCTTCAAAAACCAGATCATCCTCATCAACTACATCCACAAATTCCAGGACATAGGCCATACCAGAGCATCCCGAAGTACGTACACCCAGCCTTATGCCGAATCCCTTGCCTCTGCGGGAAAGCTGCCCTTTGATGTGACGGGCAGCCGCAATGGTTACGGTAATTGCCATTTAAAACTCCATCCACTTCCGGGAAACCAAACGACTCCACCGGCTATATTCCTGCACTATTTAAAGACAGTACTTCTGCACATGAATACACGGAACCGCATCAGGCAGCTGGAGCTGCATCATCATGCTTCTGCTTGGCCCGATAGTCATCGATTGCCGCCTTGATGGCATCTTCAGCCAGCACCGAACAGTGAATTTTAACCGGTGGCAGTGCCAGCTCTTCGGCAATATCTGTATTTTTGATGGTTGCCGCTTCATCCAGCGTCTTGCCCTTCATCCACTCGGTTGCCAGAGAACTGGAAGCAATAGCAGAGCCACACCCATAGGTTTTGAAGCGCGCGTCTTCGATAACGCCTTCATCATTAACCTGAATCTGAAGACGCATAACGTCTCCACAGGCTGGAGCACCCACCATGCCAGTGCCCACGCTTTGAGAATCCTGGTCAAGCTTACCTACGTTGCGTGGATTCTCGTAGTGATCGATAACCTTTTCGCTGTATGCCATTTTTCTCTCCTCTGAAGTTTTGTTTGTGGCAAAACTTCATAAAAAATCAGTGTGCGACCCATTCAACCTGACTGAGGTCAACGCCATCTTTGTACATATCCCATAGCGGTGACAGCTCTCTCAGTTTTGCAACCGCTTCTCTGATCTCTGCTACGGCATGATCCACTTCAGCCTCTGAAGTAAAGCGCCCCAGACTGATCCTCAGGGAACTATGAGCCAGCTCATCACTCAAGCCCAGAGCCCTCAGCACATAAGATGGCTCAAGGCTGGCGGAGGTACATGCCGAGCCAGAGGAGATAGCAAGGTCCTTCAGGGACATCATCAGAGACTCCCCTTCAACAAAGGCAAAGCTGATATTCAAAATACCCGGAACCCGCTGTTCAAGAGAGCCATTAACATGAACTTCTTCCAGATCGGACAGCTGGGAAAGCACTCGATCTTTCAGCACAGCCAGACGCGCTCTTTCTGAATCCATCTCCGCAGCAGCAATACGGCATGCCTCACCCATACCAACGATCTGGTGAGTGGCCAGAGTACCGGAGCGCATACCCCGCTCATGACCGCCACCGTGCATCTGAGCTTCCAGGCGAATTCGGGGCTTGCGGCGCACATAAAGGACACCAATACCTTTAGGGCCATAGAGTTTATGGGCAGAAATGGACAACAGATCAACTTTCATCGTTTCCATATTCAATGGAATTTTGCCAACACTTTGCGCTGCATCCACATGAAAGACGATCTTGCGTGAACGGGTCAGATCACCAATGGCTTCAATATCGTTGATCACACCAATCTCATTATTGACGTGCATCAAACTCACCAGAATGGTGTCATCACGCAGGGCATTTTCCACCATTTCAGGCGTGATCAGGCCATCGCTGTCAGGGTCCAGGTAGGTGACTTCAAACCCTTCCCGCTCCAGCTGACGGCAAGGGTCCAGTACCGCCTTATGTTCAATTCGGGAGGTGACAATGTGCTTGCCCTTTTTGCTGTAAAAATGAGCAACACCTTTGATGGCCAGATTATCGGATTCAGTAGCGCCGGACGTCCAGACAATCTCTCTTGGATCAGCATGAATAAGATCGGCAACCTGACGACGGGCATCTTCAACAACCTCTTCAGCACGCCAGCCGAAAACATGGGAGCGGGAGGCCGGGTTACCGAAATTACCTTCAAGAGAGAGGCACTGAATCATCTTTTCAGCCACTCGCGGGTCAACCGGCGTTGTTGCGGAATAATCGAGATAAATAGGTAATTTCATCTGGTACATCTCCAGGCGGTCAGTACGCTCAATACCCTTGATTCGCAAAGGGTTAAAATCATCATGCCACTACACACGCATCTTTTTAAAAGCTCTGTAAAAAGATGCCTTACAGGATGGTGTCAGCGGCAATTTTGTTGTCTTGCTGCTCATCCTGACGAATAGCAACACTTTGCACTTCCCTGCGCGCAACAAGATCAGCGAGGCTGATCCCTCCAAGAAACGAATGAATCTGCTCACTCAGGTCCTGCCACAAGTGATGGGTCAGACAGGTTACACCTTTCTGGCAACCGCCTGCTCCCTTGCACTTTGTAGCGTCTACGGACTCATTAACAGCATCGATCACCTGGGCAACATAAATAGCTTCAGCACCACGACTGAGTCGGTAGCCTCCCCCGGGCCCCCGCACACTGCAAACCAGATCACCACGACGTAGCTTGGAAAACAGCTGTTCCAGGTAAGAGAGAGAGATTTCCTGACGATCCGATATATCTGCGAGAGAAACCGGCCCCTGATCGGAATGAAGTGCCAGATCCAGCATGGCGGTCACCGCATAACGTCCTTTGGTCGTCAATCTCATACAGCATCTCTCTTGCTATTCAGGCAGAGTTATCACTCTTTATCCGTTCATGATCACCTTAAGCCCATGATTCCTAACCGTGACTCCCCGGACGGCAGAATATTTACAGACTCAAGGTACTTGCGAAGCATTATGAAATACCTTAGCAAAATAGTCAACTATTAGCGATAAAACTTAAACGAATTGTCAAATAAATCGGAGATAAAAAAGATGTTAAAAAGCAGATTCATATAATTTTTCGGCATTTTATAGAAAGCAGTTCCAACTTTCAAAGACACTTTTCCCAGTAGCTGGCACACCACAATTGACCAGCAAATTCCCCTCCAGCAGAGTTAGTTTCACTGACAAAAGCGTTAACCAAGGATCTTTTAGAGAAAATACTTGTCAAAAATCGAGACTCCCGCACAAAGGAATCAACCGAGAACCATTATTTACCCAAGGATTGCAACAATGGATACTCAACTCTACACAGCCCTGATCCAAAGCTTTTCCACACATCTCGAACAACGCCTTATAGACGACACATATCGACTGGACACTGAAAACACATGCCTGATAAACAATAGAAGAAGGGTTGTCTGCATTGTCAACGAAGAGATTGGCGAACACAAAAACAACCCATGCAATCTAGCGCTTGCGAAGGCATTTTATGACAAACTCCCTCCACAAATTAAAAGCCTCGCGCAGCTCAGGGTTGCACCACACAACGCCAGCAAATCCCTGGTCAGGCCAGCCAATGATGCAACACTAAAGGAAAAATACCCGACTCCAGGCCCACAAACGGCATCAGCCAATGCATCATCCAGATATGAAAACCTGCTGACGGATGAACACTGTAAAAGACTTAAAAGCCTTCTGGAAAACCAGACAGATAGTGCGTATTTTAACGATGATGCCGCAGCCATCACATCGCTGGATGGGCAAATTCACTACATGCCCGGAAAAGACGGTGAGTTCAAAATAGATTTAACCTGTGCCAAACTACCATATTACAGAGCCATAAAAGAACATTACACTGAATGGGCAACAGCAACATCTGCCACCCAATGGGACAAATCTGCGTTACGGGGCAAAGATAAGACCTTTCCCAAGAAACATGCCAAGGCAACACCAGGTTTGCTAAAAGCATCTATACCGCACACGCCTCACAAAAAACCTCTTGCAACACGCAAAACCTCACCCATCAAACAAAAGCCCCTTGAACCGCGTGAATATCAAAGCGAAAAAAAACTGACACGACCGACAATGACTGCTGCACAACCCCCTTCAGGGAAGGTGCAATGGCAAATCCAACAATTCCTGGACAATATCGATGCTGAAATTGATCTGATAAACATTCCCGGCCCTGATAATGCTTCTCGCTGGGACCCCGAGACAAAATCACGTATTCGCAGCGCACTCAAAAATACATTTGCTCTCTACCGCGAGCAATTCAAAAGCGGTCAATGGTGCAATACCACTCAGAAACTGCAGAATGATTTAGACAAATTAAAAGAAATGCAAAGAAGCATGTACCATGCAGCCAGATCACCCGACGCAAAACCAGAAGACCTTCCCCTGAAAGGGATTAAAAACAGAGACTATGATTGCCTGCCAATCTCACAAAATCAGTGTGAAATACATAACCAGAATTATCTCTTTTTCGTCACTGCCTACCAGCTTATTGGCGAGGATGCTCTTTGCCCGGAAACACTCCCTATACCGGACGAAGAGATTGAAGAAAAACTTAAAATTCAAAAGAGCCTTAAAAATCTTCGTAAGGAACTGGCAGATCTTGAAGGCCTGATAAGACAAACACCCATCGACAATCAAACAAAACGTGACACTATTGAAGACTTAAAAAAGAAAGATCCAGTAGCCCATAAAACAAAGATAGAGGAGATAGCGCAGTCTATTTTTCTAAATGAACTACTCCTACCGGGGCATAAAGAAGATTTAGCCAAGTTGAAAGATAAACTGCATAGTGAGGAAGAAAGAATAAAAGATATGGAAAGCAAAGACCGTGCAAAAGCTATTAACCTGGCCAATGACTGGAGCAGCTTTTATAAATACCAACTATCAACAAAACAAATAAACAATCGTACCAGAGACCTTCCTGAGAAATTTAAGAATCACATTGATCGTGGAAACGCTTTCCCTGTATTGTTATTTGGTATTCCAAGAGAGCTACACGTAAATTATGACATCATTCCCAAATCATCAATAGCAAATGTATTGCAACAGAATTGGACGGCTGTCTGTGTCGACCAGAATGCTAAACATTTCTGCACACTGGTAAAACGAACCGATGGATCAATAGCCGAACTCAATGACAGTTGTGTCAACCCAAAAAGATTTCCAAATGTGCAAGCGATGATTGCGTACTTCATCGACCCAGACTGCAAATTTGGATTACGCATCCAAGACAGACCAGAACTGACAACACGAAGTTAAGATTAACAATGCCAATCGTCAAAATGGCTATCGCTGGCTGTGCAGGGATATTACTGAGGAAAGATAAAAATCTGGTAGTCGGTACTGGACTTGAACCAGCGACCCCCACCATGTCAAGGTGGTGCTCTACCAACTGAGCTAACCGACTGAATTGCCGCGCATATTATCAATACTTCTAAAAAATGCAATACCTTTGCCGCAACAATTTCAGCAGAAAATGCTGCGGCAATGTTTCAGGAACTGCTCACGGGACCGGAACAATTATTCTGAAACAAAGCACCACTTGCAACCCGCTCAAACCAGGAAAAAAGCCAGATCATCACCGGAAAGCCAGTCAGATTAAACTCACAGCTATGGTAGCGATGAAGTAATTTCCTCTTTCACAGGTGCAAAGTCTTCTTTCTTTAACTCTGGCAATGGCCGCACCTTACACTCAAGACCATGGTCTTTTAACACCTGGCACAAAGTATCAAAGCGGGAATCCACTTCATGGAGATGATCCAGCATGGCCGAGATGGCATGGGCGGTAGGGTCAGGCATTTCAGATGTGACGGCATAGGCATCAAACCCCATTTTCTCCGCCATCTTTTCCGCATTGGCATGACGGCGCTCACCGCTGCCATCCGCCACCTCCGGCTTCTTTACAATCCTGCCGGGAATACCAACCACGGTTGCCCCCGGTGGCACTGCACGCACAACCACCGCATTTGATCCAACCCTGGCTCCCTCTCCGACCACAAATGGTCCAAGCACTTTTGCGCCAGCTCCCACAACAACGCCATTAGCCAACGTCGGGTGCCGCTTACCCTGGTTAGCCGGATGCTCCTTGCCCTTATTGGGAGAAGTACCTCCCAGCGTCACACCATGATAAAGGGTGACATCATCGTGTATGACCGCCGTTTCACCAATAACAACCCCCATACCATGATCGATAAAAAAGCGTCGACCAATGGTAGCGCCCGGATGTATCTCAATACCGGTTAACCAGCGATTAAATGTTGACAGCATGCGCCCCAGCCAGAAAAACCCCGACGTCCAGAGTTTGTGCGACACCCTGTGCAGCAATAACGCGTGCAACCCGGGGTAGTTGGTCACCACCTCAAACGTGTTCCGAGCCGCCGGATCCCGGTCCATAACTGTTTTAATATCTTCTTTTATTCGCTCAAACATGGTCTGCGCCTGTCTGTTATTATCCCTGCCCTGCTCATTCTGTTTCTTTCGAGGCAAGACATCGCTGGGTTTCTGACAGAACCCCCCGAAGAATACTCAGCTCAACACGATCCGGACGAACCCGCCCATAAAGGCGACGCAATTTGGCCATAATCTTCTCGTGGCTGCTGTGATCGAGAAAACCAATCTCCAGCAACACCTGGTACAGATGATCATAGTAACGCTCCATATCCTCCATATTTGCCAACTCATGACTGCGGGGCTCGGGCATCTCAAGGGCATCGGCACTGAGCAACTGCATCATCCGCAACTCGTAACAGAGTACCTGTACCGCCGCCCCGAGGTTGAGAGAGCTGAATTCTTCATTGGTTGGGATATGCACCTGCAGATGACAGCGTCGCAACTGTTCATTGGTCAGGCCTTTATCTTCCCGGCCAAAAATCAGGGCGACCTTATGGGTCACTGCTTCGTCAATAATACTCCGGGCGCATGTTCGGGGGTCCACCAGCGGGAGAGAAACACCTCTTACCCTGGCGCTGGTACCCACCACAAACTGACAATCCGCCAGAGCCTCATCCAATGTTGCACAAACCCTGGCATTTCTCAGGAGATCGTCAGCGCCAGAAGCCAACGCTGTTGCAGTGCCGGATGGAAAGTCATCCGGCGCGACCAGACATAACTGGCTTAACCCCATGGTTTTCATGGCACGGGCGGCAGCCCCGATGTTACCGGGATGGGAAGGATTGACCAGCACTATGGAAATGTTCTCGGAAAAATTATCGAGCACCGCAGGAATCTCTAGCTTCATCATGTAGTATCAGCCAGTCAGTGTACTCAAATTACGGCCAATGCCAAGCTTATAGTAAAACTACCGACAGGCAGACACACATACTCCATTGCAAGTTAAAGTGCATCCTGTCAAAATGCGCCCCCACTTTTTCGTGAAAATGTTGCCACTCTCTGAAAGACAGTCATTTTCACAGCCCAGGATACAATCGGTTCGTTGAATCCGGTACAATCCCTTTCCCAAACGATCTTTCACATTTCAGATGTAATTAAGCCTATGCAACCGATGGTTAATATGGCGCTGCGTGCAGCACGCCAGGCTGGCGAAATCATAGCCCGCGCCTACAAAGATCTCGATCACGTTAATATCGAATTCAAAAGCCGTAACGACTTTGTAACTGAGGTTGACAAGGCTGCTGAGAAGGCCATTATCGCCTCTCTGAGCAAAACCTACCCTGACCATGGCTTCTACGGTGAAGAAAGCGGACACCGTGAAGGCAAGGGTGAAGGTAAAGATTACCTCTGGATCATCGACCCGCTTGACGGCACCACCAACTTCATCAATGGCATCCCTCATTTTGCGGTTTCCATTGCGGTTCAATACCGCGGACGCCTTGAACACGCCGTTATTCTCGACCCGCTCAAAGAGGAAGAATACTGTGCCAGCCGTGGCCACGGTGCCATCCTGAACAGCAAACGCATTCGCGTTGGCAACCGGAGAAATCTGGATGGCGCACTGATCGGTACCGGCATCCCATTCATGAGCCCGGGCATCAACCACCTGGACAGCTACCTGAACATGATGAGAAGCCTGCTGGGGGATACTGCTGGTATCCGTCGCGCTGGCTCTGCAGCTCTTGACCTGGCTTATGTGGCTGCCGGTCGTCTGGATGCGTTCTGGGAAATCGGCCTGCAGGACTACGATATGGCAGCAGGCGTACTGATGATTCAGGAAGCTGGCGGACTGGTTGGTGACTTCAAAGGTGGCCACACCTACATGAAGAACAACCAGATCGTTGCCGGTAACAGCGGCTGTTTCAAAGAGGTGTTGAAGCGCATAAGACCTTTCGTAACTGAAGGTATGTTTCGCTACTGAACCCTGCCCATAATCCCTATCTGTAATTGAAAGCAGAGTGAGGCTAAGTCGCCTCACTTTTCTTGATATCCGTTACTCAACCATCGTCCTGAACACCAGATGTACGGGAAACAGACGGGGAAGAAAATCAGCCCCTCCCTCTTCATCTTCATCTTCGTCCTCTGTCGCCGTGACCAGCGTGAGCAATTTTCCTTCTCCCACCCCCCGCAGAGATTGCTTGGTATGGGCATCCAGCACAGATACCATGGCGCGGTCATAGAACGTACCATCGTAATTAATCATGGTATCAAAATCGTCAACAATCACCGCATAATGACAATCCGGCCTGGCCTGATGATTGCGCCGCTCAGCAAAAACATCATTCAGCGGCCTGGTGCGATCCCTGGATTTGACCACATCGGCGGCCGACACGTAGCTGCAAAACGCACCAAACTCATGGTTCGCCAGGGCAGCCAGTGTTGATTTACCGCTACCCGGAGGCCCTATGATAAGGATACGCATGGTAGAGCAGGAATCATCCTGCTTAAAATCAGCCAGTGTCATCTTAAGCTCACTGACCATTTCTGGTGAATAACCCTCATAGTCGAAGGTTTTCCCCGCCAGGGACATGAAATTACTTTTCCCAAACTGCGGCTGAACCCGGGCAAAAGCCCATTTGAAATCAGCCATACTGACATCCAGTGTCGCTAATTGACTGAGCGCCTGAGGACAAAAAAAAGTGTCACTCTCTGCCAACCCCTGCCCCCTGCGCAGAGCCGATTGCATGGCCTTCTCCACCAGGGATCCAAGTTCAGCACCACTGAAGCCGACGGTATTTTTCGCCAGCTCTTCAAGAGAGACATCCGGATTCAACATCCCGCCATCCGACAGATTCCTGGTCTGAATCTTTAAAATCTGAAGACGCTGGTCGCCTTCTGGCAAATTAAACTTCATCTGCATATCCATGCGCCCGGGGCGCATCACGGCCGGGTCAATCAGGTCTGGCCGATTGGTTGTGCCGAACACAATCAGGCCACTTTGCACATTAACGCCATCCATGCAGGTCAAAAACTGATTAACGACTTTATCCCCGATGCCATTATCGCCCGCCCTCCCCCTGGCCGGTAGCATCGAATCAATTTCGTCAATTAACACCAGACGAAGACTCTGTTTATTTTCCAGGCCGTCATCCGAAAAAATCGCCCTGACGCGCTGCTCAGACTCACCGACATACTTGGTAAAAACCTCCGGCCCGGAAATGATTTGGGTCGATACAGTAAAGCCGTTCTCCCTGAGCAAGGACTCAATAACCCGGATAAACAGCGTCTTGCCCGTACCCGGAGGCCCCGAAAGAATCCCCCCCCTGGTAAGTTGACATTTCATGGTATTTTTCAGCTTATCCGGCACTAGTCGTGGACTGATAAACGCATCTATAAACTGTCGAATGGCCTCATTCGCACCACCAATACCGTAAGCTTCACCATTGTAGTCAAACTTTTCCGCAAGCTTCTTGATATCTATGGCCGCAGGAATATCAGTAATGTTCAGTTTTTTTCTTAAACTGGCATTGACGGTAATACTCGAAACCCGGGCATCCCTGGCCAGCAGGCCAACAGTAGACTCCCGGACATCTCCAGAGGATCTGAGCGTTACACTGGCAACCAAAAAATGGTCACCATCCTTGAATAAATAGGATCGGGAGTCCTGCAGTGGACAACCGGAACGGTGACACATTCGCAGAAATGCCCCTGAAATAGCCTGCCAGGTCTTAATTACTGGCTCGCGCCCACCGGGGCCCCGGGGAGCACTTTTGACAGTCGTGAGAAGCTGAATATGGAGCGCCACTGAATCCCAGCAGTCATCAGTGACAACCACTGGCGTTAAATCAATCGTCATCTCAGAGGAAGGCAGTTGGCAGTTACTTCTCATCACCTGCGTTAAATAGGCTGTTTCAGGCGCAACATCATTTCGTTTCAATACTTTTACCACCTGGGTGGAGCCATTTCTGCCATTCAAACACGCATAGGTAGAATCAAGTGGTGTTCCATTTGCCACAATCACACTGTTCGGTTCTGGCCCGGAAAGCCATACGTCCCTGTACCTGTCGGTGTTTAATCTGCTACCACCGTCTGTTGTTGCTGCCTCAATGCCTCCACTCAGTTTAGCCTCAAACTTATCCGACAATATCGGCATAATGCTGTCATGACGCCTGAGACGGTCACCACCCTCCCCGATACAATCCTCCTGCGGTCGTCCAAATAGCACCTCCCGATCTTTCATGTATTGTAAATATTGCGAAGCAGAGCCTTGTGAAGGACTAACAGAGCGGCTATCAAAAGAACCATCTGCACCTCCCTGGGCACCCGAATCAGTTTCGCGATGGTTAACGGTTACATCATGACGAAATGGATGAAAATTATTTCCCGTAAACATAGCAACCTCTTTAATTGGTATTCAGGATGCCCTGCCTTGCAGGAAATTTACTATAGACCAAAAAAAACCGGCAAAATTGCCGGTTTTTAACCTCTTCAACCCGATGCGTTATGGCATCTGCTCAGAGTCTTCATTTTCCTTCACCGGAACAATCAGATCTTCCCTGCTGATCCTCATGTAGATCAGCATATTGGAAGCGATATAGATGGAGGAGTAAGTACCAACACCCACCCCCACAATCAATGCAAGGGCAAAGTTATGAATCATTTCGCCACCGAACAGGAACAAGGCCAGCAACACCATCAAGGTGGTACCGGAAGTGGCCAATGTACGACCCAGGGTCTGGGTCAATGACACATTGATCACCTCATCGGCATCCCCTTTTCTCAGCTTGCGGAAATTCTCACGGATTCGATCATAAACAATAATAGTGTCGTTCAGTGAGTAACCAATCACTGCAAGCAGCGCCGCCATCACCGTCAGGTCAAACTGCAGCCCTAACAGGGCAAACAGGCCCAGGGTGAAAATCACATCGTGAGCCAGCGACAGAATCGCACCAACCGAGAACTTGAACTGGAAGCGGAAAGCGATGTAGAGCGTAATCAGCAACATGGCGAACAGCATACCAAGGCCGCCCTGCTCCCTCAGCCTCTCACCCACCTGAGGCCCGACAAACTCAACGCGCACAGCCTCAACATTACCGTCATAGTTCTGCCCCAGAAGACCGGCAACTGATGCCCCCATTTTCGGATCATCACCGGGAATACGAACCAGAATATCCTCGGCGGAACCAAACTCCTGAACGACAACGTTGTCATAACCGGCGGTTGCCAGCTGATCACGGATATCAGCCGTTTTCACCGGCTGATCATACACCAGCTCAATCAGCGTACCACCGGTAAAATCCAGCCCCCAGTTAATCCCCTTAACCGCAAGAGCACCAACAGAGCCCAGCATTAACAACAGCGACAGCACCGAAGCGTAGGAGCGCAGCCGCATGAAATTGATGACTTTCAAATCATTCATCACTGCCACCTCAAATATACAGTTTCTTCAGGTTACGACCGCCATGGGTCAGGTTAACCAGAGCACGTGTCAGAACAATGGCTGTGAACATAGACGTCAGAATACCGATACACAGGGTGACCGCAAAACCTTTGATTGGCCCGGTTCCTACGGCAAACAGGATGATCCCCACCAGCAGCGTGGTGATATTGCCGTCGAAGATTGAGACAAACGCCCGGTCAAAACCGTCATGGATCGCCCGCTGAACCGGCCGACCACCGCGAATCTCTTCCCGAATACGGGAAAAAATCAGCACATTGGCATCCACCGCCATCCCCAGCGTCAACACAATACCGGCGATACCCGGCATCGTCAGTGTGGCACCAAACAGGCTCATCACCGCTATCAGCAGCACCAGATTCATGGCCAGGGCAAGATTCGCCAGCACGCCAAACACCCGGTAAACCACAACCATAAAGATCAGCAACAGAATCAGACCGATAACGGTAGAATGAATACCCATCTGGATATTCTCCGCACCAAGGCTTGGACCCACCGTTCTTTCCTCAGCGAAATACATCGGAGCAGCCAGGGAACCCGCTCTCAACAACAACGCCAGCTCAGAAGCCTCGGCAGTGGAGTTCAGGCCGGTAATACGGAACTGATTACCCAACGCACTCTGAATGGTGGCCAGGCTGATAATACTCTCTTCCTGCTGAAAACCCGGAATCGTTTCCTTAACCTGCTTACCGTCGACTGTTTTGGTGACCACTTTGGTCACAGGCTTCTGCTCAATAAAGATAACCGCCATGGCACGCCCCACGTTATTACGGGTAGCACGGTTCATTACAGCACCGCCATGACTGTCCAGATTGATATTAACCTGTGGCTGACCGGTCTGGGCATCAAAGTTGGACTGGGCGCTGGACACCTGGTCACCGGTAATAATGATATCCCGCTCAAGATCCACCGCAGGACGACGGGCATCCCGGAAACTGAACGACTCAGTGCTGGCCCTGGAAGCATTGGGCAGCGCTTCAAGGCGGAACTGCAGGTTGGCAGTCTTACCCAGAATACGCTTGGCTTCTGCCGTATCCTGAACACCGGGCAACTCAACAACGATACCGTTACGACCCTGACGCTGAACCAATGGCTCGGACACACCCAACTCATTGACACGGTTACGGACCGTGGTCAGGTTCTGACGCACCGCATAATCTTCAATCTCTTTAATGGCCGTTTCAGAGTAGCGATAAGAAAGCACAGGGCGACCATTAACGTCAGCGTTCTCAACCGTCAAATCAGGAAAATCTGTGCTGATCAGGCGGGCTGCCTGGTCACGGGATGACACGTCATTAAATGCCAGCTGTCGTGCTCCATCGACACGCTCAGGCATGGTGCGATAGCGAAGCTTTTCTTTACGAAGGGAAGTTCGAATTTCTGAGGTGGCAATATCCATTTTCAGCTGCAGGGCTTTCGCCGTGTCCACCTCCAGCAGGAAGTGAACACCACCTGACAGGTCAAGCCCGAGCTTCATGGGGTAGGCCCCGATAGAAGTTAACCATTCCGGCGTCGTCTGGGCCAGATTGATGGCCACAATATAGTCATCCCCAAGCGCTTCTTTGATCAGCGATTTCGACAACTGCTGCTGATCGGCACGGTTCAGACGAATCAGCAATGCCTTGTCGTCAAGTTCAACAGACTTGATATCAACATTGGCCGCTGCCAGAGCCTTTTCAGCACGTTGCTGAACGCGCTCATCCATCACTCTGGACGAACTGGCACCAGTCACCTGCACTGCCGGGTCTGCGGGGTAAAGATTGGGAAGGGCATAAATAAACCCGAGACCTACGATGACCAGAATCAGCAGGTACTTCCACAATGGATAGCGATTGAGCATGGCTCACCGGTTCCTGATTTAATAGTGATGCGCAACAGCGGCATTGTTATACGGCCTATGCCGGGAAAGTCTTTTCCGGCATAGGCCTATGGCACAGTCCATTTGGTAAAAGAAAGCAGCCAAAAAAGGCTGCTTTTCTAAAAGTTACTTGATGGCCTTGATGGTACCTTTGGGCAGGGTAGCGGCCACAGAACCTTTCTGGAAGTTCAGTTCCATATTGTCGGCAACCTGCAGGGTCACAAACTCGTCCGTTACATTGCTGACTTTGCCAAGAATACCGCCAGTGGTAACCACCTCATCACCCTTGGCCAGACCGGCAATCAGGTTTTTGTGCTCTTTGGCACGCTTGCTCTGGGGGCGCCAGATCAGCAGCCAGAAGATCAGCACAAAACCACCCAGCATCACCAGCTGACCGATCATACCCGGCCCAGCTGCCGCAGCAGCCGCACCACCTTCTGCAGCAGCGTGTGCCTGACTGATGAAAGGAATCATTCCAATACTCCTAATCGTATTATTACCGTTGACGCAGCAATTTACCTGAAAA
Organism: Salinisphaera sp. G21_0; assembly: GCF_017744115.1. GTDB lineage: Bacteria > Pseudomonadota > Gammaproteobacteria > Pseudomonadales > Endozoicomonadaceae > Endozoicomonas. The sequence continues at coordinate 8,872 of NZ_JAGHQW010000001.1, read as the reverse complement.
ACAACCAGTCCGGAACCCACCCTTGCGCCGAAAGCGGGCAAAAGCGGTGGCAGAGTCCAATTCCAAAAGCATCAATCCCAGGAGCCTGTCCGGATTTACATGAACAGACTGTTAGTTGGGACTATCCAGAAAATATCAACCCCAGTCAGGCACATCCTGCCCACGCCTGCGATAGAACTCGGCAACAAACGCTTCCAGCTTACCTTCTTCGATAGCGCCTCTCAGACCGGCCATCACTCGCTGGTAATAGCGCAGGTTATGGATGGTGTTCAGCATGGAGCCGAGAATCTCACCACACTTATCCAGATGATGCAGATATGAGCGACTGAAATTCTGGCAAGTATAGCAATCACAATGCGCTTCCAGCGGACGCTCGTCCATCTTGTGAACCGAGTTGCGGATCTTGATCACCCCTTCATCGACAAACAGGTGACCATTGCGGGCGTTACGGGTTGGCATAACACAGTCGAACATATCGACACCACGACGAACCGCCTCGACAATATCCTCCGGCTTGCCAACACCCATCAGGTAACGGGGATGGGTCCCGGGAATTTTATGGGTGATATGGGAGAGAATACGCATCATATCCTCTTTGCTTTCACCCACGGAAAGACCGCCAATGGCATAACCATCAAAGCCAATCTCTGTCAGACCTGCAAGGGACACATCACGTAACTCTTCAAACATGCCCCCCTGGATAATGCCAAACAGGGCAGAAGGACTTTCACCGTGAGCCGCTTTGGAGCGAGCCGCCCAACGCAGAGAAAGCTCCATAGAGGTACGCGCCTGCTCTTCATTAGCATCACCCGGCGTACACTCATCAAAAATCATCACGATGTCCGAACCCAGCTCACGCTGAACCTGCATGGAAATCTCCGGGTTCAGGAACACCCTGGAACCATCCACCGGAGACTGGAAAGAAACGCCCTCTTCGGTAATTTTGCGCAACTTGCCCAGACTGAAAACCTGAAAGCCACCGGAGTCCGTCAGAATCGGACCGTGCCACTGGTTAAAGTCGTGCAGGTCGCCATGCTTCTGAATAATTTCGGTGCCCGGACGCAGCATCAAATGAAAGGTATTACCCAGAATAATTTCTGCACCGATCTCTTTAATATCCCTTGGCAACATGCCTTTTACCGTGCCATAGGTTCCCACCGGCATAAAGCATGGTGTTTCAACCGTGCCACGGGGAAAGGTCAGCCGACCACGACGGGCTTTGCCATCGGTAGCCAGCTGCTCAAACTGCATAAAGCATTCTCTTGTCATGAATGTTGTATAGCTCTTGGTAAAACACAAGCTGTGAACCACAAAGACACCAAGGCACAAAGAAAGGGCTTTCCTGTGTGCTGTGAAAAAACAAAAAAACCTTTGTGTCTTTGTGTCTTTGTGCCTTTGTGGTTCCCTTCTTTTATATCTCTTGCCGTACCATTCTCAGTCAGCCTTACGGGTCAGCAACATGGCATCGCCATAACTGAAGAAACGGTACTTTTGCTCAACGGCTTCTTTATAGGCAGCCAGCACATTTTCCCGACCGGCAAAAGCACTGACCAGCATTAACAAGGTGGATTGCGGCAGATGAAAATTGGTCACCATCAAATCCACACTGCGAAACTCATAACCCGGATAAATAAAGATGCTGGAATCCCCCTGGAACGGGGCAATCTCACCGGATGCCGAGGCCGACTCAAGGCTGCGCACCGACGTGGTACCAACCGCAACAACACGGTTACCCCTGGCTCGGGTTTCCCGCACCGCCTGACAGACAGCTTCAGAAACTTCGATATACTCCGCGTGCATCACATGATCTTCAATCTTTTCAACCCGAACCGGCTGATACGTTCCTGAGCCCACATGAAGCGTCACAAATACTTTCTGAACGCCTTTGGCCTCAAGACGCGCCAGCAATGCTTCATCAAAATGGAGCCCTGCCGTTGGTGCCGCCACCGCGCCATCCTTTGCTGCAAACACCGTTTGATAGCGCAGACGATCACTATCACCATCTTCACGATCAATATAAGGTGGCAATGGCATATGGCCGTGTTCCAGCAGCAGCGGTAAAACCGATGTTTCAAACCGGAGAATAAACAAAAAATCCTGACGCCCTTCCACAACAACACGCACCGCACCATCTGCCAGCAATAACACAGTGCCCGGCTTTGGCGACTTGCTGGCCCTAACCTGGGCCAGCGCCAGGTTATCCTCCACCACTCGCTCAATCAGCACCTCAATTTTGCCACCCGTCTCTTTCTGACCATACAAACGGGCCGGAATCACCCGGGTATTATTCAGCACCAACAGATCACCGGGCTCAAGCAGACTTTCTATATCAGAAAACTGTTGATGCCGAACCTCACCACTGTTGCCATCAAGGCACAGAAGGCGGCTACCGGTACGATCCTCTGCAGGAAACCGGGCAATCTGCTCATCGGGCAGATCAAAATCAAAATCACTGACTTGCATGGACAATCCGGTGGTTAATGTCGTCATTCCCAAAAGCAGCCCACGCCACTTATGGGAAAAAACACAGAAAAACCAGTCATATTAAAAAAGCACCGAAGGATACTGCAAAACGAAGGAAGTGTCAGGAGGGCTATCCCATGCCACGTTACGGACTTAACTTACTTTTTTGCTCCCACTGTTCAATAACTGCTTGATCTCAATAATCTCTTTGATATACTTCGCCGCACTTGAGCAAGCGCCACTTCGCCAGCCAGACTCAGCTTTTCATTCAATGAGAAAAGTTTTGAAATCAGCGAACAGATGACATAAGCTCAGCCTTATCAAATGCCAGTGTGATGGAATTGGTAGACATGACGGATTCAAAATCCGTTGCCTTTGCGGGCGTGTCGGTTCGAGTCCGACCACTGGTACCAATTTTAAGAAGCTCCAGCCTAGTAATATCAAGGCCTGGAGCTTTTTTTATGCCTGTCATTTTTTAGGTGTCACCAGTGTGTCACAATGCCGAAAATGTCACAAAGGTGTCACAGGTGTGCAGGCTGAATTCTGTCTGACAACCCGCACCGCTTATAGAGTTTACCCACCTTTCCCTTTCTGTGGAATTACACTCAACTGATACAAAGCTGCACACCGTGCAATGGGTAAATCCTGTGTGACACCCAGTAACAGGGCTGTCTGGCTACCCTTCTGCACATCGCAAAAAGTTGCACAAAAATGGAGCAAAAAGCGCGAAGGCGGGGCGAGGAGGAGTGATTTTTTCAGGTTGGTTGGTTTTTCAGCGCGGTGGGTCGCGTGGTTGGTGGGTTGTACGGCTTTTGGCGTGGGTTGATTGGTTCTATTGATTCAGGCTGTTACTCTGATACGGCGATTGGCGTATATTATTTCCTAACTGCCCGGTGTGAAGGCTGGGTTAAATAAGAATGAAATCTGGAAAAGGATTATGGCTTGGGTGTTGATGATTGTCGGTGTGTTGCTGGCTCTGGTTGCTCTGATTGGTATCAGAAAAAATAAAGGACACCCAAAAATTTGACTATTCGGCCACACTGTCTATTTTTCTTCTGGAGCCTCTTAAGGGCATTAAGGAAATCTACCCAGTAACCCAAAAAAATGACATGACGACCGCCCGAAAAAACCTCATAGATCCAGCCAGTACGCCCTACTACCACTGCATGGCACGCTGTGTTCGCAGAGCCTTCCTATGCGGCAAAGACAATTTCTCAGGCAAAAACTTTGAGCATCGCAGGCAGTGGGTGGTTGATCGGTTGAAAGCGCTTTCTGGTATTTTTGCTCTGGAAGTCTGTGCTTATGCGGTGATGTCGAATCATTATCATGTGGTGCTCCATATCAATAGTCAGCAAGCCAAAAAATGGGACACCAAAGAAGTCTTACAACGCTGGACGCAGCTGTTTTCTGGCCCGCACCTGGTTCAGCGTTATCTTGCCGGCGACCAGCCAGGCAAAGCAGAGCTGCTGCGCGTCGAAGAATATGCTCAGGAGTACCTAGGTCGTTTAATGGATATCAGCTGGTTCATGCGCTGTCTCAACGAATACTTAGCCCGGCTGGCCAATAAAGAGGATGAGTGCAAAGGACGCTTTTGGGAAGGTCGTTACAAAAGTCAGGCCCTGTTAGATGAGGCAGCATTGCTGACTTGCATGGCCTATGTCGACTTAAACCCCATCCGGGCAAAAATTGCCGCAACGCTGGAAACCTCAGAACATACCTCTATTAAAGAGCGCATTGAGTCATACGACAGCGCAAACGGAAAAAAACAAAAGGCGCACTTGAAACCGTTAAAAGCTCAGGGTCAAAACCCTGAACAGGCGATTCCATACCCACTCAGTAGCTACTTTGAACTGGTTGACTGGTCTGGCCGAATTGTCCGCAAAGGCAAACGTGGTCGTATAACTGACGATGTGCCACCTATCCTGGAGCGTTTGGGTATTGACCCACATGAATGGCTGGAGACTATGCGCTGGAAGAATCGTTTTCACCGCGCAGTCGGCAAGCTGGCTTCACTGAAGGCTTATGCAGAAAGTACCGGAAAATGCTGGGTTCATGGTATGTCTGTGAGTGGTGATCTCTATCCTGCCTGATCAACGCATTTTCATTTACTTTAATGTGGCCAGCGTTTTCTGAGTGCTCTTTCTTATATTGTCTCGATAGTGACTTCTATCTGGCTGTTGCTGAGTACTTTTTATACTCTTCTTTCTTGGTATTAATGAGAATTTGTTAAAATGATCAATACTATCATTTAAAAAAATGAATAAATGACGTACTCTCTTCACTTTTTAAAAACTGGGTGTCCTTTTTTTTATTTATTTTATTTTACTTTTTATTATGCACTTTTTATTACGTTTTTATTACGGCAAAGAGCACGAAGAAGAGCTTTTCTTTTCCTTTGTGCTCTTTGTGACCTTTGTGGTTCCAATTCAAGACCCACAACACGTAACAACAACCCGTCAGCGACAGTCACTACGAGCCAGAGAACGAGGGATACAACTTGCAAGGTGGGTTCCGTACAATCCCTGTACGGAATGACAGCGGAGTAAAGTAACTGGTTTTCTGCCATGAATTCCTTAACTAGATTCGCCAAAAACCAAACTCACCAGTTTTGACATGTCCAGTTTATCCTGAAGTCCGTGTACTGCTGCCAACCCCGCTATTTCATCTAAAGCCCGACGGGGGTAAAATCTGTCTGGATAACCATGTCTTTCCTCACCACCGTGGTCTAACGTTTTCAAATGGACGTTGAATGTGATACCGAACTTGCCAGTAGTATTTGACTTATCAATTTTATAAATCAACTTCTCTTCATGGAGTATCTCAAGCAGCCTGTAAAGCTCATTACCCAATTCATTATCGGGCAGAAAATGAGTTGCATTTTTATGGGTAACTTCCAGCATCCGTCCACTTTTCAATTGGACAGGTGCAGTGGCATCGATACCCACAACAATGCGGCCTGCTCCCTCGTATCCTGGCAAGTCTCTTCTGCTGCGAAAGACTACCAGAGGTAGATAATTGATTGCCGTATACTCTTCTGCAAGCTTTGCGGATAAGTCATGGCCTTGATTCCGGTAGTAAACTGAACATTCCCGGCAAACCTGGACCCCTTGATACGGCAGAGAATCTTTTTTGGGTGTTGATTCACCGCAGACGCCGCAATCAATCACCTTTTTACCACCACTTGGGAATTGTCCCTCAATGACTTCCTCTTTTTGCCACGGAGACAGGGCGTCACGGAGAAAAAGATTTGTTCGAGACAGACTCTTTTCCTCTGGCGCTGAAACGTCAGGCATAAATCTGGTTGATTGGCCTGTGCCCGATCCAAAATAAGGGGAGGTTCTTTTTGGGATGGCACCACCCACTCCTACAGTGTCTGAAGTACTGGCAGGGAAGGCACCCAAACGCGTCCTCCCCGAGGGTAGACTTAAGGAATCAGACCTGTTCAGACTCTTGAAAGTCCGAATAAAATTTTCGTATACATCCAGATCAGTCTTACCTTGCCAACCCACAAGGATCAATTCGGGCACTTTGGTTAAACGCTTTATACGGGGATCCTTATAAGCCCCATGGAGAGCAACGGCCATATCAGAACCATTGCCACGAAAAATATTACAGCCTATAAAACAACTGACAATGGTATTGCTACCGTGATTACTGCTTGAAAGGAGTAGAGAAACAAACGCCTTGGTGAAATCCTTCTGATACCTTTGCAGTTCTGAGTGTGTTTTCCTCCCTGCATCAGAACTGTTAACACTCACGTCATATTCACCCTTATTCGGGGCAACCACGTTATGAATATGCTGGCAATGAAGCAAGCCAAACTTGGGGTCAGTGGCATAACTGTGGGGTCCGGTGGTATAACAGATACCAGTTTGAACCGGTGCATTGCCATGAGTAGCCTGGTTAAATGTATCACCAAGCTCATTTGAAAACCGTAGGGCGATACCTCCGCCATGACTCATGTTCCTATTTGCGGCATTAACCAGATCAAAGGGTATGCCCTGTTTCGAGAGTTCCCTGGCATAACCGAACATACCATTATCAGGGTTCATCACTATTGCCAGCTGACCAGGAATCAGCACGCTTGACCTGTTGTCACCACTGCCTGTGCTGGTTGCCGTGTCAATTTCCATGGCCCCGGGGCTGGTGGGCGTTGTCACGTTGCGTACCGGTAGACTTGATGCGGGGGTTGACGCATACCACTGATCGTCAAAGGCTATGCACGCTTTTATATCGGCAGCCTCAGAGGACCTGCCCACCAGAATCAGCTCTGGTGGCTGCCTGCCTGTTAATGCAAAGTCATCCCGGGCTGCCAGAACCGCTTTTGCCAATGCTGTTCCCGAGCCACTGGCACGACCACAACCGAGCAAAGGACAGAAAATCCGGTCCAGGCCTCTGCGATAAGCCTCAATAAAAACCTCGAAAACAGCCTTTTTAAGCATTGCCTCAAACGACCTGTGGCCTGATATAGGAACCAATACATTGTGAACCGTCTGGCAGTTACTTAATTCAGGGGGTTTGAATGCACTGACAAAGTCAAAAGTGAGACATTCCCCAAAATTTATTTGAGGTTGCCGGGACGCCCAATGATGATATTGACCGCCATGACCTCCAAGCCTGCTTGTGATTGCCTCTGCAATACCTCTGTCCAACTTCATGTACTGGTCGACGGAGCTCACAATACCGTAGGCTTTTTCACCATTTTTACGTCCGGCCCATGCCAATAACCCCTCATGGCAAGTAACCAGTGTTACCCTGCCACCAGGTAGTGTTTTTTCAGTAACAGACGCTAAATTATGGTAATTCACTGGCAGTTCATGTTTCGAGACAGTGGTTTTGCCAATGATATGTTCCAGGGTTGGGTACTTTGTCAATTCTACCAGCAGGCGCTTGTTATCAATTGAATCAACCGTCCGACCACAGACAAATTGATTATTTTTATTAATACCACATTTCTGCAATTCGAGAGGGCCATAATTGCAAACCTGATCACAGAAATTTCTAATGGCACCATACATTTCAGCCTCCTTAAAATATTGCTGCGTGGGCCTTTATTTAATTGTACAAGCAAACAAATCAACCACAGACCCATAACTATTTTTTACCTGGGAGGCTGTCCGAGAATAGGCTGCCCTACACGGCAACTGCTCCTGCGTTGCTCTAGCTCCTGCATCCATGCAGTTGCGATAAATTGGTCTAAAAATTCCTTCTTCTTCGTCAAATAGCCCCGCTATTCTCCTCAGAATCAGAAATTTTTAGCCTCAATTTCTCGCAATCCTCGCTACGGGCGCTATTCTCGAACAGCCTCAAAGATAGTTTTAATAGACTGAAATTTAGGAACATAGCTCCAAAACAGGTGATGGAAAAACAGACTGCTCCACTGGCTAACCGGAAGAAGCGCCTGCCCGGGCAGCACCAAGAATGGCAATAAATAGCTGAATATTACATTCAATCAGCATCGGCAGGTAAATTTTCCCGACCCTGAGCTGCCTCGACATCCCTTGTACCCATAACCCGTTTACAGGCACCTAGACAACACACTCCTGCTGCGTATACCACTAAACCGGCCATGCCGCCATAGACGACGTTGGTTTCTGTCTCAAGGTCATCTAGCCCCAGCCCAATGGACCGGGAATAGAGAAGAGCACCGCCCACACCACCGCCAACCAGCAACAGATAGCCACCCACTATCGCGACCGTAGAACTCAGGCGACTATTCACACAACCACTCACACAACCACTAACACAACAACGCCGCCCAAATGCAGTTGCTCTCGCTGTCAGGTTAGCCGGACGATCAGGTGAGCCTGACACCGTTTCAATGGCACCATAGGCTTGGGTAGCCTGTGGATATACGACACCTCCAGAAGTACCATTCACCGACCAGTCACCTCGTGATTTCACCGCCAAATGCCTGTGGGACGCTGTCAGACATTTCCCACACCCCGGGATTCCACACGGTTAAAGCGAATTTATGCCCCTGGAATTGTCATGGCAAAGGGGGCTATCAGATTTTCTCAATATATTTTAGACAGCCTAAAGATTGGAAAGTTCCGGTGTGACATTATCTGTCAGCAGACTATTAATAAACTTTTCCCAGTCGAAATCGGGCTTAGCGTGTAATACTCTTTTATAAAGAGTTGCATCCCCTCTAGAAATACTAGAAATAAGATAGAAATAAAGATAGAAATAAAGGACACCCAAAAATTTGACTAATCGGCCACACTGTCTATTTTTCTTCTGGAGCCTCTTAAGGGCATTAAGGAAATCTACCCAGTAACCAAAAAAATGACATGACGACCGCCCGAAAAAACCTCATAGATCCAGCCAGTACGCCCTACTACCACTGCATGGCACGCTGTGTTCGCAGGGCCTTCCTATGCGGCAAAGACAATTTCTCAGGCAAAAA
>NZ_JAGHQW010000019.1 GCF_017744115.1 Salinisphaera sp. G21_0 | reverse complement strand
ATTGAACTGGCGTATTGACCGTGATTTCTCCCATCATAGCGATGACCGAAACGATCGGATTTACTTACCAGATCAGCCATTATTTCCTGTTTGATGAGGGCATTAAAATCTTGAGCAGGGTTTACCAAGCGACACTGTAGATGTTGAGAAGAGCGTGCACCAGAAGAATGGTAAAATTCATTACGCCCCGGGGGAGTGCGGGGGGGATTATCCAATTGTCTGACTGTGGCATGTCTATATCGCCCACGCCTTGAAGAAGCGGCATGGTCATCCGGTCGGTTGTAAACATTATTTGATCTTGCGCATTTACCACTGACACCACCAGAACTTCTATCCATAATTATATTTCATTAATTCATGAAAATATAAAAAGCAGACTACTGTGCGGTTCAGAAGTTCATTTTTCTGAAATGTTTATCAGTCACCCTGGCAAAGATCCTGCCACTGTGTATAAGCAGATGTCGAATCAGCGTTCTTTTCTTTTTTTCCTGGGCCTGGGACCAAGCGGGTCTGGCAAAAGATCATATTCTTTTTCCAGGTATTCTTGCAGCTGATTCCGTTGATACTCCTTCGCCCGATTCATAAGGGGAATGTAGTCACCACGGGTTTGGATGTAACCGCCCTCCTGAAGCAATTCCTTAACCAGTTTCATGCTTCCGCCCATGGCAGCTGCCGAGATGAGGGTTTCATGCTTTGTGCTGTTTTTTTCAAAGGTTGCCCCTGCACGGCGCAAGTCATTGACCAACTCGTAGTGACCGGCCGAGGCCGCTGCCCAGATCGGGGTAAGGCTGCCGACACTGTTGGCATTCACATCCGCACCCAGTTCGAGAAAGTACTTGACCAGCTCGCGGTCACCGGCCTGGGCCGCAGCACGAATCGGGGTCCCATAGCCGGTACTGTTGGCGTTCAGATCCGCCCCCTGTTCGAGCAAGTACTTAACCAGATCATGGTCACCAGCTCGGGCCGCAACCCAGATCGGAGTCTCGTAGCCTGAACTGAATGCATTGACGTTAGCACCCTTTGCAATCAGAAAACGCACAATATCACGGTGGCCTTTTTTGGCTGCAATCCAGATCGGGGTCTTACGGCCTGTTTTGCAGCCGTCAATATCAGCACCGTTATCAACCAATAATGTCACTATATCGAGGTGCTTCGAACTGGCCGCCAGGTACAGGGGAATGTTAAAGCTTTTCATAGAGCCGTTGACGTTTGCACCTTGTTCAATAAAGTACTTCACTACGTCAATGTGCCCCCCAACGATGGCTTCATCGATCGGGGTGTCACAGTTTATGCAGATATCTTCACTGACGCCTGCCTGATGCAGGTAACTTACAACTTCAACATGGCCATGTCTGGCTGCTTCCATGATCGGTGATGAAAAAAGCTTGTCGGTCCTTGCCCCTTTCTCATGGAGGTAGCGCACCAGCCCAAGATGACCCTCCCCGGCTGCTGCTGCAATGGGACATTTATCTGTCCTCCAGTTCATATTGATATCCGCGCCCTGATCAAGCAATGCTTCCACGGCATCCTTGTTGCCAGCTCGGGCCGCCTCAGTCAGTTGCTTGCCCAGCTCTACCTGTTGCTCGCTCAACGCTTTGGAAGTGGACAGGGCGGACGCTATCATGGGCTCGACAATTTTTTCAGTTACGATAATCTTTCTTGTTTTTTTGCCCTTTGTGGGCTGGTGGGAATGATCCACCGGGAGTGGTGTTTCGCGTTTTGCCGCCGTTTTTTTGCGTTTGCTTTTTTTGTCATTGGCCTGAGCGGGTAACGGAAATGAAGAGCTGGCTGCAGAAGTGTGCTCACCTCTTATATCCATGGTATTGATGCCTCTGATTGCATTTACTTAAACAGACAATCAAATTTTGTTTTTTATCCCGGTCAAGCAAAAAAAAATGACAAACCGTTCCTTCGTTGCTCACAGCTCCCTTATCCGGCTCTTCCTATCCAACCGCTGACACACAACCTGGTCTGGCGATAATCCCTGCCAGACCAAATATCTCTGCTACGCTTCTCCTGCCTTCCCATGGCCATCCACCATTAGTCAGGAGATCTGATGAATACTGCTATTTCGCCAGCCCCTGTCGTCCCTTTCGTTTTAAATAATTCTTGCCCCGTGTGCCTGCAGACATTTGCTGATCAAAAAGAAATCACCGTTGCCACTTGTCAGCATCGATATCATGATCAGTGCATCACTCCCTGGCTGAACAACTCTAAAGGGATTGACCAGCGCAGAGTGGATAGTATGGATGTTGTGCAGCAGGTACCTCGCCATGGCAGTGCAGCTGAACCACTGCTTGACCAGGCCGCTGTTCACGATGACCCCCTGCCCCTGCAATGCTGTCGTTCCGGAAATATGGAGGCGTTGTCTGGCTGGCTGGGCCGGGAGCCCATGCTGGCCCGCCAGAGCTTTTACTCAGCACTCTACGGCGGCCATGTCACGCTGCTGCATGTTGCTGCCCAGACGGGCAATGAGGCGTGTGTACAGATGCTTGTTAACCATAACTCTGATGTCAATGCCGTCTCCTCTGTCGGCATGACGCCCCTGCACTTTGCCGCGGAATTTGGCCACGAGCAGTGTGTCAAAACATTGATCGTCAACGGTGCCAATATGAATATCCGGGACAGTATGGGCAGAAGCCCCTTGCACAGTGCTGCCCTGCATGGCCAGGTGACGTGTGTGGAGCGTTTTCTTGAATTCAGGGCAATTGGCAATGAAATTGACCTGTTTGACACTACCCCCCTGCATCTCGCAGCAATGATGGGGCATGATGCCTGTGTGGCAGCCCTGCTCTTCACCGGGCGCAGAGAGAAGCATGGTGAGAGGAGTTGGGTGAAGTATGAAGAGAATATAGATGCCACCTGTGATCACCATCATACGGCACTGCACCTTGCCGTTCTTAATGGCCATGGCAAGTGTGCACAAATCCTGCTCGATCATGGTGCCAATGTGAACGCCATTCTGGACAAGGGCAAGACACTCTTGCATGTTCTCAGCCGCAGTGGCCCCATAGATTTCTTGCAAGTGCTCCTTGATCAAGGGCTGGATGTCAATGCCAAAGACGACAATGGGCAGACAGCCCTGCACATTGCCGCCTTTGGTGGCGGTGTGAACTTTATGGAACTGTTACTCAATCGCAATGCCAGCCTGCTTGACGCCAGGGACAACGACGGCTCTACTCCCCTGCACCTGGCAGCCCTGGCTGGCAAGGCCCGGAGCGTGGAATTACTGCTGAACCGGCAGGCAAACGTCAACAGCAGAAACAACAGGAACCTGTCGCCCCTGAGCAACGCTGCCCATCAAGGGTATCCAGAGTGTATAAAACTTTTACTGGCTCATGGTGCCGGGTTTATTGAAGCCAGCACCATCTCTGGCTGGTCGCCACTGCACAGTGCCGCTGAGAATGGCCATGTGGAATGTGTGGAGCTTTTGCTTGGTGCCGGGCACGACGTCAATGCGGCCAACAGTGACGGTATAACCGCTCTGCACAGGGCCACCGTTACTCCCCAGCGGAATTCCGTGGACATCCTGATCAAGCATGGTGCCAATATCCATGCCCTCACAGAGGGCCACAATACCCCCATCCATAATACGACCCTGTTCGACAGTGTGGAGTATCTGCAGACCTTGATCAGGCTGGGGGCTGATATCAATGCCAGGACTCTTTATGGCCTGACGCCTCTGCATATTGCGGCCCGGGAAGGGAGTGTAAAGTGTATGAAAGTCTTGCTTGAGCATCAGGCGCTGATCGTAAGCTCCCAACGCGGTGGGGGATGGACGCCCCAGCATTTTGCCTGCAAATATGGTCACAGCGAATGCCTTCGGTTGCTGCTGATGGACAAAAGGGCGAGTGTCAATCCTGTGGATAAGATGAACCATACCCCCCTGCACATCGCTGCCCAGTTTGGCAGAATCCGTTGTATGGCTGTGCTGCTGGAATATAAAGACAGTGTTGATATTAATGCCAGGGGTAATATGGCATCGCGCCCTCTGCATTTAGCCGCAAAGTCGGGCCAGTTGGAGAGCGTACAGCTTCTTTTGGCTTACAAGGCGGATATTAACATCAAGACTGAACAGGGCCTGACTCCCCTGCACCTGGCCGCCATGGGCGGTCACAGGCAGTGTGTGCAAGTGCTAGTCGACAACGATGCCAATATCAGTGCCCTGGATGACAAAAACAATACCCCCGCATTGCATGCTGTTCGCCGTGGTCATATCGCATGCATGGAGCTGTTGATTGATGAGATGGCAAAGCTTGGTATTCACCTCAATCAGATGCAGGGAGGGACATCTCTCTTGCATATCGCTGCCCAGTGTGGCCAGATCGACTGTGCTCAAATCGTGATTAACAAAGGGATAGATGTTAATAACAAGTCGGCTGCTGGCTTGACGCCCCTGCACATGGCCATAAAGACAGACAGGGTAGAGAGTGCACAATTCCTGCTCCGTAATGGGGCAAATATCCATGCGACCACCGGTACAGGCGAGACGGTGCTGCATTTTGCTGTTAAGGGAAATGCCGTTGGGTCTTTGCCCGTTCTGATTGATAGCGGCGCTGATATCCATGCCAGGGATTGCCATGGCCAGACACCTCTGGAGCTGGCCAGGAAGAAACAACGTGAGCAGCTAATATTGATGCTCGAGAAGGCAGAACAATCCCGGGGCCGAAATCCTGACCATGATGGGGGGCAATTGCCGTTCATTGTTGATTGCTCTCGCTCCCGGGAATCCATTGTGGGTGAAGCGCTTTCAGGCCATTCCCAACCACAAGGCCATCAGCCGAGTGACCTCTGTCAGTTCTTGTTGACTGAGTGAGCCGATGGTTTTGCCGATTCTGTCTGCTTTTATGGTGGTGATTTTATCAATCATCACTTGAGAGGTTTTGTTGAGCCCGTTTACTTTACTTTCAAACAGGGTGTAGCGGAATAAGGGTACATCCCTCAACTCTCCTGTGATTGGCAGAAGAGTGACCGAAGGGTGCTCTGGAAACAGGTTGGATTGGATGATTAAGGCTGGCCGGGGTTTGCCATAGTCTCCCTTGATTGAGACGGTAACGATGTCGCCGCGCTTCATGCCCAGCCCTCATCGTCGCTGGTTTTTTCAATCCAGTCCATGGTGTCGCGTTCCAGTTTATCGGACTTGAGCATGGCAGATTGTCGCTGACACTCCAGATCGAAGCCTTTGACCCGTGTATCAGGAACCCAGATCTGTAAAGGGCGCAAACCAGCCTGACGCAGTGTTTTTCTGTGACTTTCTACACGTTCCCGGGTGGTTTTGGGCTGGTTAGTATTGGTAGACATAACGCCTCCGTGGCTAAGTTTTCATGATGGTGATTATGTTACATGTAACGTAGCAGGCAGGGCATTAATGTCAAGTTACTGAAAAAGACGAACCACGGAAACATCCGGATCACGGCTGGCACCCGCATCCCTCAGAGCCCGCAGGTACTCATCCCACATCACCGCCTTGTTATGGCATAGTTCATAAAGGTAGCCCCAGTCATAGATCCCACTGTCGTGCCCATCGTCGAAAATCAGCTTGATGGCGTATTGGCCAACCATTTCCACGCCGGTGATGGCCACATTCAGTTTTCCGGTCTGCAAAACAGGGTTGCCATGACCACGAACCTCGGCAGAAGGGCTTAATACTCTGAGAAACTCCGCTTCCAGCTGGAACGTGTCATGACCAAACTGAATCTCCAGGGTTTTGGAGCGTTTATGCAGTTTAATGGCGGAAGGAATTGGAGTAGTCATTTCGGGCGGGGGTTCCACTCATTATCAAAGAGTAAGAGGCTGAAAAGGAGTGACCAGCAGGGTACTGACCACTCCATATAATACATCAGAGGATATAACGACTCAGGTCTTCATCCTGAACCAGTTCACCCAGGTGTTTATCAACATAAGCCGCATCAATCTTCAGTGGCGCGCCATCCTGGGCAGAGGCCAGATCTGCAGCACCAAAGGAAACCTCTTCCAGCAGACGCTCCATCACTGTATGGAGACGGCGGGCACCGATATTCTCAGTACGCTCATTCACCTGCCAGGAAACCTCCGCCAGGCGGCGAATGGCATCGTCGGCAAACTCGATATTGAGAGACTCTGTGGCCATCAGCGCCTGGTATTGTTCCGTCAGAGACGCATCAGGCTCGGTCAGAATACGCATAAAGTCTTCAGAAGAGAGCGCTTTCAGTTCAACACGGATGGGCAGACGTCCCTGTAGCTCTGGAATCAGATCGGAAGGCTTGGCCAGGTGGAACGCACCGGAGGCAATAAACAGAATGTGATCCGTCTTCACCATGCCGTACTTGGTAGAAACGGTACAACCTTCAATTAATGGCAGCAGGTCACGCTGAACACCTTCACGGGAGACATCGGCGTTGGAAGCCCCTGAGCGCTTGGCCACCTTATCAATTTCGTCAATAAAGACGATACCGTTCTGTTCAACAGCTTCAACCGCCTTGGTCTTGAGCTCGTCTTCATTAACCAGCTTGGCTGCTTCCTCTTCCTGAACCAGACGCATGGCATCCTTGACTTTCAGCTTCCGCTTTTTGGATTTGCCGGTATTCAGGTTTGAGAACATGTTCTGCAGCTGGCTGGTCATCTCTTCCATGCCAGGAGGTGCCATGATTTCAACACCCATGGCCGCTTCACGAACATCAATCTCAATCTCTTTATCGTCCAGATCACCTTCACGGAGTTTTTTGCGGAACACCTGACGGGTTGAGTTGTCCTGGGGCTGAGACTCTTCACCAAAAGAACGGGGAGGCGGCAGCAGGGCATCCAGAATGCGCTCTTCAGCGGCATCCAGCGCACGGTGGCGAACGCGCTCCATCTCCATCTCACGGAGCATTTTGATGGCAGCATCCATCAGGTCACGGACAATGGACTCGACATCGCGGCCCACATAACCCACTTCGGTAAACTTGGTGGCTTCCACCTTGATAAATGGCGCATTAGCCAGTTTGGCCAGACGACGTGCAATCTCGGTTTTACCAACCCCGGTGGGGCCGATCATCAAAATATTTTTCGGGCTGATCTCGTTACGCAGATCTTCATTCAACTGCATTCTGCGCCAGCGGTTTCGAAGGGCAATGGCTACAGCGCGTTTGGCCTCGTCCTGGCCAATAATATGTTTGTCCAGCTCATGGACAATTTCACGGGGTGTCATATCTGACATATCAGAAACTCGTTAGATCGCTATTGTTTCAAGCTGCAGGAAGCTCTTCGATGACTTGGTTTGAGTTGGTGTAGACACAGATATCTGCGGCGATACCCAAACTCTTTTCAACGATATCCCGGGCACCCATTTCCGTGTTGTGAAACAGTGCCTTGGCAGCTGCCTGGGCATAAAAACCACCGGAACCGATGGCCAGGATGCCATCTTCCGTCTCCATGACATCGCCATTACCAGTGATAATCAGGGAGGCAGTGGCATCAGCAACGATCAGCATGGCTTCCAGACGTTGCAGGGCCCGCTCGGTTCGCCACTCTTTGGCCAGTTCAACCGCTGATTTGGTCAGTCGTCCCTGGTGTTTTTCCAGCTGGGCTTCAAAACGCTCAAACAGGGTAAAGGCATCAGCGGTACCACCGGCAAACCCGGCAATCACTTTGCCTTTATGCAGTCGGCGTACTTTGTGGGCGTTGCCCTTAATTACGGCATCACCCAGCGAAACCTGGCCATCACCACCGATCACGACACTGCCGCCACGACGTACCGACAGAATAGTTGTGCCACGATACTGTTCCAAGGCTCGCTCCTTAATAAAAACGGATTACAGGGCCTTATATGGGGCAGGTAAATAAATTATCAAGAGGGGCGGAAGAGAAAACCCGCCCGTAATTGCGCTTTTTTCTATTTCAGCTGTAACAGAAGACTATCAATGTTTTTTCTGGCCAGCACTTCCTGGGCATTGTGCAGTGAGGCCCGGTCGGTAAATGGTCCCAGCTGCACCCGGTGCCAGGTTTCCCCTGTGCCAACACTGACTTTCTCAACTCTGGGTGCCAGACCTTCCAGCAGCAATTGCGCCCTGAGTCGCTCGGCATCCTTGTCGCTGCGGAAGGAACCGGCCTGCAGAAGATATTTTTTAGCGCTGGCTGTCGGTTTCTGATCCGGCTTACTCTCTGGTTTTTTGGCAGAGACTGGTTCCGGTTTCAGTTCCGGCTCCGCAATGGATACCGTCACTTCCGACTCGGGCAGCAGGGTATAAAAATCAAACACCGGCTGATTATCTTTTTTCTGTTCATCCCCGGACGATGACTTGACCTGCCCGGCTACGCTGCGCACATCTTTGGCAGAGGGCGTCAGCCCTGCCAGAAACGCAGCAAACACACCAATAACCAGACCTGCCAGCAGCCAGGCCCAGTTGGGCAGAGACACACCGACTGATTTACCGGCATTGGTCGATTTACTGGCTCCCCGCCTGCTATTGTTTGATCTGGATGTCATATCTCTCAACTTATCTATGTCAGGTCTGTGTTTGCCCGGCTGTTTATGAACACAACCGGATAAAGATACCATTATCTCCAGCCTTACTGATATAAGTTCAAGCACGGCTATTGCTTCTATTGAGACAAATGGCCTTTTTCGATAGCATTCCCGCCATTTAAATTCCAGCGAGTTTTAACCAAGGACTCATGCATGAATATTCTCAAGCTGCTTGAAGACAAGGTCATCAAAGCGCTTATTGCTGCGGGTGCTCCAGAGGGGACCCCGGCCATGGTTCGTCCCGGCGCACGGGCGAACTTTGGTGATTACCAGTGCAACGCCGTGATGGCTGCGGCCAAAAAAATGGGTATGAACCCACGGGAACTGGCACAAAAAGTGATCGATAATCTGGACCTTGATGGCATTGCCAGCAAGGTTGACATTGCCGGACCCGGTTTCATCAATTTTCACCTCGCCCCCCAATGGCTGGCCAGCAGTCTTCAGTCTGCCGTCCACGATCCCCGGGCTGGTGTTGCCGAGACCGACAACAGGCAAACCGTGGTGGTTGATTACTCAGCGCCGAACGTTGCCAAAGAGATGCACGTTGGCCACCTGCGCTCCACCATTATCGGCGACTCAACCGCCAGAACCCTGGAGTTTCTCGGACACAAGGTGATCCGCCAGAATCACCTGGGGGACTGGGGTACGCAATTCGGCATGCTGATCGCCCACCTGGAGGAACTTGAGAAAGAGAACCAGGAAGCCATGAGCATGGAGCTTTCTGACCTGGAAACGTTCTATCGCGAAGCCAAGAAGCATTTTGATGAAAACCCGGACTTCGCCACCCGCGCCAGAAGCTATGTGGTCCGCCTGCAGGCCGGTGACGAGTACTGCCTGAAACTGTGGAAAAAACTGGTGGATACCACCCTGTCACACAACCAGGATACCTACGACCGCCTGAATGTCTCACTGACCACTGCTGATGTGATGGGGGAAAGCGCCTATAACGACAGCCTGCCCGTGATCATCCAGCTGCTGGATGAACAGGGACTGTTGAGCGAAGACAGCGGTGCCAGGGTAGTCTTTCTGGATGAGTTCAAAAACAAGGATGGCGACCCAATGGGCGTCATCGTCGAGAAGTCCGGAGGTGGTTTCCTTTACACCACCACCGATCTGGCGGCGATCCGTCACCGCTGCCATACCCTGAACGCCGATCGCGTTCTCTATTACGTAGATGCACGCCAGGGACAGCATTTCGACCAGGTATTCACCATTGCCCGCAAGGCAGGATTTGCGTCTGACCACGCGTCACTGGAACACCACGCCTTCGGCATGATGCTGGGCAAAGATGGCAAACCGTTCAAGACCCGTGCCGGCACCACCATCAAGCTGGCAGACCTTCTGGACGAGGCGGAAGAACGCGCAGCAGCCCTGATTGCCAGTAAATCCGGCGACCTTTCAGAAGAACAGAAGGTAAATGTGATCCGCTCTGTGGCCATTGGCTCGGTAAAATATGCGGACCTTTCCAAAAACCGGACCAGCGACTATGTTTTTGACTGGGATAACATGCTGGCCTTTGAGGGCAATACCGCACCTTACCTGCTCTATGCCTACACCCGGATTATGAGCATCTTCCGCAAGGCCGGTATCAGCGAGTCTGACCTCGCTGGTGACATCCTGATTGAGAACGATGCTGAACGGGAGCTGGCCCTGCTGCTGTGCCGCTTTAGTGAAACCATTGAATCCGTTGCCAGAGAAGGCCTGCCACATCAGCTGTGCGCCTATCTGTACGACATCTCCGGTGCCTTTATGAAGTTCTATGAAGCATGCCCGGTGAACAAGGAAGGCGTTTCTGAAGACCTGCGCAACAGCCGCCTGCAGATCTGCGCCCTGACCGCCAGAACCCTGAAGCTGGGTCTTGGCCTGCTGGGCATTGAAACCGTCGAGCAGATGTAATAATACCCGCCTGACACCCAATGTCAGGCCCTCTATCGCCTTATTTGCAATTATTTTGCCCAATTAGCCAACATTGGCGGAACTTTTCCGAAACCTCATAGTCTAGAACAATATATCAAAAGAATTTGAATAAGGAGGTCAACCATGAGTGGTTCTGCCATAACAAACGGAATAGTCCGATTTACCAAGAGGCTTATCGGTTCTTCCGAGCCCGTGTCTCGACCCTTAGCCATGTATATAGCTGGACGTATTGGCGGAGGTATAACTGTACAGTTTGGCCCCAGGGCTGTTAAAGCTGTTGTCGACTATACAGTTACTGGCTATTTTGCAAAGCGGCTTTGCTGTCTAACAGCAAATGCGTTTTTTGGCCCATACTATTACCCTGCCGGCCAGGTGATATTTTCCGGCCTTGCAGCAGTAAGCCCGGGGCCTGTAGCGATTGCCGATAAAATTACTCCATACTTCTACCATCAGCGTTATCTGGCCGAGCTTGACAAAAGCGACTTTGACCCGACGCGATTGGAAGCTGAAGATGTGGAACTTGAAGGAGTGAAAGAGGGCTATGTGAATTACACCTACGAGCCCCCCCCTGTTGATGAGTCAACTTACTGTTTCTTCAACAAGGAAGATGCTGAAGGCATGCCATCCCTGCTTCCCCTCAATGGCAAGCCTGAGTTTGAAATGGAGGTATTCAAAACGGTCGAAACAGATGCTTCCGGGGATGATAATGCTGCACTGTAGCCAAAAAACATGGATCATCAGCCTGTTACCGGGCTTGATGATCCATTCTGTTTTTCGGTATTTGACGCTAAGACTCCAGCAGAAACGTCACCGGCCCATCATTGAGCAAGGAAACTTTCATATCTGCACCAAAGCGGCCGGTGGCAACATTGTGATGCAGAGCTTCAGCCCGCTCAACAAAGTAGTGATATAGCTTTTCTCCCTGCTCAGGAGAGGCACCGGCGCTGAAACCCGGGCGCAATCCCTTACGGGTATCGGCAACCAGGGTGAACTGGGAAACAATAAGCAGGCCGCCCCCCACATCGCGCAAACCAAGGTTCATCTTGCCCTGATCATCACTGAAAATTCGATATTTCAACACTTTTTCCAGCAGTTTATCCGCCAGAGCCAGGTCATCCCCTTTTTCGACACCCAGCAACAGAAGAATGCCGGAACCGATTTCTCCAACCGTTTCCCCATCCACCACCACGCTGGCATGACTGACCCGCTGAATCAAACCTTTCATCGATACATCTCGAGTTGTTTTTCCAATACGCCCTGCTTTTATGGAGCCAATCTTCGGGCAAAATCATCCGTTGCCCTGACCAGTGCATCGACAATGCCCGGTTCACAGGAGGCATGACCGGCATCCCGGATAATCTGCAAATCTGCCTGCGGCCAGTGATCCGCAAGCGCCTGGGCATTATCCAGCGGACAGATCATGTCATAACGCCCATGCACGATCACGCCGGGAATGGCTGATATCAGATTCATCTTCTCTATAATCTGATTCGGGTTAATGAAGGACTTATGTTTAAAGTAATGACACTCTATCCGCGAAAGGGATAAGGCCAGGTGTGGATCAGCAAAATGATCCACCAGTTCATGGTTGGGTCGCAAGGTTGCCGTATTGCCCTCCCATAAAGACCAGTGCTTGGCAGCATTCATTCTGGCCAATTCATCCTCGCCAAACAGCCGCTGATAATAAGCTTCCAGAAGATCGCCTCGTTCACCTTCCGGTATCAGCTCCAGGAAGTGCGCCCAGTGATCCGGAAATACTCTGCTGGCTCCCTCTTTATAAAGCCAGTCAAGATCCTGTTGCCGGGAAAGAAAAACTCCCCTGAGAACCAATCCTGACACACGCTTCGGGTGCGCCTGGGCATAGAGCAACGAAAGTGTTGAGCCCCAGGAGCCACCAAATACCAGCCATCGCTCAACCTCCAGGTTTTCGCGAATCAGCTCCATATCTGCAATCAGCGCAGTGGTATTGTTGTGCTCCAGTTCAGCATGGGGTCTGGAGCGGCCACTACCCCTCTGATCAAAAAGAATAATCCGATACTTTTCCGGATCAAAAAAACGGCGATCCTGCTCTGTACAACCGGCACCCGGTCCACCATGCACGAAAAGAACCGGTATCCCATCCTGAGAACCACACTCTTCAATGTATATCTCATGAATATCATCAACTTGCAGGTGCCGGGTAGCGTAGGGTTTGATGGCGGGATACAGGGTGCGCATGGAAAATCCTTTCAGGAAAACACCAGAACAATGCCTAACCTTAACCTTAAACGGTTATTGCGGCAAAGGGCACGTCGTCACTTTTAAAAACATAACTTGAACTAATTCGGCGACAACCTGTCTGAGACTTAGAATATAAACATTCCTCTACTGATAACACCACGCCATTCAGCTACGTACACCGACCTCTCAGGAGAGGGTAATAAAACAGCAACAGCCCGAAGAATATGAAATACCAACCTGGAAAAGTAATTAAAACAATTGTGGTCTTTTTGATCATCTTAATGGCAATACCCGCCAGAGCATCCCGGTACTTCTCTGATGATGATCAAATAATGATTCAGCAATGGGTAGCCAGGACGGGCTTTAAGATTTACTCGACCAATCCTGAAACCCAACAGCATGATCGCTGGCAATATACCCTGACGGCTTTACAAGCCCTGCATACCTGTCGACCCGAACAATTTTATCTATATCTTTCACAACTGCTTATTTCGGCAGGCAGAACGGCGGATGATGAGCTGAATCAACTGCTTCAGCCAGCATTGGATTTAAATAAAAAAGAGAAAAACGTCTTTGAAACGTTCATCCTTGAGCAGAGCAAGGATGACCTTGCGGTCTGGTTGAGCCATCACACGGAATTGGATAAGCATCTCGCCCATGATGACGAGCTCTATAACAAGCTGTTTGAACTATTAACCAGAACCACCATTAGCAACACCCGGGTTTGCCCGGAAATGTTAATGCTGGAGAGCTTCAAGGGGGTTAAGGAGAAGCGGCATGCTGTTTTGCAATGCATCGCCCTGTCAGCGAATCTGTATATTGTTGATATCGATATCAGCCACAACCGAATAGCCACCAGCAAAGTACTGGGTCCGGGGCCCGTCAGCACCGATCTGACGTCCTCGCCAGCAGTGGTTCTGGACAATGGTGAAGACCTGTTTGCAACCATTCCTGAACTCTACGACAACCCGCACATCAACCCGGTCATATTACTCACCTCACCGCTGGAATACGGCTTTCTGGTCTCTCACCGACTGAGCCAGAAAAGCAACAGGCCCCCGGTATCTCCCCTGACAACATCCGACATTGAACAAATGCGACAGCGCTACAAGGCAGATAAAAGCAAACGGGTCAAACATGAAAAGAAAAGACACTTTTTAGCGGAGGGAAAACGTAACCCTCACTTTCTGGAAGGCTGGATAGCATCACCGGGTTATACCTTTGTGGCATGCCTTGTTATTGCAGCGATTATAACTCAGCTAACGACCACGGTCCCATACCCCGGCAACCCCTGGTTAGGGCCATAAAAAAACCCCACACTAAGTGGGGTTTTGCATACAGTATTTCAGTTATTCGCCAGTATTACTTCGAACGACTTGCACGCTTACGCTCATGTTCCTTCAGGAACTTTTTGCGAATACGGATGTAGTTGGGCGTCACCTCAACCAGCTCATCATCATCAATAAACTCCAGGGCCTGCTCCAGAGAGTGGCGAACCGGCGGTGTCAGAATGATATTCTCATCGGTACCTGCCGCACGAATGTTCGTCAGCTGCTTGGCTTTAGTCGGGTTTACCGTCAAATCGTTATCGCGACTGTGCAGCCCGATAATCTGGCCTTCATAGACATCGACGTTAGGGTTAATGAACAGACGGCCACGCTCCTGCAAGCTGAACAACGCATAGGCCAGCACCTTGCCATTCACCATGGAGATAAGAACCCCGTTGTTGCGCTGGCCGACTTCCCCACCCTTGACTTCGCCGTAGTGATCGAAGATGGAGGTCAGGATACCGCTACCTGAAGTCATGGTCAGGAACTGGGAACGGAAACCGATCAGACCACGGGCCGGCATAATGAAGTCAAGACGCACGCGGCCTTTACCATCCGGCACCATATCTTTCAGTTCAGCACGACGCTGGCCAAGCTCTTCCATAACCGGCCCCTGGTGCTGTTCTTCAATGTCCACCACTACGTGCTCAAAGGGTTCCTGCTTAACGCCGTCAATTTCCTTTACCACCACCTGTGGACGGGAAACCGCCAGCTCAAACCCTTCCCGGCGCATGGTTTCAATCAGAACGGACAAATGAAGCTCGCCACGGCCGGACACCTTGAACTTATCCGCATCATCGCCCTGCTCAACACGCAACGCTACGTTTGAGATCAGTTCGCGATCAAGACGCTCACGGATATTACGGGAGGTAACGAATTTGCCATCCTGACCAGCAAACGGAGAGTCATTCACCTGGAAGGTCATGCTGACTGTTGGCTCATCAACCGTCAGCGGCGGCAGCATTTCCGGACGTTCAGGGTCACAGATCGTGTCAGAAATGTTCAGCTTATCAATACCGGTAATGCAGACAATATCACCGGCACGGGCTTCCGCCACTTCAACACGCTCCAGCCCCAGATGCCCCATGACCTGCTGCACTTTGGCCTTACGCTGCTTGTTGTCACGATCCACCAGCACAATCTGCTGACCAGGCTTCAGTACACCACGGGTAATACGGCCAATACCGATAACTCCGACGTAGCTGTTGTAATCCAGGGCACTGATCTGCATCTGTAAAGGACCGTCAACATTGACCGGTGGTGCAGGCACACGCTCAGTAATCATCTCAAACAGCGGCGTCATATCATCAGCCAGGTTGTCCGGGTCATCACCGGCAACACCGTTCAGTGCGGAGGCGTAAATCACCGGGAAGTCCAGCTGCTCATCCGTAGCGCCCAGACGATCAAACAGATCAAACACCTGATCCATAACCCAGTCAGGGCGAGCGCCCGGACGATCAACCTTGTTGATCACCACAATCGGGCTCAGGCCCTGCTCAAAGGCCTTCTGGGTCACAAAGCGGGTCTGTGGCATCGGACCATCAACGGCATCCACCAGCAGCAGAACCGAGTCAACCATGGAGAGCACCCGCTCAACTTCACCACCGAAGTCAGCGTGTCCCGGGGTATCAACGATATTGATATGGAAATCTTGCCACTCAATCGCGGTGTTCTTGGCCAGGATGGTAATGCCACGCTCTTTTTCCTGGTCATTGGAGTCCATGATACGCTCAGCACCCTGGTCCTTACGACCCAGAGTACCTGACTGCTGCAGCAGCTTATCCACCAGCGTAGTCTTGCCATGGTCTACGTGGGCGATAATGGCAACGTTTCTTAACTTATTAATTTCCAAAACTTATTCCGCCTTTCAAAATCTTTGAATTTTTTTCGTACACATATTTGTACACACTTTTAAATCTGTCTGCTGCAGGAGGCTGAGCAACTAAAATGGCGGCAATCCTACCACTCCGCCATTCATACGCAAGTTTTATACACCCTTATATCTGCCCGCCTTATCAGCATTTAATTGCACGGGCATACGTATATGACCAGATATAGCCGGGTTGCCACGTTGATATCGCGACGAAAACCAGCCAAAAGGATTTTTCGGTAACAGGCCTGAAAAGAGTTAAGGTCATCAGGAGCCAGTGCCATTGGGATTAAGACCCGGATTTTCTTGCCAAATAACAAGAGCTAATCATACTTGTACCCTATTACGTACAGGTATATGGAAAATAAAATGAATGTAGTTTCCTACACAGAAATGAGAAAAAATCTCAAAGCGGTACTGGACAGCGTTGTTAATGATGCTCAACAACGACAAACCAAAAGCCAGGAAACTAAGAAAGCTCATTAAAGAATGTATGCGTACCCCTTTTGAAGGAACAGGAAAACCTGAGCCTCTGAAAGGTAACTTTTCAGGATTCTGGTCGCGCAGGATTGATCAGGAACATAGGCTAGTATACACCTTCAGCAATGATAACCTGTTCATACTCCAGCGCCGCTTCCATTACTGAAACCCTGACGTTACAAAAACAACCCCGGAGCCCTGGAGGCCAAAATAATTGGCAATCGCTTTCTGGGTATAACTGCCGGATGCAAAAGCCCCACAGATCGCTGCCTCGGTAGATTCATAACTCGCCTGGTAAAACCCAAGCGCCCGTGCAGGTTTCCGTTGCTGTTTATGGGATATTTCAGAAAGCGTTTTCCGTTCACTGTCTTATCAATATATTGCTGCTGGCCAGTCTCCGGGATGGTCGACCGAGAGATATGTCCCGTTGTCTTTGGCTCCATCTGCGACTTTCACCCTTTCCTATACTTCAGAAGATACCCAACAGAGCACATGGATGAAGCCAATGAGTAAGGTCGATGAGAGCAACCCGAGTCAGCCAGCCATCCCACCAAACAACAACAATCTGGAGAAACCTCAAAACACAAGTGCAGGCCGAATTCCCCAAAAGATTAAGCCAACAATTGGCGAAGCTGATCATGCATTATCCAATAAGCGGGCAGATTTTGGCCTGGAGAAACGCCAAATAACCCTATCTTCGCCCCATAAGATCACTGACCTCAAACAGAGTAAACAAGAGAAGGATCAGCTTATAATTCTCGAGGAGAAAATCCAGACCGCAACTAAAAATCTGACCTACACGACCCATAATAGTCCAGAGCAGTGTCAGCAACTTGAGGCCCTCATCAACGCCTATATGGATGAACTCGAGATGATGGGTGATCCACCCTGCACGACCCGGCAACTGGCTTTATTTCGGGACTACCTGCAAGAGCAATTGGTTCGCATGCCCAATGTCCACAAAGGTATTTTTCGCTCCAACCCAAATAACAACCAGCGCTTTCTCAGTCAAATGGCGGACAAAATCAACGATAAGATTATTGCTACCATGCAGGCTCCAGACCATATTTTTGAGGATCTGGCCATACCGGCTGAGATTGAAAGGAAGGTGCGAATCCCCAGTGACAGCTGCCATGAAAGCGATATGCTCGCCATGAAAGCCGATTTAGATAAACAAGGTCTACTTGTCATCCCCAACCAGATCGGTGTCGATTTGATCAGAAACACTGTACGTATTCACAACAACGATGGAGTCAACTTTGACAATAGTGCTCTATGCGCTGAATACCGCCACAAGATGGCTCATTCTGAGACGGATGCCGCCAAAGACGTTCGTCAGGCGTTAGAAGGCGAGATTATCAGTAGCCTTGATGGGCTACCGATCGAAACACAGATGCAGATACTCAGCCACATCAACCAGACCGAGCTTAATCATATGCTCTACTGCCTCCAGGGTACTCTGTTTGAGATGATGCCCGATTGGGGTCTGCTAACCCAACAAAACCCAGAGCTGGCTATCGATGTGATACGTAACGACAACAGCACTGACATCACCTACCGCATGAACGCTATTCCAACCCTTGTGGGAGGGGCAGGAGCTACTGATGGTGAGCCGCTTAAATATGATAGTCAATCTCGCATCTCGCTCAGTCGTACTGCCACTATCGATAATGATGGCCATGTGGATTATGGAAAAATTGAGGTGCAGCTCTATCTCCATAAGGTGAGAGAGGAAGCCAGTGTCAGGCCTTGAATCTTGAATGTGTTCAAAAAGGGAAACCAGCAAAAAGAAAGACCCTGGCTTTCCCACTCAAGGGTCATTGCATAGCGGTTGGTTCAGGTGTCACTACAGTCTCGCTCTGGGTGGGAACGAGGAAAAAGCAGCTTCAGCAATAGAACAAATATGAATCACACAAGCCTTTGAAGCAGACCGTTGAACTTCCCCGCCAGGCTTTCGCAGGGCTGAACATAAACCTATCAGCAGCCCCCAGCAGGCAAACGCTCCAACCATGACCGCTAATGGGCAACTAAACCGGGAAACGCTTCGCAATCTCTTCCGGAAACTTCTCTGCGCTTGCCCTGCAAAGCGGGGCATTTTCATTGGACAAAAAAATTCAGATTACAAACCCTCACCACCAACTATGCTGGACATGCGAATTTGCGGATATCCTGTCCTTTAACGGGAGCAAAGATTGCCGATGCAGAACGTTGAAAGTTTCGTTCGCAAAGGGATGAGCTGGGGAAGCCTGCATACTATGGCCAAAAAAATTACCACAAACACACCTACTCAATATCCAGCTCAAGAAAATACACCAAGGCCGGTCAACGATAACACTCGGGGTGTTTTTGCCAATACCCGGCAGGTTTCCCCCATCACTGAGGGCAGTGATAACCATATTAGCAAGGGTGTTAACGGTGACAGGCCTGTGAGACGGATAGACTCACAAAAAAAACTCAGTGAATCATTGATCACTCTGGCTGACCCTGAACCGGAACATGCCTCCCGGGACAAAGTGATCACCGGCCTGCAACAGGTTGCAGCGCACTCCCTCCAGGGAATCCCTTATGATCTTCTGAGTCGGCTGAAAGAGGCCGCTGATAACCGCGGTGCAGCACTGTTTACCCGACCGGTAGAACCGGTCTGCCGCACCCTGATTGATGAAGGGTGGCCCACCAAGCATTTCAGGATCAAGGCTAAAAGCAGTAACTGGGGGGCTCAGGCAGGTACCATTCCGGTGCTTCAGCAGTACAGCAAACTGGCCCTGGACAGGGACAGTAAAATAGAGAAGTACAGTAAGCTGGCGGAAAAGTGCCTGAAAGAGGTCGATCGCAAAGGCAACCAGTACGCCGAGGCTGTGCCATTAAGAATTAGCCAGGCCCGTCTTGAGGAGCTTGAGCGCAATGGCTATCTGTACCAACGAAATGAACAGATCAATGAACACGGTGCCCAGTGTCTCTATTTCAAGACACGGGCCTGCAATCGCAGTGACGGGCCTGAACATACCCAACTGTTGATCAGAGAACCCGATGGCCAATGGGCTGCTTACGACGCTGATCATATATCTCCAGCGCCTGTTATGGTGATCGCGCAGCCGGCAACAGAGCCTGGCGACACGGTACAGCCAATGACCGCAGATATTGATCCTCTGATGGAGGTTTTTCCCCTGGAGAAACTGGATCTGGAGGGTTTGGACCGACTACCCATACCTTTGGTATCAGACAAAGTTGTCATCCGGCAGGTAGACAAGTACCGGTCGAGGGTGAAGAAATCCTTTGCTGCCGGGGAAATATCCAAAGAGGTGTTGCAGGAGAAACTGGCTGACTACGACCAATTGGAAAAAAAACTGCAGAACGATTTTTATTCGGTAAAAGATGAATCCGGGCAGACCTTCTTCAGGGAGGACTCGGATATGGGAAATGTGTCAAACCGAACCCGGAATATGGTTAGCTATTATGAACGGGCATTGGGCAGAAAACATCGGGTTATTCATCATAATGTTGATGCTCACAGTCTGGCCACTGATGAGCAGGCCAATTATCCCATTACCGCTTTTCTGCCAGCCTCATTAAATATGGCTGAAGGGATTTGCATGATTTTCAATGAGGAGCAGTTTCACTCTGTGCTGGGTGAGCTGATGAATCGAGGTTATGCAGTCCAGCAAAATCCACTCTGGAAAATCCGTCCGAAAAATCCTAATTTTATCAATGCCAAGGCCCATGTGGCAGCCAGTATGAAAGCTTCGTTAATCAATCCTGAAGAGTTTGTCAGGGGTCTTGAACAGATGGCCCGGGTGGATGATCCCGATGAAGATTACCGGGCAGCGCTGATCTCTGAACAGGAGGACTATCTGAAAGGTGGCGTTCATGAGCGCCGTGATTCCGCTGTCAGCTTCAGTAGCAGTATCGACTCCGTCGACCAGGGATCAGAGGAAGACTCAACAATAGCGGATATTTCCGATTTCAGCGACATTGACTCTGAGGATGATGATTCTGACTTTGGTCCTTAGGACCTGTACCTCCCGGCGATCACTGCGGCCAGAGCAGGCTGAACTCAGGCAACCTTGAAGCCTTGCGGTCAAAGGTCAGGGTTGTTGCACATTGTTGTTTGTTATGATGCCCGATCATGGCATCCGCAAAATCATAACCCTGTTGATAATCATCAAGAGCTTTCAGGGTTTCCGGACAACGATCAGTTACGCACTTTTGCAGGTGCAAAACAGCTCTGAGTTTCTGACATTGCTGTTCGGGGTCTACCCTGTAAAAATGACTGAGTACCCACACAGTTTCTATCAACACCAGAGGGCTGATGTAAAACTTCTGGCAACCGGTGAGGAAGTTGAGAACCTGTTGATACTGAGGCTCGTCATCCCGAACCAGATAGCGAATCAGGATATTCGTGTCAATACCGTCCATTACTGCTTGCCTTTGTGCTGGTCATGTTTATTGATCCAGGTTTCAGAGGCACCCGCCTTAATGGCTTTTTCCATATCGTCCAGCGATGCCCTGCGACCATTGGTGTGTTGGGCCAGGCACCCTCCAAGGGCTTCAATATCGTCAGACATGGGGGTCAGGATGATTACCCCGTCTTTTTCTTGAAAGAGCACTTTATCACCGGGTTGCAACTGATATTTTTCCCGAATAGCACTGGGAATGGTGACCTGCCCTTTGCTGGTGATTGAGCTGGTTGACATGGCTGAGGTCTCTGGTTCGAGTATTACAAAAGGTAATACCTGATCAGCAGCTTGTCAAAACGGACGGGGTAGCTAGCACATTCCAGTTTTAAGCCTGTCCTTTTTCCGCAACCGAATAAACAAACCTGCTATTTTTCCTGAAGCGCTTCGGCAAACGCCTCGCAAAAAGGCTTTTTAAATGGCTGATTTCGCTGTTATGCTCGCGGGTTCATTTTTATTTTAATGAAAATGCCGCCAGAACGTTCTTCCCAGCCAGACTTTTCTTTTAATCAACAGGGAAGCGGCACTTACGCTCATGGCAACGTCTGTCCAGAGCCGGAAATGATCCTATACCATGTCAGAACAGAACCCTAATCCTGGCAGTCTGCAGATTTACCTTCGACTGCTGACTTACGTAAAACCCTACTCAGGCTATTTTGCCCTGAGCCTCCTTGGCCTGGCTATATTTGCCCTGACCCAGCCCGGTTTTGCCAAACTGCTTGAATACTTTGTCCAGGCGCTGGAAGGTGAAGAGGTCACCCTGCTGCAGAACCAGGCATGGCTTCCCAACTCATCTGTTTCATCACTCTGGCTGATCCCGTCACTGATGGTCCTTATCGCCATCGTTCGGGGCATCGGCTCTTATCTGGGTAATTACTACATCTCCAAGGTCGCGAACTTTGTTATCCATGACCTGAGAACCGAGATGTTCGAGCGCATGATCAACCTGCCCAATGCATTCTTTGATAACAACAACTCCGGCCACCTGATTGCCCGTATTACCTATAACGTCAGCCTGGTGACTGCCGCAGCGACTGATGCCATTCGTGTTGCCGTCCGGGAAGGCCTGACCGTTGTCTTCCTGCTCAGCTTCCTGTTTTACACCAGCTGGAAGATGACCCTGATCTTTATTGCCGCACTGCCAATCATCGCCATGGTGGTTGCCTATGCCAGCAAACGTTTCCGAAGGATCAGCCGGAATATGCAAAATTCCATGGGTGACCTGACCCATGTCACCTCGGAAACCATTAATGGCTATCGGGAGGTCAGGGGGTTTGGCGGTGAAGGTTATGAATGTGATCGCTTCCGGTCTTCCAGTGCCGCCAATACCCGCCAGAACCTTAAGCTGGCGAAAGCGGGCTCCGTCCATACACCGGTTCTGCAATTTATCGTCTCCATAGCCCTTGCCCTTTTGCTGTTTATGGTTCTTTTTGTCAAAGGTGACTCAACCACAGCAACCCTGGTGGGATATGTGACGGCGGCCGCCCTGCTGCCCAAGCCGATCCGCCAGCTCAGCGAAGTGAACGCCAGTATCCAGAAGGGCATCGCGGCGGCAGAAAGTATTTTCGCCATGGTGGATGAAACACCAGAAGCCAATCATGGCCAGTACACCTGTGACCGGGTAACCGGTTGCGTTGAATTCAGGCAGATTGGTTTTGCCTATCCGGGTGCGGAATCACCCGCACTGAAAGACATCAGCTTCACCATTCAACCGGGACAAACCTACGCCCTGGTAGGGCGATCCGGTTCCGGCAAAAGCACCCTCGCCAATCTTGTTCCCAGGTTCTATAACCATACCGAAGGCGATATCCTGATTGACGGTGTCCCCCTGAATGACTTTGAATTGAAAAACCTGCGCAGCCAAATTGCCCTGGTCAGCCAGAACATCACCCTGTTCAATGATACCGTTGCCAGAAATATTGCCTACGGTGCCCTGGGGGATACGGCCGATCAGGAAGATATCCGCCTGGCTGCAGAAGCGGCCCATGCCACAGAGTTCATCAAAGACATGTCGGACGGTATTCACACGATTGTTGGCGAAGACGGCGTTCTCCTGTCCGGTGGCCAGCGTCAGCGTCTGGCCATTGCCCGTGCGGTGCTTAAAGATGCGCCCATCCTGATTCTGGATGAAGCAACCTCAGCCCTGGACACGGAATCCGAGCGCCATATTCAGGCAGCCCTGGATAGCATCATGAAAGGCCGTACCACCCTGGTGATTGCCCACCGCCTGTCAACCATTGAGAATGCCGACTGCATCCTGGTAATGGAGCATGGCCGAATTATTGAACGGGGAACCCATACTGAACTGCTGGCGAAAGGTGAACATTACGCCAAACTGCACAAGATGCAGTTTCAGGATGAACCGCCTGTTACCGTGGAACAAGTTTAAATATTACACAGGAAGAAAATGGAACTTTTGCTCCCTTTTTCAATCCTACCTAGTACATCATTTCAATAAGTTTGATGTGTAAAATCTCCGTTCACCCCGGGTGCCCTTCGGCTCAGCTCAGGATGAACGGAGCTTGGGAGCCATTGATAGAAGGAACTCATCAATTAAATTGAAACCATGTACTGGTCGTATCTTGAGCTTAAACAGGCATTTCCAATGGAAACATATCCAGGCACTAACCCGGCAAACGTCTCGGCAGCACCTTCCAATCAGTTAACCCGGCCTTTAACACCCGCTTCTGATAGCTCCAAATGTGTTTTTTCTCCTCACCGAACATTGGCAAAATGTCAGACGCATACATCCATTCAGTCCGACTCCAATGACATAACATCCACCAGGACCACTAACATTGAATCAAGAGCTGTGCTTCCCGGTAGTGCCGACACAACAATACTTGCCTCTTCAGGCTCTGGTTCTTCTATACCGCTAAAAGGCACTCAAAATAATGACATTACGGAAAGTTCTCTGCCCAATGAGTTGCAAGCGTGTATTCAGCAGTGGCAAAAGATCTCGACTAAATACCCACGAAATTTAATGTTTAAGGAACTCATCGAGTTCATGACCAAATGCAAAAGAGCATTGATACTCCGATCAATTCAACTGGGCAGGTTTGACAGGGAAAATCCAGCACACATTGCCGAGGCTTTTCTGTCAGGTACGTTGAATATGGCAACCCGCAGAGTCTCCAACATACCAAAGCACATTTTAATGCCAGAATTATTTCCACCTGATAATACTAACGCACTAATAATGTTCAGCGAACATAGCACCTATAAACTATCGATCGCTTTCAGACATAAAAAAGTAAGTGAAATAATTACTGAGACCATCTCCCACCAGGATGCTACGTTTTTTATACCTGATGACCCTTTTAAAACATGTCATACCACTGCGGATTTTATTGGGGCATTGCTTTCCACAATTTGTACTTTTTATGATCCTGCGACCTCAAAACGTGTTCAGGCTCAAACTGACTCAACTTGCCCTGATACCAGTGATGATAATTGTGACATTGCCATACTCTTCAAGACATTGGGATTATGGAAAAGTCAGGATAAAACCCTTGTTATTCCCTGCATAAAAACACAATCCAGCCACATCCCGCCATTCAAATTAATCACCTCTTTCTCAAAGTCGCTGCCTGAAAGCCACCCCTACCATGCGTTGTTCAAAAGGCCCAAGCTGAACCCGGCAGGGCTAACTTACTGCCCAAGAACAAAAGAAGTTCAATCGGATAACCTTGAAAAATTTCAAAACAGAACCTTAAAATCTCTGCTGAATAGCATGAGCGAGCAACCGGCAAGATCGTCAAAACCAAAAGCCCCCCAATCATCTGCATCAGCTCAACCTTCGCCAACCGTAGCCCCTGCCAGTTCTTATAAATTAGAAAATCCCTCAGAAAAAACACTATCCCTTGCCAAACAAATCGCTTTGCTGATCGAGCGTAATGATAAAGCCAAGCTCAAAACACTACTTGAACATAACCCTCAATACGCCACTGAACTTAAAGACTCCCAGAATAATAAACTGCAAAAATACCTGTCTAAATGCCAGGACACCCAGGCTGAAATTGATGATACGAGTGTCGAGGATTACGACGACCATCTGACGTCACAGGATTAATATTCTTTCTCACTTACGCAGCAGAAAACATCTGTGGTAAAGTCGCCAATTTACCGTAAAACAGCTGTACTGCTCCCGATCCGGAAACGCGAAACAAGGCACATAAGGTGTACCAGCATACGCTGTACAACCTTTGCCAAAATACCCGTCAACTGACTTTAAGGTGCATATTGCACGGCTGTGGTATGGTAAGCAACTGCCATTAAGCTGACTGGACCTCATTGATGAAATTGACGATTCCCCGTTTTGATCTGGCCAAAGTCCTGGTAATTGGCGATATCATGCTGGATCGATACTGGCATGGTGCCACCTCCCGGATTTCACCGGAAGCGCCAGTGCCTGTAGTCAAAGTCGGACAGATAGAAGACCGTCCGGGCGGAGCGGGCAATGTTGCCCTCAACATTGCCACACTGGGCGCACCGGCATGGGTTATCGCAGCGACCGGTGACGATGAAGCCGCCGATGCCCTTCAGACCCGACTGGAGGCCGCTGGCATTTACTGCAGCTTTGCCCGAATTCCCGGTGCACCGACCATTACCAAGTTACGGGTCATTTCCCAGCATCAGCAATTGATTCGTCTGGATCATGAAGAAAGCTTTGATGGTCTGAGTCCCGATGTCATTGAAGAAAAGGCCGCCCAGCTTATCCATAATCTGAGCGCCATTGTCCTTTCTGATTACGGCAAGGGAACTCTGCAGGGCTGCCAGCAGCTGATTCGCCTGGCCCGATCCCATAATATTCCCGTTCTCGTGGACCCCAAAGGCAGCAGCTTTGAGCGTTACCGTGGTGCCACGGTGATAACGCCCAACCTGAAAGAGTTTGAGACAATTGTTGGCCCCTGCCGCAGCGAAGAAGAGCTGGTCAGTAAAGGTCAACAACTGTTAAAAGACCTTGAGCTGGGAGCACTGCTTATTACCCGCAGTGAACACGGCATGACCCTGATCCGGGAAAATGAACCTGAGGTTCACTTCCCGGCAAGGGCAAGAGAAGTTTTCGATGTAACAGGTGCAGGCGACACGGTTATCTCGGTACTGGCCGCCTCCCTGGCCGCTGGCTGTAACATGCCCCAGGCTGCCGGTCTGGCCAATATTGCCGCCGGCATTGTTGTGGCCAAGTTAGGCACCGCCAGCGTCTCCATGCCCGAACTGAGAC
Organism: Salinisphaera sp. G21_0; assembly: GCF_017744115.1. Classification (GTDB taxonomy): domain Bacteria; phylum Pseudomonadota; class Gammaproteobacteria; order Pseudomonadales; family Endozoicomonadaceae; genus Endozoicomonas. The sequence continues at coordinate 73,353 of NZ_JAGHQW010000019.1, read as the reverse complement.
GTGAAGTGAACCGGGAGCTGGGTGCTGAAAGAGGTGCCGTATCTGCTGAGCAATTGATGGTTGCGGTTGAAGATGCCCGGGCTCATGGCGAAAAGATCGTATTTACCAATGGCTGTTTTGATATCCTCCATGCTGGCCATGTTGGCTACCTGGAGCAGGCACGCAAACAGGGGGACAGGCTGATTCTTGCCATTAATGGCGATGATTCTGTCACCCGCCTGAAAGGCGAAGGACGCCCGATTAACCCGGTGGACCGCCGAATGGCAGTACTTGCTGGCCTGGAGGCAGTGGACTGGGTTGTCAGTTTTGATGAAGATACCCCGGAAAATCTGATTCAGGCAATCAAGCCGGATGTACTGGTAAAAGGTGGCGACTACTCACTGGATGAAGTGGTCGGTGCCCCGATTGTTCATGAATACGGCGGCGAAGTAAAAGTGCTGGCTTTCCTGGAGAACTGCTCAACCACTGCCATTGTTGATAAAATCCGCGATGAAAAAGAAGCACAACCTGCCTGACGATTGCCTGGCCATAACCTCTGTGGCCAGCTCCTGATCTCATGAATCACCTGCCGGGTATCACCCGGCAGAGTAAGAGCCTGTGGGACTTAACGACATCCACAGGTTCTGACAGGTCAAATAACACGTACTCATTAACCGGATCTATCAAGCGACTTGGTCTGCTGTGGGCAGACTTCCCGGGCAAGCAGTTGATTAACAATGTCAATGCGCTTGACTTTGCCGAATAACCTGCGTCCAACACTTATATTTATTCAGCCTGCCAGCATTTATGCATGAGATCATGATTGATCACAGCCCTTAAAGACGCAAAAAGCCCTGATGGCATCAGGGCCTCAAGTTACTATTTCACTCAGAATACGTACTGAATTCTACCAACAATCGCGGTTCCCTTATCCTCTGCATTGGCTACCCCCTCAATATCTGCATGGTTATCCAGCTGGCCTGTGACATAGTTCAGGCTGGCGCGAATATTAGCGGTTGGGAAGTAATTCACCCCTACCGTATAACTGGAAGCTTCTACATCCTTACCATTATTACCTTTTGATACGGCACTCTGGGCGTCAACATCCATTGCTGTATAACGGGCGAAGGCCTCCCACTTACCCCCTTTGGGCTTACTGAAGCTTCCTTTCTTGTAGGAGCGCTTGCCACCATCCAACATATAGGAAATCTCACCATAGTAGCCATTCAGCTTAACATCAGAACTCGCAGTACCTGACTTGATTTTCCTTTGCAGATATTCACCCTGCAGCTTCAGAGACTGCATCTGAAAGGCTGCTTCAACAGCGTATTCACGATCACTGGTCACAGTATTTACAGTGTCAAACAGTGTGCTCTTCTCACCTTTTTTGATGCCTAACCGGGTGTCACCATCAACATCAGCATTATCCGGATTGCCGTCAAAAACGCTCAGACCGAGGTGCAAAAGCATTTCGTCATTCATAATGGGAACATAGGTACCACGGAATGAATAGCCAATACTGTCTTTGCTGGAATTATTGCTTTCGCTATTACCGGTATTAACCAATGCCAGCTGTGCGGTGTAGTTTTTTGCTGAGCTGGATGCTCTCACACCATACTCATTACCACCGGCCCCATTCATCATATTAAGGACAAAAGGCCTTTCAATACCGGTAATCCATGAAGAGCTGGTAGAGTCTTCCAGACCAAAATCCATATCCCATCGGCCTACGGTAACTTCAACAGGTTTAAAACCGGTATAACCGATGGTGGCATCATCCAGATCGATGGAATCATCACTGCCTGTTTTCAGCTTAAGTCCGTATTTCCAGAGGCCATAGGCTTTGCCGCTGACCTTGATTTCACCACGGCGAATGTAGGAGGTTAAGCCATCTTTCGGGTTCGCTAAATTCGTCGTGTCCTGTCCATAAAGATCGTCATAGCTGGCAACATCCCACTGGAGCTTGCCGCTGACCTTAAAAGAGAAATCACCACTCTCTGTTTTTAACTGAAGGCCACCATTTTTGGTGCTGACAATGATATCTTCACCTTCTGTTTTAACCACACCTGCGTTTGCCTGCAGAAAAACACCCATCCCCAGAAAAAGTGCAATTGGCTTAAGTTTCATTCCCAGATATTCCCATTTAGTGTTTTTGTCTTGTCCTTCAATGCCAAAATGATCGTGATTAATGACAGCTGTTTTCAGCGGTACCAATTAAATCATTTTCCCCTGGCACTTTTTGATTACTGCGGAAGGTATCTTGGAGACGGGATATTTCAGAAAGGTTAAGATCAAATGAAGTTTTTATTTCAACGGTAATACAGCCAGTAACACTCCATAACTACAGAGTCATAAGTAGCTAACCATTGAAATCACATATTTCTGACTCCTTGTGCCAGCTACTTAGAGGGAAAGCACTGATGACTTAAATCGCTTCCACCTCTTCCCACAATTTCCGCAGTCGTTTGTCCGATACCGGAAATCGAGTGCCCAGTTGCTGGGCAAACAGGGAAACCCGGTACTCTTCAATCATCCAATAGAACTGCTGAAGATTTGGATCGATCACTTTATGCTGATAATGAGCCTCCCGGCGCTTATCATATTTCTGCTGCAGAGCGGTCAGCTCTTCCGTCCAGGCCCGATCACGGTTTACCTGGGCTGGCAGCTTCTCCAGCCTGACCTCAATCGCCTTGAAATAACGAGGATAATGGCTTAGCCACTCCATACCCGCTGAAGTCATAAACCCCGGTTGCAACAGCCTTTGCATATGCTGCTTGATATCCGCCAGGGCCAGGGCCCGATCAAAGCTGATCTTACCTTTCAGCTGTCGGCTAATCCCCTGGGCAATACGAAAGATCTCATTAAGAATGGGATCAATCTTCTCGGCAAAAGGTACAATGTCGCCTTTACGCTGCTCCAGCAATGCCATAAATGATTCACGGTTTCTGGGCAGCTCGCTGTCCTTATTCAGATAGACGCCACTGATAATCAAACTCTGCACATCATCTTCAAGCAGGTTCTGATTCATCAGGTTAGTGGCCAGCAACCTGGTTTCTTTCAATCGAGCCATTTTACTCAAGGCAAACTTCAGCTGGGTGGACAGCCTGATCCTGAGCAGTCGGGTCAACCCTTTGCGGTTTTCAACGTCGGCCATCGCCGGACTCTCAAACAGCTGAACAGCCACGGAATCACGCTGGTCAACCAGAGCCGGGTATGACTTTAATACCAGCCCCCCGGCTTTGCGGGTAATTTCATGGGGCAGCTCGCCACAGGTCCAGTCCAGCAGACCTTCCTGTTCCAGATGACTTTTCGCCAGCTTGCGGATGGTATCCTGCACATGATCAGAGAACTGTTGCCGGAGCTGATGCAAATCACGCCCCTGGCCAATAACATCGCCATCTTCATTCACCACCCGGATATTCATCAGCAAGTGCGCCTCCAGGTTATCCCGGTTCCAGTGCTCTTCGAGAATACGCACACCGGACATACGGGTCAGCTGTCGCCCAAGCATGTCGGTCAGCGGCTCGTCACAGGCAGAGAGCGATTCCAGGGCACCGTTGACAAAATCAGGCACCGGGACAAAGTTCTTGCGCACCGGCTTGGGCATGGATCGAACCAGGGCCACACACTTGTCGAACAGCATTCCGGGCACCAGCCACTCCAGACGATGCCTGGGCAGCAACCTTAATGCCTCCACAGGCACGGTCAGGGTGACGCCGTCATCCGGCTCACCCGGGGCAAAGTGATAACTGAGGGGCAGCTCCAGCCCGTCCCAGCGGAAGCGATCCGGGTATCGGTTGACGGTGATATGCTCTGCTTCATGCTGCATAAGATAGTCTTTGGTAAGGTGCAGCAAATCAGGCTTCTGTCGTTCAGCCCCCTTGCGCCACTGCTCAAAGCCCGCACCGTTACAGATATCCGCAGGAATCAGGGCATCGTAAAAGTGGTAGAGCGTGTCACTGTCCACCAGAATATCCCGGCGGCGGGACTTCGCTTCCAGCTCATCCACTTCGTCAATCAATGCCAGATTATGCTTCTGAAACGCCCCTTTGGAATCAAAGTGCCCTTCAACCAGGGCTTCACGGATAAAGATCTCCCGGGCAACCACCGGATCTATCGGGCCATAATTTACCCGACGACGGCCGACCACAATCAATCCATACAGTGTGACCTGCTCAAACGCCACCACCTGGGCACGCTTCTTCTCCCAGTGGGGTTCAAAATAATTCCGCTTCACCAGATGCGTTGCCAGCGGCTCAATCCATTGGGGCTCCAGTTTGGCATTGGTTCGGGCAAAAAGCCTGGAGGTTTCCACCAGCTCCGCCGCCATCACCCATTTGGGCTTGCGCTTATAAAGCGTCGATGCCGGAAACAGATAAAAGCGCCGGTTTCTGGCCCCCATATAATCCGCTTCATCATCTTTACTGCCCAACTGGGACAAAAGGCCGGATAGCAGTGATTTGTGAACATCACCATAGCTGGCAGGGCTGTCATTCAAGCGGAATTGCAGGTCTTTACAGGCCAGTGTCAGCTGTCGATGGAGGTCGCGCCACTCGCGCATGCGCATAAAAGACAGAAACTGTTTATTGCAGTATTTGCGCAGCTGGTTCTGGGACAGGGCCTGCCGCTGTTCCTCATAAGCTTCCCAGAGATTCACATAGGTCATAAAGTCCGAATCATCGTGATAAAACTCACGGTGTCGCTGATCTGCTGCCTGCTGTTTGTCCTGCGGGCGTTCCCTGGGATCCTGTGCCGCCAGGGCACTGACAATAATCAATACTTCATGCAGGGCATTGTTTTTATTAGCTTCGATCAGCATCCGTCCAAGGCGGGGATCCACCGGCAGCTGCCCCAGCTGTCGGCCAATCGGGGTAATACGCCGGTCTTTCCCCACCGCCACCAGCTCCTGCAGCAGCTTGAAGCCATCATTAATGGCTTTGCCATCCGGTGGATCAACAAACGGAAACGCGGCAATATCCCCCAGCCCCATTCGCAACATCTGCAAGATCACCGCCGCCAGGTTGGTTCTGAGAATCTCCGGATCGGTAAACTCCGGACGGGAAAGAAAATCCTCCTCAGAGTAAAGGCGAATACAGATACCTTCGGCAACACGACCACAGCGCCCTTTACGCTGATTGGCCGATGCCTGTGACACGGCTTCTACCGGCAGTCGCTGGACTTTTGACCGGACACTGTAGCGGCTGATACGCGCAGTGCCCGGATCAATCACATAGCGAATACCCGGCACCGTTAACGAGGTTTCGGCAACGTTGGTGGACAAAATAACACGACGACCGGAGTGTTCCTGGAAGATCCGGTTCTGCTCGGCGGCAGAAAGGCGGGCATACAATGGCAGAATGTCAGTATGGGGCAGTTTGGCATCCCGGAGGAACTGGTGAGTTTCCCGGATATCCCGTTCACCACTGAGAAACACCAGCACATCGCCCAGTGGTTTGCCCTTTCCTGCGCGTTCAAGGCTGTCAATCTCTTCCAGTGCTGCCAGAATCCCCTGCTGTAATCGCTGGTCAGCATCACGCCCTTCCAGCTCAAGATCTTCCAGTGGACGATATAATGTCTCTACCGGATAGGTTCTGCCCGAGACTTCGATCACCGGCGCTTGATCAAAGTGCTTTGAAAACCGTTCGACATCAATGGTAGCTGACGTGATGATGACTTTCAGGTCTGGTCGTTTAGGCAGAATCAGCTTGATATAGCCCAGAAGGAAATCAATATTCAGGCTGCGCTCATGGGCTTCATCAATGATCAGGGTGTCATAGCGGTTAAGAAACCGGTCATTCTGGATCTCAGCCAGCAGAATACCGTCAGTCATCAACTTGATCAGGGTGGTTTCGGTGGAGTGATCGGTGAAACGCACCTGGTAACCAACCTGCTCACCCACGACTCCCCCAAGCTCTTCAGCAATGCGATTGGCAACGGAACGGGCGGCCAGTCGCCGGGGCTGAGTATGGGCAATCGTGCCAAAAATACCACGACCCGCCTCAAGACAGATTTTTGGCAACTGGGTTGTCTTGCCTGAGCCTGTTTCACCGGCGATCACCACTACCTGGTGATCACGGATAGCCCTGGCGATATCCTCTTTCCGGTCAATCACCGGTAACGCCTGCTCATAACGGACTTCAGGAAGCGCTGCTTGTCGCAGCTCTACCAGCAACAGCGATGACGCTATTTTTTTCTGAATCCGCTCCAGACCTGCCTCATCATCCCGTTTCAGCCGACGCAATTGACCACGCAAGCGGTAACGGTCACGTATCATGCATTGATTGATGGACTGGCGCAGTTGCTTATCGGAAAAGCCGGACACCCAGGTACTCCCGTTTATATGGAATCAGTGAATTATACTGGTTTGGAAAAGCGGCCTGAATGGCCGCCCGACAGGAATTCTATCCACACATTAAATATCCCGGACAACTGTCATTACCCGGACAAGTAGCACTTTCCCCTACTGGCTGCCCCGGGCTGCCAGCTCTTCATCACGCAAATGACGACGGAGGATTTTACCCACATTGGTCGTGGGTAGCTCATCTCTGAACTCAACCATTTTGGGTACTTTATAGCCCGTCAGGTTCTGCCGGAAAAAGTGAATCACTTCTTCTTTGGTCAGCCCCGGATTACTGGACACCACAAACACCTTGATCGCCTCACCCGAGCGCTTGTCAGGAACACCGATCACAGCACACTGAGAGACATCAGGGTGGGCAGAGAGCACCTCCTCCAGTTCATTCGGGTACACATTGAAACCGGAAATACAGATCATGTCCTTTTTGCGATCGACAATGGTAACATAACCTTCCTCATCTATTCGGGCAATGTCGCCGGTTCTCAGCCAGCCATCCAGAAACGCTTCTTCAGTGGCCTGTTCACTCTGCCAGTAGCCCTTCATCACCTGAGGGCCTTTTATGCAGAGTTCACCCACTTCGCCAATGGGCAGGTCCTGATCTTCAGCATCAACCACTTTCAATTCACAGGACGGCACTGGCAGGCCGATGGTGCCCAGTTTGATTTTACCCAGTGGATTAATCGTCACCACCGGCGATGTTTCTGTCATACCATAACCTTCACAGATGCGACTGCCGGTCAGGTTCTCCCATCGCTCCGCAGTATCCAGTTGCAGCGCCATCCCACCAGAAATAGTGTTTTTCAAATAGGAGAAATCAAGACGACGGAAGGCTTCCTGGTTCATCAGCCCGACAAACAGAGTATTCAGACCAATAAACATACTGAAAGGCTTACCGGTCAAATCCCTGATAAAGGATTTCATATCCCGCGGGTTGGTAATAAGCATGTTATGCTCACCCAGCAAGATAGCCACCATACAATGCACGGTAAAAGCAAAAATATGATAAAGCGGCAGTGGCGCAATAATCAGCTCCTCGCCTTCCCGCAAATTACCCCCAACAAGCGCCTTGACCTGGAACATATTGCTGAGAATATTGCGGTGAGTCAGCATGGCACCTTTAGCGACACCTGTCGTACCACCGGTATACTGCAAGATGGCAACATCATCATTTTCCCGCCGAATATCCGTGCAATGATGCAGGGCTCCCCGGCTGAGAACAGTGGTAAATGACACCGCCGATGGCAGCAAATAATCCGGCACCATTTTCTTAACGTATTTGACCACCAGATTCACCAGCGTCCGCTTAAAGGTGGGCAGCAAATCTCCGACCTGCGTCACCACAACATGCTTGATGGCTGTTTTGGGAATCACCTTCTCAGCCATGTGCGCCATGTTGGCCAACACCACCAGCGCCTTGGCACCGGAATCAAGGAACTGGTGCTCCATCTCACGTTCGGTATAGAGCGGATTGGTGTTCACCACAATTAATCCCGCACGCAGTGCACCAAAGACTGCCACAGGAAACTGCATGACATTGGGCAGCATAATGGCTATACGATCGCCGGGGCGCAAATCGGTGTGATTTTGCAGATAACTGCAGAAATGCCCACTAAGCTCATAAAGACGGGAATAGCTCAGCTCATGCCCCATGTTGCTGAATGCCGGTTTGCTGGCAAACTTGCGGGTGCTGTACTCCAGTACATCAATAATTGAGCGATACTGACCAACATCAATCGTTGCAGGAATACCTTTCGGGTACTTGTCTTTCCAGAAACCGGTGGTCATGGAGTACGCCTCCCACATCCATGATGGAGCTGTATAGAATAAAAACTGGCTCGCAAACTGTTCAACCTGTCTTGCAGACTATCGCATTGGAAAATCTTTCGAGATTATCAGTTTTCTGCTGCTCCTGATAGACGACCTGCGGTAAATACTTCTAACCTGTTTTCAACGAAGGGCTGAACAATAGTATTCACAAGAGAAAAGCCAATGGACAGAATAAACGGCAATCACCTGCTGACAGGCACTTACACGCCACCATCTGATCACCATAAAGCACAAAGGCCACTGAAGACAGCACAACCACAATCTTCTTGCCCCATAAATTCATCAATGAGCACCAATCTTTCCGAGCGATTGATATCGGTACCTCTTCTTCAGCCATTAGTGAGTCAGCGATGGCCTGTGTCATCGCTTCAGAGCAAGCGGACAACGCCACTCTACAACAAGAGTACACCTCGTTTATCCGGGGATCCTGACATGACCAAACCCGTTAAGGAATTTATACGTCTTTGGCAGTATATCACCGAAACCAGGGCAATTAAGGTTTTTATTGGCAGCATTCTTTCACCAAATAGAATGAGCAAACTTCTGAACCAATTAAATAAGCTGACATTATCCTGGGATGAGCAATTACAAACCCTGACAAATTACTACCTGATAACATTCGGCGAAAACCCGGGCAGCGCTATTCAACGCTTTACAGATGACAGAAAGTCAGTGGAACACCATTTAAAAACCCCGGACCATCCCGCCCGGAGTATAACAACGATTACCACAGTTTTTGACCAGGCCGAAGCCTGTATCAATAGCGGCCTGGGTATTAAAAGACATTTAACCAACCTGTCACAAAACCATTACTCAATGTCAATGGACGATTTGGAGCACAAAGAATTGGATGAGTGCAACCTGCACCTGCAAACAGAATATCAAAAAGATCTCAAAATCTCCTCCAACACGAAATTAAGTGACATTTTTTCCAATGATTTATTAAGAGGCATGAATATTGACATTTACTCTCCATCCGATCGCCCCCTGCTTGGCATTTACAGCAATACAAAAACCTGCTCGTTCAAGGAAAGAGAGGAGAGTGGTGTTATTATCGACCAAATGACCTTTGACACAGGGAACCTTACAGACCGTGATACTCGTGAACAGCTATTCCAATCCCTGATTGAAGCAAAACTTGACAAGATCCTGGGCTCTCAAAAACAGGTACACATCTTCACTTTTCTCTGTAGCCAACGATCTGCCAATATTTTCCACAATTTATTAAATCTGTATTTCATTGGAAAAAACCTGAGTTTGTCAATGCCTGAAAGAGCAATAAGAACGGAAGCAAGAGTTCTTGATAATGGTGATGTGTCAGTGAGGACGATTTTATCACTGCAAAAATACAAGCTGATCGATAGCCGCTCCGGTGACGCCACCTCTTTTGATATTGAACAGATGATTGAGGTAGAGGCACTGTCCGTGATCACTACGGACAACCTTCAGCCACACTTTGATAAAATAAACGTGAAGATACTCGAGCCAGTTTCCATTCAATTCAGATGTTAAGCATAATGAATCTAATAGCCTATTCAAGGATGCCGTATGACCCACCCGGAATCGCCACCATCACTGGTAACCATCAACAGCCAATCAGGCCACCACCGTATTCCGGTTTACCAGTGGCTGGTGAAAAAAAATCCAAAGGCTGTGCTACATATCAGTCATGGCATGGCTGAGCACGGTGCCCGCTACCAAGAGCTGGCTGAGCAGCTGACCAGAAGAGGGTTTCATGTCTATGCCCATGATCACCGCGGGCATGGCGCAACCATCAACAAAGATAAAACGTCCAGCCAGGGGCATTTTGGTGATCATGATGGGTGGAATAATGTGGTTCAGGACCTGAAGCGGGTTGTTGACCACACTCTTGCCCAGCACCCAACTCTACCCTGCTTTCTTCTGGGTCACAGCATGGGAAGTTATATACTGCAAAGTTATCTGGGCAGGCATAACCCCAATATATCCGGTGCCATTCTCTCCGGGTCAAACTTTGTGGCCAAGCCATTGCTGATGCTGGCCCGGCTGATCGCCAAAATTGAAACCCTGCGCCAGGGAGTGATGGGGCACAGCCCTGTCATCCACCAACTGACATTTGCCGGATACAACAACCGCTTTAAACCCAATACGACCGAGTTTGACTGGTTAAGCCGCAATCCTGAATCGGTTATGCGATATGTCAAGGATCCGCTTTGTGGTTTTCGTTGCAGCAACCAGCTCTGGCATGACCTGTTCGGGGGGCTGCAGGAAATCAGTTCCAAAAGCCTGTTAAAGAAGATTAACCACCAGCTGCCAGTGCTAATCATAGGGGGAGACCAAGACCCTGTCAGCGCACCGGATGGCTTAAAAAACCTGCAAAAGGCATGGATCAGTTCTGGTCACAGCAATACGACATTGACGCTATACCCAGGTGCCAGACACGAATTATTTCATGAAACCAACCATCAGGAAGTGATTGATCAGCTGTGCAACTGGCTTGAAAAGCGGCAATCCGGGCACGGCAGTCAAATCACACTCGATTCAGACACCTGCCCTCAGGTAATAAAGCGTTGAAGTCAGGAAAAAACCATGACGGCAGTTCTCCGGTACCCGACACCCCACAATAGGTGCGATAATCATTGCCAATGAAAATATACTGCTCAAACAGTTACCCATACTTAACAAAGCAATAGAGCCTTAACTTATGCGCAAGCTGGAAAATATCCCATTCGAAGCATTAACCATTGGCACCAGAGCCAGCCTGACCCGCACACTGACCGACGAAGACCTCCTGCTGTTTGCCAAAGTATCCGGCGATACTAATCCCGTTCATCTGGACGAGGCATTTGCCGCAACCACCCAGTTCGAAGGTCGTATTGCCCACGGCATGTGGACCGCCTCACTGATTTCCTGTGCCCTGGCGACAAAACTGCCGGGACCCGGTGGTATCTATCTGGGCCAGGAGCTAAAATTCCTGCGCCCGGTAAAAGTCGGTGATACGGTAACGGTTGAGCTGGAAATTCTGGAAATCAACGAACAGCGAAAACGTGCAACCGTCTCGACCAATGTGATCAACCAGAATGGTAAAACCGTTGTGAAAGGCAAAGCGGAAATCATGCCTTCCTCTGGTAAGGTCGTTGTTGATGAATATCCGCTGCCCGAAGTAGTATTGAAGCGAGCCGAATAGAAACATCGACAAAAAGCCCTGCCTGACACGCCCTCTGCTGTCAGGCTTCCCCAGAATAATAGACTGGTACCCGCTCTACACGACAGCAGTGCCCATAAGTGGAGAATAACAGGCAGTTATGACTATCACCCCTTTTCACCCCCCGAAACGCACCCTGATGGGCCCCGGCCCCTCAGATGTTCACCCCAGAATTACCGAAGCCCTGGCGCGACCCACCATTGGGCATCTGGACCCTGAGTTCATCCGGATGATGGATGAATTGAAATCACTGATTCAATATGCCTTCAAGACCAGCAACCAGCTGACACTGCCCATTTCCGCACCCGGTTCGGCAGGAATGGAAGCCTGTTTTGCCAACCTGGTCGAAGAAGGCGACAAGGTTATCGTATGTATAAACGGTGTCTTTGGCGGCCGGATGAAAGAAAACGTCATACGCATGGGCGGTACCGCGATTACCGTCGATTCTGACTGGGGGCGTGCGGTAGACCCGAAAGCCGTGGAAGAAACACTGAACGCCCACCCCGATGCCAAAGTTCTGGCTTTTGTTCATGCCGAGACCTCTACCGGCGCACGTTCGGATGCAAAAACACTCTGTCAGCTGGCCAGAAAGCATAATTGCCTGACCATTGTCGACACCGTAACCTCGCTGGCCGGTTCAGAGCTGGAAGTTGATGGGTGGGGAGTCGATGCCGTTTATTCCGGTTCCCAGAAGTGCCTGTCCTGTGTTCCCGGCTTGTCACCGGTCAGCTTCAGCGAAGCCGCTGTGGAGAAAATTCAGGCCAGAAAAACACCGGTACGCAGCTGGTTTCTCGATATGAACCTGGTTATGGGCTATTGGGGGGGGGATGGCAAAAGAGCCTATCATCATACGGCACCCGTCAACCAATTATACGCCTTGCACGAAGCGCTCTGCCTGTTGCAGGAAGAGGGGCTGGACAACAGCTGGCAGCGGCACCAGCGGCATCATCAGGCACTGGTTGCCGGACTGGCCGCCATGGGACTGGAAATGCTGGTTCCTGAAGAGGAGCGACTGGCCCAGCTGAATGCCGTGGTCATACCGGAAGGTGTCGATGACCTTGCGGTTCGACAGCAACTATTGGCGGAATATAACCTGGAGATTGGCGCGGGTCTCGGCGCGTTTGCCGGCAAAGTGTGGCGGATCGGCCTGATGGGGTATGCCGCTAATCAAACCAATGTATTGCACTGTCTCTCAGCGTTGGAATCTGCGCTGCTGAGACAAGGCCACAGGTTCACACCCGGCGAAGCGGTAAAGGCCGCTATCTCTGTTTATCAATAGAAAGAAAGGCTCAAATGGCAAACCCTTTGAGCCTGCCATTAAGATGTATTGGCTATATCCCCAAAGGAGCTGGAGTTGCTTCGCAGCCGCAAGAGCGCACAGTAACTCCAGATCCTCTGGGAAGGGAAAAGCACGCTTAATCATAAAATAAGACAGGTAATCCCATGCCCAATAGAATCCCCCTGTTTATTGATGGCGAATTCATCGCCAGTGAAAGCTCACAGTTTATTCCTGTCACCAACCCTGCAACCCAGGAACTACTGGCGGAACTGCCCTTTGCCACCGAAGCCGAAATGGAAAAAGCCGTGGCAAGTGCCAAAGCGGCCTTTAAGCAGTGGCGGGATGTCCCGGTATCGGACCGTGCTCGTCTGATGATGCGCTATGTTGCCCTGCTTAAAGAAAACCATGATGCCCTTGCAGAACTGGTTTCCCTGGATACCGGCAAAACGTTTGCTGATGCCAGGGGCGATGTATGGCGTGGCATTGAAGTGGTCGAACAGGCGGCCAATATCCCTTCAGCCATGATGGGTGAAACCGTTGAGAATGTGGCCAGCAATATCGACACCTGTAGCTATACCCAGCCCCTGGGCGTTTGTGTTGGTATCAGCCCATTTAACTTTCCGGCCATGATTCCACTGTGGATGTACCCTCTGGCGATTGCCGCAGGCAATACATTTATTCTGAAGCCCTCAGAGCAGGTACCGCTCACGGTGATGCGCCTGATTGAGCTGTTTGTGGCAGCGGGTGCTCCCAAGGGGGTACTGCAAGCCATTCATGGCGGTAAAGAGCAGGTAGACTACCTCCTGAATCACCCTGATACCAAAGCGGTGTCGTTTGTAGGCTCGGTACCTGTTGGTCAATACATCTACAAGACAGCCACCGCAAATATGAAGCGTGCACAGTGTATGGCGGGGGCGAAAAACCATATGGTGATCATGCCCGATGCCAACAAAGACCGGGTATTGAATGGTCTTGTTGGTGCATCCGTGGGGGCTGCCGGTCAACGCTGCATGGCCATCAGCGTGGCGGTGTTTGTCGGGGACAGTAAACACTGGATTGATGCGCTGAAAGACCAGCTATCCGTTGTTAAACCGGGTGCCTGGGACGACCCCAAAGCCGGCTACGGCCCAGTCATCTCCAAAACCGCCAAAAATCGTGTACTGGGGTTAATTGCCAAAGGCAGGGAAGAAGGAGCAACCTGCCTGCTGGACGGCAGTGACTGCACGGTTGCAGGACTTCCGGAAGGCAACTGGGTCGGGCCAACACTGTTTACCGATGTCACCACGGAGATGGCCATCTACCGGGAAGAGATCTTTGGCCCGGTGCTCTGCTGCATAACGGTGGATACACTGGCGGAAGCCATTGAGCTGATCAATGCCAACCCATACGGCAATGGCACATCAATCTTTACCAGCTCTGGTGCTGCTGCCCGTAAATACCAGCGTGACATTGAAGTGGGTCAGGTAGGTATTAATATTCCTATTCCTGTCCCCCTCCCCTTCTTCTCATTCACCGGCTGGAAAGGTTCGTTTATGGGTGACCTCCATGCCTATGGCAAGCAGGCGGTGCGTTTCTATACAGAAACGAAAACCGTGACCTCCCTCTGGAACTATGATGAAGAGGCGGTTAAACAAAGTGATCAGCCAAACCTGACAATCAATCTGAAATAACCATTCAAAGGCTGGCCTTTGCCAGCCTTATCCCATCCGGAGAAAAAGAATTTTTCTCAATTCTGGCAGTATTTGCAGGGATTCTATTCGGATGACAACCTTTTCAAGGCATTTTTAGTGCATTGACTGCATTCTTGCTCATGCTTTTTAAGCCGTGCTGTAAAATCGTTTTGCTGGTCAGGAGATAATGTTATTTCCTTAAGCATGGACAACATGGCGTGAGGAAGTTTCACATGTCCAATCCCCCTATTCATATGCCTGACATTTAAGGCAACCCCGGAACTACCACTACCAGCATTATCAGGAAAATAGCTTCCTTGGGTTACACGACAATCAGCAGCAAAGTTAGTATTCATTTTGTAAAACCTTTTATTCCTGAATTCATGATTATTAATTTGCTTTGATTTTTCTGTTTTGATGTTTCTATTGGGAAAATAAATTACGAAGATACTATCTCATTTTCAAACCTTAAATTATTATGTTTTGGCCAAAATGCAACATTTGAATATTTCTTTAAATTTGAACTTTCAGGATTAATCGCCGACGCCTGCAATCGATCAGGAGATTTTTTATGAATGTTTCGCAAATTTCACAACAACAAACATCATTGATTGATTTTATTTCCTCCACTACTGGCCAGCAAAAAGTACTCACATCCCTGGCCGGAACCGAAACCCTCAGAGCTATCCGGGCTGGTGCTCTAACGAGCCTGTCCTTTTATCAGTGTATTGTCTGCGCAGATGTACACAGCAAGCCTTTGCAAACAAGGTGCTGTGAGGCAGTCCTGTGTGCCTCATGCTACAACCAGCTGACAACCCCGAAAGTGTGCCCAATGGACAGAAAACCGTTAACCAACACCCCGAGTGGCGATCTTAAACCGATGGGTAGAATAGTGAACAACCAGATAGAACGCTTGTTGGAACACTTTACAGATATCGAGGCAACCGGCACCGATACCAGCAAAAGCGAGAAGCAACAGGCTGCATTGGCAGCACTGGAAAGTCGGCCCGCCAGTGGCACAGCAAGACATCAGCCCTCCCGTCCAGTGTCTTCCAGGGTAGACTTGAGCTCTGCGAGAGTAACTGGAACTATAATACCAATTTTTGGATATGGTGCTCTGCCAGATTTATTAGCCTCATCAGCAGGTACACGCCCATTGTCAAATAACAGCAATCCTCCAGATCCCTATGCCTCCGTTTCGCAACCCCTTCATCAGATCCCGATCAGCCTTCCCGTGTCTGGCCACCCTGATCAAGTCCGGGAGTATCCGCTTAATCAGATTAAGGGTCTTGATATTTTTACCAGGCAAGGCGATATAGTGCTTACTGAACAACATCCACAGCACCAAAATACCGTGTCAGTTACGGCATTAGCAAACCCGGAGATACTGGGTAACGGCTACCTTAAGATTGCCTCTCGCGGCATTGATAGTGATGTTACTGTCAAATTACCACAGGCGTTTGCTCAGCCTCTTAAAATCTTCAGCTTTAACGGGCATGTCACCACTGATAATGACTATCAGATCAAACATGGGGGATTAATCGCTTCGCAGGTGGGGAATATCCGTATCGCAGTTGATGGCACACGGGTAAAAGTTGAAACTATGGGACTTAATTGTGAAGTGACTGTTGCCAACCATGACGAACCTCTCGGACAAAGAACCAGGCTATCCGTGAGAGCCTTGTGTGGCAAAATAAATGTAACCGACTGATCAGGCTTTGTACGCAGGACATAGAATCCCGTTCCCGTTCAAGCCTGAGAAACAATCAACACCTAAACCGGAACAGAAACTGATGTTCCTTTCGGAGACTTCCGATGTTCAGAAACCTTGTCTGGATATTACTGTTTTTTTCCTTCAACGCCTTTACAGACACCACCGGCAACATCGCTCCCCAGCCACCGTTACCAACTGAGCTGATTGATGCTCATGCTGCGGTAATAAAGGATATTAAAGCCACCGGCACGCGTGTGCTCCAAATGGAAGCCAGCTGGAAGACAACCACATCCGAAATGGGCCGCGACCTGATTCAGCAACAGATCGTCTCTGATATTCGCACGACCACTCAACGGGTAAATAATTTCCTGGACCAGGTTAAGGTCGTTAATACAACAGCAGCCGTACAACTGGGCGAGGAGGTGGTGAACGCAGAAAATCGCTTTTTTGAAGCCCGACTGACCCCCGCCTCATCCGACCTGCGTAAAATGTTTGAACAATACGAACAGGCTGAAACCGATGAACAATTGCTGGTGCTGTTCAATATCAATGACTTTTACGCCTATATCAACTGGCTACAGAGCGAAAGGCTGGATAACCTGAATTTACTGAAAAGCTGGCAGGTTGATACCACCGCATTACAGCAGAAGCTTGACCATGAGATCACTCGCTATGCCGAGTTTATGGCTACCTACCTGCGCAACAATAACCGTCAGAAAGAGCTGTTGCAGACCGAGCTTAAATCCCTTCCTGCTGATGCCCGCAGCTCTCTGGAAAGCAAAATTG
Source organism: Salinisphaera sp. G21_0 (assembly GCF_017744115.1). Taxonomy (GTDB): domain Bacteria; phylum Pseudomonadota; class Gammaproteobacteria; order Pseudomonadales; family Endozoicomonadaceae; genus Endozoicomonas. Next base: position 56,556 of record NZ_JAGHQW010000019.1, on the reverse strand, counting down.
CCAACCAGGATCGCCTGGTGCGCAGCGCGGTCGCTAACCTGAGGCAGATCGTAATGATGATGGAAGAACAGGGGCTGCCGGTGGATCATTACAATGAACTGATCTTCAAGGCAACCGGCAATCTGGCCGAAGCCGTGGTTAACTTTGATACGCTGCGTGCGGTAATTGTCGGGCTATGGGACGACCTGACGCACTGGTTCAAAGCCAATCTGGGCGGCATCCTCTCCCGCCTGTTCCTGTTTGCCGCCCTGATGGCGGCAGCCATAGTGTTAGCGCGTCTGGTTCGGCGGGGAATATCCCGTGCCGTCACCCATAAAAAAGCCCGTTTCAGTACACTGGTTCAGGAATTTTTTATCAATGTCGGTGGTAACCTGGTGATCATCTTTGGCCTCCTGTTCGCCCTGGCACAGGTGGGTCTGGACCTGACACCGGTACTGACCGGTCTCGGTGTTGCCGGTATTGTCATCGGTTTTGCCCTGCAGGATACCCTGTCCAACTTCGCCTCCGGAATGATGATCCTGATCTACCGCCCTTTTGATGTGGGTGACTTTGTTGAGGCCGGCGGTGTTGCCGGTAAAGTCGGCAAGATGAGCCTGGTCAACACCACCATTCGCACCTTCGATAACCAGGTCTTTATGGTGCCTAATGCCAAGATCTGGGGAGAAACCATCAAAAACATCACCTCGGAACGAATCCGCCGGGTGGATATGGTCTTCGGGGTTGCCTACGGCGACAATGTTGAGCAGGTAGAAGGGATTCTCGAAGATATTGTCAGCAGCCATCCGAAAATCCTGAAAACGCCAGAGCATTTGATTCGTCTGCATGTGCTCAATGAGTCATCCGTGGATTTTGTCGTTCGTCCCTGGGTAAAAACAGACGACTACTGGGATGTGTACTGGGATATTACCCGTGAAGTAAAAGTCCGGTTTGACCGGGAAGGCATCACCATTCCATTCCCGCAGCGGGAACTGCACTTTTATAAAGCACCAGCCGAACTACCGGGCGAGCGGGTAACCGTGCAACGATCAGATATCGGGCTGCGCACGGTGGGTGAAGGGGAAGACGGACGTACTTAAAAGACTTTTTTTGCACCACAAATACTCATGACGATTGTTCGTCACCTTCTGGTATGAAAGATTTGCCACGGAGGCACGGAGACACAGAGGTAAAACTTTATCTTGTCTCCGTGCCTCTGTGTCTCCGTGGCAATTTTTCTTTCACGGCAAAGAAGCGCAAAGGTAAGAGCGAAGCTCTTACCATCAAAGCGCCTTTACTTTGTGTCTTGGTGACTTTGTGGTTAACAGATCTTTCTTTTAACCCTTTTCACAGCACTTTTTGTGCTTTTTGCCGCTGCCACATGGGCACGGGTCATTGCGGCCAACTTTGGTCACCTTTACCGGAGCGGGCTTTTCCAGGGACTTTTGCCAGATCTCGCGAATATCGTGACACATCACCGCCATTTCCCGGGCAACCGCTGGCATTGCCTGCAGCATCTTATTCACATCCGGGCCATCTTTCTTTTTGGCTTTTTCCAGCAGGCTGTCTGCACGACTCCAGACGTTCAGCAGCACCATGCAGCTGGACCAGGACTCTTCCATAGGCTGAACCCCGGGATGCTTCAGTACCTGGGTCCAGACATCCATCAGCAATTGACAACCCTGCCCATAACCTGTCGCCCATTCCTGCAGGCGGGAAAATTCTGAACAATGAACATCTTCAGCCCGGCACTCTTCCGGCAGTACCTCAAAACCACCTGTGATGGTCTTTCTGGTTTTATCCAGCAGGTTAAACAGGATATGGCGGATATCATCTTCCTGCTGTGGGGATTCAAACTCTGGTGTTTTGGTCGCCAGCGCCAGGGTCATCCAACGATCCGGCGGAACATTAACCGGTGAGTTGGCAATGGCAAACATCAGGCCTTTGATGGCTGGCAGCGTCATAACCTGACCGCTTTTCCCCCCAGGGCGTGATGCCAGATAGGCAGATAATACGGTTTCCTGCTGCTGATCAAACTCGTCATTGGCCAAGGATGCTTTTCCAGAACTAACGCTCAATTCAATCTCCTCTCTCCATTACAGGACAGATACAAAAAAAGGCGCAAATCATCGCATCATCAACAGAGTCCATCAATATCCCTGCCACAAAGATAACGTAAATTTTATAATTGTTTTCATAAACGACTAATTACCCTGTTTGCTCTTTCCGGGGCGGCCAGTAAAACAATGATATTAACCCTCCCGGATAACCGACAGTTCTCCGTAATTTTTGACCGATCTAACGGGGCTCCCGGATAGGCAAAGCAGGTTTTACCGTTTGCCTGCCAGAGGACAGCGACCAGTATTTCCTGATGGTTTGGTTGATGACAGTTGAGCCTGTTTCTGCAAATGGCGTTTAGTTTTCTGGTGCCTTATTAGATAAGCTTTTAGTGCAAAGCTCTTTTCGCACACCTCACACTTAAAGGCCTTCTCACCGGTATGTGTGCTTTTATGTTTTAACAGGCTAGTGGCGAGTCTGAAGCTCTTATCGCAAACCTTGCACTTATAGGGCCTCTCACCGGTATGTTTGCGGGTATGGTTTGTCAGGCTAGTGGCTATACTGAAGCTCATTTTGCACACCTCACACTTATAGGGCTTCTCGCCGGTATGTATGCGGATATGTTTTTTCAGGTCACTTCTGTGGAGAAATCTCTTGTCACAATTATCGCACTTATAGGGCCTTTGGCCATTATGGGTGCGGGCATGTACTTTCAGGTTACTGCCTCGACTGAAGTTCTTTTTGCATACCTTACACTTATAGGGCTTTTCGCCATTGTGTACACGGATGTGTCTTGCCAGATTTTTCTTTCGATCAAAGCGCTTCTCACATTTATTACACTGAAAAGACTTCATGACAGTGCGCAAGACCTTTGTTGAATTTTCTATCTGAGCACCCGGTTCATTCATTTTTATTTCTGTGAAAATATCACCATCTCCGGATTTATCACAATTTTCGAGGTGCGAAGATAGTGGACGTTTATTTCCTTCGGTATCTGCGGACGTATGGTAAAGAACATCAGGTTCAGGAATCTTCTCCATTTTTGGCCAAATGGGCGAATCAAAAACACCATTTTGTTCTATCATTTCGGCCATTTCGGCGACGGCGACATGGCAAGAATCAGACGATTCAACTGTTTTAACTTTTTTGTCATAAAAAAGTCCATTTTTTATACTATTTTCTTTTAAATCACATGTTGTTGTTTCAGTGAGCCAGTCAAAAGTATCAGGGGGAAAAAAAAGGTAATTAGGAAATAGGTCCATTTTTGGAACTTTACTACTAAATTGTTTTCGTTAATTTTTTTTAGACCACTTTTCCAAGAAAAAATTCCTTCATTCCAAATTTTTAAACATTTGTCACAACCACACAGTATGTGAGACTTTCCCTGTCAGTAACTCCTGACTTCCGAATGAAAACCGTGCTTTCCCCAGCAGATTTACGTTTTGTCAATATTGCAGAATCAAACAGTTTAGTAGATCATAGCCGCCGCAAAACACCACATATAGTGCCAACCAGGCATGCATACCACCACCTGTAGATATTCCATCCGAAAAGGCGCAATATCTCATTACTTTATTTGTCCGGAGATCCACCATGACTGAGATCATCAAACGCGATGGCTCACGCCAGCCTTTTGATGCACCACGCATCGTAAAAGCCGTTGCCAGCGCCCTCAATGATGCTCAGATCAAAGACCATGACTTTGCTGAGTACGTTGCGAAAAAAGTAGCCAGCACCGTGGAAGGTCTGGAACTGGTGGATATCTATGATATTCAGGATCAGGTAGAGCACCTGATGATGAGCAGCGAATACCATAACGCTGCCCGCAAATACATTGAGTATCGTCAGACCCGGGATATTGAACGTGAGTCGCGTAATGCCCTGAGCCGGGACATTCTGAGCATTATCAACCAGGATAATGAAGAGCTGCTCAACGAAAACGCCAACAAGGACAGCAAAATTATCCCCACCCAGCGGGACCTTCTGGCCGGTGTTGTCGCCAGGCACTATGCCAGGCAGCATATTCTGCCAAAGCACATTACCGCTGCCCATGACCGTGGTGAAATCCATTACCATGACCTGGACTACGCGCCCTTCTTCCCGATGTTCAACTGCATGTTGATCGACATTGAAGGGATGATGACCAACGGTTTCCGCATGGGTAATGCGGAAATTGAAACGCCCAAATCAATCACTACCGCAGCGGCCATCACAGCCCAGATCATTGCCCAGGTTTCCAGCCATATCTATGGCGGTACCAGCATCAATGAGATTGACCGTATTCACGCACCTTACGTACGCAAAACCTTTGAAAAGCACCTGCAGCAAGGCATGCGCTGGATCCGTGATGAAGAAAAAGCCCGTGAATACGCCATGGAAATGACCGAAAAGGATTGCTACGACGCCTACCAGGCACTGGAGTATGAGGTAAATACCCTGCACACCGCCAATGGTCAAACGCCGTTTGTCACCTTTGGCTTTGGTCTGGGTACCAGTTGGGAAGAGCGGATGGTGCAGCAGTCCATTCTGAAAAACCGGATTCGTGGCCTGGGCAGAAACTGCAAGACACCGGTCTTTCCAAAGCTGGTCTTTGCCATCAAAAAAGGGGTGAACTTCAGCCCTGAAGATCCGAACTACGATATCAAGCAACTGGCACTGGAGTGTGCCAGCAAGCGGATGTACCCGGACATTCTCAACTATGACAAGCTGGTTGAAGTGACCGGCAGCTTTAAAACACCTATGGGCTGTCGTTCATTCCTGGGTGTTTATGAAGAAGACGGCAAGATGATTCACGATGGCCGTAATAACCTGGGGGTCGTCTCTCTCAACCTGCCCCGCATAGCGATTGAAAGCAAAGGCAGTGAAGAGACCTTCTACCAACTGCTGGAACAGCGTCTGCAGCTGGCGAAAGAAGCCCTGATGACCCGTATACAACGTCTGGATAGTGTCCGTGCACGGGTAGCGCCGATTCTCTATGTGGAAGGTGCCTGCGGTATTCGCCTGAAGCCCGATGACAAGATCAGCGATATTTTCAAAAATGGTCGCGCCTCCATCTCGCTTGGCTACATCGGTATCCATGAGACGATCATTGCCCTCTATGGTGGCAAAAATGGTTCTGGTGATCTTTACGACAGTGAAGAGCTGCGCCAGAAAGCCGTTGCCATTGTTGAAACGATGCGTGCAGCGGTGAATAAGTGGAAACAGGAAACCGGCTACGGTTTCAGCCTCTACTCAACCCCAAGCGAAAGCCTGTGTGACCGTTTCTGCCGCCTGGACAAAAAGAAATTTGGTGTTATTGAAGGCGTGACTGAAAAAGGCTACTACACCAACTCTTTCCATCTGGATGTGGAAAAGAAGGTCAACCCATACGACAAGGTCGACTTTGAACAGGTATACCCCAAACACGCCAGCGGTGGCTTCATCTGCTACGGTGAGTACCCGAACATGGTCAACAACCTGAAGGCACTGGAAAACGTTTGGGACTACACCTACGACAAGGTCCCATACTACGGCACCAATACACCCAATGACTCTTGCTACAGCTGTGATTATGAAGGTGAGTTCAATGCCACCAGCCGTGGTTTTGAATGCCCACAGTGCAAAAACCGCGACTCCGACAAGATGTCCGTAACCCGTCGTGTTTGTGGTTACCTGGGCCAACCCAACAGCCGACCGTTTATTAAAGGTAAGCAGGAAGAAGTGGTTCGTCGGGTGAAGCACCTCTGATACGGCTGCTTATTCCCACGCTCTGCGTGGGAATAAGCACCACAGGTACCATGGAAACGCAAAGAGCATGAACTATCTCCAGTACTATCCAATCGATGTGGTCAATGGTGAAGGCACCCGCTGCACCCTGTTTGTCAGTGGCTGTGAACACCACTGCAAAGGCTGCCATAACGCCACCACCTGGGATGCCCGCAAGGGAACCGCTTTTGACCAGGCCATGGAAGACCGGATTATTGCCGACCTGGGGGATTCCCGCATCAAGCGCGATGGGCTGTCGCTGTCCGGCGGAGACCCTCTGTTTCCCGGCAATCTATCCGGCATGCTGAAGCTGGTTCAGCGGGTAAAAGCCGAATATCCGCAGAAAAATATCTGGCTCTGGACTGGCTACACGCTGGAAGAACTCAGCCAGGCTCAACAGGACGTTGTGCAATACATTGATGTGCTGATTGATGGACGCTTTGAACTGGATAAGAGAGATCTGTCACTGCCCTGGCGGGGCAGCAGCAATCAAAGAATAATTAATATCAATATTACTATTACTCCGAGACAGATTACTTAAAAAAAATGGAACTTTGGGATCAAAATTTAGTCTAAAGAAAGTAAATCAAGAGTTTAAATATCTAAATATGATTCCCGATTCCACTTTAAACATCGCTTCTAACAATACTGCTTCTAACAATATTGGACAATCTGATGAAGGCTCGAATACTGATGCCCTGGCTTCATGGCTGGATCGTACTTTACAGTCCGTTTTAGAGGCTGATCCCAGCATACCCAGAACTATAACTTATGAAGTGAGAGCAACTGATGGTGCCTACCTGCGCGGAACCCGCCATTTATTAAATCCTGTTGCTCCCATTCCAGAATCTACTGCTGCACAAAACCCGGAACCTGTTTTACAACAAGAAACGTCGGATGCAAGTGAGACTCAACCACCCACCGATGCAAAATGTTCTGTCTGCCTGAGTGATTTTCAAAATGCACCAGAAGCAGCATTTATCTCCGGATGTGAAACACCAACGTGGATTCACTCTGACTGCCTGTCACAGCACACTCAATATCGAATCGCAGACCCCATAACAAATGATGAAATACATGGGGTTGGCATAGCTTGCCCAACGTGCGATTCATCCAAGCACCACTCCATACCCGTCAACAAGCTTGCTCCACAGATATCATCCCCGGAATGTTTGCAGATGCTGCAAGATTTCCACCTGCAATCACAACTCCGGATTTTTGCCCGGGATCCGTTTTCCCCATTGCTTGGCCCTGTAGTGACAAAAAATGCTACATGCCGAGACTGCAATGAACAGTATTTTGTCAACCTGAGAGAGCCTGAACAGGCTGTAATCAGCTGCTCTGGTCAAATTTACAGACGCAATATTGGTTTCGTACCCTGTACTCGCAAGTTTTGCGCAAGCTGTGAAGAAAAGCCCCATTTCAATAAGAGTTGTGATGAAGCACATATCATAAGTCAGGAGCAGCGGCTTTCTGATTTGAATGCAAAACTGCAGGTTTACCAGATGGCCAAAGCGGATGACAGTAGATTCAGGCCATGCCCGAAATGCGATAACCTTATTGAGAGATCAGCAGGCTGTAATCACATTCGACGGTCAGGCCATCATGCAAATGAAAATATACCCGCAGATGCCAGTTTTTGTGACCATGACATTTGCTTTGAATGCCTTAAAGATTGGGAAGAAGCAGAAAGTATACAAAAACGAGGCATCTTCAGAGTAAAGCACCATAATTATGTTCAGTGTAATGATACCAGGAACCGTCAACGTCTTTACGCCAGAAAAATTGCTGATTTAAAACAAGACATTCGAATCCTGAGGGAGGAGAACCCCACAACCCCCTTCCACAGATTAACCAGATTTTTCTCTGGCAACAGATCCTCCGCTGGCAATTGATTTATTGTGCCAGATTCAACCAAACGCCAGCCAGATACCAACCCCCATCATCAGAGAACCGGCAATCCGGTTCAACACCCGGACATTACCGCTTTTCTGCAGAAAATGTCGCAGCGTTCTGCCACCAGCTGCGTATATATTAAGGCAGATAAATTCAATAACCAGAATAATGGCCACCAGAATAATCAGCTGTGGAGTCAGCGGCTGATCTGCTGAAATAAAGGGTGGTAGCAATGAGATAAAGAATGCCCATCCTTTGGGATTCGCTACCGCAGTGAAAAACCCCTGAACCATAAGCTCTCTGATACCGGTCTCTTTTGGTTGCAGCCCCTCATGGGGAATGGCCATTTTCCCCCTGGACAGCCACATCTGCCCCCCGAGATAAAACAGATACAAGCCCCCCAGCCATTTAAACACCGTGAAAGCGGCTGGATAGTTCAGCATCACCGCAGCCACGCCGAGCACAGCAAGCACGGCAATAAGCCCAACGCCAAACAGTTCTCCCAGCATCATCCACAGCGCCCGGCGAACACCCACGGTCATACCCAGCGTCATGGCCAGGGTCATGCACATGCCCGGGGTGGCAGACACAAAGAAAAACGTAGGAACAAAAAGAACCAACAGGGATAAACTGACCATATTTAACTCAATTCCAAAGGCATCCATTTGCCCAACTACTTATTATCGTTATCGCCTTAAAATAGCTATCCATCGTCCGATATTCAGCAAGCTTGCCAGTGCCGCAGCAACATAGGTCATTGCCGCGGCTTTCAGGACCTTTCTGGCCCCCGGTAGATCGTCTCTGGCAAGATACCCTTCCTCCAGAATCGGCAGGGCCTTGTTAAAACTGGCATCCATCTCAATGGGCAGGTTCATCAATTGCACCCAGAGTGAGGCAACCATCCCGGAAGCGCCCAATAGCAAAGTGATCAGAGTACTCTGGGGAAGCCGGGTGAATAAGAAGATAAAAGGTGTCACCATCAGGGCCATAACGCTGAACCGCTCAATCATCATGGCCATTTTTACCCGCTTCTGCCGACGCATAAACCCGGGGTGCTGCTCCTGATGCTGCAAGGCATGGCTGACTTCATGGGCAGCAACGGCAACAGCAGCGATGGTCTTCCCCCGATAGTGCCATGAGGAGAGCGAAACCACCCGGTTTTCCGGATCATAATAATCCTCCCCATCCTGACCTTCACGAACGGATACACCATCCAATTGGAATCGTTCAATCAGGTGCTGTGCCAGCTCGCCGCCGGTGCCCTGAAGATCCGGTCGGTCTTTGCCATATTTACGGAACGTGTGCCTGACCCAGAACTGAGGCCCGAAAACCAGGATCAGAATCGCCAGCAATAACAGAATCAGAGGCATTTAATCCCGATCCTCGGTCTCCAGTCGGTCGATCTCTTCCCGAAACTCATTCAGATCCTTGAAATGACGATAGACGGAAGCAAAACGGATATAGGCCACTTCATCCAGCTGCTTTAATTCGCGCATAACCTCTTCACCCAGAATCCGGGAACTGACTTCCCTCTCACCCATGGCCCGCAGGCGATGAGTAATGCGGCTTACCGCTTCTTCAAGCTGCTCAACGCCTACCGGCCTTTTTTCCAGGGCACGGGACATGCCCGCCCGCAGCTTGTCTTCATTAAAGGGTTCACGGGTACCATCCCGTTTTACCAGCCTTGGCATTAGCAGTTCTGCTGTTTCATAACTGGTGAAACGTTCAATGCAGGACAGGCATTCGCGACGCCTGCGCACCTGGCTGCCTTCTGCAACCAGACGCGAGTCGATCACTTTTGTTTCAGCAGCACCACAGAATGGACAATGCATTGAGCAAGTTAATCCTTGAGTTTTTGAGGGGATCAGGGGACACCATTTGCTATATGTCCCAAAGCAATGATAACCAGCTGCGGTTTTATTACAAGTTCCCGGTTTCTACCCGTATATCAGAGCCCGAAGCAGTTTCAGCGACTGAAGCACTCAACGGAGAAAGCCGCTTTTTAACCTCAGGACCTCTATTGCGATCTATAAAAAAAGCCGCTGACCTTGCACTCATTCAAGGCACAGCGGCTTTCTGTTACCACCCAAACTGTTACTTGTAAACCGGAAGACGAGAACAGATTTCCAGCACTTTGGCTTTCACTTCGGCTTCCACCTGTGCATCACCGGAACCATCGCCCAGGGCGTCCAGGACATCGCAGATCCAGCCAGCCAGAGCGGCAGAGTCTTCTTCATTAAAGCCGCGACGGGTAATAGCCGGAGTACCGATACGAAGGCCACTGGTTACGAAAGGTGAACGAGGGTCATTAGGCACCGCGTTCTTGTTCACCGTGATATTGGCACGGCCAAGGGCTGCCTCGGCATCTTTACCGGTGTATTCCTTACCGATCAGATCCATCAGGAACAGGTGGTCATCGGTCCCGCCGGAAACGATATTGATACCCCGCTCCATCATCACCCGGGTCATGGCCCGGGCATTCTCGACCACCTGGGCCTGATAAGTCTTGAACTCATCGGACATCGCTTCTTTGAAGCAGACAGCCTTGGCAGCAATCACATGGCACAGAGGACCGCCCTGGGATTCAGGGAAGACGGCAAAATTCAGTTTCTTGTTCAGCTCTTCATCTTCAGCGGCCAGAATCAAACCACCGCGCGGTCCACCCAGGGTTTTGTGAGTGGTGGTGGTGACCACATCAGCAATACCCACTGGCGAAGGATAAACGCCCGCAGCCACCAGCCCGGCAACATGAGCCATGTCAACCAGGAAGTAAGCACCGACCTTATCGGCAATATCCCGAAAACGCTGCCAGTCAACAATTCTGGAGTAGGCAGAAAAGCCACCAATAATAAGTTTGGGTTTATGCTCCAGGGCAAGGCGCTCAACTTCTTCGTAATCCAACTCACCGGTATCAGGTGTAATGCCGTACTGCACTGCATTATAGATTCGGCCGGAGGAGCTGACGCTGGCACCGTGGGTAAGGTGGCCACCATGGGCCAGACTCATGCCAAGAATCGTATCACCGGGCTTCAGCAGCGCCATGAATACCGCCGAGTTGGCCTGGGAACCCGAGTGCGGCTGAACGTTGGCGTAGCCTGCGCCAAACAGTGCCTTGGCACGATCAATGGCCAGCTGCTCAACCACATCAACGTGCTCACAGCCGCCGTAGTAACGTTTGCCGGGATAGCCTTCAGCGTATTTATTGGTCAGCGCACTGCCCTGAGCTTCCATAACTCTTGGACTGGCATAGTTCTCGGAAGCGATCAGCTCGATATGCTCTTCCTGACGCAGGGTTTCCGCATCAATAGCCGCCTTCAGCTCCGGATCAAATTCAGCGATGGTCATGTCCTTTGTGAACATTCATTACCTCGGTTGCCTGTTAACAGCCCGCCGAGGAGACTGTCGGACTTAAGACTGTCCTACTGCGGTTGCGATAAATTGGTCTAAAAATTCCTGCTTCTTCGTCAAATAGCCCCGCTATTCTCCTCAGAAGCAGAAATTTTTATCCTCAATTTCTCGCAATCCTCGCTACGGACGCTTAAGTCCGACAGGCTCCAAGAGGCTGTGAAATGCCTGGATATTGGTGGTGAGACGCTATTCTAATACAGCCCGGAGGAAATCGGCAGTAAAAACCACTCAATGTCCATGATGAATACCCTGTTTAACGCCTCTTTTACGCAAAGACAGGCTCAAAGGATTTTTGGCTCAGGGATGGCTCAGACGCCGTGCATTCAACCCGCTTCCGGGACTGCGTTTGAGCAACAACGTTCCCCCCCTGACAGATAATCCAGCGAAATAATAAAAAAATGCTGACAAACAGTTTTGAACCAGCAGTTAACTTCTCTGTCGAATAGATCCAACTTTTCAAAAAACACGCCACAACATGATACCAGCAATCTGTTCACCCAAAAGGACTGAACCACCCGTTGAACCCCCTGCACTTCACCGTTTTGGCATTGATCCCGGAGCCAGAAAGCACTGCTTCAACCGGTCAGTTGCTGAAGAGCCTCCTCATGAAAAATTGATGCGTGATGAGATTCTGGATGATTTACAAACCATCCGGAGCGTCAGATCAATTACTACTGTCAATGCGACAGAACTCACGTTATTTCAAAATAAAGAGACGATTACCAGAATACAAAAGCTGAGAGACATGACCAGTCTTGCCTTACTGCGGTTACAAGAAACAGAAAACACGCAGGAGGCTGCATTTACTGCCCCGGAGTCACCTGTCTCGTTGCTTTCCCATGAAGCCGGGCCCGCTGAGGGTTCCGACCACGGCAATCACCGCAGACTCAGGGCACATATCCAGGCCAGCAGTCAAGGCGTCGTCCACGGCACCGGCGTTGTAGCCAAAAAGCAGTTTAAAAAAGGTGAATTCATCTCTCTGTATCATGGCCCACTGATATACCGCATAAGAAGCCGAAAGTCGGGCCAGCGGCAAAAATTCAATGTATTCAAACTGGAACAGGGCAAAAAAGGGCCTGTTCCGCGATTTATGGAGAAAGATACTTTTGCTGCCTGGTCTGGTATTTTTCTCAAGTATTCCGGAACGCCCGGCATTGAGATTGGCCGTGATGCTGTCGGCCCCATTCGATATCTGAACCACTCCAAAAATGCCAATGTAAGAGTCATCTCGCCCCGGGTAGTGAGAAGATTGCCAGTTAATGAATGCGAGCAGGTTCTGTTAAAGGTTAATGCCCTGAAAGACATTGCCCCCGGAGAAGAACTGCTATTCGATTACGATCCGGACCTTGAAGAGTCAGAGATTGACTTTACGCTATCAACAGTAGAAAAACCCGGGAAAAATAGGGCTATAGCCATTCATAATGCCGTCAGGAAAATTCATCAAAAAACGATAGCAAGCTGAATGTGTGGTACTGGCAACAGTTCTTGGGTTGGACATTAAGCTTAAAGCTTATCCCTCCACTTTCATCAGGTTTCGGAGGAACCACGAAGGGCACAAAGAAGAGCTATTCTTTTCCTTCGTGCTCTTCGTGTCCTTTGTGGTTCCATCTTTAACTTGCCGAAGATAGGAGTAAGCGCTTAATGTGTACCCTAAGGGCAACGGTTTATTTATAGCACCAATTAACCAAGTTTATTTCCACTTAAAGGAATCGAGATATTCTTTTAATTCAACAACATCAAACCAGGTTTGTTTACCGTTAAACATTGTACCTGCTAAATATTTCTTCAGATCGTCAATATTTTTCATTGTTAACTTATCCATATCATTGCTTAGTTCAGTTTTTAATGAAGACAAATAAGAAGCGATATCTTCCAAAATTGACGGGTTATTAGAAAAAATTATTTTCAGTAGTTCTTTATGATTGTTATCCAGACCTGCTTTCAGTTGATTAAGGCTTACTGGATGATGTGATTTACTATGAATAGCCTTAATTTTATCCATGATTTTGTCAATTTCAATATCAAGAGATTCTGGCAGGTCAACTTCTTTTTCCATTGTTTTTGCCGGTCTTTTCTTTCCACCTTGCAAACATCTTTTATTCAGGGATTTAACTCTTTGGATTATGTTATTTCTTTGTTTTTTGGTTACCTGATCTACTGTCGAAATGCTGAAGTCTATTTCAGAGTCAGCCTGGTTTTTATCATAATCAAATACCAGCTCTTCTCCCTTCTTAATATCTCTCAGGGCCACAACTGTCAGCTGAAGAGTATCCCGGTCACCCCACGCTAACGAGTCCACACCTGCACTGCGGATCATTACATTGGGTTGCTTGGAGTGATTCAGGAATCGGATATCATGTTCACAGTCACGGCCAAGCTCAATGCCAGGTACGCCAGCTCTGGCAATAAAAACGTTCGACCATGCAACATAGGTGTCGTTTTCCAGGATATTAACACCAGCAGTGTCATCATTGTCCGAGCCCTTGATGGTAAAGACAAAATATTTGCCACTTCTTTTCGGATTAAGGGTTCTGAATACCAATGGTCCATCGTAAGGGCATATTATCTGTTCCGCTTTGAAGTTTTGGTTAGCAATGACGCCGGTACCATGTACAACACCTTCTGTTGACCTTATGCACGGGGGAGGGAGATCTGTGCCCGGGGATGTTGGCGTCATTGCCCTTTCTGAAACAGGAGAGTCCGGGAAATACACCACCTCTTGAACATTAACAACAGTGATCCCGGCCCCCTGATTTAAACGTTGAATTTGTTCGTCAACCATTTTTCTGAGAGTTAACAGCTGGTTTGTCACTCCTGAATAATCTTCCCCGGGAACTAACTCGATATTTCTGGCGCGTAAAAGAACCATTAAATAACCAAACACAGCTTCCATATCATTAAGGCAATTGTTGCAGCTGGGTGGCCGGGAATTAACGGAAGGCTGGGCGCTATTAACAATTGCTACACTCCTTTCAACCTGATCGAGTCGCATTTTTTTTGCCGGGGAAGGGGTACTTTCTGTTAAATCAGATTTTTCCTCTCTTGAGTAAGATGAACCTTTTGTCGGTGTTTGGCCAAACCCGATTCCAGATGGAAGCATTGATTTTATCCTTCATGGTTTTATTGGTATTCCACTTTTTCTGACCATAAAAACAGCTTCTAGTTCAAAAAATATCGCTATTCTACTTTTTGATTTTTAGACCAATTTATCGCAACCACACGACTGCATGGATGCAGGAGCCAGGGCAACGCAGGAGCAGTTGCCGCTTAGGACAGTCTTAAGTCCGACAGGCTCCTGGAGGAACGCTATTCTCGGACAGCCTCCCAGAGCATCAAAGGACAAGCGAGAGCGGGAGCACGTTTATGAAATATCCGGACTATCTTTTAACACTAGGTTTTGGCCTGAATTTTTTTCCATAAAGGACAAAAATTGGTGTTTATTCGGGTATACGGACAAGATAAATACCATGCGTTGACATGATTTCCCACTGGATTTTATGTCACTAGCTGTGCCTATTGAAAAGACGTTTTCTGTAATAAGGCAGCCGTTTTCTGGATAGGGAAATTGTTTAACTGTTTCAGGAATATGTTTTGTTTCAGGAATATGTTTTACTGTAGAAAAAAACTTCGAAAAAAACGTTTTTGGTGCTTTACCGGCTTCTGGTGCTTTATCGGTTTCTGGTGCTTTTTCAGCAAAGAGCAGATCTCCACCGGAGTATGCACCGTCCTTCTGCTTGCATGGTGAAATGACTGATGCCATGGTTAAAGGGGCCCAGCCAGTACTCCAGGGAATATTGACTATTTCAGCGTTGTTTGAATTGAGCGTGTATCTTACTATTCTGACACTCATAGGAACTGACTGACTGGACCAATTGCCTAGAGTTGCCATTTTTTCCAGGTTGGAGCAAACGAAATTAGCCATTGATTCAGAGGCATTATTTTTAGCTAGCCTGATTCTCACATCAACTTCGTCGGCTAATTTACAAGATTTGTCAAATTTGACAATGGGTGCTCTTACTGTAAGTCCCAAATCAACCGTACTCCCGAACATATCCATATATTGGTAATGATCAGGGGAAATGCCATTAAGTCGGGTTCGGTGGAAAACCTTTTCCTTTGGGCCATGAGTATCATTAACACTTTTTAAGTCTTTTATGCCCTGGTATACCTGACGCACTAAATTTTTCTCATAACAGCCTTCAAGACTGATAATAAGTCGGCCCTTAAGATTACCTTCCATTTGATCAGTGGCATTGTTCAAGTCTTCGCGCAGTTTGATATTATATTGTGAAGTAATTTCTGCAGTAGGTCCCATTAACATAACCAAATCCTCATTCAAAAATTAAAGTGGCCAACCTATGGAGGTTGGTATGGTAGTAGAAACATATTAATTTTTTGACATTGGCAGTTATGAAAAAGTTCCATGCTGATTTCAACGGCGTTTTCCACCATTTTCGCGGGGTGGGTCCAGAGGAATTTTTCAGAGCAGGGATAAAATTTCTGTAATCACAAAAGCATCACAAAAGTGCCTCCCAATACCGCTTCTTCAAATCCCGAATACTCTCAAACATTGTTTTACCATTCTTTGTTGTATTGTATTATTCAGTTCAATTTATCACGGATAAACATGATGTCTCAGTTCGTTTACACCATGAATCGGGTGAGCAAAATCGTTCCCCCGAAACGTCAGATCCTAAAAGATATTTCTCTCTCCTTTTTCCCGGGTGCCAAAATAGGTGTTCTGGGCCTGAACGGTGCGGGCAAGTCCACCCTGCTGCGGATTATGGCCGGTGTGGATAAAGAGTTTGATGGCGAAGCCCGCCCTCAGCCCAACCTGAACGTCGGCTATCTGCCCCAGGAGCCTGAGCTGGATCCGGCCAAAACCGTCCGCGAAGTGGTTGAAGAAGCACTGGGTGAAGTTAAGGCCGCTCAGCAGCGTCTGGATGAAGTGTATGCCGCCTACGCTGATCCGGATGCCGACTTTGATGCCCTGGCCACAGAACAGGCCCGTCTGGAAAACATTATTCAGGCCGCCGATGCTCACAATCTGGAGCGCAAGCTGGAAGTGGCAGCAGACGCCCTGCGTCTGCCTGAGTGGGATGCAAAAATTGAACACCTCTCGGGTGGTGAGCGTCGCCGTGTGGCTCTCTGCCGCCTGCTGCTCTCCAGCCCTGAAATGCTGCTGCTGGACGAGCCCACCAACCATCTGGATGCAGAATCCGTTGCCTGGCTGGAACGCTTCCTGGTTGAATACCCCGGAACCGTTGTTGCCATCACCCACGACCGTTACTTCCTGGACAATGCCGCTGGCTGGATTCTGGAACTGGACCGTGGTGAAGGTATTCCTTACCAGGGCAACTACAGCGCCTGGCTGGAACAGAAAGAGCAACGTCTGGAACAGGAACAGAAGCAACAGGATGCCCGTCGCAAAGCCATGGAGCACGAACTTGAGTGGGTTCGCTCCAATGCCAAGGGCCGTCAGTCCAAATCCAAAGCCCGTCTGGCCCGCTTTGAAGAGATGCAGTCCCAGGACTTCCAGAGCCGTAACGAAACCAATGAAATCTACATTCCACCCGGTCCACGCCTGGGTGACAAGGTGATTGAAGTCAACAACCTGAGCAAAGGGTTTGGTGACCGCCTGCTGATTGACGACCTGAGCTTCAGCATTCCCAAAGGGGCCATTGTCGGCATTATCGGCGGTAACGGTGCCGGTAAGTCCACCCTGTTCAAAATGATCACCGGGCAGGAGCAGCCGGATTCCGGAACCGTTGAGCTGGGAGACACCGTTAAAATCTCCAACGTTCAGCAGCTTCGTGATGAGCTGGATGACAGCAAAACCGTCTGGGAGGCCATTTCTGATGGCCAGGACATTCTGCGCATCAATAACTATGAAGTGCCATCCCGTGCTTATATTGGCCGCTTCAACTTCAAGGGTGGCGATCAGCAGAAACGTGTCGGTGAACTCTCCGGTGGAGAGCGGGGCCGTCTCCAGCTGGCGGCCACATTAAAAGACGGTGGTAATGTGCTGCTGCTGGACGAACCTTCCAACGACCTGGACGTTGAAACCCTGCGAGCCCTGGAAGAAGCCCTGCTGGCATTCCCCGGCTGTGCCATGGTGATCTCCCACGACCGCTGGTTCCTGGACCGTGTTGCTACTCATATTCTGGCCTACGAAGGGGACTCCAAAGTGACCTTCTTTGAAGGTAACTACACCGAGTACGAAGCTGACCGCCTGGACCGCCTGGGCGCAGAAGCGGCTGGTCCGCACCGTATTAAGTACAAACGTATTGATGCCTGACGATATCTGCTACTGATGCACCCGATCACCAAGGATAGTTCGAGGTGATCGGGTGTTACCCGGTTAAGCTTCTTCAGATCAGAATAAGAACCTATCGGTACCAAACTCCCCAGAGGGAATTTCTAACGTGCTGTCACTAACAGAGCATTGAGAGCTGGACATCAAACATTCTAAGTCTATAGTTTCATTCCGGCTATTGGAGTAAAAACCGTTAAGAGAATCAACCGGCCTGCTCTCGAAAAGATTTTCAGAAGGGGTTGTATCGAATAACTTCTTATATTCAAAACCCTTTTCTTCCAGCGCCTTTTTCAATCTATCCCAGCTAAAGGATTTAGTCGATGGATCGAATACGGTGCGAAGAGGGATGGAATTATTTAAGTCATTGATAAAAATAGCGTTCTGTTTCCATAAATCATAACGACAGATCCAGAGATCTGTTTTGCTGTCAAAAATAGCTGGATACGTGTTTTTCAGGCTGAGAAATAATAAATCGGTTCGAATGTCTTCCAGAAGATTTGTGAAAGCAGCTTCTGGAGTTGTCGCATTGTCAATAGCAGCAGACGTATAGCCCAAATCAACCTTGGGCTCCTTGGGGTTGAACTGCACAGAAATGATAATCATTGGTTGAGGGTGAAACTGGATGAATTCGTCTGTGTAGCAACATTTTTCATCATAAAACACATCAGCGATTGTGTACTGTTTTTGGGCAAATGACTCAAGGAGCCATGCAATAATTTGGGTATGGTTGTTCTTCAGAAAGTCTTTTGCCTCTAGATGTGGGAAAGTTACCAGGGGATAAGGGCAGAAAGCTTTCGTGCCGGAGCTGATCGAGGCATTGGTTCCTTCGACGGTACAAAGGTTTTCAGTGCATTCCAGTGGCAAACTCTCTCTTAATAATGTGCTGTTATCGTAGACTTTAATCGTTGAAGGACTGACAACACCCTTACACTCAGGACAGGGCTGCTGATACTTTAATAGCTTATTAGTGCATTCTGAGTGGTACACATGGAAGCATGATAACAAAGATAATGGCTTGATTTCAGTATTGGTGAAAGCTTCCAGGCAAAGAGCGCACTGACCTTGTAGAGCAGCTTCTACTCGCCGGGATGACTGTGTGGCTTGAAGCTGGTGCCCCATAAAGTTTGCATTACTGGTATTAGATGGAAACGTTGATTCAGATGTATGGACTGTAGGGTCAGGGATAACGTATTCAGACTGTGTTCCAGTGTTGGTGTCAATCAAGTTGTATCTCCACTTTTCCTGAAGTTAATTTCATCTTTTGGACTATTTTCACAATGAAAAGTTCCTGACCGGACTTACAGGAGGTTTCGTTCAAATGGTCACTGCCCACTTAGCCAGAAATATACAATTCCATTTGGCCAACTACTTATTTGCTGCTAATAAACCTGAGTTATTTCGAGGTGATCGGGTGTTACCCGGTTAAGCTTCTTCAGATCAGAATAAGAAACTATCGGTATCAAAATCCCCAGAGGGAATTTCCAACGTACTTTCACTAGCAGGGTATTGAGAGCCGGGCGTGCTACATTCTGCGTCTACGGTTCCCCTCCGGCTGCGAAAACCGTCAACAGAATCAACTCCCCGGCTCTGAAAGGATCTCATCCGGGAAAATTGATTACGCTCGAAAAATTTTTCAGAAGGGGTTGTTTCGAATAATTTCTTATATTCAAAACCCTTTTTTTCCAGCTCCTGTTTCAATCTGTCCCAGCTAAAAGATTTAGTCGATGGATCGAATATGTTGCGAAGAGGGACGGAGTTATTTATGTCATTGATAAAAAAAGCGTTATGTGTCCATAAATCATAACGGTAGATGTATAAGTCTGTGTTGCGGTCAAAAATGGCTGGATGTGTGTTTCTCAGGCTGAGAATTAATAAATCGGTTCGAATGTCTTCCACAAGATTTGTGAAAGCAGATTCTGCCGTTTTTGCTTTATTAATATCTGCAGACGAATAGTAGAATCCTTTCATGGGCTCGTTGGGGTTGTGTTGCACAGAAAGCGTAATCGCTGGTTTCTGGTGAATGTGTTCGAATTCTGTTCCGTAATATTTTTCGTAATAACGCACATTAGCGGTTGTGTAGTGTTTTTGAGCAAATGACTCAAGGAGCCATTCAATAATTTGGGTATGGTTGTTTTCCAGAAAGTTTTCTGCCTCTTGATATGGGAAAGTTGCAAGAGGATAAGGACAGAGAGCTTGCGTGCCGGAGCTGATCGAGGCATTGGCACCTACGACAAGACAAAGGTCTTCAGTGCATTCCAGTGGCAAATTCTCTCTTAATAATGTGCTGTTTTGGTAAATTTTAATTTTTGAAGGACTGGCAAGAGCCCTGCAGTCAGGACAGGACTGTTGATTTAATGCTCGAGCATAACATTCTGAGTGGTACACATGGAAACATGGCAACAAGGATAATGGCTTGATTTCAGTATTGGTGAAAGTTTCCAGGCAAAGAGCGCACTTACCTTGTAGAGCAGCTTCTACTCGCCGGGTTGACTGTGTAGCTTGAAGCTGGTGCCCCTTAAAGTTTGCATTATCAGCTGGAGACGTTGACTCAGAGGTAGGGGCGGCAGATTCAGGGATAACGTATTTGGGCTGTGGCCCACTGCTGGTGTTAATCAAATCGTATCTCCACTTAACATGAAGTGAATTTCATTTTTTCGACTAATTTCACAGTGAAAAGTTCATAACCGGGCTTACCGGTGAAACTGGATGGGCATGACAAGGTCTTTGCGAACTTCACCCGAGCTGGCTGGGGAGCAGATACCATCGTCAATATTTAAACCTGAATTCTGATTCAGGCAAGCGAGTCCTCTACCCAATTCTCAATTCGCAGTCCGTCCACCCGTTTAAACTCCCGGGTATTATTGGTCACCAGTACCAGACCCTCACTTCGACAATGGGCGGCAATATGCAGGTCATTAACACCAATCACCTCCCCGCGACGCTCAAGGTCAGACCGGATATCACCGTAATGAGCTGAAGCCTTTGGGGAATAATCAAGAACCTCAAGCCGACTGACAAAATCCTCAACAATATCCCGGTTTTTTTTGATGTTACTGCTTTTTTCAACACCGTGGCTCAACTCTGACAAGGTGATTGCACTGATGGCAATCAGTCCGTCATTCCGGTTGAATATAGAGCCAACAACAGCCGGACGGTTTTTAATCACATAAATGCAAATGTCAGTATCCAGCATGTATTTCAGCATCAAAGTGACTCCCGCTCCCGTTGTTCCTGTGAAGCCCTTTCAGTCATAAAGTCATCGGTAACCCCGTCATCAGGGTTGATATTAAAAAAGGAATCCCACGTCTGACCCACCGGAGATAATATCCTGTCCTGCCCCCGTACCCTGACATTGACCTTTTTAACACCACCGGGAAAACGGGTCTCCGCCGGTAAGCGGACTGCCTGAGTCCGATTATTTTCAAAAACAGTACCTTGCGCCATATCAGTCGCCACCCTCCAAGCTATATACATGAAGTATATAGCATCAATCCAAAGGCTGTAACAAAGAAATTATATTTCCGATTTGTATAATCCGTCTTATCCATCTTTACTCAAACCGTCTCAACTGCGTTGCCAGCTGTTCTGCCGTCTGCAGTTGTGCTGTCATTACTTGCGCCGTCACCATATCGTCTGCCTGCTGAGCCAGTTTGATGGTATGCCTGGCAGTCTGGGCAAACATTTCACAGGCTTTGGCAATCGCTTCAGCGTTCTGGTAGGTCTCCTGAGTTTGTGGGTCTTCAATCCGGGAATACTCAAACATCTCGTTGTAGTCCGAGGGCACCCGACGACCAAATAAGCTGATGCGCTCAGCAATCTGGTGTGATGGTGGAAAGGGTTTTACAGTCTGGTTTTGCTGCACTTGGTATTGGGTGGGCTGGCAGGCCACTTCCGGAGCAGCCGCCACCAGTAGTTGGGTAAACTCAGCAGCCCGGGCACCCTGATATTCCACTGGGCCGCCTTGATCTGGTTCACAATGGCCTGCTGTTCACTGTAGGCAGCCAACAGTTTTTGGGCCAGTTCGTTTTTTTCGGCGGTTTTGATGCCAGTTGCCGCTTCTTTCAATAGTGAGGCAGTCATTTCGTTACTCTCAAATGGCAAGCATTAGGTACCGGAACCCGATGGACAGGTCATTAATGCTGATCTCGCCAGTGGATTCGCTGGCCATCGCCAAGTGGGTCGTTGCCGATAAATCGCAGGCTAACCACTGGAGATATCCAAATAACACCGTAATTCCATCGTAATTCCAGTAAATCTAACTATAGCAATGTCGTTTATTTTTTTTTGAGATTGTTAATTGCTTAAAAATTGCCCGACATAACCGGAAGTATTAAGTTGCTCTCGTCCAAAAACGCATCACCCAGCTTAGGCTGCTTGTACAAACGTAGCATTTAGTTAGAGGCTAAAAAGCTGGCCTTTAATATATACACAGCCTTTTGGCTTCCGGATGATGTTTTCTGGACATCCAAATCTGAAAATTAGCACGTCAGACATCCTCCCGTCGCACAGGAAAGACTGTTTTTCGATCGTTAAGCGGATGTTTTCAGGCTGAAGCCGGATTTCTGACCAGAATCACAAGGTTGTAATACCAATTCCGTCTTCTAAATATGATATCGAGCAAGTCATTTTGGACCACTGGGCTAGCTGTAAAAAAGCAGAGGTGCTTCAATTATTTTTCAGGATAAATTTTCAAAATTTTTAACTGGTTGCGTTTTTGGACGAGAACTAGATAAGAACGCTCCTCCCTGGTGGTTAAAAAAAATGGCCGCAGCCAAAAGTCTTCAATGATGACTTAAGGCTGCGGCCTAAATGACAGGCTCCCCGAAAGCTTAGGAACTGTCCCGAAATAATTTCGACATTTTGAACTCGATCTCCGTTCATCCTGAGGCTTGTCGAAGGGTGATTGACACAATACAAGAGGCCGGAGTTCACGCCCTTCGACAGGCTCAGGACGAACGTAGTTTTGAAACTCAGAAATGTGCAAATTATTCCGGGGCAATTCCTTAATTCAGTATGCTTATGGAAGAGGGTGGCAGGTTATGGCTGCCACTTGATTATCAGCTGGGAAGGAACTCCTTGCCCCAGCCAGTACCCGCAATTCCACGCTCAATCATTGATTCAATAGACTCACTGTCATAACCCATTTCAACTAACACTTCCCTGGTTGAGTGACCAAACCCTTCAGTAGGCGTGGCGGCTACGATAGCTGACTCTGTGGGTCGAATGGAATAATGATCGATTTGTGTGATCTGGTGGCCGCTGGGATGCTCAGGATAGATCGAGAAGGCAAAGCTGCCCAGGTCGGTACCTGCTTTACCATCGGCAACACGGCTGTATTGCTCCCTGAGATGTTCAATAGCCTGTGGAATGGCCGAAGCTACATCTACCATGTCCAACGCGGACTTCCAGTAAACGGCTGGAGCCCTTTTAAAGGCTTCTGACAGATAGTCTGAGAGATTGTCAGCAGTTACTATACCTTCGAAACCTTCTATCTGAGCCAGTCTGTCCAGCTCGGAGTAATTGCTGTCCAGATAAATCCATCCTTCCTGTGTTTCATAGAAGTGAGACAGCGCGTTATAACCCAGAGCCTGTCGACCTGAAGGCTCATTAAACGGAGCTCTTCCCTGGTAGTCAAAGGCAAAGGGAATCTGTGCCAGGTTAGTTACCGCAGACAATGACGTTCTTGCCCGGGTAGGCTGACCTGTTTTCTGCCGGTGGTAGAGAGCAACCGCCATACCCAGTCCGCCGGAGAAACCGCAGTTGACGTCCAGTGTGCCGAGGTGGGCGTGTTCTTCCGGAGTCTGTGGGCCACCGAAGCGACTCATGATGCCACTATTGGCCTGAATGATGTCGTCATAACCAATGTAATTGGTTTTTGGACCGGGCAAAGGACCGCCCAGACAATCCAAGCGACAGAAGAGAACGCCCGGGTTAATGGCTTGCAGTGATTCGTGGTCCAGACCCAGAGGCTTTATCTGGCGTTCAGGCGCATTGATAACCACTATATCCACTGACTTGACCAATTTGTTGAATACCTCTCGTCCTTCTTCAGACAGGATGTTGACCAGCGCACTACGTTTACCAACGCCGGTCTGGAAGGTAAACAGGGTACCAATCAGAGGATCATAAAGAGGGGTAACCGGATCCAGCTTAATCACTTCGGCACCAAAGCGTGCCATAAAGGCGGTAGAGTGTGGGCCAGCAATAACATTGGTCAGATCAAGAATCCGCAATCCGTCCAGCCAGTGAGCAGGGGCTTTGCGCTGTCTGTGAGCGGCAAACCGGTTCTGGTCATCTTCATCCGTGACTGTATTCAGTTCAAAGAGGGCTTCTTCATAGCTGACATTCCTGCGCGGAGCGGGAGTAACCATTTGCCCGGCAAACTCTTCCAGCCAGGCAATGGGGCCAGGTTGTTTCATAAGACCATAGACGGGGTCATTAACCTCAACGATCAGGCCAGACTGGTTGGTGTGCTCTTCATTCACCCATTCCCGGGTTGTTCTGTGAGGAGCGCCTGGAATCTGTCCTTCACCGAAAATCTCTCCCCACTCTTGTGAGGTTTTGGTCAGGAATACTTTCTTCATTTTGGCTGAAATAATGCCAGCCCATTTCTTTGGTAATGGATAGACGCCTATGGACGTTTCACCATCCCACTCCTTGATGGGCAGGTGCAGGTCTTTAACGTCTGGCAGTCCCTCAGCCAGCAGCTCTTCATAAATACCCAGAGCCTCCAGGCAGCGGCGGGCATGATTACGGTGGGATGGGCATACGCAGTAGAACATACGGCCATCGGCGCATTCATAGGTTCTGTAGAAGGGGTCCAGGTACTCCTGAAGCGCTTCATAGCTGAGATCCATGGGAATGTTGTTGCTCTTGCGATGCTCAATTTCATGCTCACGCATGGTTTTGTAGCGCTCTGGCAATCCTTCGACAACGTAAGAATTATAGGAGAGGCCTTCCATCATTGCGGCAACGACAGGAACTTCAATGTGATCACCTCTACCGGTTTTCTCACGTGCGGTGAGTGCCAGAACCACTGAACAGGCTGCCAGTGTTGTGGCGTAGGAAGACGCTAGAGGCAGAGGGGAAAAGCTTGGGTTCAAACCCATCAGAATGCGGTTGAATCCCATGTCCGTGAAGGCACCAGCAGTAGCAGCAACAACGGCTTCAGTAGCTTTCCATTCCCTTCTCAACTGGTCATTACTGGCAAAGCCGGGAATCGACAATGAGATAAGGTCGGGGCGTGATTCTCTCAATTGCTGAAAATCAATGCCCAGACGTTTCATTACGTCGGGTCTGAAACTCTCGATGACGATATCGGCTTTTTCAATCAATGACAGCGCCTGAAGCAAGCCGGACTCAGTTTTAAGGTCAAGTTTCAGGCAGAGTTTGTTTCTATTTAGAACGGCATTTGCGGGATGGTCCCATTGAGGACCTTCGGGTGGATCAATATGGACAACGGTTGCGCCCAGATCGGCCAGCACCATGGCGACAGCCGGACCGGCAATCTGCTGGCCAAAATCAACAACCCTGACACCATTCAATGGCAATTTATTCTTATTGTGCATCTGGTAATCCTGCTAATAAAGAGGCAGCGCTTTATTAAAATACGGTGCGTTCATTGCACGCGTTTATGCAAGGAAAATGTTATGAATGGATGGCCCGATCGACCAGCAAAAAAAAATACCCCTGAGACCTGATTTTTTTTATTGCTGGAAAATGGCTTGCTATAAAAATAATTTGGTCTCAGGTGTCTATTTTATTGTTTCTCATTTTTTTTCCAGCCACAGATAATGGTGGCGTGTTCTGATATGCAAATTGCATTTGATGATGTCCCTGAGGATCAATACCTCAAAAAGAAGGGTAAAAAATGAATAATAAAAATAATAATACGACGCCGTATGCTGGCTTGCTTGCGGGAGCCAATCCAGTGATGACCATTGGTTCCGCTTTACTGATTCTGGCATTTATTGTTTTTACCGTTGCCGATCCTGAATACGCCGATGGCATTTATACAGCGGCAAAAAACTTTATTGCTTCGGATCTGGGCTGGTATTACATAGGGATAATGTCGTTTTTCCTGTTTTTTTCTGTCTGGCTGGTGTTCAGCCGCTACGGTGATATTCGCCTGGGCAGTGATGATGACAGACCGGAGTTCAGTAATTTCGCCTGGTTTTCCATGTTGTTTGGTGCTGGCATCGGAATTGGAATCCTATTCTGGAGTATTGCCGAACCGATTTACCACTTTCAAAGCAACCCGTTCATCAGCGAAGACGAGGCCATGACGGTTGAAGCGGCCCAGATTGCCATGAGAATCTCGATTTTTCACTGGGGTTTGCATGGTTGGGGGCTGTTTTCTGTTACTGGTCTGATTCTGGCCTATTTTGCCTATCGCAAAGGGCTTCCCCTCACTATCCGCTCAAGTCTCTACCCCATCTTCGGAGACAGGATTTATGGTCCTATCGGTCATGCAGCTGACTTGCTGGCAGTATTCGGAACAGTATTCGGCATAGCTACTTCGCTGGGTCTGGGTGCACAACAGATGAATGCCGGGCTGGGCCATTTATTGGGCATAGAAGTGTCGACCACCAATCAAGTGATCCTGATCGCAGTTATTTCGGTTGTGGCAACTCTTTCGGTACTGACCGGGTTGAACAAAGGCATTCGTATCCTTAGTGTTTTCAATATGCAGCTGACCATAGTCATTCTGGGTCTGTTCGTCATCTTTGGCCCTACTGCCTATCTGCTGGGTGCATTCTTCACCAATACCGGTGACTATCTGTTGAATGCCGTTTCCCTGGGTTTATGGGTTGATCCAGAGCCAGGTGCCCAATGGCAGGGATGGTGGACCATCTTCTATTGGGGCTGGTGGATTGCCTGGGCTCCTTTTGTCAGCATGTTCATTGCCCGTATCTCCAAGGGCCGGACCATTCGTGAATTTGTCCTTGGTGTTCTCGTTGCACCTACGACACTGGCAGCTTTCTGGATCACTATATTTGGTAACAGTGCCTTCTATCTGGAACTTTACGGTGACGGCGGTGTTACAGAGGCCGTGAACAAGGATATCACTACAGCTCTGTTTACCACTGTGAAGCTGCTGATTGAGAGTGAGTTGATGTCCTTGCTGATGGCGGGCATCTGTACCATTCTGCTGGTGACTTATTTTGTTACCTCCGGGGACTCGGCGACCCTGGTGATCTGTACCCTGGTGACCATGGGGAGTGATAATCCGCCCGCCCGGTACAGAGTGTTCTGGGGACTGGTGATTGGTGCCTCGGCAGCCGTTTTGCTGTATGCCGGTGGTCTTAAGGCTCTGCAAACAGCTTCTATTGTTGCGGCCCTGCCATTCACGATCATTCTGTTTTTTGCCACTTATGGCCTTATCAAGGCCCTGCGCGAGGAGGCTTTACCAAGAGAAGAGGGTTACAAGGTGTCCATAGCAAGAAATGGACGTTCCTGATAGATATTGGCTGTGCGCAAGGGGTACACAGCCATTTCAGTAGATTACAAGAGGTTTGTTATGTCTACACGAGTGATTTTGCCCCGCATCATGCAGGTTGGGGCGGGGGCCAGCCTGGCTCTTTCTGATGTTCTGACTAGTCTGAGCTGTGCGAAGCCTCTCATTATTACTGATGCCATGATGGTTCAGCTAGGTTATGTCCGGGCATTGCAGGACTGCCTGACAAAAAACGACATTGATTCCAGTGTTTTTGCAGATACCGTTCCGGAACCCACCGTCGGCTCCATTCAGGCGGGTGTTAAAATGGCCAGGCAGGGAAGCTACGACTGTATTGTTGCTCTGGGTGGAGGCAGTCCTATCGACAGTGCAAAAGCAATAGCTATTCTCTCATGCCATGGCGGTGAAATGCGGGATTATAAGTTCCCAAGGATCATGGATCAGCCCGGACTGCCGGTGATTGCTATACCCACTACTGCCGGTACGGGTTCTGAGGCCACTCGAGTCACCATTATCACAGATGAAACCTGTGACGAAAAAATGCTCTGTGTCGGCGCTGCTTATATGCCGTCAGCAGCACTGGTGGACTATAACCTGACATTGAGTGTGCCTCCCCGTACGACAGCAGACACAGGTATTGATGCACTGACCCATGCCATGGAGGCATATGTCAGTAAAAAAGCCAGCTTGTACAGTGACAGCCAGGCTCTGGAAGCCATGCGCCTGCTTGCACCGAATCTGCGTACTGCCTATCACAATGGCAAGGATGAAAAAGCCCGTGAAGCCATGATGCTGGGCTCAACCCTCGCGGGTGTCGCCTTTTCCAATGCCTCGGTAGCTCTGGTCCATGGTATGAGCAGACCTATTGGTGCTTTTTTCCATGTTCCCCATGGCTTGTCTAATGCCATGCTGTTGCCGGCTGTCACTGAGTATTCAATTCCCGCTGCGGCTGATCGTTATGCTGACTGTGCGCGGGCTATGGGTGTTGCCGAACAGGGAGACAGTGATGAAGTGGCAAACCATAAGCTGCTGACCGAACTGAAAGCTCTGAATGATGAGCTTTCAGTTCCGGGTCCACAGGAATTTGGCATTGATAAAGTTGCATTTTTTGAAGTGCTGGACACCATGGCATCGCAGGCTCTGGCATCCGGGTCACCTGCTAATAATCCCAGGGTGCCTGATGCAGAAGAGATTAAAGCCATTTACCGGCAGCTCTGGGACTAATCCAACACAAGACAGTCAAGAGTTAAGAAAAGCATTTCTAATCTAACGATAACAATAGAGTGAATCATGAACACAATTGGCCATCTGATCAATGGTAGCGAAGTCAATAATGATATACGCCATCAGTCGGTTTATAACCCGGCAACCGGACAGGCGGAAAAGCAGGTTGCTTTGGCTTCCAAAGCTACAGTAGAGGAAGCTGTTGCTGCCGCAGAAGCAGCTTTCCCTGCCTGGAGAAACACGCCTTCCATCAAGCGTGCTCGTATCATGTTCCGGTTCAAGGAACTACTCGAGCAGAATGCCGAACGTATCTGTGAATTGATTGGCCAGGAGCATGGCAAGATTTCCCACGATGCCATGGGGGAGCTGCAGCGTGGTATTGAAAACGTTGAATATGCCTGCGGTGCGCCAGAGCTGTTAAAGGGAGAGCACAGTAGTAATGCCGGACCAGGCATTGATTCCTGGAGTGAGTTCCAGTCTCTGGGGGTTGTTGCCGGGATCACTCCCTTTAACTTCCCGGTCATGGTGCCACTCTGGATGTACCCGATGGCCATTGTCTGCGGCAATACCTTTGTTCTGAAACCTTCCGAGCGTGTGCCAAGTTCAACGCTGTTCGTGGCTCAACTGCTGCACGAAGCGGGTCTACCCGCAGGTGTCATGAATGTTGTCAATGGTGACAAGGAAGCTGTGGATGCTCTACTCCATGATAAAAGAGTGGAGGCTATCAGCTTTGTTGGATCTACCCCCATCGCTGAGTATATCTACACGACAGCAACAGCTAATGGCAAAAGATGCCAGGCATTGGGTGGTGCCAAGAACCACGCAATCGTAATGCCTGATGCCGATATGGATAATGCTGTTAATCAGCTGCTGGGTGCAGCTTTTGGTTCCTCTGGCGAGCGCTGTATGGCACTGTCTGTCGCCGTTGCCGTGGGCGATGCAGCGGCCGACCAGTTGGTAGGCAAGCTGAAAGAAGCCATGCAGTCCCTGAAAGTGGGTGCTTACAGCGACAGCTCCAATGATTTTGGACCGGTCATTACCCGACAGCACCAGGAAAAAGTGGTCGGTTTTATTAACAGTGCCGAAGAGCAGGGAGCCGAAATCGTGGTTGATGGTCGCCAACCCGATGTCGCCGGTTATCAGGAAGGTTACTTTGTCGGCGGTACCCTTATTGACAGGGTAACGCCAGAAATGACCAGCTATCAGAACGAAATTTTTGGACCCGTACTGCAAGTTGTCCGAGTCAACAGTATGCAGGAAGCCATGGATCTGATTGATCGTCATGAATACGGTAATGGTACCTGTATCTTTACCCGGGATGGGGAAGCCGCTCGCTATTTCTCCGCACACATCAGGGTAGGAATGGTTGGCATCAATGTGCCTTTGCCAGTGCCAGTGGCCTATCATAGCTTTGGTGGCTGGAAGCGCTCACTGTTTGGTGATCTCCATGCTTATGGTCCGGATGCAGTCCGTTTTTATACACGCCGCAAGACCATTACTCAGCGCTGGCCTTCAGCGGGTGTCCGGGAAAATGTCCAGTTTTCCATGCCCACCATGAAATAAGCGGAGACCAGGTAATACCAATTCCGCTTTCTAAATATGATATCGAGCAAGTCATTTTGGACCGCTGGGCAAGGCGGAATGACGAGTAATAGCAGGATTATTGGGAGGAATTCCAGCGAAGATCCAGCGGTTCAAAATGGCTGCGCAGTTTATATTTAGAAGGCAGAATATGTATAATAGCCCCGGAAACAGTTTGATTGCCGTATTGTTACAAAAAATGAACAGCCTTTCGATTGTCTGGGGTTAATACTGCATGGCCTAGCCATGTAGTGTTTATTACAATGAAAAAACGACTACCTCCTCTGAACTGGCTGCGCTCCTTTGAGGCGTCTGCCCGTCTGCTCAGCTTTACCCATGCAGCCAATGAATTGAATCTTACCCAGGCTGCGGTCAGCCAACAGGTTAAAAGTCTTGAGTCTCAGCTTGGAGTAGCCCTGTTCAAGAGGCTTCCCCGTGGGCTGGAAATGACGGAAGCCGGCATGGCTTATCTTCCTGCTGTTCATAAAGCAATCATTTCACTCTCTGTGGCGACGGAAGAGCTGTTTGGTCAGGGCAGGGACAGATTGTTGACTATCAGGGTGAACCTGGTGTTCTTCACGACCTGGCTGGCTCCCAGAATGGAGTATTTCAGGGAAGAGTTTCCTGAGATTGGCATACGTTTTACCAGTAATATCTGGGCAGAAAACAAGGACAGGGAAGCAGACCTTGAAGTACGTTATGGCCGGGGCAACTGGCCAGATCTGAAGGCTGATTGTCTAACTGAAGACGAACTCTTCCCCGTTTGCAGTCCGGAACTGGCCAATGGTCAGCCACTGCCCGAGTGTCCGGAACAGCTATCAGATCATACCCTGTTGCATGTTATTGGCTATGAAGAAGGCTGGGGGTATTGGTTCAAGCAGCTGGATTGTGAATTCCGGGAAAACTCTCCAAGCCTGCAGTTTGATACCCTGATTACCGCACTGGAAATGGCGAAGTATGGTCAGGGTGTTGCGCTAGGCCGGACATCCCTTGTCGCAGGAATGTTGACCAGTGGTGAGCTGGTGGCACCATTGCAGCAAAGAGTCAGGGCTTCTGAGGGATTCTATCTTACTTCTCCTGCCCGTCAGTACTTGCATCCCAAGGCGAAAGTCTTCAGAAGCTGGGTTCTGGAAGAGAGCCGGAAAAGCAAAGCTTCGTCATCAAAAAGTCAGCTCAGTGAAGATACAAAGGTAGCGGATATTGCAGGCTGATTGTACAAACGTAACATTTATAGGCTAAAGAACTGGTCTTTAACAGACTTTTGGCTTCCGGATGATGCTTTCTGGACATCCCAATGATGCTTTCTGGACATCCAAATGATGCTTTCTGGACATCCAAATACGAAAATTAAAACAGATTGGCCAGTAGCTCAGCTGGAAATCCCCGGCTTTGCCGTGAAAATATTTTGCTTAACGATTTTTCATCCCAGAGGGTGGCGCAAAACATTTTCACGCACCATGGGCATTTGCGTTGGAGCACCAGGCCCCGGTTTAACCTGCACCTGGCACCCATCCACTTGCTACGGCGCTTTCTGCTTATGGGCGCTAGGAGGCTGACCGAGAATAGGCTGCCCTACTGCGGTGGCAGCAAATTGGTCTAAAAAGTCGGAAATTTTTAGCAAATAGAACCACTATTCACTAAAAATTTCCGACTTTTTATCCTCAATTTTCTGCCATCCTCGCTACGGGCGCTATTCTCGGACAGCCTCCTAGGGGTTGACCCGCTTTTTCGACGTAACCTGAACCTGTTCTTTCCTTTCGCTGGTGCTTTCCGTGCTGAAGGTGTAATGGATGATGTTATCCTGGTCTACCGAGTCCAGTTTGACATCAAATCCCCACAGGCGATGCAGATGCTTCAAAAGTTCATGCGTGCTGTCTCGATCCAGCGGACGTCGCTGGTGCAGGTAATGGCGCAGGGTCAACGAGCGATCGCCCCGGACATCCACGTTGTAGACCTGTATGTTGGGTTCCCGGTTGCCCAGGTTGTATAGGGCAGCCAGGTTTTCCCGCAACTGCCGATAGCCCTGCTCGTCATGGATGGCATCCACTTCCAGGTAGGGGTTGATGTCGTTGTCGTCGATGCTGAACAAGCGCATGTCCCGCATGACCCTGGGGGACAGGTACTGAAGAATGAATCCCTCGTCCTTGAAGTTCTGCATGGCAAAGTGCACGGCGTCCAGCCAGTCACTGCCCGCCAGGTCGGGGAACCATTCACGGTCCTCTTCCGTGGGCTGTTCGCAGATCCTGCGAATGTCCCGGAAGATGTTAAAGCCAAGAGTATAGGGGTTAATCCCGCTGTACCGCGGATCATCAAAGGCCGGCTGAAACACGACACTGGAGTGTGAATGCAGGAATTCCAGAATAAATCCTTCGGTGATCAACCCTTCATCATACATCTCATGCATCAGGTGGTAGTGCCAGAACGTTGCCCAGCCCTCGTTCATGACCTGGGTTTGTCGTTGCGGATAGAAATACTGCGCCACTTTACGCACGATGCGGATAATCTCCCGCTGCCAAGTCTCCAGCAGCGGCGCATTCTTTTCGATGAAGTAGAGCAGATTCTCTTCCGGGTCTTTCGGAAACCGTTCATCCTGGCGTGACTGTGGTGGCTCGCTCACCGGGATGGTGCGCCAGAGGTCGTTCAGGTTGCGCTGGATATACGCTTCACGCTCCCGCGAACGCGCCTGTTCCTGCTCTGCCGAGACCGGAGCGGGGCGGATATAGCGATTGACGCCCTGATTCATCAGCGCATGGCAGGCATCCAGTATCGCTTCCACCACCGAAACGCCGTGCTTCTCTTCGCACCGGGCGATGTAGTGCTTGGCAAACAGCAGGTAGTCAATGATGGCGCTGGCGTCCGTCCACTGTCTGAACAGGTAGTTGCCCTTAAAAAAGGAGTTGTGGCCGTAGCAGGCGTGGGCGATCACCAGGGCCTGCATGGGCATGGTGTTCTCTTCCATCAGGTAGGCAATGCAGGGGTTGGAGTTGATCACGATCTCGTAAGCCAGCCCCATCCGTCCCCGCTGGTAGTTCTGCTGATTGTTGAGAAAGGTTTTGCCATAACTCCAGTGGTTGTACATCAGGGGCATCCCCACCGATGAGTAGGCGTCCAGCATCTGCTCGGAGCTGATCACTTCAATCTGGTTGGGGTAGGTGTCCAGCCGGAATTTATCCGCCAACCGGGCAAACTCCCGGTCGTAAAGGTCCAGCAGTTCGAACGTCCATTCGGACCCGGTGGACAGCGGTTTTTCTCGCCGGACGGTATGCCTTTCCGGCGCTTCAGCGGCCAACATGGGAACCCTCCTTTTTTTCAAAGAGACGCCGGAAGGTGGGGTAGATATCCAGATAGCTGTGGATGTGCTGCATGGCAAAGTGATCCGGGTAGGATTCGGCAATGGTTGCGTACTCGTACCAGAGGTTCTGGTGATGCCGGTCGGTAATCTCCACGTAGGCGAAGTACTGGCAAACTGGCAACAGCTTGTCCAGGATGATGTTGGTGCAGGTGCTGGAGTCTTCGCCCCAGTTATCTCCGTCAGAGGCCTGGGCGATGTAGATGTTCCACTGGCCGGGCGGGTATCGCTGTTGAATGATGTCGTGGGTAAGCAGCAGGGCTTTTGAGACAATGGTGCCCCCGGTTTCCCGGGCGTAGAAGAAGTCGTGCTCATCACACTCCCGCGCTTCACTATGGTGCCGGATAAAGACCACCTCCACGGCCTCGTAGTTGCGCTCCAGGAACAGGTAGAGCAACAGGAAGAAACGCTTGGCCATGTCCTTGATCTCCTGGGTCATGGACCCGGAGACATCCATAACACAAAACATCACCGCCTTGCTGGAGGGCAGGGGTACCCTGGTCATGTTATTGAAGCGCAGGTCAAAGTCGTCAATAAACGGCAGCCGTTTGAGTTTCTTGTTGAGCAACTTGATCTCTTCCCGGAGGAGGGTGGCCTGCTGCTGATCGACAGGATCCGGGCTCACTTCCATTTCCCTGAGCTGTCGCTTGAGGGTTCGGATCACTTTTCGGTCTTTACCGGACAGGGCTATGCGACGGGCATGGGCAGCCCGCAGCGAGCGCACGATATTCAGCCGGTCCGGGGAGCCGGCAGTGGTAAACCCTGCCCGTTTGAGTTGATAGTCGGTGCTGTCTTTCAGTTCTTTTCGCAGCAGGTTGGGCAGCTCCAGATCATCAAACAGGTATTCCAGGAACTCGTCCCGGTTGATCTGGAAGACAAACTCATCCGCCCCTTCGCCCCTGTCGCTGGCCTGCCCGTCACCGCTGCCCTGCCCTCCGCCACCCGGTGGCCGCTGAATGCGATCACCACGGTGAAACTCGTGATTGCCGGGATGAACATGGCCGTGATGCCCCCCCCTGCCCGTGGTGAAAAAACGGCTCACTGAGGTCTTTTCTGGGGATAGTGATATCACTGCCACTGTCAACGTCGGTGATGGAACGCTGGTCAATGGCATCCTGGACGGCGGCTTTGACATGATGCCGATAGCGCTTCAGAAAACGCTGCCGGTTCACGGTGCTCTTCTTTTTTCCATTGAGACGCCGGTCGATGATGAGGCTCATGATGAACGCTCTCCCGATAGCTGCAGCTCGGTAGATCAACCCCGGTCGTGGGGCTGGAGATGGGCCCGCAGTAGGACGGACCGGTCAGTACCGGATCATTGGGACTTCCGGACCCGGATGTACCATTCCGACAGCAGGCGCACCTGTTTCTCGGTATAACCGTGAACCACCATACGGGAAACGAAGTCTGCGTGCTTGCGCTGGTCCTCCTGCGAACCCTTGGCATTGAAGGAGATGACCGGCAACAGGTCTTCAGTATTGGAGAACATTTTCCTCTCAATGACGGTGCGCATCTTCTCGTAGCTTAACCAGCTGGGGTTTTTGCCATCGAGGTTGGCCCGGGCCCGCAGTACAAAGTTGACCACTTCGTTGCGGAAATCCTTGGGATTGGCGATGCCTGCCGGTTTTTCGATTTTTTCCAGCTCTTCGCTCAAGGCACCCCGGTCCAGAATGTGCCCGGTGTCCGGGTCACGGTACTCCTGGTCCTGAATCCAGAAGTCAGCGTAGGTGATGTACCGGTCAAAGATGTTCTGGCCGTATTCTGAGTAAGACTCCAGGTAAGCAGTCTGGATCTCCTTGCCGAGAAACTCAATGTACTTGGGCGTCAGGTACTCTTTAATAAAAGCAAGGTAACGGTCATGAACCTCTTCCGGAAACTGTTGCTGCTCAATCTGTTGCTCCAATATATAAAGCAGATGCACCGGGTTGGCCGCCACCTCGGTTGGATCGAAGTTGAATACCTTGGACAGGATTTTGAAGGCGAACCGGGTGGAAAGCCCGTTCATACCTTCATCCACCCCGGCCATATCCCGGTATTCCTGCAACGGCTTGGCCTTGGGGTCGGTGTCCTTCAGGTTTTCACCGTCGTATACTTTCATCTTGGAGTAGATAGAAGAGTTCTCCGGCTCCCTGATGCGGGAAAGCACCGTGAACTGGGCCAACATCTTGAGCGTATCCGGGGCACAGGGTGCCGCTTTGAGCGAGCTGTGTTCCAGCAATTTCTGGTAAATATGCACCTCCTCACTGACCCGGATGCAATAGGGCACCTTGACAATGTTGACCCGGTCGATGAAGGCTTCATTGGTCTTGTTGTTCCGGAAGGACTGCCACTCAGACTCATTGGAGTGCGCCAGCAGAATCCCCTCATACGGAATGGCCCCCAGCCCTTCGGTGCTGTTGTAATTGCCCTCCTGGGTGGCGGTCAGCAATGGGTGCAGCACTTTGATGGGTGCCTTGAACATCTCCACGAATTCCATGATGCCCTGGTTGGCCCGGCACAACGCCCCTGAAAAACTGTAGGCGTCGGGGTCATCCTGGGCATACTCTTCCAGCTGGCGGATATCCACCTTGCCCACCAGGCTGGAAATGTCCTGGTTGTTTTCATCACCGGGTTCGGTTTTGGCAATGGCAATCTGGTTCAGCCTGCTTGGGTAGAGCTTGACCACCCGGAACTGAGTAAGGTCGCCACCAAACTCGTTCAGGCGCTTGACCGCCCAGGGGGACATGATGTAGCTGAGATAGCGACCGGGAATGCCGTATTCCTCACTAAGAATGGCCCCATCCTCTTCAGGGTTGAACAGTCCCAACGGCGATTCAAACACCGGCGACCCCTTGATGGCATAAAACGGCACCTTTTCCATCAGCTGCTTCAGTTTTTCGGCCAGGGAGGACTTGCCACCCCCTACGGGACCAAGCAGGTAAAGGATCTGTTTTTTCTCTTCCAGGCCCTGAGCCGCGTGTTTGAAATAAGAGACCAGCTGTTCAATGGCCTCTTCCATGCCATAAAACTCTTTGAACTCCGGGTAACGTTTGATCAACTTATTGGAGAAAATCCTGCTCAGTCGCGGATCACGGGCGGTATCAATCACTTCCGGCTCACCGATGGCCTTCAGCAGCGCTCAGCTGCATTGGCGTAGGCCGAAGGATCCTCTTTACAGAGCTTCAGGTAGTCCAGCAGGCTCAGCTCTTCCTGCTGAACTGCCTCATACCGTTGCTGAAATTGCGCAAAAATGGACATAGCAAACGACCCCACCGTGTAGAAAGGGAGAGAGTAGACATCTAACCGGGTAGCGCCAGAGAACAGGCAACATCACCTGATCCCTTGGTTCAGTGTACACACGCTGCCCGTGTGGTCTCTGCAGTCTGACAAGAAATGAACGCCCCTTGACCGTTAAATGATCGGCGAATCAAACCCGGGTAACACTCGATGTAAAAAAAGACCTGACAGCGTATATACCGTGACTGAATCAGGTGCTGGATATGCTGAAAATACTACTTGCTCTTTCGGTAACAATCCCTGATGCCCACCTCTTTCAAGGGGTAATTGTCGATCAAATGGTGATAAACCAGACTGCTCTGCTGTTCACAGACAAGAGCAATCTGTCGTTCAATATCTGCAAGATTCGCTTGTGCCGCCACCGCTCGTTGAATCACTGCGTGGACATCCACATGCAGCGCTCTGGCTTTGCTGAGCAAATCGGCGGAGAGATCGGTTTCAAATGCAACAGGACTGTCGTGACCAGTTTTTATAACCATGATCAACCTCCTCAATCATCAGCTGTCGCTTAATTGTAGCAAATCAAATAGAATTGAAGCGTTTTAGAAATCGGTATCTTCTCAAACTCCCTGAGCTTGCTGGCTGTTTGGTCACAATTGACACCAAAAAAAAATGAGGAATTGTCCTGGAATAACTTCCTCTTTTTTGCCACGGAGTCACGGAAGAAAGATTTTTTTTCTCTGTGCCTCCGTGTCTCCGTGGCAAAATTCTTTCTTGGTGGAAGTTATTTCAGGGCAGTTCCTAAGGGAAGTACGATATTCGCTACTTTATATTGAGCTGCGTTCTGTCCGCTGCCCATCTGACATACACCACCTCCGCTGGAATCCCGTTTTCCTGAAAAAAAGCCAACCACAATTTCTGGTTTTCCTGCAGCCTGTCTCCCGGCCCCTTAACCTCCAGCCACTGGTACCGGTTATTTGCCGGATCAAACAGGATCAGGTCCGGAAACCCGGTTCGGTTGTGGGCAATATCAAACATCAGTCGTTGAAACATGGCACGCAGTTGTTCTATCGGTATCAACGATACGGCCAGGGTAATCAGCCCCGGACTGAGTGCTGGCCAGATAACCAGACGATTGCTGATCCCCTGCTTCCCGTTATAGGTTGCCAGCAGAGTATCCAGAAGATTGCTTTCAGACATTTCTGCCAGCCGGTGATGAATCAGATCCTTACAGCTCCGATAAAAATCCGGAGTCATCAAGTCTGCTGGTCCACTCTGAAACGGATGGAAGAACGCCCCCTCCCGGTCGGCAAAAATAATATCCCAGAACCACAGGCCAGCAAGCCCATTGATCAGGGCATTTTCCACATAAAACACCTGCCAACCCTGATCTTTGAAATGCGCCTGCACCTGAAATTCAACCCGCTGCCCATTGTCATTCAGCTCAAGAGTCCGTTGGTTAAACGGTGCGGTTTGCCGCCTGCGCTTCTCACCCTTCAGGGTTTTGGCAAACCGATGGGCAAAGGCCATCTCCAGGCTGCTGGCTGGTGAAGCCTGTATCTCTTCACAAAGTGCCAAAGCGCCAGCCGTATCATTGAGTTTGGCCAAAATGCGAGCCCGCCGTTCCCGGGATGGGGGCAAATACGACTGCTGAAAACTGGCGACTGCCTCCCGCAAAGCACCTTGCCTTTCCAGATCACGGGCAATGGCATTCACCAGCCGGGCATAACGTCGCTTAAGGGTCGGATGGCTGAAATCAGACGACGGTGGTAACTTAGCGGCCAGGGCTTGCAACTCATCAAGGTCAAGCTTCTTATTGTCCCGGGCAACTTCCTGCCAGAGCAGCGACAGGCTCAATCCCTGCTCCAGCTCCTCCCGGCTGTCAAATAACCGGGAGTTTAGCGGATAGCTTTCAAAACGATTCAATCCCAGGTCCTGAAGTACAAACTCCGTCAAATCCTGACTGAGGTTACCAAAGAACAGGAACAATAAGGTTCTCAGTTCTTCCCGGCACAGAGGTTGAAGTATGGTAAATGGCAGGTCAGGGCATGGTTTACCGCTATCAACCAACCGGTTTACCAAAGCCTGCTTTCGTTCGCTTCGGTAAGGGCCAAGCTGGTCAGGAAAACAGCACAGTAACTCACTTTTGGTCATAAGATCGGACACCGCAACCAGATCCAGCGGCGGGTTAACCTGCATAAGACCCGTACCGACCAATTCATTAACCGCCAATTCAATGGAGGCAATTTCCGGATAGTTGAGTTTATCCCACCGAAACATCGGGCCTTTGCGCCCCACCAGCCGCACATAGAGTTTCTGTGCATCCTCCTCCAGCCGTCGGAAAGTGTTGAGAAAAGCGGTTTCGCGGCAACTCAATAAATCAGCATACTGCTGCTCAACAAAACCAAGCAGCCGCTGAAAATTGGTCAGGTAATAGTCTTCAGGTAATACCATCGGTGTGTGCAATGCAGCCTCGCTATTAAGTAGTGAACCAAATGGAATCGTATATTTCTGGCTTAGTGGGCAGTTACTATGCAAGGCACAACGCAGGGAGCATAGCCTTAGCTATGTGACCGGAGTTGTAACGCAGCAGAGTGGCTGTCCACTAAGTCAGAAATATACGATTTCATTTGGTTAACTACTTATTCACAGACAGCAATATCGGAAGGGCGGAACACCTGCAAACCGGACACATCCAGTAATGACTGCTGGTACATCAATGTTGCCAGTGCTGTAATCCGGGTGGGACGAAGTACTTTCAAACCGGAAACCGGCAGGCTGCCTAACAGCGACAGCAGATAAAATCCAACAGAC
Source organism: Salinisphaera sp. G21_0 (assembly GCF_017744115.1). Taxonomy (GTDB): domain Bacteria; phylum Pseudomonadota; class Gammaproteobacteria; order Pseudomonadales; family Endozoicomonadaceae; genus Endozoicomonas. The sequence continues at coordinate 17,517 of NZ_JAGHQW010000019.1, read as the reverse complement.
TCCATCAGCCGGAACTCATCTCGCCTGCCATGCAGCAATGACGGCTGGTAAATAGCCAGAGAGCGAAGCCCCAGTGCTTTCAGCCCACTCTCCGCCTCACCTTTCACCTTCATATAAAAGCCCAGAGCCCCCTTATCTGCCCCATAAGCACTGATCAGATGAAACGACGGCTGTCCATGGTCCACTGCCCACTGACCAAGTGCCAGAACATAGTCACGATCAACTTTGGCAAAGGCTGGCTTTGAGCCAGCCTTTTTTATGGTAGTACCAAGACAACAGAACAAGACGTCAACGGTTAAATCCAGATCCTGTAACTGATCCAGGCTCAGCACCACCTCCCTGACTTTGGCGTGGCCAGCCCATTGTGTCGTCCGGTAGTGCAGAACAACGACCTCAGAGTAGTGGCTTCGCTCCAGCAAGTATTGCATCAACACCTGCCCGGTGGCACCGGTCGCACCAACCACCATGGCAACCCTCGGGGACTTTTCTTTACTCATCCTTTTTAACCCGACTATCCAGTTGAGTAGAATCACAAATACCAGTCGAAATCCACTGGCAAATCAAGTAAAAAGTGCGACATAACTATTTTTAAAATGAGATCGCAGTTTATGACCAGGCTTGCAGAAACATTGGCCGCCATTGACCAGCTTCACCAGATGGACCCAAGCGTCATTGATGATACCCCGGCAGAATTAAGCTACGCCCGGCAAATGACCCACTGGTTACAACAGCTGGCTCCGGATGCTTCTGAGGAGTTGCAGATCGCCGTTCGCAGTCAGCACCTCTGCCGCTGGGAAATCCCCCGTTCAGAATACCCTGAAGGACGCACCGGCTACCTGAAGTGGCGCACCGAACTGGGCAAACTGCATGCCCGAAAAGCCGGTGAAATCATGGCCAGAAACGGTTATTCAGAAGCAAGCTGTGCACAAGCGTCAACGATTATCCGCAAGCAGGGCATCAAGCGAAATGCCGACACCCAGACGCTGGAAGACTGTGCCTGCCTGGTCTTTTTAACCCGGGACTTTTCGGCCTTTGCCGCCAAACACCCCAGGGACAAGGTGATCGCCATTGTGCAGAAAACCTGGAAAAAAATGTCTGAGCAGGCTCAGCAGAAAGCGTTGGCTTTGCCATTTGCAGAGCCTGACCTGCAGGTTCTTCAGGAGGCGTTGGCGTAGGAACGGTCATATTGCAATAAGTGCTGCCCGCTGCCCGAAAAAGACAGACTGCATGTGCTTGTGCGGGAAGCGGGAAGCGACTTCAGAAAACAAAACTTGCCAGAGCAAACCCCAAACCCACCACCTTTTGTTCCCTACTTTCCCTGCTTTACGTACAATACCCCACGGGATTGATGGGGAGTAAAGCTGTGATCAGCAGGCTGGATCAGAAAACAACAAACACCTTGTATAGCCACTTTGCCCGTGAACTGGCCTCTGCTGGCTTTAGCGGGGATATTGAGCTGGGCTATGCCGACCGGACCGTTCTGGCAACAGACAATTCGATCTATCAGGTACTGCCAGAGGGAGTACTCTACCCTCGCTCAACGGCAGACATCAGCAGGATTCTCACCCTGGCCAATAAACCGGCGTTCCATCAGATCGTCGTGTCTCCCCGTGGTGGTGGTACCGGCACCAATGGTCAGTCGCTGACGTCTGGTTTTATGGTGGACACCAGTCGTTATATGCACCAGGTGCTGGAGATCAATACCAGAGAGCGCTGGGCCAGGGTTCAATCCGGCGTGGTCAAAGACTACCTGAACGAGCTGGCCGCTAAAGAAGGCCTGTTCTTTGCCCCGGAACTCTCCACCAGCAACCGGGCAACCGTGGGCGGCATGGTGAATACCGATGCCAGCGGTCAGGGTTCTGTGGTGTATGGCAAAACCCGGCACCATGTACTTGAACTGACCTCTGTGCTTGCCGATGGCACGGTATGGAACTCCTCACCAGTCGATAACGATCAACTTGAGCAACTGTGTCAACGACAGGATCGCATTGGCAAGATTTATAACACCCTGAAAAAGACCCACCGCGAACATAAACAACAGGTGTCTGACGTATTCCCTCACCTGAATCGAAACCTGACCGGCTATGACCTGGCCAATATTGTCAATAAAGATAACCAGCATGATCTGAATGCCATTCTCTGCGGTTCCGAAGGAACCCTGGCCATCATCAGTGAGATTAAAGTTAACCTGCTGCCTATTCCCAAACACTCTGCCCTGGTGCTGGTTTTCTACAAAAGTTTCCAGGACTCGCTGCAGGATGCCCAGACACTGATGTCCGCTGTGCCAGATTCCATTGAAACCATCGACTCCCGTGTGCTTGGGCTGGCAAAGGCTGACAGTGTCTGGGAAAGCGTCAAAGACTTCTTTCCCGGGCAGAGTGATGATATTGACGGCATCAACTTTGTCGAGTTTACCGGCGACAATGAAACGCAGATTCAGCAGGGTATCGATCGCCTGACAGCCGTACTGGAAGAACCGGTCAGTATCTGGCGTGCCGGTCACAGCGTCGTGAAAGGCACCGGCAATGTTAAAAAAATCTGGAACATGCGCAAGCAGGCTGTCGGGCTGCTGGGCAATATGAAAGGCGACGCACGCCCTATACCCTTTGTGGAAGATGTGGCCGTTCCCCCGGAAAATCTCGCTGACTTTATTCAGGCTTTCCGGGCACTACTGGACAGTCACCACCTTTCCTATGGCATGTTCGGGCATGTGGATGCCGGTGTTCTCCATGTTCGCCCGGCCATCGATATGAAAGACCCGGAACAGGAGAAACTGGTCCGGTTAATCAGTGATGACGTGGCCGCCCTGGCCAGAAGTTATGGTGGTGTGCTCTGGGGCGAGCACGGTAAAGGAATCCGTTCGGAATACGCACCGGACTTCTTCGCCGACCTCTACCCGGTGCTGCAGGAAATTAAAGGCGTATTTGATCCCTACAACCAGTTAAACCCCGGCAAGATTGCCACCCCCGCCACCGAACCGGTTCAGCTGCTGAAGATTGATGAAGTGCCCACCCGAGGCCAGCAGGACCGGGAAATTGAGCGCAATGCCTTTGCCGCGTTTACCAGCAGTTTGTACTGCAACGGCAACGGTGCCTGCTTTAATTACAACCCCAACAGCGCCATGTGCCCCACCTGGAAAGCCACCTATGACCGGACGCAATCCCCGAAAGGCCGCTCTGGTCTGGTGCGGGAATGGCTGCGGTTACAAACCGCCGCTGGAGCCGACATAGCTGGCGAAAGCCATAAGATCCGTCAGGCGGGCCCACTCTACAACGGTGGTCAGAAACTGATAAACCTGGTGAACAAATGGCGGGGTGAAGAGGACTTCAGTCATCAGGTGTATGGAGCTCTGGATAACTGCATGAGCTGTAAGTCCTGTGCCGGGCAATGCCCGATTCAGGTCAATGTGCCCGACCTGCGCTCCCGTTACTTTGAACTTTATCATGGCCGCTACCCGAGACCGGTCAAACACCATGTGGCCGGTTTACTGGAACCAATGCTGCCGGTACTCGCCAGGATCAAACCGGCTTACAATCTGGTTATGGGCTGGTCAGTGGCCAATACCCTTGCCAGCAAAACCATTGGTCTGCAGGATATTCCGGCGATTACCAGTTCATCGCCGGTTAACGACTGCTGTCGTTCCGGTGCGGCCATTGCCAACCGCACGTTGCTGGATGCCATCCCCGATAGTGAACGGGATAAAACCGTCATTATTATTCAGGATGCCTTTACCAGCTTCTTTGAAACACCGCTGCTGACCGACCTGGTTGAGCTGCTGATTCGTCTTGGCTACCGCCCATTGATTGCCCCTTACCGCCCCAATGGAAAAGTACTCCATGTCTATGGCTTCCTGGGTCGGTTTGAAAAAATCGCCAGAACCAATGGTGAGGAGCTGAAAGCACTGGCCGACAGCGGCATCAGCCTGGTGGGCATTGATGCGGCGGTTACCCTGACCTATCGGGATGAGTACCGGGAAGTGATGGGCGACAGATCCCCGGAAGTACTGCTCCTGTCCGAATGGTTTGCCAAACAGTCAGAAACAATACGTCAGTTGCAATTAAACCTTGCCAGCACGGCTCTTTCCAACAAAAGCGAAGACTTTGTGCTACTGGGCCACTGCACAGAAATCTCCAATGTCCCCGCAGCTCCTGCTCAATGGCAACAGTTATTCAGTGACCTGGGCCTTAAACTCACCTATAAAGCCACCGGCTGTTGTGGCATGGCGGGCATCTACGGCCATGAGACCCGTAATCAGGAAACCTCAAGAAAGCTCTACGATATGAGCTGGAAGGACGTTGTGCAGAACCCTGAACACAGTGGCAGGCTGGTGGCTACCGGTTATTCCTGTCGCAGCCAGGTGAAACGTTATGGTGATGGCAAGATTCCACACCCGGTTCAGGCACTGCTGCAGGTGATGAAACAACAGGCTGTGAATTAGCCAGTTTTTTGCACCACAAATACTCATGACGATTGTTCGTCACCCTCTCCTCTGGTATGAAAGATTTGCCACGGAGGCACGGAGACACAGAGGTAAAACTTTATCTTGTCTCCGTGCCTCTGTGTCTCCGTGGCAATTTTTCTTTCACGGCAAAGACACGAAGGCACAAAGGAAGCCTTTATTGTTTGCCGTGCGTAGCTCAGGCAAGCCCATAAAAACTTTGTGTCTTTGTGCCTTTGTGGTTCAAGTGCTTGTACGACAGCCTTAATGTATATTGCGGTGCAAAAAGCTTATCGATATAACTGACGGGGTTCCGCCATTACATCATACGCTGCAGAGACTTCCTTCAGGAATTCACCAGCCACCACCGCCAGCGCACGGTAAAAGCCGCTCTCATCCGCCTCTGCCAGCAATTCCAGATAACGGCCAGACCATGGCAGCAGATGGGTGCCAAGCAATTCCACCACCGCATCGTCATTCTCCGTTTCCATAAAGTAAGCCATGGCCAGAATCATCAGGCCAAACTGATCTTCCGGCTCATTCAAATCGGTATCCAGTTCCACCTGGTTTGCCCGCAGAAACTGGCGATAAGCCTGCGCCGTTTCACCCAGCAGCAAATTCTCCCGGTCCAGATAAACCGATCCCCAGGGCGGCGCTGGCATAGAGCCCTGCCCCTCAAACAACAGGGAAAATTGATAGGTCAATTCCGCTATATCCACAGAACACAGCTGTGCAGCAGCAGCTTCAATAACAGAAGGATTCTGCCAGTCCAGCAGAGCAGGCAGCTCAGCCAGTTCGGCAATAACGCTACCGGCTTCTTCGGAGGTTGGAGAGTAATAAAACAGGGTTCCCAGCATTCTGGGAAGAACGGCAATAGCAGACAACTCGGCACTTCCTGAAATCAAACGTATGCAGACGACGAACTATAGTAGCGAGCGATTTTCTTGAGTATATGGAGTAATACCGAAAAACTATCCCTCACTTCCTGAACGCCTCAATCGCCACAATAAACGGATCGGCCTGATACGCTGCCCAGTAATCGCCCCCCCTGGCCTTAAGCCCTTCTTCAGAAACGTTTAGATAAAGCACGTTCACGTTGGTCAAACCAGCCTCTTGCAAGCACTGAACAATCGTATCGGTAGACCAGCAGTAATCGGTAAAATGAACCTCAGTTTCCCCGACTTGAATGGCCAGCTCAAACGGATCACCGTCCTGCAGGTTTGCCACAGCGTCCACTTTTTTTCCATAGCAGTCATCCGGTGCCTGAGGATTACCCTGCACCCGGGAATGACGCTCAGAATCCAGCGCCAGCAGATAACTATAGCCGCCCGGTGACGTATGATACCAGAGGGTTTCGGCCAGCTCTTTCAGATGGTTAAGGCTGCCCAGGCGACAGGTCAGCCAGAAGGCCAGCACCGCAGAAAATGAACGCTCCAGTCGCAATGTTGTTGGATCCGCCTGCTTGTACTCAATACCAGGGTCAGCAGACTCATTCAACTGTATTGCCCGATCCAGCATGGCCGGACACTGATCCACCCCCACCACATACTCAGCCCCGGCCGCCAGGGCAAGGCGGGAAAAGAAACCTTCGCTGCAGCGCAGGTCCAGCACAGAATTTACCGGGTGTGTCATAAACAGACTTTTTACATAAGGGGTGTAAACGTATTTGCCAACGGGGGACTCAGCCACCGCAATGGCATAATCATCCGGCGTGAAAACATGACTCATATTCGCGCATCCTAATGAGCAATCTGCTCAAATCCAGAGAAATGGATTATTCGGTCAGGTGTAAGAAAACCGTCGCTAATGGCGGTAGCGTCATCACTAATGAATGCAGCTGATGATGCATTGGTACAGGCTCTGCCACCAGGGGCAGTTCATTCAACACACCACTGCCGGCAAACTCGCGGCTGTCGGAATTAAACACCTCTTTCCAGACACCGGCTCCGGGGACTCCCAGCCGGTAATGGGGCCTGACCACCGGGGTAAAATTACAAATGACCACCACCGGTGAGTCATTGACGGTATGCCGACTGAAGGCGATAACTGACTGAAGATCATCATCGGTAATTAACCACTGAAAGCCCGTTGGGTTGTAATCGAAATGCCATAAGGCAGGTAAGGCCTGGTAAGTGGCATTCAAATGCCTGACCATAGTCGTTAGACCACGGGAAAATTGATTTTCCTCCGGTAACAACCAGTCCAGCTGACCATCGTGATTCCATTCACGTTGGGAACCCAGCTCCGCGCCCATAAACAACAATTTTTTACCAGGATGCCCAAACATATAGCCGTACAAAGCGCGAAGGTTGGCAAACTGCTGCCACTCATCTCCCGGCATTCGGCTGAGCAGTGTGCCTTTGCCATGGACCACCTCATCATGGGAAAGCGGTAAAATAAAGTGTTCACTGTCGTTGTACACCATGCTGAACAGGATCTGATCATGGTGATAACGACGATGCTCCGGATAGCGGGCCAGGTAATTCAGGCTGTCATGCATCCACCCCATATTCCACTTGTAACCAAACCCCAACCCGTTGTCGTAAGTAGGCATTGAGACTCCCGGCCAGCTGGTAGACTCTTCAGCAATCATCATGGCATCGGGATAGTGCTGGTATACGGTTTCATTCAGCTCCCTGATAAACTGGACGGCCTCAAGGTGCTCATTGCCCCCCAGAACATTAGGTTGCCACTCGCCTGCGCCCCTTGAATAGTCGAGATAGAGCATGGAAGCGACCGCATCCACCCGCAGACCATCCACATGGAACTGTTCAAACCAGAACAACGCATTGCTGATCAGAAAGTGTCTGACCTCCGGGCGTCCGTAGTTATAAATATGTGTCTGCCAGTCCGGATGCCATCCCCTTTGGGGATCTTCATATTCATAAAGATGGGTGCCATCAAAGTGGGCCAGGCCATGAGTGTCAGTGGGAAAGTGTGCCGGAACCCAGTCAAGAATGACCCCGATACCTGCATCATGAAACCGGTCTATTAAGGCTTTCAACCCATCCGGATCCCCGTAGCGGCTGGTTGCCGCAAATAAACCTACCGGCTGATAACCCCAGGAACCATTAAAAGGGTGCTCGTGAAGCGGGAGAAATTCAACATGAGTAAACCCCATCTCTTGCACATAAGGCACCAGTTGTTCGGCCAGTTCAGTGTAATTCAGCAGCTGCCCACGCTTGCCTTTTTTCCAGGAGCCCAGGTGTACCTCATAAATACAGACCGGTCTATCTAACCCCTGGCGCTGATGCCACACGGTATTCTGCCATTGATATTTACGGGAATCATAGACAATGGATGCATTCCCCGGTGGCTGCTCCGCATAAAAGGCAAAGGGGTCCGCCTTATGGGGCAGAAGCTGACCATTCGGGTCTTTCAGCTCAAATTTATACAGATCCCCCGCGGTTACTTCAGGAATAAACAACTGCCATATACCACTGTTGCTGCCGGCCATCTGGTGCAACCGACCATCCCAGTGGTTAAATGAACCAATCACACTGACACTGCGGGCATGGGGCGCATAAACACGAAATATGACGCCTTGCCAGCTATGGCCTGACAGCGTCACGGAATGGAAGTGCGCACCCAGTGTATGGTGCAGCCAGTTGTGGCGGATGACCGGCTCTGTACGACAGAGGCTGGAGAATTGATAAGGGTCGTTAGCCCTGAACTGATGATGCTGGGCATTGGTAACCAGCAGATGATATGCCTGAGGCTGAGAGATCTCCGGAAATTGCAGCTCAAACAGCCCCGGTGCAATATCAGTCGCGGGCCCCAGGCTCTTTCCGGTAACCTCATCAATAACATCCACACTGATGGCGTCTGGCCGCCATACTCTGACTACCAACCCTTTACCGGTTCTGGCGGGATGCCAACCGAGCAAATCAAAGGGGCTGGCACAGCAGCTATTCAGAAGGTCATCAAGCACGGTATCCCGGCTGTCAGAATCCAGCCGGATACCTTCAAGAGCATCGTCCATAATCCTAGACATCAATATTCCAGATGGTTTTACAGTAGTCGACAATGGACCGATCCGATGAAAACTTGCCCATGGATGCGGTATTAATGATCGCCATTCGCCACCAGTGGGATGGATTCTTCCAGGCTTGAACGATCCGGTCATGGGCGTCACTGTAAGACTGGTAGTCAGCCAGGGTCAGGAAGTAGTCCGAATCCAGCAGAGATTCCACCAGTGGACGAAAGGCATCCGGCTCGTCAGGAGTGAGGTCTCCCGATGCCAGCCAGTCAATAACCGCCTTCAGTTCTTCATTGTGCTGATAGACATCCCGGGGGTTATAACCCCGCTGACGCAGATCACTGACGTCATCCACCGTCTTGCCGAAAATAAAGATATTGTCCTCGCCCACCTCTTCAGCAATTTCCACATTGGCACCATCCAGGGTTCCTATGGTTAACGCACCATTCAGGGCAAATTTCATATTCCCGGTACCTGAAGCCTCAAAACCGGCGGTGGATATCTGCTCAGAAACATTGGCCGCAGGAATGATTTTCTCAGCCAGACTGACCCGGTAATTGGGCAGAAACACCACTTTCAGCTTGTCCCGAATGCGGCGGTCATTATTGACTCGCTCAGCCACACGGTTAATGGCATAGATAATGTTTTTCGCCACCAGATAACCCGGCGCTGCTTTGGCTGAAAAAATAAACACCCGTTGTGGTACATCCAGGTCGGGGTCTTCGAGCAGACGACGGTAAATCGCGATGATATGCAAAAGATTCAGCTGCTGCCGTTTGTATTCATGCAGACGCTTGATTTGCACATCAAAGATCGCCTCAGGATTGACTTTGACACCGCACAGCTCATCTATAACACCAGCCAGGTGTTTCTTATTGTTCAGTTTGATCCGGGCAAATGTTTCCTGAAACTGTGGATCATCAGCCCGGGTCTTTAACTCGCTTAATTGGGCAAGATCGCTGCGCCAGTCGCCGCTGAGCGTCTGATCAATCAGCTCAGCAAGTTCAGGGTTACAGTTGGCAAGCCAGCGTCTGGGGGTTACGCCATTGGTGACATTGACAATTTTCTCAGGCCAGAGCTGGTCAAATTCCGGGAAGAGATTTGCCTTCACCAGCATTGAGTGCAGAGCAGCCACACCATTGACTTTATGACTGCCAATAACCGACAGGTATGCCATACGTACCATTTGTGGTTCCGCAGGATTTGCCGGCTCTTCAATAATGGACAGGCGACGTTTCATCTGATGGTCACCGGGCCACCGTGCTTCTACCTCCTTATTCAGAAAGTGGTAGTTCAGTTTATAGATCAACTGCATGTGTCTGGGTAAAACCCTTGCGACCAACCCCTGAGGCCAGGTTTCCAGGGCTTCAGGCAGCAGCGTATGGTTGGTGTAGCAGAAAACGCTGCGGCATACTTCCAAAGCCTTGGTAAACACAAAATCCTCTTCATCCATAAGTATTCGCATCAGCTCAGGCACAGCGATTGCCGGGTGCGTATCATTTAACTGAATAACGACTTTACTGGTGAATTCTTCCCAGCCTTTATGCTCACGCTTGTAACGGGCAAGAAGATCCGCCAGCGAGCAGGCAACAAAGAAATACTGCTGAATAAAGCGCAGCTCTTTGCCTTCCGGATGACTGTCGTTTGGATAGAGTACCTGACTGATATTTTCTGCGAGAATTTCCCGGAACCTGGAATCCTGATAACGACCGGCATCAAAGCTGTCCAGGTCGAACCCTTCTGTCGCCCGCCCCTCCCAGAGGCGCAGGGTGTTAACACGCTCAGTGTTATAGCCGGTTATTGGCAAGTCCCAGGGAACACCGAGCACTTCCTGGGTATCCTCCCACAGCTTTTTGCCATCAACCTCCCTGACCTTGCCGTATAATCGTATAACCTGTTTTCTTTTCGGTTTTTCAATGCCCCAGGGAAAATTGTCTTCCCGCCAGGCATCCGGGCTTTCCACCTGTTTACCGCTGACAAAGCCCTGCTTGAACAGACCAAAGCGGTAATTAATGCCATAACCAAATGCGGGAACGTTCAGAGTGGTCAGTGAGTCGAGAAAACAGGCCGCCAGTCGTCCAAGCCCGCCATTACCCAGTGCCGGATCCGTTTCGTATTCCAGAACATCCGCAAGGCTCACGCCAAAACTGGCCATGGCTTTTTCAGCCTGATGGTAGATCCCCAGATTATGAAGGTTATTGCCCAGCAAGCGCCCTACCATAAACTCAAGTGACAGGTAGTAAACCCTTCGGGCTCCCTGGTCTTTTTCGTCCCTCCGGGTATTCCTGGTACGATCCAGATTGATCTCCCTGGCCAGCAGGCTTAATGATTCCCAGTAATCGCCGGGGGTCGCTTCCTCGGGTTCAACCCCGAGAGACTGTTCAAGATGACGACGAATTCCCTGTTCAATCTGAACCGTATCCATATTACGAACTGAACTCAGATCTACATTGATTCTATCCATATCAAACACTCTCTTGTGGCAGCTCAAGCTTGTCAGATTGATCTATTGAGAGGAGTCGTCACAGAAAACAGCTTGAGAGAAGTAACTAAAAACCATGAACCGGTTCATGGAGACAAAGTTAACCCTTGCGCCATTAGCAATAATGGAAAACCATGAGTAAGTTATAGTTGCCTGACCCTGATTAGGTATACTTTTGTCGTTTTTTTTTAGAGTTATATCAATTTAAGCAATATAAACGACGACAAATAACTGATTTATATAAATCAAATAACAACTGACATTCAAATATAACCACGCAGCGGAAAAGTAGTATTAAAAACAAACTGTTAATAACCAAAACATCACCTTAATTAATGTATTGGATATTCTTACTGGCATACTCAAACACAGCGATTATTATTAGTCGGTATTCGATTCATTCATCTGGCTAAGACCTGACTGGTTTTTTAGTAATCAACCATGGTTCTTTTAACCTGTTAACGACGTCCCTTACCCGAATAACCAGCCGCTTTCAAGCAGCCTGGTTTGCCCGGAGAAATCAGAAATGATCCCTTCGCTGATTAAAAAAACTTTCCCAGCTATCCTGACAGCACTGTCACTGATCTTTGCCGGTAGCGTATCGGCCTTCAGCTCTGACGAGCTGTTGATATGGGTTGGTGGCGACAAAGCCTATGAAGGTATTCGCAAGGTCGGTGCCCAGTTTACCAAAGACATGGAGATAACCGTTAAAGTCGAAATCCCGGAAAATATTACCGACCGCTTTCAACAGGCAGCAGCCTCCGGCAGCGGACCTGACATTATTTTCTGGGCCCATGACCGATATGGTGAATGGGCGAGAAGTGGTTTGCTGGCACCTGTCCGCCCATCATCAGAGTTTAAAAAAGGCGTGAACAACATTGGCTGGGAAGCCATGACCAGTAATGGCAAAATCTATGGCTACCCTGTCTCTCTGGAAGCCATCAGCCTTATTTATAACAAAGAGATCCTGCCAACACCGCCTGCCACCTTTGAAGAAATGTTTCCCCTGGCCAGTAAACTGAAACAGCAGCCAGTCCCCAACAAGAAGAATGAAAAAGGCATCATTACGATTATGTGGGATCAGGTTCAACCCTATTTCACCATGCCACTGCTGGCAGCAGATGGCGGTTATGTTTTTCAGAAAACGGCCAAAGGCTATGACGTTAAGAAAACCGGTGTAAACGACAAAGGCGCAATGGAAGGTGCCAAGATGCTGCTCGACCTGATCGATAAAGGCGTGATGCCACGTGGCGTTGACTATGGCGTGATGGAAGCCAATTTCAACCAGCAGAAAGTCGCCATGATGATCACCGGCCCCTGGGCCTGGGCGAATCTGGATAAGAGTAAAATCAACTATGGTGTTGCACCACTGCCCAAACTTCATGGCAAACCGGCCAAGGCATTCGTTGGCGTATGGGGGGCAGCACTTAATAATGCCAGCCCTAACAAGTCCATTGCCAAAGAGTTTCTGGAGAATTACCTGCTCACCGAACAGGGGTTGACCGTTATGAACAACGACGTCCCTCTTGGTGCCGTAGCCAATAGGGCGTTGATGAAAAAACTGATGAAAGACCCTCGTATCGCAGCAACGTACAAGAATGTTGAACAGGGCCTGATCATGCCAAATGTTCCCGAGATGGGTAAATTCTGGTCTGCCATGGAGACCGCTCTGCGCAATATTACCAGTGGCCGACAAAACTACCGTGAAGCCCTGAACGACGCGGCAAAACGCATCATCGGCTAACCGTTTCCTGTCGAGAGGCCAGCACCCCATGAGCACATCAAGAGCCAGCAACAGTAACGGTGCCTATCTGGTGATCGGTATTGTTGCCGTTATTGATCTGGTACTTTTATACGGTGTGACCTTGATGTATGCCCAGGGAGAACTGGCTTTTGCCATGCTCGTGCTGCTTCTCGCAGCGGTAGGTACATGGGTGGTTATCAGTAGAAAAGGGTACAACTATCGCTATGTTTACCCCAGCCTTCTGGGGATAATTACCTTTATCGTCTTTCCGCTGGTTTACACGGTCAATGTCGCCTTTACCAATTACAGCTCCAACCACCTGCTTTCTCTTGAACGGGTCAGGGCTATACACCTGGCAAAGACCTACCGTACGGGCGGCGAATCGTTTTCTTTCAAAATGTATCAGGAAGGCCCCAGCTTCCGGCTGATGCTGACCAGCGCTGCAGGCGGTGAGGCACACTATCTGACCGGGCCATTTACCGAAAGTGATCAGCCTCAGGAGCTGAAAGCCTTTGAGTCCATCCATGCGCCAACCGGAGCGGCACTCCCTATCCGGGACGTCATCAAAAAGCGTTCGACCCTGCAGAAGCTGGATATTGTTCTGCCTGATGGCACTGAGCTGGCCATGACCAGTCTGAGAAAGTTCGGGGCTATTGCCAGGATTTATCGTCCCGATGACCACACTGACCGGCAATACCCGGAACAAAGCCTTGCCCTTGTCGATAACCGCACGGGAGAGATCATCTATCCGGATATGGCTACAGGGTATTACACCAATGAAGCCGGTACCGAGCAGATGGGTCCCGGTTTCACCATCTATACGGGATGGGATAACTTTGTCCGGGTCTTTACTGATCCGGGTATTCAGGGACCTTTCCTGAAGATCTTTACCTGGACGGTGATTTTTGCCGCGCTTTCTGTTGCCTTCACACTGATTATCGGCCTGTTAATGGCCTGTCTGGTGCAATGGGAGCCGCTGAAAGGGAATGGTGTTTACCGGTTGCTGTTGATCCTGCCTTACGCAGTACCGGCCTTTATCTCCATCCTGATTTTCAGAGGGTTGTTTAACCAGAACTTTGGTGAAATCAACCTGCTACTGGATATGCTCTTCGGAATTAAACCAGAATGGTTCAGTAATGAGCTGCTGGCCAAATCCATGGTCATTATTGTCAACACCTGGCTGGGCTACCCCTACATGATGATCCTCTGTATCGGGCTGCTGAAAAGTATTCCGGATGATCTCTATGAAGCGTCGGCCATTGATGGCGCTTCACCGATCCAGAATCTTTTCCACATTACCATTCCGATGATCATCAAACCGCTGATTCCACTACTGATTGCCAGCTTTGCCTTTAATTTTAACAACCTGGTTCTGATCGCCCTGTTAACCGGTGGCGCTCCGGACATGCTCCACGCCACTACCCCGGCCGGAACTACGGATATCCTGGTGAGCTACACCTTCCGTATTGCCTTTGGCTCCTATGGCCAGGATTACGGTCTGGCCTCCGCGATTGCCACAGCGATCTTTCTGATGGTGGGCTTTATTGCCTGGGCAAACCTGACAGCAACACGACGATTGCAGTAATGCCGGGAACCATTTTTTTGAACCACAAAGACACCAAGACACAAAGCGCTTTTTGCAGACTTATTTTGATGCATTTATTCAACATCCTGAAGCTTTGGAAACGGGAAACATCTCTTCTCAGTGACTTTGTGCCTTTGTGGTAAAGCTTTTACGTAGCCATACAGGAGACTGTGTCATGGCAATGGTGCAACCAAGAAATCTGAAGTACCGGGTCTGGTCAGCCCGTATTGTGATGTGGCTTTTCCTGCTGATTATCCTGTTCCCTTTTTTCATGATTATCTCGGTTTCCCTGCGCACCGGTAACTTTGCCACGGGCTCTTTGATTCCTCAAAACCCCAGCCTTGAACACTGGTATCTGGCACTGGGTATCCCCTGGGAGAATGCCGATGGCTCTATTACCCAACCACCGTTTCCGGTGCTGACCTGGCTGTGGAACTCCATCAAGGTCGCCATCACCAGCTCTGCCCTGATATTGATTCTGGCGACAACCGGTGCCTATGCCTTTGCCCGGCTGCGGTTCCGGTTTAAACAACAGATGCTGACAGCCATGATGATCCTGCAGATGTTCCCGGCCGTCCTTGCGCTTGTTGCCATCTACTCACTGTTTGACAAGATTGGTGACTACATCCCCTGGCTCGGTCTGGATAGCCTGGGTTCCGTCACAATCGCCTACCTGGGAGGCATGGCACTGCATATCTGGCTGATCAAAGGGTACTTTGAAACCATCGATAACTCTCTGGAAGAAGCAGCGGCTATTGATGGGGCAACGCCCTGGCAGGCATTCCGTTTTGTGCTGTTGCCGCTGTCCGTTCCCATTCTGGCGGTTGTTTTTATCCTGGCATTTATCGCCAGTATTGCCGAATACCCGGTGGCATCCGTGCTACTCCAGAGTATGGATAATCTCACCCTTGCGGTGGGCTCAAGGCAGTACCTGAACCCACAGAACTATTTATGGGGCGACTTTGCCGCCGCCGCTGTGCTCTCCGGTTTTCCCATTACCATTATTTTCCTTGCCTGCCAGCGCTGGATCGTCGGAGGACTAACATCGGGCGGTGTCAAAGGTTAAAAAAAACGCCGCCCGCCGCCTGCTTCCCGCTGCCCGTAAAAGCGTAAGCAAATCCGGCTTTTTCGGGCAACGGGCAACGGGCGGCGGGCAGCGATCTGTTAAAGGTGTCCTATGGCAGAAGTTAGACTCGTCAACATTGCGAAAAGTTATGACCAGGGGCAAACCTGGACTCTGAAAGATATCAACCTGAACATTGGTGATGGTGAATTTATCGCGTTCATCGGCCCATCCGGTTGTGGCAAGTCAACGCTGCTGAGGATGATCTGTGGACTGGAAGATATCACCAGCGGTGAGCTGAGCATTGATGGCGAGAAGGTGAATGACTGGCCACCCAATGAGCGGCGTGTGGGCATGGTCTTCCAGTCTTACGCCCTCTATCCCCACATGTCCGTTGCCGAAAACATGGCGTTTGGCCTGAAGCTGGCCAGGGCACAAAAAAGCGTTGTTGATGAGAGGGTTGATGAAGCCGCCCGCATCCTGCAACTGCAGGCACTGCTGGAGCGTAAACCCAAAGCCATGTCCGGAGGCCAACGACAGCGGGTTGCTATTGGCCGTTCCATTGTGCAACAGCCCAGGGTCTTTCTGTTTGATGAGCCTCTGTCGAACCTTGATGTCGCCCTGCGTGTCCAGATGAGGCAGGAGATCGCCAGATTACATCGCCGACTGAAAACCACCTCCATCTACGTCACCCATGATCAGGTGGAAGCCATGACCCTGGCGGATCAGATTGTGGTATTGAGCCCCCTGGCACAGGGCGCGGCCAGCAACCTTGAGCAGGTGGGCAAACCGCTGGAACTTTATCACCATCCGGCCAACCTGTTCGTTGCCGGTTTTATTGGCTCACCCAAAATGAACTTCTTTGACGGCGTCATTGAAAAAAATGGAGAACAGGAGACGCATGTTCGTCTGACCACAGGCGAAACACTGAAAGCCTGTGTCGATACCAGCAAAGCCGATCCGGGCTCCCGTGTTGTGTTAGGGATTCGACCGGAACATACCCTGGCGGAGACCGACAATGGCAATGCCGTTGATGGACGTATTGAAGCACTGGAGCGCCTGGGTGCCGAGTCATTTATCTATATGGGCCACGACACCATTCGAGAGCATTTTATTGTGCGGGTAGAAGACTCCCTTCGCCGGGAAGAAGGCAGTAAAATACGTATCGAGCTGTCACCTGAGCATTGTTATCTGTTCGATGCCAACGGCGTTGCCTTTCGCCGAACCCGGGCACCGGAAATTGATCAATAACCACTGCCCCTGGTACATCATTTCGATGAGTTTGATGTGTAAAATCTCCGTTCACCCTGAGCGTCCTTCGACCCCGCTCAGGATGTACGGTCGAAGGTTGATTGGCACAGTATTCAGGGTAAGTAGACAAATTGCCCGAATAATCAAGAAGTATCCGGGTCAGGAGGGAGAAGGTAGAGGGAGGACTGGTTACTCTTACAGGTCGTTAAAATCCGCTATTTTAGCCTATTCCCATATTTGTCGTATCCGTACTGATGCAGTACATGCTCACGGGGTTTATGCTGTCTCGGTCTGGATGCATTCTGTGGGTCAACTGTCATCCAGCGTTTAAACAGATGAATAATTAATGGAGATAACACTATCAACACAATCACAATGATATCAAACATAGTATCAAATCTTCAGTTTACGAATGGGCATTCTACCATCAAGAGCCACAAGCATTGCACCGTCTTCATCAATGAATACATCACCACCAATGAATACATCGCCACGGTCATTAACATCATCAATCACACCAGCCTCTCCCTTGACAAGACGAATATATGTTTTCGCACCCTGGGTAATCATCTCGGCATGATGACGACGCTCAGCCATACCAGGTGATTTCTGATTACTTTCTGGCCAAGCTTCGATAGCCTTATCGGACCAGAGAATCAAAGCATACGTCTTGCCGTTTATTTTCCGACGCTTTTCGTTCCAACATGTCAACATAACAGAATTATCAGGACGGACAGCTCCCCAACTCCAACGGTAATTTTTGAGAGGTGTACCAACAAGTTCATAGAATACTTTGTTAGAAATAGTTGCCATTTTCTGAGCATAGCTTTTCAGTGATGCCAGCGTGCGAAACCGGTGAAGCAAGGCAAGCACAGATCTTTGTTGCCGTGCTCGGTGCTTCAAGCTACACCTACGCCGAAGCAAGCTGGGGGCAGTCCCAGGCTGATTTTCTGGCCTCTCATGTCCGGGCATTCG
>NZ_JAGHQW010000199.1 GCF_017744115.1 Salinisphaera sp. G21_0 | reverse complement strand
GTGCCAGGTAGCTATTAGTCGAATGCTTTCTCTGACGGTTATAAAACACTTCGATATACTCAAAAATTGCCTGATGCGCCTCTTCCCGCGTCTGAAAGTCCTCATGATGAATGAGTTCTGTCTTCAGCGTATGGAAAAAACTCTCGGCCACTGCATTATCCCAGCAATTCCCTTTACGGCTCATGCTGCATATAAAACCATTGTCTCTGAGCAGCTGTTGATAACGATCCGAGACATATTGGCTCCCCCGGTCACTATGAACCAACAGGCCTGCCAGCGGTCTACGCTTCCACAGTGCCATTTCCAGCGAGTCCGTAACCAGTGTTGCCGTCATTCTCTCGCTCATAGACCAGCCCACAACGGCTCTGGAGCACACGTCGATGAAAACAGACAGGTACAGCCAGCCCTCGCGAGTAGGGACGTAGGTAATGTCGCCAACGTAAGCCTGATTCGGCTGCTCCCGTTGAAAATGACGGTCTAACGCGTTCTCAGCCACCGGTTTGTTATGGCGTGAATTGGTGGTTGCTTTAAATCTCCGCCTGGTTTTACATACGATGCTTTCCTCTTGCATCAAGCGGTTGATCCGCTGCCGACTGACCTGCTTGCCCATATCAGCCAGATCATCTTTAATACGACGTTCACCATAAGTCTGGCGACTCTTCTCATGAATTGCCTTAATGTCAGCCTTCAATGCGCGGTCTTCCTGAGAGCGTTTCGACTCAGGACGGGAAAGCCAGTCATAATAGCCTGTGCAGGATACCGACATAACCCGGCACATGGCTCTTATGCTGAAGCTTTCCTGATGATCCTTGATAAACTCGAATCTCAGAGACTTTCTCGCGCAAAGAAGGCTGCCGCCTTTTTTAA
>NZ_JAGHQW010000198.1 GCF_017744115.1 Salinisphaera sp. G21_0 | reverse complement strand
CACTAAAGAACAATGGCTGCAACGAATCGAAGCCTGGCATGACTCCGGGCTGAGCCAAAAGGCCTGGTGCCGACAAAATGGCGTCAGGCCATCACAGTTTGGTTATTGGAAAAAGAAACTGTGGACCGGGAACACGCCTGCTTCATCATCAAATACCCGTACAGCCTTTGCACCTGTGTTACTGGCTCAGCGTCAGGACCAAGCTGGCCAGGCATCCTCAGTCTTGACAGTCTCTCTGCCTAATGGTCTTAGTATTTCTGGTATTGACCACCAAAATCTGGCCCTGGCTGGGCAATTGATCGGGTTACTTCAATGAATCAACCTGTCATGCGCCCGTCGTCCACTTTGCCTGAGGTCTACCTTTACCGGGATCCCATCGATTTTCGAAAATCCTTCAAGGGACTGGCGGTCCTGGTCGAGCAGGAGCTTGGGCACAACCCTTTTGACGGTCATCTCTATGCCTTCACTAATCGCCATCGTAATAAAATCAAATGCCTGTTCTGGGAAGACAATGGCTTTGTGCTTTATTACAAGAGTCTGGCAGATGACAAATTCCACTGGCCAAAACCCGATGACGAACTGGTGACCTTAACCGGACAGCAGCTCAATTGGTTGCTGGATGGCTACAATCTTAATGCCATGAAACCCCATAAAAAAAGGCATTATGATAGCTGTTTTTAGTCTGAAAACTCAGGCAGTTATGGTAAAATGACGGCCATGAAATCACTCATTGATACCGTCATTCACCAGCCAAAATCCGCCTTGAGTTTACTGGGCGGAAATGCTGGAACCGCTCTGGACCTGGAGGCCTTGTTTGAGGCCATCCAGACCATCGACGGTGTCATTCTTGAAAAAGACAATGCCCTTCTTGA
>NZ_JAGHQW010000197.1 GCF_017744115.1 Salinisphaera sp. G21_0 | reverse complement strand
CATGAGCAGTCTGGGCTACCTGTATGTGTATGGTGGCAAGAGCTTTCCGATAGATCTGCACAAAGCGGAGCGTTGGAACCTTAAGGCGGCTGAGCTGGGGGATATTAAAGCCATGTGCGGCCTGGGCATCATCTATGAAGATGGTGGCGAGGGCTTTCCAGCCGATCTGCACAAAGCCGAGAGCTGGTACCTGAAGGCGGCTGAACTGGGGAATGTTGTAGCCATGAATAATCTGGGCCACCTGTATCATAATGGTGGTGAGGACTTCGCGGTAGATCTGCGCAAAGCGGAGCGATGGTACCTAGAGGCGGCTGGGCTGGGGAATGCTTGCTCCATGGGCAACCTGGGCAGGGTGTACCTGGAGGGAGGCGAGGGCTTACCGGCAGATCCGGATGAGGGAAAGTTCCTGTTGTTCAAGGCGGCTGGGCTAGGGGATATTGGAGCCACAGTCAACCTTGGCAACCTGTACGAGGAAGGTGTCAAGGGCTTTCCGAAAGATCTGCACCAGGCGAAATCCTGGTGGCTCATGGCGGTTGAGCTGGGACATGCTGAAGCCATGCTTTACCTGGGTTACCTGTATCTGGATGGTGGCGAGAACTTTCCGGTAGATCTGCACCAGGCGAAAATCTGGTTGCTCAAGGCGGCTGACCTGGGTAACGCTGAGGCCATGTTCCACCTGAGTCATCTGTATAAGCATGGTGGGGCGGACTTCCCGGCAGATCTGGACCAGGCGAAGGCCTGGTTGCGCAAGGCGGCTGAGTTGGGGAATGACCTGGCCATCAAAAAACTGGAAAAAGCTTCTAAACCGCAACCAGCTAAAAAACGCGGGTTTGATGAAGCCTTTCCTGATGAACCCGACCACATCCGTACAGAG
>NZ_JAGHQW010000196.1 GCF_017744115.1 Salinisphaera sp. G21_0 | reverse complement strand
CTTCAAACCGACCACACGTTGTTCCTGATTATTGACCGTTAATACACTAACCCCTTGAAAACAGAAAAACACCCATCTCGCCGTTGGGTTCTGGCAGGGCTTTTTTTTCTGGTTTAAGAATACACGGCTCTGCTTGTTCATACCTTATTCTGTGTTGGATAGCAGCATAGACCATCAGACACAGTGTCATCACCATTAACAGGGCCTCGATTCGTTCCGTTTTCTTCAGGTAGAGTGAGGAAACCAGAAAATCCGGGCTCTTCAGGAATCGGAAGCCACCTTCAACCTGCTGTTGTGACTTGTAGGTAGACAACAGCTCAGCGGCATTCAGACTCTTTTGATCCAAATCATTGGTGCCCAAGATAAAGCAGCCCAGTGATGCCAGCGAATTCTCTCTTTTCTCGCAAGAAACAAAGCATGCGCTCTGTACAAAATATTCGAAGTGATCAGGCTTACTATCTGACGATGGACGCCCTTTGCCCCGATAGCAGGGTTTACAGATAACCTCAGGTTCCGTTTCACTTTGGCAGAGTTCCGATTGTTTTTGCCACAAGGCAAAAGCCTCCAATGCATCGTCCCGGCACAGAAAAGCCTTTTTACCCAACTTTTCCAGATCGCGGGCCTCTTTCAGTGACTGTTTCTGCATCTTTCTGGTCAGCGTTTTCTGTTCACTGAGCCTTCGCTTTTTATTGAGAAACAAGAACCATCGTTGTTGAACATCACCATAACAGGCAGGTACTTCAGTAAAAGAATAATCCTCATAGCCTTCAACAGGCTCCAGTGCCATGGCAGGCGCTTTGCTGACCAGCTCCCTGGCATCCTTGATATTCAGCGGCACCCGGGAGATAAACAGCTGTTTTTGCTTATCAAGCAACTGGAGGGTTT
>NZ_JAGHQW010000194.1 GCF_017744115.1 Salinisphaera sp. G21_0 | reverse complement strand
CGTTCACATGGGGCAACAGTACGGCCACGGCCTCTTTGAGCCCTTGTGTTCTCGCCTGTTGGTTGTCCACCAGTTTCGCCATGGCCCACAGCAGGTTGGTGATATCCTGGGCATTAAATTGGTCTTTCTGTGCGTTCACGTGGGGCAACAGCGCGGCCACGGTCTCTTTGAGCCCTGGTGTCTGCTCCTGCCCGTTGCCCACCAATTTCGCCATGGCCCACAGCAGGTTGGCGATACCCTGTGGTTTAAAGTTAGCTTTCTGTGCGTTCACGTGGGGCAACAGCGCGGCCACGGCCTGGTTGAGCTCTGGAGTCTGCTCCTGCCCGTTGTCCACCAGTTTCGCCATGGCCCACAGCAGGTTGGCGATACCCTGTGGTGCAAAGTTAGCTTTCTGTGCTTTCACGTGGGGCAACAGAGCGGCCACGGCCTGTTTGAGCTCTGGTGCCCGCTCCAGCCCGGTGTCCACCAGCTTCGCCATGGCCCACAACAGGTTGGCGATACCCTGTGATTTAAAGTTAGCTTTCTGAGCGTTCACGTGGGGCAACAACGCGGTCACGGCCTCTTTGAGCCCTGGTGTCCGCTCCTGCCCGTTGTCCACAAGTTTCGCCATGGCCCAAAGCAGGTTGGCGATATGCTGAGGAATAAATTGGTTTTTTTGTGCGTTCACGTGGGGCAACAGCGCGGCCACGGCCTCTTTGAGCCCTGGTGTCCGCTCCTGCCCGATGTCCACCAGTTTTGCCATGGCCCACAGCAGGTTGGCGATGCCCTGGGCATTAAATTGGTCTTTCTGTGCGTTAACGTGGGGCAACAGCGCGGCCACGGCCTCTTTGAGCCCTGGTGTGTGCTTCTGCCCATTGTCCACCAGTTTCGCCATGGCCCACAGCAGATTGGCGATATGCTGAGGAATAAATTGGTTTTTCTGTGCGTT
>NZ_JAGHQW010000193.1 GCF_017744115.1 Salinisphaera sp. G21_0 | reverse complement strand
CGGCCACCTATTCCGGTAACATCCGGCCACCCTTTTCCAGCCAGCGGCGCAGTCTATTTCAATAACCGTTACCCTCGTTCTTGAGACCCTTTCAAGGATGACGGGATTGCATCATGAAGAGACTGCCCATGCGCAAAATTCGTGAAGTTTTCAGGCTCAAATTTGAGCACAACCTCAGTGAGCGAAAGATCGCCCAAAGCTGCAATATCTCCCGCTCAACCGTTAAAGATTATCTGGCCCGGCTTTCGGTTTCTGAACTGACCTGGCCACTGCCTGACTCCATTGATGAGCATACGCTGGAGCAGCAATTGTTCCCCGTCAAACCATCATCAGGCAGGAACAAGCAGGCTCAGCCTGACTGGAGTCAAATTCATCAGGAACTGCGGCATCCCGGTATGACCCTGATGCGACTTTGGCAGGAGTACAAAGCCTGTCATCCGGATGGTTATCAGTACAGCTGGTTCAGTGACCAATATCGCTCATGGAAGAACCAGGTGGATGTGGTCATGCGGCAAAACCATATAGCCGGAGATAAGCTCTTTATTGACTATGCAGGTCAAACGATGCCTGTCGTTGACCAGTACACCGGTGAAGTACGACAAACACAGATTTTTGTCGCTACACTGGGAGCTTCCAACTACACCTATGCTGAAGCCACCTGGAGCCAATCGCTTCCGGACTGGGTCGGCTCTCATGTACGTGCCTTTGACTATTTTGGAGGCACTCCCTGCACACTGGTCCCTGATAATTTGAAATCAGGCGTAAAACAGCCCCATCGGTATGAACCGGTGATCAACCCCACCTATCAGGATCTGGCTGAGCATTATCAGGTAGCCGTTGTTCCCGCCCGGGTCAGGAAACCTCAGGATAAGGCCAAGGTTGAATCTGCCGTACAGGTGGTCGAACGCTGGATACTGGCCAGCCTGCGTAACCAGACATTCTTTACCCT
>NZ_JAGHQW010000192.1 GCF_017744115.1 Salinisphaera sp. G21_0 | reverse complement strand
GGCGAAACTGGTGGACAACGGGCAGGAGCGGACACCGCAGCTCAAAGAGGCCGTGGCCGTGCTGTTACAAGTGAACCCAGAGAAAGCTGACTTTAAACCACAGGAAATCGCCAACCTGCTGTGGGCCATGGCGATACTGCTGAACAACGGGCAGAATAGAACACCAAAGCTTAAAGAGGCCGTGGCCGCGTTGTTGCCCCACGTGAACGCACAGAAAGATAACTTTACACCACAGGCTAACGCCAACCTGCTGTGGACCATGGTGAAACTGGTGGATAGCGGGCAGGAGCTGACACCAGAGCTTAACGAGGCCGTGGCCGCGCTGTTGCGCCACGTGAACGCACAGAAAGCTAACTTTAACCCACGGGAAATCGCCAACCTGCTGCGGGCCACGGCGAAACTGGGTGAGTTCGTTGAGCTGAACGTGGTTACCTATATGTTTGAATCGCTTGTTTACCGAATCAGTGAAAACCCTCAGCTCTCACAGCAAGACATATTGATGTCTCTCTGGGGAGTGATGGTTTGCTGTGCCAGATTGTCTCTGGACTCCAGTAACAATAACTGGCTTGAAAAGCAAATGGATGACCTGTTTACTCGTCTGGAAAACAACTCCCCAGACAATGAAGAAGATCAATCCATCATTGCCATGGCCGCAAGTTGGCTTGGGAGAGCGTGCCCGGTCGTCCCCCATTACCAGACTATCAGGTCAAAACGTCAATCCGACTTTCGCGATCAACTCCAATCAAGATTTCCCTCTTTGCAGATTGAAGAAGAAAAGAGTCTGAACTCACTTCCTCCGGTTGACCTGCTACTGCCAGATCACAACATGGTGATTGAAGTTCAGGGGCCCTCTCATTACGTGGGTGGTGATTTCAAAACCAGGAATGGTTCGACTCTGCTTAAAATCGCACTGTTGCAAAAAGCAGGATTTGAGGTCATTGAAATTCCGGTTAACAGGCTTGGGAATCAGGATTTAATGAAACCA
>NZ_JAGHQW010000191.1 GCF_017744115.1 Salinisphaera sp. G21_0 | reverse complement strand
GTCTCCAGCAGGTTGACGCAGCACACCTGTCGTTTTTCCGGCCAGGTCATTGAGTCTGACTCCTCTGCGGGTATGTCTGCCATCATCTCCTGGTTCTGCTGCTTTATGGCCTCGGCCTGGCGGGCATAGTCGCCATAGATTGCCGTGGCCTGTTCGGCATACCCCTTCAGCAGTTTTCGCTCCGTCAGGGTGAACGGTGACGTAGCCGGAGGGCGGGAAAGCAGCGGTGCCAGTGCCGACGTGTCGTCCAGTCCCGATTCGCTGTAATGGCAGGGAACGGTATCGTCATTGTAAAACACGGCATCATAATCTGTGGGGTTCTGGAAGATCTTCTGGTAATCAGCCGGGAAGCGCTGCCGGTCTTCAAATACCGCCATGTTGGCAAGGAAACGGGCCTGCTCATCCCGGATGATCCGGTTGGTTGCTTCAACGTCTCCACGTTCCAGCCAGCCCGACGGCAAGGTGAACTCATTATCGGCGACGGTGGCATTGTGTATCACCGATAACAGTTGCTCATCCGGCCCGGGTGTTCGCTGATAGTTACCATCGTTGACGCGCTCCTGCGTGATCTGCTTCATCTGCTTGTCCAGAGAGCTGGCCAAACCCCGGAGAACATCCCGAAACGGTGCGGACACCCCGGAGGAACCCTGCAACAGGGCCTTGACCGTGGCGTCCATTTCCCGGGCATTAAAGCCATGGAAAAGTCCGGCCTCGCTGGTTTCTTCCCTGGCAAACCCGGTGGCCAGGATTATCTCGGACCGCGCTTGTGCCAACTGTGAGTACATATTCAGGAACCGGTTGACCAGGTTGTCGATAATGATCTCTCTGGCCGGGTTTTCCCCGGTAGCTTCCGGATTCGTGGTCAGGCCACGGCTGGCATCATAGCTGATGCATTGCTGGGCAAGGCTGCTGATGGTCAGGAAGTTATCCCGGAGCAGTTTGTCCATGGCCCGCAGGCCGTGGGCACAACACACGATCCGTTCAAGCGACCATTCAAGATAA
>NZ_JAGHQW010000190.1 GCF_017744115.1 Salinisphaera sp. G21_0 | reverse complement strand
GGGTGCTCTCTCTGAATAATTGAAATAAAAGTGCATTAATTCCACGACTATTATGAAGGCACTTTTCGTAATGGTTATTTATCATGCCTGCTTCTGTTATTTCCAGCCAGCCCAAAAGTATCGTCTTGCAAATAGAAGTATCGATTGATTCAGACAACATGCTGACTCTCGAAGAAAGTTTACAACGAGCACTCAATGATGCTGGACAGCTTGGTACTCAAGAGTTATTGAAATCATTCGAGCCGTGCAATAAAGAACCTATCGTCGTTAACCAGCAGAAGTGGAACTACAAGGGAAAGGTTCTGAAGCACTATGAAACCTTGTATGGAAGTGTTCCTATGGAGCGCTCTGTTTATCAGGGTGTCAGGGGAGGAAGTACACTGGCACCGATTGATCTTCGCGCCGGTATCGTTGGTTCAGCCACGCCTAAGTTTGCGAAATCTCTCGCTTGGAAATACAGTCAGATGCCTGCCCCTGCGGTAAAAGAAGACTTTGAAATTAACCATCAAAGAACGCTATCAAACTCTTACATCAAGCATTTATCCGACAGAGTCGGTGTATTAATTGAAGACGAGAAAGACACACTCTATCATCTCCCGCCATTGAAAGAGCCTGTTGAAACGATAGCCATTGGTCTGGATGGTACCTGTATGCTCCTTTGTGAAAAAGGCTGGCGCGAAGCTATGTGTGGGACATTAAGCCTCTATTCTGCAGAAGGAGACAGACTTCACACCATCTATATAGCCAGCGCACCGGAATATGGTAAGCAGAGCTTTTTGAGCAAGCTTAATGAGGAAATAGCAGCACTCAAACGTATCTATCCACAGGTGACGTATATCGGTGTAGCCGATGGTGCCAAAGAAAACTGGCGTTATTTGAAGCAACACACTTCAGGTCAGATACTTGATTTTTTCCATGCGTCTGAATATTTGGCCGGTGCTGCAGAGGCGTTGTTTCCTACCAGCAAAACCAAGCGAACCCACTGGCTTGAAGACAGACTTCATTG
>NZ_JAGHQW010000018.1 GCF_017744115.1 Salinisphaera sp. G21_0 | reverse complement strand
CAAAATATCTGGCACATTACCTGGGCTGGCGAAGGGCTCTAACGAGCATTAATACTTTGACAGCTGATCGACTGGCCAACAAAATTTTGGAATTTATTCACTTTCAACCCTTAAAGGCAACATAGCCGGTTTTGTTGTTTACCTGATCCTGTTCCAGAGCATGAGGCAGCGCAAATGAAGGGTTATATGGATGCTTTGGATACGCTGTTATCCGACATTGACGAAAGTGCTCTTGGTCTATTGGTAAAAGACGATGTCTCACTGCAAGAAAAGCTGTCAAACGCGGCTGAAGCTGTTCAGACATGTAAATATATTTTCAACAGAACCAATCTGTAAATAAGGGGTGAAGTTTAAAACCAGTCGTTTAGGAATTATTCTTTATTCATAAATGAAACTTTTTAACATTCACTCAATCTAATGGAGCATTATTAATAGAATTAAGGAATATATCTTATGATCTCCGGTAACCCAATACCGGCTCAAAATGGCTTGGGCACTGCTCAAGATGATCCGGCATCTACTGGTTCTGGCATATGGCTTGGCCGCGCTATAAAGGCGCTTAAAGGGGTGACCTGTTTTGTCTCGGGAGTTGCCGCCATCGCTGCTCTGGCAGCAGGCTTTTATGTTGCGGCTGCGTTATGTGGAGCGGTTTTCGCTGTGTCCGGATTATCCCTGCTGTTTGGCAATAGTCATAATAACATTGAGCCATCAGGGGCAAGTCCACAGTCACCTTCAGATGATCCTGATGATACAGGCGCAGTGGAACTGTGTAGCACTGACCAGTCAGAACCGGTCAGTCATTTGGCCACCCACAATACGCATACTCCTGCCGATTATACGACAAGCACGGTATACAGGGGCGCGCCGACACCGGTTAAGACAATGAGTCCGCCGACGGTTAATGTCAGCACCAATAATGGCAGGGGCCTCCTGCCCAAGGCTGAACTGCTGAGGTGTCACAGTTCACTGGACGATGGGATAAGAAATGTCTATGTGGCTCTTGATGCCATGAGGCTGTACAGCTTATCAGCCGACAGCCCGTCATTTTACAGGAAGCACATAGGTACTCTTAGAAGCAGTGAACCATTTGATGAAGATTTATTTCTGCTTCTGGCAAAACGTTTAAAGGTGGATCAATCGGTTATTGATGGTCACCAGCAACTGGATAAGGCTGTCAAGATTGATTTGCTGGAGAAACTGGTTGAACAGCATAAGGATGTGCCCCAAGTGCAGTTGGGGCATGTTAAAACTCAAATGGTCAATCTGGAAAACCTTAAAGAAGACCTGCAGCGCCACTCCCCGTTACTCAACATTAGTTCAATACCTGATCCGGTACCAGAAAGTAACGTGTCACATATGAAGCGTCATGTGGATGCCCTGGATACAGTGTTGGCCAACATTAGAAAGCGCTCGCTTGCTGACCTTATCGACGCTGATGACTCATTGCATGAACGGTTGTCAGAAGCGGATGCAGCGATTAAAAAATGTCGAAATATTTTAAATGGGACTGATCGTAAATATTATTGAAGTGGGCCATTTCAGGGACCCTGAAATAGCCTGTTTGAACAAAAGTCACGGCTTTCATGGGCAAGGCCGTGCTACACCGAAAAATACACCAATGAGGTCAATCCCTTGGCATTCCTATTCCTCCAACCGGGGCGGTTCAGGCAAACAATTATTTTTTTTCATAAATGAAACTTTTTAACAGCTGCACACTCTAACTAGGTAATTCTAATGCAATAAAGGAATATAATTTATGATCTCCGGTAACCCTACAACCCCCCCCCCAAATAGCTTGGGAGCTGCTCAAAATGATCCGGTAACTTCTGATTCTGGCTCTTGGAAGGGGCGAGCGATCAAAGTACTTAAGGCAGTGGGTCTTTTTGTTTCGGGAGTAGTCGCTTTGCCTGTCGTGATTCTGGCTACAGGCGTTTATCTTGTGGCAACGTTATTGGGGGCAATTTTCGTTGTGCCAGCAACCTCGCTGTTTGACAACATTAATCAAGCTGAGGAAGCTTCAGAGTCCGATTCACAATCACCGACAGATGATTGTGATAAAGAAGAAGCTCTCGGCTATATAGGTACTTGTCCGATAACACGTAACTCTAATTTCGAAAGCATCTCTGGTCATTTTAGGGAGCAGATGTTTTACCAGAGCCCTTCGGATCCGGTTAATACAACGAGGTCAGAGAGGGGCAATGAAAGCCCTGCAGTAAGCCCCGGTGAAAGCCCCGGTAATGGCTTTAGACCTGATTTAGCTGGCTTGGAGATGTGTAAGATTGAATTGAGCTATGGGCAAGGAGAAGTTGGTATAGTTCTAAATCAAATAATGCTCCATTTCTTAACAGACTGTCGCGATCTGACTCATCCCAGGGAACAATTGGATATTCTAAAAACTAAAGAACCATTTGATGACAGGCTCTTTCTGGAATTGGCTCAACTTTTACGCGTAAACCAATCGATTATTAATGGTCACCAGAGTATTGATGAATCTGAAAAGATTGCGTTGTTAGAAAGGGAGTATAAAAAGCTGGAGGACAAGCATAAGGTGCAAAAGAATCATGCTGTTAAACTAAAGGCGGATCTCCAGAACATTAAACAGAACCTGAAAGCCTATGTTCTACCAGACAGGTTAATTGGCGAACCTGATCCGGTTTCAGACATTGTTATAGCAACAATGAAGGAGCATGTGGATGCTTTTGATTCGCTGTTATCCCGCATTAACAAAAGTGTCATTGCTGAACTGATCCTGGCGGATGAAAAACTGCAACGCGGGATGTCAAAAGCAGCGAAAGCTGTTCAGAAATATAGAAATATTTTTGCACAAACCACACCGTAAATGTGGGTGAGTGGGCTATTTCAGCGTCCCTGAACCAGATAAAGTTCAGGGACCAATTCTCGGTCAGCCTTAACCTACCGTTACAGTCGCTTCCATTTCTCCTTCTTTCTTTACCAGCATTGACAAAAGTGCTCTTGGTCTATTGATACAAACCGATGACTTACTGCAAGACAGAATGTCAAAAGCGGCTGAAGCTGTACAGAAATGTAAAGATATTTTGAACGGAACAAATCAGTAAATCAGGGGGGGGAGTTTACAACCACTCGTTTAAGAATCAATTGGGGTATCAAGAGATCCCATGAATTCACTGGAGCCAATTGATCAACGTAAAGAGCTCAAGGCTCTTAAATGAGTGGTATCAGGGTGAAGTGGGTTTCGACAACGCTGCCATGGGGATGGTTGTAATATACCGAAAAATAACAGAAGTGTGATCAACCCCGTGAGCATCCTGCCAACCAGGGTTCCGGTAAAGAATTATTCTTTCTTTTCATAAATGAAATTTTTTAACATTCGCATAATCTAAGTCAGCATTATCATTAGAATAAAAGGATATGACTCATGATCTCTGGTAACCCGATACCTGTCCAAAGTGGCTTGGGCGCTGCTCAAGATGATCCTGCACCTTCTGGTTCTGGCAGCTGGCTTGGTCGCACTATTAAGGTACTTAAAGGGGTGACTTGTTTTGTCTCGGGAGTTGCCGCTGTGGCTGCCCTGGCTACTGGCTTTTATGTTGCGGCTGCGGTATTTGGGGCGGTTTTCGCTGTGTCCGGGTTATCCCTGCTGTTTGGCAAAAGTCATAATGACGTGGAACCATCAGGGGCAAGCCCACAGTCACCGTCAGAAGATCCTGATGATTCAGCCGCGGTCGAACTGTGTAGCACTGATCAGTCAGAACCGGTCAGTCAGGTTGAACTGTGTAGCACTGACCAGTCAGAACCGGCCAGTCAGGTGGCCACCGACATGGCGCATACTCCTGCCGATCCTTTGACAAGCCCGGTTTACAGGGGCTCGTCGGCACCGTTGCAGGCAGTGAATCCGCCGACGGTTAATGTCAGCACCAATAATGGCATGGGCCTACTGCCCATAGCTGAACTGTTAAGGTGTGACAGTGAACTGGAGGATTTGATCCGTAATGTCGGTTTTGTTCTTAATGCCATGAGGATGAACAGCTTAGCAGGACTCGGTGAGTCTGTTTACAGGCAACCAATAGCTGCTCTTAGGGCTAATGAACCATTTGATGATAAATTATTTCTACTTCTGGCAAAAAATTTAAATGTAGAGAAATCGGTTATTGATGGTCACCAGCAAATGGATAAGGCTGTCAAGATTGAGTTGCTGGAGAAACAGGTTGAACAGCAGGAGGATGGATTAAAAGCGCAGCTGCAGCATGCTGAAACTCACATGGTCAATCTGGAAAACCTTGAAAAAGGCCTGAAATGCTATTCCCCGGTACGCAGGATTTGTTCCATACCCGATCCGGTACCAGAAAATGAAGTGGTACAAATGAATCGTCATGTGGATGCCCTGGAAACACTGTTGGCCGACATTAGAAAGTGCTCGCCGCCTGCTCGCTTTATCGACTCCGATGGTTTTTTGCAGAGACGGTTGTCAGAAGCGGATGCAGCGATTGAAAAATGTCGAAATATTTTAAATGGGACTGATCGTAAATTTTATTGAAGTGGGCCATTTCAGGAACCCGGAAATAGCCTGCTTGAACAAAAATCACGGCTTTCATGGAGAAGTCCGTGCTACACCGAGAAATACACCGATGTCGTCAATCCCTTGGCATCCCTCCAACCGGGGCGGTTCAGGTAAACAATTATTTTTTTCATAAATGAAAATTTTTAACAGCTGCACACTCCAATTGAGAAACTCTAATGCAATAAAGGAATATAATTTATGATCTCCGGAAACCCTACAACCCCCCCAAATAGCTTGAGAGCTCCTCAAAATGATCCGGTATCTTCTGATTCTGGCTCTTGGAAGGGGCGAGCGATCAAGGTACTTAAGGCAGTGGGCCTTTTTGTCTCGGGAGTAGTCGCTTTGCCTGTCGTGATTCTGGCAACAGGCGTTTATCTTGTGGCAACGTTATTGGGGGCAGTTTTCGTTGTGCCAGCAATACCCTCGCTGTTTGACAATATTAATCAAGCTGAGGATGCTTCAGAGTCCGATTCCCAATCACCGACAGATGATGGTGATAAAGAAGAAGTTCTCGGTTATATAGGTACTTGTCCGATAACACGTAACTCTACTTACGAAAGTATCTCTGCTCATTTCAGGGAGCATGATTATGTTATACCGAACTTCATTAATACAACGAGGTCAGAGAGGGGGAATGAAAGCCCCGGTAATCGCTATAAACCGGGTTTAGCTGACTTGGAGACGTGTAAGACTAAATTGTGCCGCGGGCAAGATGAAGTTGGTATAGTTTTTAATCACATATTACTCGATTGCTTAACAGACTTTCCCGATCTGACTCATCCCAGGGAACAATTGGATATTCTAAAAGCTAAAGAACCATTTGATGACAGGCTCTTTCTGGAATTGGCACAACTTTTACGCGTAGAGCAATCGATTATTAATGATCACCAGCGTATTGATAAATCTGAAAAGATTGCGTTGTTAGAAAGGGCGTATAAACAGTTGGAGGAAGTGCCTGAGTTGCAACGGAATAGTATTTGTAAACTAAAGACGGATTTCGGGAACATTTATCAGAACCTGCATGCCTTTGTTCTACCAGACAGGTTAATTAGCGAATCTGATTCAGTTTCAGATATTGATATAGCAACAATGAAGGAGCATGTGGATGCTTTTGATTCGCTATTATCCCGCATTAACAAAAGTGCCATTGCTGAACTGATCCAGGCTGATGAAGAACTGAAACGCAGGATGTCAGACGCAGCTGAAGCTGTCCAGAAATGTAGAAATATTTTGCACAAACCACTCCGTAAATGGTCGTGAGTGGTCTATTTCAGCGTCCCTGAACCAGAGAAAGTTCAGGGACCAATTCTCGGTCATCCTTAACCTACCGTTACAGGCGCTTCCATTTCTCCTTCTTTCTTTACCAGTAACAGTGAAGCAACATTTAGTAAATATAACCACTATTCACTAAAAATTTCCGACTTTTTATCCTCAATTTTCTGCCATCCCCGCTACGGGGTTGCCTAGACGGGCGCTATTCTCGGACAGCCTCCCAGGCATTCCTCCAGCCGGGGCTTGTTGCAGCAGCAATTATTTTTTTTCATAAATAAAACTTTTTAACAGCTGCACACTCTAATAAGGGCATTCTAAAGTAATAAAGGAATATAATTTATGATCTCTGAAGCCCCGATAACCCCCCCAAATAGCTTGGGAGCTGCTCAAGATGATCCGGCATCTACTGGTTCTGGCCGCTGGCTTGGTCGCGCTATTAAAGTACTTAAAGCAGTGCCCTGTTTTGTCTCGGGAGTAGCCGCTGTGGCTGCCCTGTCCACTGGCTTCTATGTTGTGGCTGCGGTATGTGGCGCGATTTTCGCGGTGTCCGGATTATCCCTGCTGTTTGGCAATAGTCACAATAACGTGGATCCATCAGGGGCAAGCCTGCAGTCATTGTCAGATGATCCTGATGATACAGGCGCAGTCGAACTGTGTAGCACAGATCAGTCAGAACCGCTCAGTCAGTTGGCCACCCACAAGACCCATACTCCTCCAATTATACGACAAGCCCGGTTTACAGGGGCGCGCCGACACCGGTTAGACCGGGTTTAGATGATCTGGAGACGTGTAAGCTCGAATTGCACCGCGGGCAAGGAGAAGTTGGTATAGTTCTTAATCACATATTTATCCATTGCTTAACAAACTGTCCCGATCTTTTTAATCCCAGGAAGCAATTGGATATTCTAAAAACTAAAGAACCATTTGATGACAAGCTCTTTCTGGAATTGGCACAACTTTTACGCGTAGACCAATTGATTATTAATGATCACCAGCGTATTGATAAATCTGAAAAGATTGCGTTGTTAGAAAGGGAGTATAAACAGCTGAAGGAAGTGTCTGAGGTGCAACAGAATCACACTCTTAAACTGATGGCGGATCTTGATAACATTAAAGATAACCTGAAATCCTTTGTTCTACCAGACAGGTCAATTCGCGTACCAGATCCGGTTTCAGATATTGAGAGAGCAATAATGAAGGAGCATCTGGATGCTTTTGATTCGCTGTTATCCCGCATTAACAAAAGTGTCATTGCTGAACTGATCCGGGCAGATGAAGAGCTGCAACGCAGTATGTCAAAAGCAGCTAAAGCTGTGCAGAAATGTAGAAATATTTTTGCACAAACCACACCGTAAATGTGAGTGAGTGGGCTATTTCAGTGTCCCTGAACCAGAGAAAGTTCAGGGGCAATTCTCGGTCAGCCTTAACCTACCGTTACAGTCGCTTCCATTTCTCCTTCTTTCTTTACCAGCAACAGTGAAGCAATAGAGAGTATTCCGCAACCAGCCATCACCGCTGCCATGGGAATGGCTGTTCCATCATGCAAGTAACCGACCAAAGCAGAGGCTACTCCCCCCATGGTAAAGCGCACTGCGCCTGCCAGGGCGTTTGCTGTTCCGGCTGATTTTGGAAAGTGGGCCAGGGCCAGAGCGTTGGAGTTAGGACCCGTAAAGCCAATACAGGCGATATAGCAGGCAATTGGGATCATCAGTCCGGGCAGGCTGCCAAAGCCAGTAACCGTGTTAAGCAGGAGCATAAGTGCAGAGACCGCTGCAATCAGGCTGCCTGAGCGCAGAATCGTAAACAGTTTGAACTGCTCAACCAGGCGGATATTCACCATATTGGTGATCCCCATGGCCAGGATGTTAATGGCAAAGAGCAGCCCATACTGTTCAGCGGGGATGCCAAACAGCTCAATGTAGACGAAGGGAGAGCCGGAAATAAACGCAAACATGCCACCAAAGAAAAAGGCATGGCAGAGAATACAGCCAATGGCTTCCCGGTTTTTCAGGATGTTGGCATAGTTCAGTGCCAGCTGTACTGGCGACACCATCAGCCGGTCTTCATCGGGCAATGTCTCCTTAACCCGGAAAAAGGCCAGAATGAATGACAGGCAGGCGGTTATCGCCAGAAAGATAAACAGGCTTTGCCAGCCAAAGAACTTGAGAATCTGCCCGCCCAGCAGTGGCGCAGCCAGTGGTGCCACGGTCATGACCATGAGAATGGATGACAGTGCTTTGGCTACCTGTTCCCTGGGGAACAGATCCCGGATCATGGCCGGAATCGTCACCATAATGGCCGCTCCGCCCATCGCCTGCAGTACCCGGACAATAATCAGCTGGGTGGCGCTGGTACACAGGGCGGCAAGGATATTGGTCAGGATATAGAAGATGATGCCCGGGAACATGACCGTTCTCCGGCCGAACCGGTCCGATAACGGTCCACAAACCAGCTGGCTTATGGCAAAGCCAATGGTATAGGCACTCAGTGTGTACTGTATCCGGCTTAATGGCTCCCCCATGCTTTTTGCGATGGCGGGCATGGCGGGCAGGTAAAGGTCAATGGCCAGCGGCCCAAGTGCTGTTAGCGCCCCCAGGGTCAGAATCAGGAATAAGCGCTCGCCCCTGTCCTCTGTTACCAGATGAGTTGACGTTGTCATTTTTCAGGCCCATATTTCCGGGCAGCCAGGAGTTTGGGTTGCAAAAGGTTTTTGTCCCGAAATGGCGGTGGCTGCATTTACATAAAAATTGTCTGGCTTAACAGCCGAACCGCTGTAGTGCCAAAGAAATGCACGACACTGGTTTGTTGTTTATGAGGGAACGTCTTGCCCGCTAAAGCAATGGTCGGTAACGGACAGCTAACGGCATCAATTTATAGTTTATACGGCTATAAATAATTCTTTCATAAAAGCATTAAGCGATAAATAGAAAAGTACACTTGTACAAATAGTACTTACCATGCATTTACTGCCGGTTGCTTCTCTGGTGATAATTTTTCTGCCGCCACTTTCCTGTGATCCGGGTGCTGGAAGTGATTGAAGCTCATACAATAGCCACAGCTTAATTGAATTTCACAGGTTGAAAGACATTGGTATGGCGTATTTTCCGCCAGCACCTCTTCTGGCCACCGGGCATTAAAACCGATCAGATCCCAGCAGCCGGGGTTCAGTTGTTTCAGCAGTATGGCGACAATCGGTGAGTTGGCCAGATCAAGGTTGGTGGCAAAACTGACGTATGAGCTGTTTTTATGCGGTGTGATATGGATGGTGGCATAGCGGTTGCCCCGAATAGCATTCAGGGAGTAACCACAGGGTGTAAACAGCCAGTCGCTCAGGGCAAAGCCCGGAAACAGCTTGTTCAGTTTAAGCAGGCGACGAATGTCTTTAATCCTCTGGTGCTCACAGCGCAGTTCGTCGGCATTTTTCCCCCGGATATGGTACATCAGCAGTTCGCTGGTGGTGTCATCAATCGCTGGTACATAGGGCTTGTCCAGATGGAATACATAGTTATGATGGCCATCCAGATAGCCCAGACGAAAAGCACAGCCGGGTACACGCTGGCTCAGTCGGTCAACGTCGTCTATAAAGGAAGTCTTCTGAAGATGGGGCTGGTACTCATTTTTACGCTGGAATCGGGCGCAGCGGATATGCTCCAGAGGGGTCTGTTCAAAGAAGTAGAGGGCTGCATCCACCAGGGTAGTGGTGCCACAGGTAAGCATCAGAAACCGGTCATGCCAGACAAACAGGCTGGACTCCGACAATAGATAAGCGTCACAGTGTTGGTTGCTGAGAATGGCCAGGATGTCGGCCCGGGCTCTGGCCACCATCTGTGCCCAGAAGCTTCTGCCCAGGGCCCTCAGGGAAATCCATTCCGGGCTGGTGACGATCTCTATTTTTTTTTCTGAGCCTTCAAAAAACATCACGGCAGGCTCCCTCCAATAAACTCCAGGTAGGTGTAGCCCCGGAGCCCTGATTCCAGTTCCGCCAGTATGGCACGCTGTTGTCCTGGTGGCAGGCTTTCCCTGACCAGCTGTCGGTAGGTGCGGAGAAAGCTTTCCGGCTGCAGGTTGACATAACGCATCACCTTTTCCACGGTGTCGCCCGCCTGGTACCCGGTGACTTCCACTTCTCCCTGCCCATTGATGTGGACCGAGGCCACATCGGTATCCCCGAACAGGTTGTGCATATTCCCAAGAATTTCCTGGTAGGCACCCACCATGAAAATACCGATCAGGAACGGTTCTTCCGGCTGCCATTGAGGCACTGGCAGGGTGGTTTCTATGCCCTGGCCGTCAACATATTGATTAATGACGCCATCGGAGTCACAGGTGATATCCAGCATCACCGCCCGGCGGCTTGGTGGGCGATTCAGGCCGGACAGGGGCATGACCGGAAAGATCTGATCAATACCCCAGGCATCGGGCAGGGATTGAAACAGGGAGAAGTTCACATAGAACTTGTCCGCCAGTTTGTCACTGAGTTCATCAATCAGCGGGCGATGGGCCCGGTTGTCGGGGGAGAGCCTTGCTTTCAGTTCGTGGCAGAGACGCAGGCTGGTGTTTTCTGCCCAGGCCCGGTGCTCAAGCCCCAACAGTCCCATGGCAAACTGGGCATGGACTTCTGCCAGGTCAGCCTGGCTGTCGTGATAAATCTCTGTCAGGGCGCGTTCACCCCGGCTATGACTCAGGTCTTGCCAGGAACTCCACATATTATGCAGCAGAAGGGGCGCATCCCCGGTGGGTGGCGTCAGTACTTCCGGTTCATAGCTTTCCACCCCCAGGATATCGGTAATCAGCACCGCGTGGTGTGCTACCAGATGTCGGCCCGACTCGGAAATAATACCCGGAACCGGCAGGTCGTACTGCTGGCAGATATCGCCCAGGGTGAAGACGATATTGTTGGCGTACTCCTGCAGGCTGTAGTTCATGGAGCAGGAACTCTGACTGCGAGTACCTTCGTAGTCCACCGCCAGGCCGCCGCCCACATCAACAAACCGGATCGGCAAGCCCATACAGTGCAACTGGGCATAAAGGCGGCCACATTCACTGACACCCTTGCGCACATCCTGGATATTGGCGATCTGGGAACCCAGGTGGAAGTGCAGGAGCTGCAGAGACTCCTGTTGCTGAGCCTGTTTTAACCGTTCCACCGCATGGAGCACCTGGCTGGCGCAAAGACCGAACTTGGATTTCTCCCCACCACTGGCCTGCCACTTGCCTTTACCCTGAAAAGCCAGACGTACCCGAAGACCCAGACGGGGCTGAACACCCAGACTGGCCGCTTCACTGAGCACCATGTCCAGTTCGGTGAGCTTTTCCAGAACAATAAAAACCTGATGACCCAGCTTTTCCCCGATCAGGGCCAGGCGAATATACTCCCGGTCTTTGTAGCCATTACAGATAATCACTGAGCTGGCCCGTTTGGCCAGGGCCAGAACCGCCAGCAGTTCCGGTTTGCTACCAGACTCCAGGCCCAGCTGTGGATGTTTGCTGGAGGACTGACTGTTCAAAATATCTTCCACCACCGTCCGCTGCTGGTTGACCTTGACCGGGTAAACGGCCAGGTATCGATGGTTGTAACCGTAATCACGGATGGCCCGGTTAAAGGCGTGGCACAGATTATCCAGACGCTGATGGATAATCTGCGGAAAACGCACCAGTACCGGCAGGGATACGCCCTGACGGTTCAGCTGACTGGCAATGGTACTCAGTTCAACCGGTGGCGTGCCTTTGATATTGACCGTGACATGACCCTGATCGTTCAAATCAAAATGATTCTGGCTCCAGAAACGGATGTTATAGGTGGAGCGTGCCTTATCAAGGTTCCACCCGTCGCGATCCTTATTGCCAGAATATTGCGGATCTCTGGCGGTTAACGCTTCAGTCTCATCGCTGCTCCCGGCTGGTGTTGTATTTGTTAACTCTGTTTTTTTCGCCATTACCTGCCTTAACCCCCGGGAGGCTGTCTTACTGTTTTTACGCCATTGCTTCTGATATAGCTGTTTCAATGTAACGGGGCAGGGCGAAAGCTGCCTGATGGACCGATGGAGTATAGTAGCGCGTGGTAATACCGCTGAGGGCAAACCTTGCTTCGAGTTCGACCAGGGGGGTATGACGGGCTTTGAGGTCATCGGTGCCCCAGGCAAAGGTCATAATGCCACAGGCGTAGGTGGGAACGGCGGCACTGTAAAAATGCAGGTCCGATACATAGCTGGCCAGACGATGAGCGGTGGTTGTTACCTCATTCAACTGCATAAACGGTACCCCGTTTTGGGCAACGAAAATGCCTTTATCAGTCAGAAGTCGTTTGCATCCCCGATAAAATTCAGAGGAGAACAAGACTTCCCCGGGACCGATAGGGTCGGTGCAGTCAGAGATAATCACATCGAAGCTATGGTCAGCGATTCCGTGATTGTTGACGAACCGGACGCCATCCTCAATCACCAGGTTAACCCTCGGGTCATCATAGGCCCCGGCACAATGATTCGGCAGCCACTGGCGGCAGAGATCGACCACAGCCCGGTCAATTTCCACCATGGTGACCTGTTCAACGGATTTATGCCGGAGTACTTCCCTGAGCATACCGCCATCACCACCGCCAATAATCAGTACACGCTTTACCTTGCCATGGGCCAGGATGGGCACATGGGTCAGCATTTCATGGTAGATAAACTCGTCTTTTTCGGTGGTTTGAATCACGCCGTCCAAGGCCATGATGCGGCCAAAGAACCGGTTCTCAAAGATGATCAGATGCTGGTGTTCGGTGTGATCTTCAAACAGCAGCCGGTCAATCGAAAAATTCTGTCCATAGCCTGAATACAGTGTTTCCTGATAGGTATCTTCGCAGTGCATTGTTGCCAATCCTGTAGATAAATAAAAAGAACCGCAAATACTCGTTGTATGCCGATGAATCTGTTGAATATTGGACCAATAGCCAAATGATTGGCAGCGGGCATGATGGGTAAACGGTTGTTCACGGGTATGAACTTTGGTTGTTCCGTTTTGCCGCAAGGCCCACCCGGGGGAAATAAGACGACATTGTCAGATTGAAATGTTTTATTTTAAAAGAGCTGAATTAAACCTGCATGGGTACCGGATGGCAAGTTGGGATAGTGAGGAAAAAAGGCCAATAGCGCAGATGGTCGTTTTCAACGATGAGAGGACAGCCATCCCTTTACCGGGATGGCTGAATGGATTTAACTTGGGAGGCTGTCCGAGAATAGGCTGCCCTACGCGGCAACTGCTCCTGCGTTGCTCTAGCTCCTGCATCCATGCAGTCGTGCGGTGGCAGCAAATTGGTCTAAAAATTTCCGACTTTTTATCCTCAATTTTCTGCCATCCTCGCTAAGGGCGCTATTCTCGGTCAGCCTCCTGGACGGGCGCTATTCTCGGTCAGCCTCCCAGCAGTTCTTCAGCGATTGCCACGATATTGTCAACAGTAAAGCCAAAGTATGGGAACAGGTCTTCTGCCGGAGCGGACTCACCGTAGGTAGTCATGCCGATGATGCGGCCATCCAGGCCAACGTACTTGTACCAGAAGTCAGCAGCAGCGGCTTCAATCGCAATACGTGCAGGCACTTCCAGGGGCAGGACGGACTGTTTGTACCCGGCATCCTGGGCATCAAATACATCCGTCGATGGCATGGAGACCACACGTACTTTGTGTCCCTGTGCAGAGAGAGCAGCCTCGGCGTTCATAGCCAGTTGTACTTCTGAGCCGGTAGCTATCAGAATCAGCTCAGGTGTACCTTCACACTCTTTCAGGATGTAACCACCCCGTTCAACCCGGGCAATCTGTTCATCGGTTCTGGCCATGCATGGCAGACCCTGACGGGAGAAGATCAGGGCACTTGGTCCATCAACACGTTCGATGGCATGTTTCCAGGCGACGGCAGATTCTACCGTGTCACACGGACGCCATGCATTCATGTTCGGTGTCATGCGCAGGCTGGCGATTTGTTCAATAGGCTGGTGGGTTGGACCATCTTCACCCAGGCCGATGGAGTCATGGGTGTAGACCAGGATTGAGCGCTGTTTCATCAGCGCGGCCATACGGACAGCGTTGCAGGCATATTCCATAAAGACCAGGAAGGTTGCGCCGTAAGGAATGAAACCACCGTGCAGGGCAATACCGCTCATCATGGCGGTCATGCCGAATTCACGGACGCCGTAAAACAGGTAGTTGCCATCAGCATCATCACGCTTGATGCCTTTGGAACCGCTCCACAGGGTCAGGTTGGAGCCCGCCAGGTCTGCGGAACCACCAAGCAGTTCCGGAAGGATCGGGCCATAAGCGTTCAGAGTGTTCTGGGAGGCCTTGCGACTGGCGATCTTTTCACCTTCCTGTTGGCAGGACTTGATATAAGCCGATGCCTTTTCGGCGAAGTCAGCGGGCAGGTCACCTTTCTGGCGACGGGTAAATTCTGCTGCAAGCTCCGGGTATTGGGCCTGATAGGCTGCGAACTTTTCATTCCAGGCGCTTTCTTTGATGGCACCGGCTGCTGTGGCATTCCACTGGTTGTAGATGTCAGCAGGCACTTCAAACGGTGCGTGTTGCCAGCCGAGACGCTCGCGGGTCAGCTTGATCTCGTCATCGCCTAACGGAGCGCCGTGGCACTCCTCTTTACCGGCTTTGTTGGGTGAACCAAAGCCGATAATGGTTTTACAGCAGATCAGCGTGGGTTTGTCCTGTTCGGCGCGGGCGGCTTCGATGGCGGCTTTGATCGCTTCAGGGTCGTGACCGTCAACCGCCGGAATGACATGCCAGTTGTAAGCTTCAAAGCGCTTGACGGTGTCGTCGGTGAACCAGCCTTCCACTTCACCATCAATGGAGATGCCGTTGTCATCGTAAAATGCCACCAGTTTGCCCAGGCCCAGGGTGCCCGCCAGGGAGCAAACTTCATGGGAGATACCCTCCATCATGCAGCCATCACCCATAAAGACGTAGGTATGGTGGTCAACAATATCGTGGCCAGGCTTGTTGAACTGAGCGGCCAGTGCCTTCTCGGCGGCGGCCATACCAACGGCATTGGCGATGCCCTGGCCCAGTGGACCGGTGGTGGTTTCAATGCCCGGAGCATAACCATACTCGGGATGGCCCGCCGTTTTGGAGTGCAGCTGACGGAAGTTTTTCAGGTCATCCATGCCCAGGTCATACCCGGTCAGGTGCAGCAGGGAATAGATCAGCATGGAACCATGGCCATTGGACAACACAAAACGGTCACGATCCACCCACTCTGGATTGGCGGGGTTGTGATTCATATAGTCGCGCCACAGCACTTCAGCAATATCAGCCATCCCCATGGGGGCACCGGGATGACCGGATTTGGCTTTTTGTACGGCGTCCATGCTGAGGGCGCGAATGGCATTGGCAAGCTCACGACGTGAGGACATGGGAATCTTTGCTCCTGAGAATCCAGTCTGGTTAAATTCGCGCGCTAGTTTAGCGAAACCGGCAGCATTCTTCATCCATATTGGTTTACTGAACAATTCATTTTAGATGCAGAGAAATAATCTGCTATTGCTGCCTGTGAGATTGAAAACAACTGGTGAGATGGCAAACAAGGCAGGCCTATTATTGAAGTGATTGAAACGCTGAACTATCACCGGTGCGTGGTGTCACATCTGCACATTTTTTTTTGGGCGTAAGATTCCGGAGGCTTTATGAGCCCCTTAGCTGGCAACCAACCGCTACCCAGGGATAGTTTTACCACGCCAGAATCAAAGAAGGAGAAAACTGTCCATAAGAGAGCCATGTCGATAGAGTCAAAGCAATCTTTGCCACAGAGTAACCAGAGAGCGCTGTCAGATTACAAGATCAAGGTTGACGGTAAAAAAAATGCCAAAACTGCTGGTGAAGAAGGAAAAATGCATGACGAATACTGTACAAAATGCCGGATGGCCGCTGGCCAGCAGAATGACTCCAATACCTATGTCAGTAATAAGGAAGTGATGCATGACTACCGCCAGGATGGCATCTGGTCCTGGGGTCTGAATGGCGTGAACATTTCAGGTTATCCTCAGTGTCCTGTGCCTGGTTGTGCAGGCCATATTCCGGAAGGAGCAATGCTGATCGATAAGCACTGGAAATAAAGACAGGCTTCACAATCCGGGCATCAGTTGGTCAGTTTTATGGTTCTGTTCGCTCATGGTAATGTCTGCCCAAATGCTTGATGGCGATTAGCCACAGGGCAATGGCCAGTATAAAAGCCCCTGCCAGCCAGGACATGGCAAGGCTGAGGGAGCCAAAAAGGGTAATTAAAATCTGTTGAAAGAAAGAGCTGCCTGATTTGCCAACCCGACTCACCACTAACTCAATAGCCGCTTTCCCCTTGTACTTTCGCTCAGCATCAAGAGGTACGAAAGAGATCTCCTTGGTGGCATCAAACAGCGTGTATTTTGCCGACTTGCCGAGGGCATGGCAGTACATGCCGATCTGCAAGCCGATCATGGTCAGATCCATATAACAGATACCGAACAAGCTGACCTGTGATTTCTGAAACATGGCCAGGAGAAAAAAAGGCAGGGCCGTGGCTGTCAGAATGATGGGGGTTGCAAAAGCCGCTGCCCACCAACTGATCTTCAGCAGGGTTGGCGTTAGCAGACCACAGATAAGACTGCCTATGCCGCTGATCATGGCCACCTTGCCCATAAACATCGAGTAGTCTGCCTCACAGGGGTACAGCTGCACCAGCTGGCTTTTCCAGGCCAGCTCAACCATGTTAATGGCGATGCAATAAGCCAGCATAACCAGCGCAATGCTGGCCAGGTACGGGCAGCGCAACAGGTATCGTGCGCTGGCCAGCAACGGCAGGTTGGTCGGGGTGTGTGTCTTCTGGCTGGTGGGATCTGTGAGGTTTTTCGAAGTTAAGTGGCAGCAGTATTCATTGAGCAGCAGAATCAACAGCCCGAAAAGCACGAACAGAAGTGATAAGATCTCCAGGCTCTCCTGCCAGCCTGAATCCGGGGCCATAACTCCCCTGGAAACGCAGTAGTAAAGCATTGGGCCGGAAATAATGGATGCGCTGCTGCCGATCATGGTGATCAGGGGATATTGCCGGGTGGCACTCTGGGCATTGTGGAAATCATTGACGGCTGTCCAGAAGAGGGTGCAGATCACCGCCGACCCCCAGAGTTCCGCCACGGCAAAGAACAGCGTCAGGGGCCAGTAATAGACCATGCCGACAATAAATTGCAGGTTTGCATGGATGAGTGGGGACAGGAGGGCAAGCGCTGCGGTGGGGGCGAAAGACTCCAGGTTTGGATAAATAACCATGGAAAACAATGGCATCCAGATCAGAAAAGGGATTAACGCAACGGCAAACAGGGTACGTTTACTGAGCCGGTTAGCCAGAAAGCTGTAGGTGATTAAAAAAATAAAAGCGACAGGCATGACAACGATCAACTTGATGAAGGGAATGGCTTCCGCACCAAGACGGGTAATGAGCAGCGACTCTTTCAGGTTCCAGAGTATGTCAAAGTTGAAGGTGCAACAGGACAGCATGGCAATTTGCAGATAAAGCATTGAATTTGAATTGCCAGCAACGTTTCTGGATGAATTTTTAGTCATATACAGCGTGTTTCCTACCTCCCGTTATTGCTTCCGGGAGGCTGTCCGAGAATAGCGCCCGTCTAGGCGACCCCGTAGTGAGGACGGCAGAAAATAGAGGATAAAAACTCAGTTTTGTGAGGTGAATAGCGGGGCTATTTGCCGAACAAAAGTGGATTTTTAGACCAATTTTCTGCCTCCGCAGTAGGGCAGTCTATTCTCGGACAGCCTCCTAATACTGATGCTCAGCAGTTGCCTTAATTCGGGCACAGAAAGTGCTGGATAAATATAGTGCAGAGATTGGATTTCTTGTGTCTATTGATTGTATATAAAAATATTTTGATATAGATTTTGGCTCTTGCTAAACTCCTCCCTTCGAATATCCCGGTAAATGAGTCAATGATTTACTGTGCTTAAGTGATTGGAAAGTAAGTGATTGGAAAGTAAGTGATTGGAAAGGATGACGTGTGTTGACGGATGCTTTTGAGCAGCTGGCCACGGTGAGCAAAGCCAGTGGTGATGTTCTGAGATTACAGATTCTCAGGGTCTTGAGCACAGAGTCTCTCGGTGTGCTGGAGCTGAGCGGTGTGTTTGCCATGCGTCAGCCAGCCATGAGCCATCATTTGAAGGTGTTGTCTCAGGCCGGGCTAGTCTCAACCCGTAAAGAAGGCAACACGGTTTTCTACCGTCGGGCCCTGCCCACATCGGCAGGTCATCTCGAAGGGGTTGTCCGCTCATTGTTTCAGGCGGTGGATGGTATACCGCTACCTCATGATCTTGCCGAACAGCTTCAGGCCATTCGCCTGCAGCGGGCGGAACTGTCCCAGGCATTTTTTGCCCGGAATAGCGAAGAATTCCGTCAGCACCAGGAGCTGATTGCCGAGCACCAGCTCTATGCTGAAACGGTGGCAGACCTTATTGAGACTACTGACTTTCCTGAACAGAGCCTGGCCCTTGAGCTTGGTCCCGGTGAGGGAAATTTTCTGCCAACACTCGCCTCTGTGTTCAAGCTGGTTTACGCACTGGATAACTCGGAAAAAATGCTGAGTTACTCCCGGGCGCTGGCCAAACAGCAAGGCATTGGCAATGTCACTTTTGTTCATGGCGAGATCCAGTCGCTGAGCAACATGACCAGCGCCTTTGACTGTATCGTCATCAATATGGTGCTGCATCATGTTCCCAGCCCGGCGGATATCTTTAACTGGTCTTCCCGACTATTGAAGCCCGGTGGGAGCCTGTTTATCAGTGAACTCAGCCATCATGACCAGGACTGGGTTCGGGAGTCCTGTGGTGATCTGTGGCTTGGTTTCAGTGCCGGCGAGTTGGCTCAATGGGCGGATAAAGCGGGATTAATCAGCGGTGAATCCCAGTATCTGGGGTTACGCAATGGTTTTCAGATCCAGGTCCGACGTTTCTTCCTTGCCGGATAAACGATGACCTGGTTAACGCCTCAATTGAACGTATTTTATGAACAGACGGTTTCATGGAATCAAAGAGGCGCACTCAATTTTTTCAAGAGGGTAAAACGGCTATGTCTGAGTATTCGCTATTCACATCGGAGTCGGTA
The DNA here is from genome assembly GCF_017744115.1 of Salinisphaera sp. G21_0. Classification (GTDB taxonomy): domain Bacteria; phylum Pseudomonadota; class Gammaproteobacteria; order Pseudomonadales; family Endozoicomonadaceae; genus Endozoicomonas. The sequence goes on along the minus strand of NZ_JAGHQW010000018.1, from coordinate 83,859 downwards.
TCTGAAGGGCATCCAGACAAAATTGCTGACCAGATTTCTGATGCTATTCTGGACGCCATCATCAAGGATGACCCGGAAGCACGGGTTGCGGTAGAAACCATGGTGAAAACCGGCATGGTGATTGTTGCCGGTGAAGTGCGCACCACAACCTATGTTGATATTGAAGAGCTGGTTCGTAATGTCGTCACCAGCATTGGTTATAACCATGGAGACCTGGGCTTCGATGGTGAGTGCGTTGCGGTTCTGAATGCCATTGGCAAGCAGTCTCCGGACATTGCCGTTGGTGTTGATGAAACCGATGAGCGTGAACAGGGTGCTGGTGATCAGGGCCTGATGTTTGGTTATGCTACCAATGAAACACCGGTGCTGATGCCTGCTCCCATTTACTATGCCCATGAGCTGGTTAAGCGCCAGGCGCAGTTGCGCAAGAATGGTGTGTTACCCTGGTTGCGTCCTGACGCCAAGAGTCAGGTAACCATGCGTTACGACCAGAATGGCAAGGTGCAGAGTGTTGATGCCGTTGTGCTTTCTACCCAGCACTCTCCGGATGTCTCTCTGGATGAAATTCGTCGTGAAGTGCTGGAGCAGATTATCAAGCCTGTATTCCCGGAAGGCTGGCTCCATGAAGACACCAAATACCACATTAACCCGACGGGTATATTTGTGATTGGCGGGCCTGTTGGTGACTGTGGACTGACCGGACGCAAGATTATTGTTGATACCTACGGTGGCATGGCCCGTCATGGCGGTGGTGCATTCTCCGGTAAGGATCCATCCAAGGTTGACCGTTCTGCCGCCTACGCAGGCCGTTATGTCGCCAAGAACATTGTTGCCGCCGGTTTGGCGGATCGTTGTGAAATTCAGGTGTCCTACGCCATTGGTGTTTCTGAGCCTACCTCGATTTCCATTAACACATTTGGCACCGGTAAGGTGTCCGATGAGCGTATCGTTGAACTGGTTCGTGAATATTTTGATTTGCGTGCCGGTGGACTGGTGAAGATGCTGGATCTCAAGCGTCCAATCTATCAGTCCACGGCAGCCTATGGCCACTTTGGCCGGGAAGAGGCCGAATTCACCTGGGAGCGTACCGATAAAGCGGAACAGCTTCGCAAGGCAGCAGGCCTTTAATCACTGGAGTCAGGGCAGTGGTAATGCTGCCCATATAAGTAGTTGGTCAACTACTTACTGTTGTCTGTCTGGAGGAAAGACTAAATGTCATCGGTAAAGGCAGGATTGTCGATACCAGCTTTCTTTGAATCCAGAAGGGCTTTTTGTAACTTTTCCATTTCTTCCGATAAGTGTGTCACCTCATCAGTATGACTACTGCTGATGAGTGAGACATTCGTACGTTGATTTTCAATTTGTCGCTGTTTCGCCAGGTCCAGATATATGTTGAAAGCATGAGGCCCCATAGTTTTTAACTCTTGCTTAAGTCTTCTACTGTTTTTCCAACGTAGTGCTTTTTTGAGGGATTTATAGGTATTATCAAATTGCTCTTCCGATAGTTGTTCATTGATTTTCACTACGCAGGCTTCTAATGCGTTTATATCATCGTCTTCAGGTACTTCTTTCAAAAACAGTTCCATATGCCCTTTGCCAACTAAATGCTGGAACCATTTTTTTTCATGGAAGAAATGTTTTGCATTCACGTCGTGAGCGCAGCCAGGTAAGGCTGATGAGTCCACTGTAATTCCAACTAAAACAGCAGTTGCTGCAATGCCTCTAGTGGCAACAAGAATGGGCTGCAAACCAAGCAAAGCGCCACCAAGAACATTTGCACCTATTTCTGGTAACGCACCCTTGGCTACCAGTTTTCTTTTGGAAGCTTTCTCTGAGCCATGAAATTTCTGTTCCAGGGCTTTACTGACACGATCATAAAGTAAATTATGACTTTTCATTTGTTGTGTATTTGTTGTATCCAATAAATGACTCTGGCTATGTGAATCCGGTTCAAATTTTTCAACTCTGTGCCCACTAAAATTTCCTTCTGCCTGTTTTGTGTAGTTTCCGGAAGCTTCATTTTCGGGATTAGAAATGTTGTTTAAACGAATATATGGAATTGATGAATTAGAGTTTGAAGTCTGCATGATGGTTTACCGGTGATTAATAATTCGATTGTCAAGGCTCTTTGTAAGGGGAGCATTGGACTTGAAATTGCCAGTAATAGTTCAAGCAATAAGTCTATATCAAAATTTATTGATATAGATTGTTGCCGCTGCTAGAATCTATACCAATTCGGATAATACGCAGAACAGGATACGTTTTATGAGTGCTAACCCTGAGTTAACTGCTGATTTGCAAAGCTCCACCAAGGGCTCGGACTACCGGGTGGCTGATATTTCCCTGGCGGACTGGGGTAGGCGTGAGATTCAGATTGCCGAAGGTGAAATGCCGGCACTGATGGCGATCAGAGCCAAATACCGTGATTCTCAGCCACTGAAAGGCGCAAAGATCATGGGCTGCATTCATATGACCATCCAGACTGCAGTACTGATTGAAACGCTGGTAGTGCTAGGTGCTGAGGTACGCTGGTCTTCCTGTAATATCTTTTCTACTCAGGATCACGCCGCCGCCGCCATTGCAGCTGCGGGCATACCAGTATTTGCCTGGAAGGGTGAGACCGAAGAAGAGTTCTGGTGGTGCATCGAGCAGACGGTCCTCGATGGTGCCGGTAAGCCATGGCATGCCAACATGGTGCTGGATGACGGCGGTGACCTGACACTGCTGTTACACGACAAGTACCCTGCACTGCTGGACAACATTCACGGCATTTCTGAAGAGACCACCACCGGGGTTCACCGCCTGCTGGAAATGCTGGAAAAAGGCACCCTGAAAGTACCGGCAATCAACGTCAATGATGCGGTTACCAAAAGTAAAAACGACAACAAGTATGGCTGTCGCCACTCTCTGAATGATGCCATCAAGCGGGCCACCGACCATCTGCTGGCGGGCAAGAAAGCACTGGTGATTGGTTACGGTGATGTGGGTAAAGGTTCTGCCGCTTCGTTGCGTCAGGAAGGGATGATTGTCAAGGTAACGGAAGTGGATCCGATCTGTGCCATGCAGGCCTGTATGGATGGCTTTGAAGTGGTATCACCCTACATTGATGGTGTTAACGATGGCACCGAAGCTTCTATCAATCGGGAGCTGCTGGCCACTACTGACCTGCTGGTGACCACCACGGGTAACGTCCATGTCTGTGACCGCTACATGCTGAAAGCCCTGAAAAATGGCTGTGTGGTTTGTAATATTGGCCATTTTGATACCGAAATAGACACGCAGTTCATGCGGGACCACTGGACCTGGGAAGAGGTCAAGCCGCAGGTTCACAAGATTGTCCGGGATGACTCTTGCAATGATCACCTGATACTGCTGTCCGAAGGGCGACTGGTGAACCTGGGTAATGCTACCGGACACCCGTCGCGTATCATGGACGGTTCTTTTGCCAATCAGGTTCTGGCTCAGATTCATCTTTATGAAGCAGGATTTGCTGATCTGCCAGCCGATCAAAAATCAGACAAGCTGGCGGTGACCGTACTACCCAGGAAACTGGATGAAGAAGTCGCTGCCTATATGGTGGAAGGCTTTGGTGGTGTGATTACCCGGCTGACTCAAGGCCAGGCTGACTACATCAATGTACCTGTTGATGGCCCCTTCAAGAGCGACGATTACAAGTACTAGGAGGCTGACCGAGAATAGCGCCCGTCTAGGCGACCCCGTAGCGAGGATGGCAGAAAATTGAGGATAAAAATTCCGTTTTGTGAGGTGAATAGCGGGGCTATTTGCCGAGCAAAATGGAATTTTTAGACCGATTTGCTGCCTCCGCACGACTGCATGGATGCAGGAGCTAGAGCAACGCAGGAGCGGTTGCCGGTAGGGCAGTCTATTCTCGGACAGCCTCCTGGATGTCTTTTTCGCTGGCTGATGTCTCTTTACCAGCCAGCGACCTCTGCTGGTGAATACCATGGCAAATACAATAACCAATAATACTCCTGTCAGCTTTGAGTTCTTTCCCACTAAAACAGAAGAGGGTGCCCGAAAACTTGAGCAGAATGCCCTCAGTCTGGCCAGATACCAACCGGAATTTTTCTCGGTGACCTATGGAGCTGGTGGTTCAACACGGGACAGAACCCTTGAAACTGTGCTGTCAACTCAGAACCAGACACGTATAGCAACCGCTCCTCACCTTTCCTGCGTTGGTGACTCCCGGGAGCAGATCAAAGAGTTGCTGAACTTTTACCGTGACCAGGGCGTAGAGCGTATTGTTGCCCTGAGAGGTGATCTGCCTTCAGGAATGGGACGTGACAGTGGCGAACTCCGCTACGCCAATGAGCTGGTGGAGTTTATTCGTACTGAAACCGGGGATCATTTCCATATCGAGGTTGCCGCTTATCCGGAGGTCCATCCACAGGCACTCAATATGGAAAAGGATCTGGCAAACTTCAAGCGTAAGGTGGATGCCGGTGCGGACTCGGCGATTACCCAATATTTCTTTAATGCAGACAGTTATTTCTATTTCCTGGAGCGTACCCGGTCACTGGGTATTGATCTCCCGGTGGTTCCCGGAATCATGCCGATCACCAACTATAGCCGCCTGGCTCGTTTTTCCGATGCCTGTGGTGCCGAGATTCCAAGATGGATTCGTAAGCAACTGGAAGCCTATGGCGATGATATCAGCAGTATTAAACAGTTTGGTGAAGAGGTGGTGACCCGGCTCTGTGAGAGGTTACTGCAAGGTGGTGCTCCGGGTTTGCACTTTTATACGCTTAATCAGGCAGCCCCCTGCCAGGGTATCTGCGATAACCTGGGCATTTCTGCTGATTGATGGCGTGAGTTATGAGTTGTGAGGGAATTGTTAATGGTATTATTATCCTTGCTAACTATTCCCTCGTAACTCATAACTCTCAACCCAGTGCCCCTCCATGAGAAACCCCCGTATTTATTCAGCGCAGCCGCTTCAGGCTGACTGCTCTATCGAACTTTCCGAAAATGCCGCCAATCATGTCGGCCGTGTTTTGCGCATGAGACCCTCAGAGCCCCTGGTGCTGTTTAATGGTCAAGGGGGAGCCTGGCAGGGAACCGTAGAGAGCGTTAGCAAAAAGTCGGTTACCGTTTATCTTGAATCGTTTATCGAGGGTGATGCCCAGTCTCCCCTGACTATTGAGCTGGGTCAGACACTCAGCCGTGGTGAGCGTATGGATTATGCCATTCAGAAGGCAACGGAAGCGGGTGTTACCGCCATTACCCCATTATGGAGTGAGCGTTGTGAGGTGAAGCTGAATGCAGAACGTTTGGATAAACGGGTCAAACACTGGCAACAGGTGGCTATCAGTGCCTGTGAACAGTGTGGCCGTAATATCGTACCGACCATACATACGCCCGTTAAGCTGGAAGATTGGCTCACCACCCGGGGGACCGAGCTGAACTTTGTGCTGCATCATCGAACCAGAGAGAAACTCAGTGGTTTTGCACAGCCAGAATCGGTATCTCTGCTGATTGGCCCGGAGGGTGGTTTAACCGCTCAGGAAATTGAGTTGGCTGAGGGCCACCGTTTTAACCCACTGGCATTAGGCCCCCGTGTGCTTAGAACGGAAACTGCGCCAGTAGTGGCGATTACGCTGATGCAGTACCTCTGGGGAGATTACTGATAGTACCTACAGAATCAGTATAAGTGGCACAGTTCAATAGCTGGTCAGCCGAGGTAAAAATCCTATAATGCGTCATCCTTTTAGTGAGAGTCTTTGGTTATGAAAAAGGTCGCTTTTCAGGCTCTTTGATTATTTTGTCCCGGGCAAGCGGCTCATTCCGCCCTGGATGATGTTGGAGTAAATAATTCATGAAAAAGATGGCGATTAAAGCGCTGGCTATTGCTGTGTTTGCCGCATCAATGACTGGCTGTATGGGGCAGATGGGCACCTCGGCTATGGTGACCAAAGCTAACCTGTCGGTTGTCGATAACCGTTATGGTCGTGCCGGACTGTTCATGCTGCTCAGCCCGGTTTACGGTATTGCCGCTACTGCAGACTTTTTTATTTTCAATACCATCGAGTTCTGGACCGGCACCAACCCCATTACCGGCAAGTCTCCAGCGGTTGTTGATATGCCTGTTGATGCCATCTTCAAGGTCAACCACAAGCTGGACAAGTCCATGACTGATGTACCTCTGGACAGTATTACCTCTGCGTCTTTCAAACAGGTTGATGAGAATACCGTTGAAATGCACGTGACCTACACTGACGGTCAGCAGGCCATTATGCGTGGTGAAAAGTCCGGTGAGGAAGTCAGCTTCTTCATGGATGGAGAATTTGTTGCTACCGCTCAGGTTGCAGAACTGAATGATTATATCGCTGCCAGGCAGTCTTAACATAAGGGAGCCTTGAGCTCCCTTTTCGGGTTTGGTTGTGTCCGGATTTTCTAATCTGGAACTATAAAAAAAATAGTTAGTCTAAATGAGTTTTATACTTGATTTGGAACAGTAATGTTAGAAATAGGTAGTAGCTCATCAAAAAGTATATTATCTCCCCTGGAAAACGAGGTCCTGGACAGAATCAGGCCATATTCAGGTTCGAATGTATTTAATAGTAGGCGTTGTGTAATAGAAGGGCTTTCCAGAGGAGAAAGAAAAAAATATATTCCGGAATCTATTTTGGATGAATTCAAGTCTCTTCAGGAATACACAATACGAGTATTTGATTTTCATGGTTCTCCAGATCAAATCAATGCATATCAGTTTGTATTTGATCGGCCTTTTCAAGAGGTTGGATTGGAGAATGGAATTATTCTAAATAATAGCGATGAATGTGAGGCATTTTTTTTTAATGCCTCTAGCAAAGCGTTAACTATAGATTACTATTTAGATGTTTGCGACCGTGAAGTAGAAAAAGATGGAAAAGTTATGCTTATTACTAATGGCAGTCAAGTGAGCATTTCACCATTATCTGAAAACAAAACAATCAGATTTGAGAGTTACACAGGGGGAGATGTCTGGCTGAGGAACTCAGAGTCATCCTTATTTAAACTTGAATTTCAAAATGACAAGCGAGTATGGAAGGAAATAGGCCGCAGCGCATCTTACAAAACTACTTTTGACGCTAATCCACTAGTAAGACAGTCAGGCCCGGTATTTCTTCACGAAGACAATGGACAGGTACGAACCCTGGATCATCAAGTTGATGGTGAACTCTTTATTCCACTGCATGCCATTGAAGAGCTATTAAAAAGTAAGGTAGAGAAAAATATAAGACCATTTTTTGATTGGATTTGTTCGAGCTGTGATGCTGAAATAGCTATTTTCCTTAAAATTACGGAAAATATGGTTCTGATACAGAAAAAAAACCGTCTGATATGTTGGGTTTATGAAGACCGGCCATGGTATCATACGGTAGTTACATCAATGTATGTCCAGAAGGATAAAGTATATTGTCATATCCATGAGACTGTAGGCTGTGAAAGTGATCTGGCAAAGACAGTAAGAAAGAAGTTAATAAAAAGAATAAAATCCAACTTCGAAAATCACTCAGTTATTTTTTCAGTAACCCGGGAGGCTATACAAAAGGATTTTAGCTCTTGCGGTATTTTTGCTATAAAAACAGTGCAATATCTTTCTAAGAATCCTGAGCGATGGTGCTCAGTTCTTAATAATATGGCAGCCCTCGAACCTGAAGCCGGAGAAGAAAATATCAGGAAAATTTCCGTAAGTATGCTGCCTGCTGAACTCTTGAAGCTTTGCCAATATACAGCATGTGCGTCACCTGAGCAGAGGAATTCAATAATCGGGCATAAACAGGTCTGGGATTTAACCTTGGAACAATATTGGCGAGAGTATGGCTACAAGGGGCAAAGCCATCCTGAAAATCACGCTGCCCTGGCCAAGTTGTATAAATCTTATGCAGACTATGCGGCTCTCAAGGCAGGGGGGAATACACAAAATGTTGAGGTAGTTGATGATATCCGTGCATCTGATTCACGCACTGGTTCTAAACGGCAAACGGGAAACAGTCAGTATTTTCTGCGTCAATCGGATCCTAAAAAAAAAAGATCGATAAGTAGTTGGCCAAATGGAATCGTATTTTCTGGCTAAGTGGGCAGTTACTATGCAAGGCACAACGAAGCGAGTATAGCCTTAGCTATGTGACCGGAGTTGTGACGCCGCACGACTGCATGGATGCAGGAGCTAGAGCAACGCAGGAGCAGTTGCCGAGAGTGACTGCCCACTTGGTCAGAAAATACGATTCCATTTGGTTAACTACTTAATGCACTCTCTCCATAAAGTGTATTCGCAACAGTTGCAAAGAATAGTGGGAGGCCCATTGCCGGGTCCCCTGAAGCATGAATTGCCCGGGCTCCAGCTGAAGACTGGAAATTGCTGTCATAAGGCAGATGGACACCTCAGCTATGGTGACCAAAGCTAATCTGTCAGTTGATGAGAATACGGTTGAAATACGAAACTAACCTACTTCTCCCTGCTACTGACTTTCTTATTACCGAAAAAAATCAGTGCCCACCTTATCAGAAACCTCCAGCTATCCCCTGTTTTGGGTCCTGTTTCAGCAGCTGTCTTCGGCATCGCCTAAATTAGCTCCCCAAAACCATTTTTATAGAAAAACCTCACGTAACTCAGAGGGATATATGGGTGTTTATCACTATACATGCAAAGTTGATGGTGTGAAAAAATGCCGATGATTTTTCGCTGGGCTTAATTTTGAGCCCTTGTCTTGATACTGGTCTTAACAAAAGTATTTACTCCATAAACAGTCAGCCCAGTGAGCAAACGTTTGTACGGTCATTGGGGTGAAATAAGGAAGTCTTGATGGCTCATTTGATCGACGAAGTTCTGTTTCAATCAGGTAACAAGTTCAAGAATCGTATCGTGATGGCTCCGATGACGATTCAATCCGCCTTTTTTGATGGCGGCGTCACCCAGCAGATGATTACCTATTACGCCGCTCGCTCTGGCGATGCGGGTGCCGTAATTGTCGAAAGTGCTTTTGTGGAAAATTACGGCAGAGCTTTCCCCGGCGCACTGGGTATCGATACTGATGGCAAAATTGCTGGCCTGAAGCAACTGGCGGATGCCATCAAGGCCAAAGGCTCAAAAGCTATTCTGCAAATCTACCATGCCGGTCGTATGGCAACGCCCGAGTTTAATGGTGGCCATAAACCGATCTCGGCCAGCCCTGTCGCTGCTCTGCGTGATAATGCGGAAACCCCGCTGGAGATGACCGAAGAGCAAATCGAAGAGATGATCGAGTTGTTCGGCAATGCCGTGAACCGTGCCATTGTCGCCGGTTTTGATGGTGTTGAAATCCACGGTGCCAACACTTACCTGATCCAGCAGTTTTTCTCGCCACACTCCAACCGCAGAAATGACCGGTGGGGTGGCGATATTGAAAAACGCACCACATTCCCGCTGGCTGTTCTGGCCAAAACCAAGCAGGTGGCACAGTCTCATAACAAGGCTGATTTCATTGTCGGTTATCGCTTCTCACCTGAAGAGATTGAAGAGCCGGGTATCCGCTTTGAAGATACCATGTTCCTGTTGGATAAACTGGCGACAGAAGGCCTGGATTATTTCCACTTCTCTATGGGCAGCTGGGCACGTAACTCCATCGTAAACCCGGAAGACAAAGAGCCACTGATCAACAAGTATCGTCAAATGCAGTCTGAGGCGGTTGCCAGCGTGCCGGTTATCGGTGTGGGTGGTATTGCCCAGACTGCCGACGGGGAAAAAGCGCTGTCCCAGGGTTACGATATGGTGGCCGTAGGCAAGGGCTACCTGGTTGAACCTACCTGGGCAACCAAGGCTCTGAACAATGAGACCTGCGCCGAGTTCGCCGATATCGCTCAGCAGGAAGCCCTGCTGATCCCGACGCCATTGTGGGACATCATGGATTACATGATTGTCGACAGTGCCGCAGAAGCGGAAAAACATCAGCGCATCAAAGAGCTGCAAGGTATTGAGATCCGTTTCCAGCCTGGCACTTATACCGCTTACGGCCGTGGTCACAATGGTGACCTGCCGGTGACGGTAACCTTCTCTGAAGATGAGATTCTTGAGATTGTGGTGGACTCTTCCAGAGAGTCAGATGGTATTGCCAACCCGGCCTTTGAGCGTATTCCACAGCAGATCGTTGATGAGCAGACGCTCAATATTGACGTGATCTCCGGCGCAACCGTCAGCAGTCAGGCGGTGATTGACGGTGTTTCCAATGCGGTTGATCTTGCCGGTGGTCACTCCGAGGCTCTGCGTGTGAAAGCTCGCAAAGCGGTTGAGTGGACCGCGCAAACCATCGAAGAGAGCGCCGACGTGGTAGTGATCGGTGGTGGCGGTGCCGGTTTGAGTGCGGCACTGACAGCCCTGGATAAAGGCAAGTCGGTTATCCTGCTGGAGAAGTTCCCGGCTATCGGTGGTAATACGGTCCGTACTGGTGGTTGGGTTAATGCTGCTGAACCCGCGTGGCAGGGTGATTTCGCGGCACTGGCGGGTGAAAAAGAGACCCTGATGGCCCTGGCTCAGACACCAGAGTCTGAGTTCGTCGGTGAATATCTGGACGATTTCCGTACCCTGAAGTCACAGCTGGATGATTACTTCAACCAGCACGACCATGGCAAGAAATACCTGTTCGACTCGGTTGAACTGCACCGCATCCAGACCTACCTGGGCGGTAAGCGTACCGACCTGAATGGCGAAACCATCTATGGTCAATACGATCTGGTCAAGCAGCTGACTTCCCGCTCCATGGAGTCCATCGACTGGCTGAGCGAGAAAGGTATCGAGTTTGAGCGTGGCCTGGTGGATATCGCTGTTGGTGCCCTGTGGCGTCGTGCCCACAAGCCAAAGCGTCCAAAAGGCGTTGAGTTTGTTGATAAGCTGCAAAAGCGCATTCTGGAACAGAATGGTCGTATCATCACCGATACCCGGGCTACCGACCTGATCGTTGAAGATGGCAAGGTTGTGGGTGTCAAGGCGATCCAGGCCAACGGTAATGAGCTGATCGTAAAAGCGAGCCACGGTGTGGTCATGACTTCTGGCGGCTTTGGTGCCAATACCCAGATGATCAAGAAGTACAACACCTATTGGAAAAATATTGCTGACGATATCAAAACCACCAACTCCCCTGCGCTGGTGGGTGATGGTATCGAAATGGGCGAAAAAGTCGGTGCCGAGCTGGTGGGAATGGGCTTTGCCCAGCTGATGCCAATCGGTGATCCGAAGTCCGGTGCTCTGCTGACTGGCCTGATTGTACCACCGGAGAACTTTGTCTTCGTTAACCAGAAAGGCAAGCGTTTTGTCGATGAGTGCGGCAGCCGCGATAAGCTGGCAGACTCCTTCTTCGACAACGGCGGCACCGTTTACATGATTGCCGATGCCGAGATTCGCAAAACAGCAGCCAACACCTCCGATGAAACCATCGCCCGTGAAATCAGCGAGGGCATCATCGTGGAAGCGGATACGCTGGAAGAACTGGCTGACAAGATCGGTGTGCCACAGGCGGAATTTGTGCAAACCATCAAGCAGTACAACACGTGTGTTGAGCAGGGTCACGATCCTGAATTCAACAAGAGTGCGTTCGGCTTGAAGGTGGAGCAGGGACCGTTCTACGCCACACCACGTCAGCCTTCTATTCACCACACCATGGGTGGCTTGAAGATCGATACCAGCACGCGAGTGATTGGTAAGGACGGTAACATCATTCCTGGCCTGTACGCAGCGGGTGAAGTCACTGGCGGTATCCATGCCGGTAACCGTCTGGGTGGTAACGCCCTGATCGATATCTTCACGTTTGGCCGTATTGCCGGTGAAAGCGCGGCGGACCTTGTTTAAGGTATAGCGGCGACAACCAAAAGCCTGCCCTCGCGGAGTGGCGGGCTTTTTAGCAGCGAACTATTTCATGCACAAGTACCAGACCAGATTCCAGATGATGGGAACATTGATTGATCTGGTCGTTTATCATCAAAATGGTGAGCAGCTGCTCAAAGCGGCCTATCACCAACTTTCCCAATACGCCCAGCGGTTCACGGTCAATCAACCAGATGGGGAACTGATGCGCATCAACCAGAATGCAGGCATTGCACCAATCGCGGTTGCTTCCGATCTCTTTCACCTGATCAACGTCGCCAAGGCGGCAAGCCAGGACAGACACAACCCCTTCAATATTGCCATTGGCCCTCTGGTCAAGCTCTGGCGCATCGGCTTTCGGGATGCCAGACTGCCCTCAGCAGCGGAGATATCTGCACGGTTGGCGTTGGTCGATCCCGATAACATTGTCCTGAACGAACAGGAGAGAACGGTATTTTTGCGTCAATCCGGCATGGAGATCGACCTGGGAGCCATCGCTAAAGGCTATTTTGCCGATCAGGTCAAACAAGCGCTGGTCAACGCCGGTGTTGACTACGGCTTTATCAGTCTGGGGGGCAATGTGGTCACCATCGGTCACTCACCCACCAATGCCAACCGGGCCTGGAATGTAGGTATTCAAAACCCTCTGGCAGAGCGGGGCTCCATTATTCGTGCGCTGCCATTGAACGATGCCTCCATGGTCACCTCTGGCATTAACGAACGCTATTTTGATGTCAATGGTCAGCGTTACCACCACCTGTTGGATGCACAAACAGGTATGCCCATTGCCACGGATATTGCCAGTCTGACCATTATTTCCAAACACTCCGTTGATGGTGAAATCTGGAGTACTGCCGGCTTTTTATCCTCGGCGGATGATGCGTTGCACTATTTATGTCAACAGGCATTTATTGAAGCCGTTGTTGTGGCAAAGGATGGCACCGTTCAGGTGACCGATGGACTGGTTGACCATGGTCGTTATATTGCCTTGCGCTGAATAGAAACTGTCACCATCCAGGATGGCACCCATCTGCACCAGCCTGAGCGTCCCGCTGAACTTACAACGAAACGTCAACAGACTCCGGGGCTTTAGCCCGGATGTTTCATAAAATTCTTCTGTGGACTCATGAAATTAAAGATGACTATTTTTCTTTGTTCATTATCAGGAATAAGCCATTCAATTACATTTTTCCTGGTTTGTAACACTAGTGCTGGAAGGCACAGAATTGCTGCAGACCCTGTCGTAAAGAGATTTACCAGCTTTGTTCAAAGTGTCCAGAGGGTTAGCGAAAAAAACAAAAAATGACAATACCGCTGCTTCAGCAGCAAATATTAACGCATCTTGCCGGAGGTCCAGGTATTCATTGTATTTATCAGGCCCCAGACTCCTGGCAAGTGATTCTTGTGCCGGTACATCAAAAACAGTATCAATATGGTTACAGATAGCAACTGTCACCACGCCAATGGCAATTGAGAAGACACCGCTTGCGATATTTTTTTTAAATTCCGGGAATAACCCGGAGGGCATTTGACAATTGGCTGATGCTGAAGGATGAGAGATGGGCAACACGGGTAAACCCTCAATTGAAACTCACTGGTTTGTGACAGTCTTAACTTGACACGCTCTTTAAAGAGCGAGTTTGCACTTCAATTTTGATCATGAATGTGATGCAAGTCGGCTACATACTCTGTCGTATATCGATTTAGCCAGAGTGCTACAATCAGCCAGACCTCCCTGGGCAACAAATAGAATTAACGGATATACAAAAAGCTTGACTACTTTGATTTCACCATTTTGAAGACCATCATATTTAAATTTTTCATAACCAACCAAATTCTGCCGGGCATAATCCTCGGCAGGCCCGTTAAAATACCGATGAATGTCCAGAGATGCTGTGGAAGCAATTACTCCGCCTAGAAATGAATCGACGGCTTTTATGAGAATCTTTTCGGATTGTTCAAATAATGGCAGGGAATCCGGAGGATTTGTTGGATTATTATATCTTAAGAAGAGAGGTTGCATTGTAAACCACCTGAGTACTAAAAAGTGAAAGTGTTTGGCACTTTGACATTACCGACAATACCAACAGGTGCAAAGTTCAATTTGGATCCTTTTTTCCAAAACCCCATGACCGGCATAGCCGGTCATGGGGATTTTCAGGCTGACCTTTCGAGTAGACCACACCATAAAAATCGCACATGTTTCAGGCGGCGGAGAGTTTCTTCAGTGCCTCAAACTTTTCCAGCTGTTCAGGTAACAGATTCTTCTCTTTATCCCGACTCAGGTTTCTACACCGTGGAATGGCCTTCTGACCAGGGCGAACACCGTAACATTATCCACCTTCAGATGTCCTTTCAGCGGGGTACGGCGGTCGCTCAGGTTGAAATAGCCGAACTTCTCCCCACCTTTCGGGAAATGGCCGACCATTTCAAAAATAGAGCCATCCACATCGATAACCAGTGTCAGTTCGCCCAAGGTTTTGATATCCCGCAGCACCTCTTATAGTAGGTAGTAGGAGGCTGACCGAGAATAGGCGACCCCGTAGCGAGGATGGCAGAAAATTGAGGATAAAAAGTCGGAAATTTTTAGTGAATAGTGGTTTTATTTGCTAAAAATTCCTGCTCCAGTTCATGTCTGCGGTATGATGAAGCACTGCCTACGGGAATCCCGCCATCAACCATAACGGTTCAAACACTCGCGACCCTACAAAGCATCAGATTGTTAAACAGAAGGAATATTAACTGTACGTTCAATCAAAAACTAAGGTACCAATTGCTAAAGGAATTGTCTTACTACTGCATACCGCAGTTAAACTGGAAAAGTGCGTAATCGCTCTTGTTAAATTGAACCATTCAGAACAAAAAGAATCCAAAAAGTTTATCAGTTCTTGTTCCGGTAGATTTAAGGTTCCGACGTGGATATTGGCAAATTAACTTACAATAACTTGAACACTTATCAATCTGGCCTATAGAGCAGCCTGCCTACGATGGACGAAGTTGCCAGTTCTCTCAGCATGCTCTGCATACAGGGCTCAAAACCTGTTCATGTTGGTGGTGGAGAATGCACTTCATCGGACGGTTTCTATAAAAAAAAACGACTTGAAGACTTCAGGATAGCGCCTCACTGTGAGTTTGAGGGTAAATTGAGATCTTCCGCAGAAGTATCTCTGGATGAGAAGCCAGGTTATGCCAGTACTGCAGAACTGCCGTTAAATTTTATCTGGGTCGGGAGTCTTATTCCTGATAAATACGCTAAAAATATTTTTGACTGGGCCAATGCTTATCCACAGCGGATGACTGTTCTGTGGATTACATCAACTTTGTTAAGTGAGCAGGCCAGGGAGGATATGGTTCGTTTTGAAGAAGTTTGTCCGGAAAATGTCCGGGTTATGGATACTGTTATCAATCCACTATTAAATAACATAGGCTTTGCCGACATTGAGCGCTGGATGTTTAATGGATTTGAAACAATGTCCAAGGTTGAGATAACAAGAACAGCCTGTGCCTATAGCGATGTCTTAAGGGTGCTTCTGATGTTTTATGGCACTGAGCTGCTCGATGGTATTAATCAAGCTTCGAGTGAGACCAATAAAAGAACCAATCCGTGTGACGGGATGATTTATTTAGATACCGATATTTATTACAACTCCCTGCACAGAATGGATGATCTGTATTTTAAAGGGGTTTTATTCAAGTGGAGACTCCTGATCCAATTACTGACGTACACCTCAAATGATATTTTTGCCACTTCCCATGCCCGATCAGACTTTTTTGGTTGTTTAATGCACGAGGTGCTGACCAAAACCTTTGCATTAATGAGTCAATATTCCAGCTGTGCAGAGTATGTTCGTCCCGAGCCTGATGATATCAGGTCAAATGAATTGAATGTTACTGAGTTTTCCCTTGTGCCTGCTGATAAGATGGTGACCAGGCACTATGGAAGATTTGCGGAAAAATTAGAAGATGAAAACGGTGCCTTTTCTTTTCCCCTCAAAGAAACAGTGGGTCAAGATGCTTCCTGGATTGATGGTAGCGCTTTAAGCCTCCAGCGTTCGATGTTCAGACCAAAGAGCCTTATGCAGCGGTCCGTTGATTATTTTTGTTCAATTTCGTGATTTCCCAAAAACCTCATCGCGTACAAAAATTTTTTGGGATTATCGAATCGCTTGCGAAGGATAAATATTGCGACTATAAGAAGTTCTTGCACAGGATTGCAGGAAATCACCTAAATCACCATAACCAGCTAAAGGAACAATTCGTATGTTTGCAGTTAATATGGACAATAATTCCTGTGCAGGTAATTCCGTCCGTAATGATCTTGGTAACCTATGTCCGGATGATACATCTGCCAACCCTGTTTTCCAAGGTATGTATGAAGTAAAGCGTACCCAAATCGACAGAATTATCAGAGATTTTGATAGCCAAACTGAATCAGTCAAACGTCGGCTGGGTGAACTGGGCCTTACCCCGTTGGAATGGCAAAATGCCAGCAAATCCATTATCAACAAAGTGGCAATTGTGCTTGAAGGTACTGCACCTCAGATCGCGATAGCTGAAGTGAGTCCTTCAGCTAATGGTAGTATTACTTCGGTAAATGGCCCGTATGCAAATGCAGTGGCATTAACCAATCAGTCAGTTGGCAAGAATCAGTCTTTGCCCGTGCTCAACAATAGTGATTGTGAGGTTTCTTCCCGTCTGTTTGATGCTTTCCAGACGGGCAATGCTCAACTTGTCATCCAGTGTTGTCGGCAAATACTGGACAGCCCCCTGGATGAGTGGGCAAAGCAAACACAGCTGGAAGCCATAAACCCTGCTGGTATTCCCGGCCTCTACACAGCGCTCGAAAAAGGTCATACCGACTGCATCAGTGCCTTTTTCGATCAGGTACAATGCAGTAACCTGAACGTTGAAATGAAGCAGAAACTGTTGGCACCCCAAGTCCCTTCAAACAACACGCCAGGTCTTTTTCTGGCTATGAGAGATGGCCACGCTGACCTTACATGCGCCTATTGCGAATGGATACTATCAACAAATAACTCTGATTGCTGGAAAGAAAAACAGCTAATGGCTATCGATTTATCTTCTATTGAAGAGTTAGGCGGGCCAGAATATCGAGCGCCTGCTTTGCACAAAGCCATGGAAAATAATCACAGTGAGTGTGTTAACATTTTTTGTCAACTGGTTTTAGCAAGTAATCTCAGCGTTCTGATCAAAGAGAATCTGATAACAGCTAAACAGGATGAATGCCCATGGAGGTCGGGTCTCTACAGTGCTTTTTTTAAAGGCAAAGCTCACAGTGTGAAAGCTTTTTGCCAACAGGTTCTGGAAGCAAAACTTGACGTTAGTGTAAAGCACAGGTTGTTGGCACCAAAATGGCCTGGTACAAAAATCATACAGCGAGCCAATCCGAGAACTGAAGTATTTCAGATATACAAAACCACTATAAGAGATAGCAATTTGAATTTTATAGAAAAAGCATCACTAACATCTCGTATTGTAAATCGGTTTAAAAGTGCTTTTAATCCTACCCGCCTTTTTCTCAACGTCCGTGATGCAGTTCTGTAGATAAGTGACAGGACCAAGGAACTGATTATTAAACGAATGGTCTTACTATTAAATTGCGAACAGTTTTCACCACTACACTAATTGTGGATAAGTAATTGGCAAATACGTAACGGTTTGGCTTTATTCGCTTCATTGACAACCTCCCCCAGCTAAATGGCTGGAGGAGGCCAATTTCTGTTCCACAAGAGAAAGATCCGGAATTGAAGCAGGAACGTCTCTCATAATAATCCGATATTTTTCCATTGGGCCTTTTTCTTCTGCTGAATTACGCACTTCTTCCCGTACCAGTGTTAATGGTTGTGGAATTCCCTGAACCACCATGGCATAGAATGGCAGGCTATCGTTTTTACTGGTGCGATGCATTATGGCAATACGATTGGTGGCAGAGAACTCGGCAAATCGTCCATGGTTCAGTCGTTCAAAGGAAACCACCGGGATCTTTGTACCCCGCCAGTCAAGATCACCCAGCAGCCATTCGGTTTCCGGGTAATTGGCTTCCGGACGACTGTAGTCCTGAATACCGGCGATGCATACTGAAGGTATCAGCAGGGGGCGCTGCTGCATGGGTATCAGCACGGACGAAATGGGCTTATGGCTTCCGGACATGGTTTCCTCTTCTTTCTGCTACTGTGCGGTTGAGGCTGCTTTTGTGAAGGGCAGGGCTTCCTGAGAAGCCCTGTTATCACGCTGTCTCAACTTCAATCAGTTTTTCAATCGCTTCGAGTAATGGCCCTTCCTGGAAAGGTTTGCCTATATACTCATTGACACCCAGGCTTAAGGCCCGGTGGCGATGTTTCTCACCGGTTCTGGAGGTGATCATGATAATCGGCAGGTCCTGAAGTTCAGGATCATTCCTGACCGCGCTGGCCACCTCAAAACCATCCATACGGGGCATTTCGATATCCAGCAACATAATGTCTGGCTTCTGCTCAGCGAGACGGGTCATGGCTTCCACACCATCCCGTGCCGAGATCACCTCGTATCCCTGACGGCTTAGCAGACGACTGGTGACTTTTCTTACGGTCACCGAGTCATCCACCACCAGCACTCTGATAGCCTGATCACTACTGTCCGGTTCATGCCTTTCCACGGTGTCAGGTTTGGCTTCCTGAATGACCAGCTGATGTTTGCGGTAAAGTGCCGCCGGATCAAGGATGACCACAACTCGACCATCACCAAGAATGGTTGCACCGTTTACCCCGGCAAGACCGGAGAACTGAATGCCCAGACTCTTGGTAATGATTTCCCGGCTACCCACGATAGCATCAACCTGAACCGCTATATTCTCACTGCCTCTTTGCACCATGACGACCGGACACTGGCCATCACTTATTTTGGGGCTGCCAGCACCGAGAAGAGCGCCCATGTAGATCAGCTGGTGCTCGGTACCATTGCCATAGATGAGTGGCGCTCTGTTTTGGTAGCAATCGGCCAGCATTTTTGCTGACACCATGGAGATGCCATCAATGGCATGCATCGGCAGTGCGTACAGGCTGCTGCCTACTTCCACCATCAACGCCCGGTTAATGGACAGGGTAAATGGCAACCTGAGAGAGAATTGTGTACCCAGCCCGGCCTCAGACTTAACCTGTATGCTGCCGCCCATTTGGCGAACCGAGTTATTCACAACATCCATCCCGACACCGCGGCCAGAAAGGTGGGTCACCTCGCTTGCGGTACTGAATCCGGACTTCATGATCAGTTCGATGGCTTCCTGATCCGTTACCGGTTCGTCAGGACTGATCAGTTGCTGTTCAATCGCTTTGGCTTTCACGGCTTCAATATCGATACCGCGACCATCGTCGGACAACTCAACCACCACATCGGCACCATCGCGTCGGATCGATAAGGCAATCTGGCCCGCTTCAGGTTTGCCTGAATTCTGTCTTTCTGCCAATGAATCTTCGATGCCGTGACCAATGGCATTTCGGAGCATATGTCCCAGAGGAGCAAGCATGCGCTCAAGCATGGTTCGGTCCATCTCACCTTCGGCATTACTGACCACAAGCTCGACGGGCTTGTTCAGGTCATCAGACACCTGACGGACAATCTTGCGCAGTCTGGGAACCAGTCGGCTGAACGACACCATCCGGGCTTTCATCAGCTGCTCCTGGAGCTCAATCTGAGTTCTGGACTGTTGCTGGAGCAGCGTTTCTGTATCCCGGTTTTTTTCCTGCAGGGCCTCGCGCAAATCCATAAGGTCAGAGGCGGACTCCACCAGTGAGTGGGAGAGCTGTGACAGTTCTGAGTACTGGTCCATTTCCAGAGGGTCAAAATCAGGGTTATCACCAAGATCGCCCTGGTGCCGGGAGATGATCTGGCTCTGCGTTTCGATATCGAGTCGCCGCAACTGTTCCCGAACCCGCAGAATGGTTCGATTCATCTCTTCAAGGGTTCTGGAGGCATCTGTCGTCTGCTGCTCAATGCGGGAGCGGCTGATGCTGGTTTCCCCGGCAAGATTGATCAGGGTTTCCAGAAGTTCCGGGGGAATGCGGACCATTTCACTGAGTGATGACTGAAGCGTTGTCTCTTCCCCATCGGCAGAGGTCTGGGGCGCTACCCGGATGGTAGAAACGGGTTCCAGTACCTGACCGGGCATCGGCTGCGGTAGATCAGGTGCGGGCAGTTCTGACAGGTTATTGACCCATGTATCTTCATCAAAGGTCCTGGTGAGAGGTTTGGCTGGCGCAGCCTGCCCCAGGTAGTCCGGAAGAGTATCAGGCTCTTCAGCGGTTGAGTGGCTGGCGTTCAGTCTATGCTTCCATTGCCTGAGCTCTTCCAGCATGCGCTGTACGTCAGGGGATGGCTGCCCGTTGCCAGGGGTTTTCAGTGTTGTCTCTATGATGTCGTGAGTTTTCTGAATCAGCGCCAGAGGGGCGCTTTCAGGCTCACAGCTGCCATTGGCAATGGATTCATAGATATCTTCCAGCCCATGGGTCAGTTCTCCAAGCTCATGGAGTTCTGCCATCATTGCTCCCCCTTTCAGGGTGTGCAGGCATCGTTGAAGTTCATGAACCGGTTGTAAATCGCTGGTATTGCCCAGCCATGTTTCCAGAGACTGGGCTGAGTCTTCGAGCAGCTCATAAGCCTCCTCGATAAACAGCTTGTGCAGCTCCGGCTCGGGCTCTGACCCATTGCTGTACGGAGCAAAAGATGTGCCTTCTGCCGTGACTGAAGCACTCCAGGACGGCTGGGCTATCGGTTTGAAACGATTATCTTCAGTGAACGATAAGTCGATGTCTTCTGCTGCCTCTGTCTCTGCATCAAAATCAAGCAGGGCATCAAAGTCATGATCTTCGAGGTCTTCTTCGAACGTCAGGTCGGGATCTGCCTGACTCAATGCCTGCTCAAACAGCAAAGACTCCAGTGCTTCACGCAGAGCGCTGAAAATCGCGTGTGGCGGTTCCGGCGTTTGCTGAGAAGCCACCTGGTTCATCATTTCAACCAGGGCTTCGAAGCCGTCCGTAAATGGCGGCAGTAACAGTTGGGGAAGGCGGGTCTCATGGGTCTCCAGGTAAGTGCAGACATCATGTAACACATCACAGAGCTCTGTGATAGCCGACAAACCTGCTTCATTGGCATTCTCAGCAAGCACCTTCAGTTCAAACTTGAACCGGTCAAGCTCCTCGTGGGGCGTACCATTAACCCATGATTTCAGATGGCTGCTGGCATCCAGTAACAGGTCAAGGTCGCTGGCCAGGAACAGTGCTGCCTGCTGGCCTGTTGGCTGCTTTACTGGTGCAGGTTCCCGGGCAGACTCATCATGCAAACTGTTGCTGAGTAGTTGGTTATGAAGCGCATCAAGCCAGTTAAGAAAGCTATCAACTTTCAGCTCCAGAGGGTGGGAGTTGGTTTGCAGTTGTTGCAGTGCGTCTTCAATCAGGTCTACCCCCTGTTCCAGCATGCTGATGACCTGACTATCAGCAGGCACCAGGTGTGCCCGGAATTCCTTGATGGTCTTTTCAATAGCGGCAACCAGCTCGGCAAGGGGGGTAATGTCTGCCATAAAGGCACTGCCTTTCAGGGTGTGCAGTGCCCGCTGGACAGAATCCGTGATCTGGATATCGCCACCCATTTGATGGCTACTATCGATGAACTCTTTGACGACACTGAGATGACTTCTGGCTTCAGTGTCAAAAATTGCCATTAACTGTTGATCAAACCCGCTATCCAGCTCAACGGTTTGCTCTTCAGTTGTAACGTAACTGATTGCCTCGGTTTCCGGAGGTTCTGTCAGTTCATTATCCAGCTCATCAACGTCGCTATGCAGAGCTTCTCCGGCACTGTCCTCGATAATGTCGCCAAACATCATGGCCGGTTCTTGCTGCTCAGGCTCTACCAGCTCCTCACTATCAACGACAAAGTGGTTTCCTTTACCCAGGGCATCTGCTTTCTCCATGCAAAGCAGAACTTCCGGGGTTAGCTGTTGACTGTCCCCGGCAAAATCATTCACCAGTTCAGGCAGCATAGCGATGACTTCATGGAGTAGCTCAGCTATTGGCTCAGACGCTTTAATCGTGCCTTTGACCACGTTGTTCAGCATGTTTTCCAATGACCATGCCAGCTCACCGATAACGTCAGCACCGATCATGCGGCCGCTGCCCTTTAACATATGAAATGCTCTTCTGATCTCATTGGTGGTGGCTGCATCATGGATATTACTGTGCCATTGTGGCAATAGCGCTTTGAGCTGTTGCTGAACTTCTGTCGCTTCTTCGACGAAAACTTCATGGAGGTCGTCGTCGTCATCTTCATCCATGGACAGACTGAAGGTGTCTTCTTTAGAGAGAGAGTCCTCCGGGGAAGAGTGGTGTGACGGTGTTAGATCCCCAGCGATGTCATCGCTGTCCGGGGTGTTATGTATGGTTAGGGTATGATCTGATGAAGGGGGCGCAATCTCAGAAAGTGAGAATGTTTCTTCAGGAGAGTAGCTTTCCAGGTCCGGCAGATTTTCTTCATTCGCCGAAAAATCAACCGTCTGTGCCGGCTCATCACTCACTGTTAGCGGGTTTTCAATCGACGCCGCTGCCGGAATCAGGTTATCCCTGTGGACTATATCGATCGAGTGGGAGTAGGTCGTGTCCTGTTTCCCGGTAACTGCCTGAGAGGGGCTCAGGCTGTCGGTTGAGAACTCTATGGTTGGGCCGTAGTCTGCTTCTTTTTCACTGGCAGCAACCGCTCCGGTAGCTGACGACAGAGGCTTTTCGTAGTGAAACTCAATAACGTCATTGTCAGCCGCTTGTTCCTCCGGGGCCGCTCTCTCTTCATCGGAAAGCAGGTGGGCAGCGAACGGGTTAGCTTTGGCTTCAGGTTTCGGGGTGGATGAAATGGCTGGCGCGGCAGGTTCTGCTTTTGTGACGGTAACGGATGACTCAAGCCGATCAATACTTTTCCGGGTAATATCCAGCGTTTTTTCAACGTGGGCAGAAGCCCCGCCACTCAACTGTTCCAGATAGTATTCAATGCTGGACAAACTATCGGCCATTGCATCCAGCTCATCAAGACCGGGCTTGAGGTTTTTGTCCAGCCATTGCTGCTGAATATGCCTTGAACAGCGACTGATTAACTCAGCAACACGGTCCAGAGGAATCATGGCAAGACTGCCCTGGATGCTTTTTAACAGGGGTAACAACTTGACCAGGAACTCCTGATTATAATCACTGCCAAGGTAGCCCTCCAAAGCCCCTTTGGCCTCTTTCAGGTTTTTCCGGGCTTCATAAATCACTTTCTGGTGAATATCGTTTATCTGTGCTGATACAGAGCTCTGGCCGGTTACCGATCGGTTCAGGCCTATGAACTGGTTCAGTCCGGATTCCACTTCAAGCAACCGGGCAGCCGTATTGATCAGGGTATCGTTCACTTTTTCGGGCGAGCGGCTACCAGTAAGGATCATCTGCAGGTGTTGATGCTCTCTGTGCATGATTTTCTGCAACGATTCGAGGCCAAGCATGCCTAATGTGTCAGAGATTTGCTGGCAGGTGGCCAGTTGATCCCGAAGCCTGGATTGATTGCCCCCGGGGTTCAGCAGGTAGAGATCCAGGGCATCTTTGATATGAGTGAGCTCTTCCTTGATGGCTTTCACCACCGATGTCGCTGCATCAATGTTGAGCAGATTGGCATCCTGCGGCTCTGCCTCCAGGGCCTGGTCCAGAGAGTATCGTCGCTTCAGAGAGAGGATAAGCGCATGATCACTGTTTGCTTTGGCGATCCGATAAAGAATCCCTCTCAGAATCTCTTCCGAGGGCGGGGTGTTCAGGCGTTTGGCTTCCTCAGTGGCCAGACACTTGAACTCATTGTCCATTTCACGAAGGATTCTGATGGCGTGACTGTCTATGGCAATAGAGCCTTCCTTGAGGCCCTCGGAGAATGCGGTGCAGGCGTCCCATAGCGGTGAAATTGGCGAGTCCCAGCAAAGGTTTTGCAGCTTGGCAAATATTTTACTGATGACCGTCAGTTGCTGCTCCCGCTGGCTGTCCCTGAGAATGCCGGCAAGACACAGCTGATATTTCTGCCGTATTTTCCGTACCAGAACCGCAAAGCCGCTGGCCTGCAGTTTGTTCAGCTGTGCTTCAGGGATTGGTGCAATGGTGTGAACGATGACCGGTGCAAAAAAATCAATATCAGACAGAGCCCGCTGCCCGCGTAATTGGCGCATTTCATTGAGCAGGTGCTTCAGCAGGCTGGGGGTATCCTTGCCAGATCTGGAGGTATGGACAAGATAGCCTGGCAGCTGAAGCATTGCCTGAATCAGTACCACCAGCTGTTGCTGATTGTTATTCGCCGGAGTCTCATTCAGGCTATCTAATAACAGCAGAATTTCCCCGGTAAGTAACCGGGCTCCCTTCTGTTTCAATATCTTCAGCGTGCTGTGAATTTGCTGGATTTTGGTACGACAATTCTCCAGAAACACAGCCTCATCTGTGGAATCAGCATACTGTTCAAGGTCCTGACGGGCTTCAGTGAGGGTGCCTTCAATCTCTCCGATAACCCAGTCCAGTCCTATGTATTCACGCTGTTCGACCATGCCTGGCTCCCGTTTCCAGCTACCATTCCCGCTGTTGTATGCGCTCTTTTTAACGCTCTATTTATCAAGAGCACCCGAACGGCGGGCATTATGCTTGTTGTCATACTCGTCTCTTGCGGAGTCAGTGTCAGGACTCTGTAGTTTCAGGCAGTTTGAAACCTGTGACCGACTGACGCATCTCCATGGCCATACCGGCCAGATCACCGATAGATTGAGCGGTGGCCTTGGTTCCTGAGGAGGTTTGAATAGAAATATCCCGGATGGCCACCATGCGGCTGGAGATCTGTGAGGCTGACTGTGCCTGGACTTTTGCGGTTTCAGAGATGTTCCGGATCAGGCCTGACAGGCTGTTGGACACCTGCTCGATCTCTTCCAGTGCAACACCGGCATCCTGTGCCAGACGGGCTCCGTGTACCACTTCAGAGGTGGTTTGTTCCATGGAGATGACCGCTTCGTTGGTGTCAGTCTGGATGGTCGATACCAGCGCTTCGACCTGTTTGGTGGCTGCCGATACCCGTTCTGCCAGACGTTGAACCTCGTCGGCAACCACGGCAAAACCCCGGCCTGCTTCACCGGCCATGGAGGCCTGGATAGCGGCGTTCAGGGAGAGAATGTTGGTCTGGTCGGCGATCTCATTGATCAGCGAGATAATGTCACCGATTTCCTGAGAGGATTCACCCAGTCGTTTAATTCGCTTGGAGGTATCCTGAATCTGTTCACGGATAGTGGTCATGCCATCAATGGTGTTTCGTACCACCAACCCACCGTTAGCCGCGATCTGTACCGAGCGCTCGGCCACATCGGCGGAGTCGGAGGCTTCGCTGGAGACCTTGTCAATGGACTCGGCCATCTGGTTCACGGACTGGGTTGTAGCGCCAATTTCCTGGGCCTGATGGTCGGAAGCTTCCGCCAGCAGTCGGGCGGTTGCCTGTGTTTCCTGGGCGGCTGCGTCGACCTTGACGGCCGTCTGGTTGATGGTGTTAACCAGGGCGCGCAGTTGTTCAATGGAGAAGTTAATGGAGTCCGCAATGGCACCGGTAAAGTCTTCGGTAACACTGGCCTTAACCGTCAAGTCACCGTCTGCCAGGTCCGCCATTTCATCCAGAAGTCGCAGAATGGCCTTCTGGTTAGCAGCGTTCTGGGCTCTGGTCGCCTCGCTTTGGGTTTTGGTTTCTTCCAGACGACGGCGGGTATCCATAATGATGGACATGGCCGTGAACAGGACAAACAGAACGGAAAGGCCACCGGAGGCCATGATGATCAGCTCAAGTGTCTTCTGTTCAATGGTGGACGTGGACAGGGTGTCTGCCAGCACCGATGTTTGCTGCAGCAGTTGTTGTGAATCGGTGAATATGGTGTCGGAAGCGGCTCGTACCTGGAACAGTTCCGGAGAGGTTTCCAGAATCTCATCAACGCTGCCATCGACGAATTCAAACAGGTCGGAGATCTCCTTAAGGCGGTCAATGGCCTCATCATCAGTCACCTGACTGATGCGCATGGCAAGATTACCTTCCAGCATACCTTGCAGTACCCGCCCGAAGAGTTTGGCATCACGGCCAAAGCTGTCAGCCGCCATGATGGAGTCTTCGTCACCTTCCAGAACCTTGGCAACACTCCGGATAATACGCTCTGCCAGCCAGGGCTGGCGCTGAGCCATGGCAATCTGGTCCGAGGGCGCATTGTTATCCAGAAGGATTTCTACCACCTCGTCGTACTCAATTTGCAGTTGGGGAATGGTTTCACTCAGTGTGGTAGCAACATCATGCAGAGACAGTACGGTATTCTGTGCAGCGAGAATACTGTCGGCTTCTACCTTCATTTCAGACCATGAAGAATCCAGGGCTTCAATCTGTTGGGCGGTAGCGCTATCGGACGTGTCAATAAAGGGGATAACAGAAAGGCTGCCACGGTTCAACTCATCAATATACTGGCCAAACATCGCTGTTGCTTCTTTCAGCAGGGGAAAGGCTTCTTCTTTACCGGAGGCCGCTTCGGAGGCGTTTTTGGCAATCTGTTGGGAAAGAACCCGAAGCTCACTGGCATTGGTTTCATGGGTGTGTAGCAGCTGGGACTGCTGGTTGTTGTAGATAAATGCACCTGTCATCACTGACAGGGACAGCACCAGCATGGTGATCGAAGCGATCGTGGCTCTGTTTGCCTTGCTTCCCTGTCCCATATTCGCTTGATTGCCTTTCATGGTTTATTCCCCGATTTCTGATGTGAAATCAAAATCCTGTTTATTCACTGGCGGCCTTTAGAAAACGCTCGTTGGTCACGAGTCCCTCAACACTGAATACGACATAGTGTTGATCTTTGACATAGGAGCCCTGGGTAAATGGATGAATATTTTTCGGAACGGATTCCGGTATCTCATCTGCGTGGCTGCTGGCGGTAAACTGCTGCATACCTTTTACTTCATCAACGATAAGGCCAACGGAAATGTCTTTCTTCTCGATAACAAGTATCCGGTTGTTGTGATTGGGTTGACTGGAAACATAACTGGCCTGGTTACTTTTCAGAAAGTCACCCAGGCTGACGACGGGTATCAGACGTCCCCGGACATTCGCTAATCCCCTGACCCATCGTTGCACACCGGGCAATGGCGTTGTCTGGGGAACGGGAAGAATCTCAGATATTGAACCAACCTGAACCATATAATACTGACCATCCAGCAAAAAGCTGACACCCTGCCAATAGCTCAGATCAGTTTGCTCTACCGGGATTTGAGCACTGTACAGGGAAGCACTTTGCTCAAGTGTCTCCAGATAGTCGAACGGATGACTGGAGTTGCTCATAGTACTCCTTTCCTTCATTGTTCCCTTGACAATTGACCGTGACGAATGCGGGATAGCCCTCTTGTCCGAAAGGGTTTTTCGGAGTAGCCAGGCCTGATTCAGGCCGCAGCATCACTCAGGACTTCGTTCAGCGTTTCCAGCAGCAGGGTTTCCTTAATGGGCTTGGTCAGATAGTTTCTGGCTCCCTGCCGCATGCCCCAGACGCGATCCGTTTCCTGGTCTTTGGTGGTGACAATAATGACCGGAATGTGTCCAGTGCTGCCATCTTTAGAGAGCTGCCGGGTGGCTTGAAAGCCGTTCAGGCCGGGCATGACGATATCCATTAATACCGCATCAGGCTGCTCTTCCCGGCAGAGGGCGACACCATCGGCACCATTGTCAGCCGTCATTACGGTATGACCATGTTTCTCGAGCATTGCGCTTAGCTGGTACAGTTCGGTTGGTGAGTCGTCAACAATTAATACCTTAGCCATAAATCCCCCGGGTGTTTTGGCCTGAATAAGGGCCGCACCAAACTTGGTTACTTGCTTTTATTTATTTTCTGAACCCCTTCCGGGTCTCATTGGCAGAGACGTCGTCAGGGGCTTTCCATTCACGTACGTTTAAACGGCCAGAGCATAGTCAGGGCAGTGTTCCCGAATCGTTGTGAACAGTTCATCACGACTGAATGGCTTGGTCAGATAGTAATCTGAACCGGCAATTCGTCCTCTGGCACGATCGAAGAGACCGTCCTTACTGGAGAGCATGATGACGGGAATCTGTTTAAAAGCGTTGTTATTTTTAATCAGCGCACAGGTTTGATAGCCGTCAAGACGAGGCATCATGATATCGACAAAGATGATGTCCGGTTCGGACTCGGCGATTTTTGCCAATGCGTCAAAGCCATCGGTGGCGGTAACCACCTGGCAGCCCGCCTTTGTCAGAAGTGTTTCAGCTGTACGACGAATCGTCTTGCTGTCATCGATGATCATGACCTTGAGGTCTGTTCCGCTACCTTGCATGTTTTACCCCTGAAAATCCGCAGAAGAAGCGACAATGGTTCGCTGCCATTCCTTTCTTGTTGGTCCGTTCCCAATGGCTTAATTCTGTTTTAACCGGATATCTGGACCGTTTATTATCCTTTTTTATCATAAGTTGGTCATTGCTGACCAGAAACGTAATGGTTCCTGGTCACGATTTTTCCAACCCACTGTAAAGTCCCGACTGTTCATGGCGATGTATCTAGATAATAAATCTCCGTACGAAAGAGACAGGGACCTCCATGAACCGTTTTCAATTTCTGCTGATCAGCGTGTTTTCAGGCCTGCTTGGATGGAATGCTGACGTCTCAGCTGAATCTCTGGAAGAAGCTTTGGGTCAGGCTCTGCGTTCAAACCCTGAGGCAAAAGTTGCTCTTAGTCGTCTAAAGGCTGAGAGAAAAAATATCGATGCAGTCGCTGCCGATTTCTGGCCAACGATTGATCTTGCGGCCGGTATCGGCAGACAGCAAAAGGATACCAGTCCAGATACCGATGGGGACAAGCTCACCCGCAAGGAAGCCTCATTTTCTCTGAAGCAGAACCTTTTTGCGGGTTTTAATACCTGGTACAACGTGAAGGGCGCCCGTAAAGGCGCTGAGGCTGAGCATTGGCGGCTCTACTCTACTCTGGAAGATCTGGCGCTGCAGGTTATCAATGTTTATCTCAAAGTGCTTGAGCGTCGTGATCTGGTTGAACTGGCAGAAGAAAACCTGGGCATTCATCACGAAATTTTTGATCAGATTGAGCGTCGTGCCCGTCAGGGGGTTGCCCGAAGCTCTGATTTGATCCAGGTAGAGGGGCGGCGGGCAAGAGCAAATGCCAATCTCATCAGTGCCAGAAATAATCTGATGGATGCTGAAAGTGAGTACCGTGCGTTGGTTGGGCATAGTCCCGGTGATTTGGAGTTCCCTGGTTTTGCACATCTTGATTTGCCAGAAGATTTGCACAGTGCCATTAAAAATAGCAAGCAGGATCACCCCAGTGTCAAAGCTGCTGAAATGGATGTTGAATCCTCGGAATACGCTTATTCTTCCCGAAAAAGCAGTTATCTGCCATCACTGGATGCTGAGTTAGACCAAAGCTGGAGGCGCAATGCCGATGGCCAACTGGGTGATTATGGTGATACGGTCGCCATGGTCCGTCTTCGCTACAACTTGTTCCGCGGCGGCGGTGATCAGGCTCGCTTGCTGGAGAGTGCCCATCAGGCAGAAGAGCGGCGCTCCGAGAAAGCCAGAGTCATGAGAGATGTCGAAGAAAGAATGCGTGTCAGCTGGGCGGCTCTGCAGTTTATTGGCGCACAACGAGAGTATTTATTGCTTCATGAAGATGCCAGCCGGGATACGGTTGCGGCATACCGGGAGCAATTTAATATTGGTAAGCGGACACTGCTGGACTTACTGGACAGCGAGAATGAATTGTTTCAGTCCAGCAATAGCTTAACCTCCGCCATCTATCAGGAAACCTATGCCCGTTACCGTGTTCTGGCGGCGGTGGGCAGGCTACTGGAAAATGTGGAATTTTCTATCCCGAAAAGCTGGCATCTGGATGGTTAGAAAACGTCGTATTTTTAAATCGGTCAGCCTCCCGGAGGAGCGTCATCCCGAGTGTCAGCACCTGTAGCTGTCAGGCTGGATTAGTTAATACTTCATCTGCAGCCGGAGAGGTTGTGGTATGGGGGAATGTAGACACTGTTTTATGAACACCTGACTTTTCTGATATGTCCTTTCTCTGGTCAAGCTGGCATCCTTCGATTATACCCAAACAACGATTTAGAAAGAGAAGCTATAAACAGGGCGAAGTGTTTTTGTCTGGATCGTAATATAATACGCCGCTTCCAATTTTATGTGTCTTTGTAAATCAGTGGCTTGCCTGTATTTGGTCGGTAGCTGTCATGCTGTCGTCAGTTTTCTGATAAGCCCGGAACGGAATGTTGCTCATGAGCAGAACTGATAACGCAGTACAACGCTTTATCTTTGAAAATACCGATATTCGCGGTGAAATCGTTTCCCTTAACCACAGTTATGTTGATGCCCTGGCTGCCCATAATTATCCCGAGGTGGTCAGACGCCTGCTGGGGGAGTTGGTGGCCTCTGCTCTTTTGTTGAGCACAACACTGAAGTTCGAGGGGCTGCTTACCCTTCAGGCCAGGGGGGACGGGCCATTAACTTTGCTTATGGTGGAATGTACCGACCAGCGGACGTTCAGAGCGGTTGCGCAATTCAGGGATGATCTTTCTGAGGGAACGCTTCAGGAGCTTCTGGGCAAGGCAAGTCTGTTGATTACCGTGGACCCGGTCAAAGGCAAGCGTTACCAGGGCATTGTTCCCCTGGAAAAGGAAACGCTGTCAGCCAGTCTTGAAGACTATTTTTCGCAATCTGTGCAGTTGCAGACCCGCCTGTGGCTGGCCTGTGATGGCCAGACCTGTGGCGGTTTTCTGTTGCAGGCTCTGCCTGCCAGTGTCGAACTTTCCGAGGACGTTCGCGCTGAATCCTGGAAGCGTATGACGGCTCTTGCTGAAACTACTCAAGATGCTGAGCTGCTGGAGCTGGATCATGAAACACTGCTGGTTAGACTGTTTCATGAAGAAACTGTCCGTATTTTTGACAAGGAGCCGGTTCGTTTCGTCTGCACCTGTTCCCAGGAAAGAAGTGCAAAAATCATCAGCACTCTGGATCGCAAAGAAATTGAGTCAATTATTGAAGAAGAAGGTCAGGTGGCGATGGACTGCCAGTTCTGCAATCACCAATATGTTTTTGGTAAAGCTGACATCGATGCAATCTTTAACGAAAAACCACAACTTCACTGAAGTTTTCTGATTTCTCTCCTTCCGATCCGGTCAGGAATTCCATTGAATTTCTGACCAATCAGACGAAAATGCGACAGTGATCGTCTGTGTTCTCTTCCGGTAACTGATGATAAATTTGACCCGGGGCAATACTTTTAAGCCGACAAAGGTTTAACGTTTTTACCAGACTCAATTAACAAGAGGCGTTATGAGGGGTCTATAACCTGTAATTCCAGAGTTATATTTCAATAATAGATCCAATACCCTATCATAGCACGCCACAAGAATTACCATAATCTAACAACACAAAACGTTAAGTTGAGCGTATTGCCGCAGGAGAACTTTGCATGGCCCATGTAAACGTAAAGGAAGCTCTGGCTGCTGTCGGAATCAAGGATGTCCTTGATGTGGTCTACAACCCCTCCTATGAAACGCTGTTTGAGGAGGAGACCCGTCCGGAGCTGGAAGGCTATGAACAAGGGGTAGTTACTGAAATGGGGGCAGTGTCGGTGGATACCGGTATCTTCACCGGCCGTTCTCCGAAGGACAAATACATCGTCAAAGACGATACAACCCGGGATACCATCTGGTGGTCAGACCAGGGTAAAAATGATAACAAGGCAATCACTGAAGAAGTCTGGGCAGATCTTAAATCACTGGTAACCAATCAACTGTCCGGCAAGCGTCTGTTCATTATTGACGGTTTCTGTGGCGCTAATCCTGAAACACGCCTGAGTGTGCGCTTTGTGACCGAAGTGGCATGGCAGGCTCACTTCGTCAAGAACATGTTTATCCGGCCCGGCGAAGATGAGTTGAAGGACTTTGAACC
Organism: Salinisphaera sp. G21_0; assembly: GCF_017744115.1. Taxonomy (GTDB): domain Bacteria; phylum Pseudomonadota; class Gammaproteobacteria; order Pseudomonadales; family Endozoicomonadaceae; genus Endozoicomonas. Next base: position 52,003 of record NZ_JAGHQW010000018.1, on the reverse strand, counting down.
GGACTTTATTGTCATGAACGGTGCCAAATGCACCAACCCGAAATGGCAGGAGCACGGTCTCAACTCGGAAAACTTTGTGGCATTCAACCTGACGGAGCGGATTCAGGTGATTGGTGGTACCTGGTATGGCGGTGAAATGAAGAAAGGTATGTTCTCCATTATGAACTACCTTCTGCCGCTCAGGGGCATAGCGTCCATGCACTGTTCTGCCAATGTGGGTGAGCAGGGTGATACTGCCATTTTCTTTGGCCTGTCCGGAACCGGGAAAACCACACTCTCTGCCGATCCCAAGCGTGCCTTGATTGGTGATGATGAGCACGGTTGGGATGATGACGGCGTGTTCAACTTTGAAGGCGGCTGTTATGCCAAGACCATTAACCTGAGAGAAGAAAATGAGCCTGAGATTTTCCACGCCATTCGTCGTGATGCGTTGCTGGAAAACGTAAGCGTTGATGCCCGGGGTAACATTGACTTTGATGATGGCTCGAAAACCGAGAATACCCGGGTTTCTTATCCGCTGTATCATATCGATAACATTGTTAAGCCGGTTTCCAAGGCTGGTCACGCCAAAAAAGTGATCTTCCTGACTGCCGATGCTTTTGGTGTTTTACCGCCGGTCTCCCGTCTGACCCCTGAGCAGACCAAGTACCACTTCCTCTCCGGTTTTACCGCGAAACTGGCGGGCACTGAGCGTGGTATCACGGAACCAACACCGACGTTCTCCTCTTGCTTCGGTGCTGCGTTCCTGTCACTACACCCAACCAGGTATGCCGAAGAGCTGGTTAAGAAGATGGAAGCCCATGGTGCTACCGCTTACCTGGTAAATACAGGATGGAATGGTTCTGGTAAACGCATCTCCATCAAGGCAACCCGGGCGATCATTGACGCCATTCTGGATGGCTCTATCGATAAGGCCGAAACCAAAACGTTGCCTTTCTTCGGATTGCATGTACCGCAAAGTGTTGCTGGCGTTGATGGCAATATTCTGAACCCTCAGGACACCTATGAGGACCCGGCAGAATGGGAGCGTAAGGCACACGACCTGGCGGATCGCTTTATCACCAACTTTGTTAAGTTTACCGATAACGAAGAAGGTAAGGCGCTGTTGGCTGCCGGTCCGTCACTGGGCTGATTCGTTTCCAGGGTGTAATCAGAAAACAGTAGTTCTGTGGTAAGGACGGGGCTGGGAGTCTATTCTCGGATAGCCTTCTAGCCCCCCTGTCTTGGCCGATAGGCCCAGTGATACTTCCACCTTCAGGGCTGTTTAAGATTGTTTCTCTATGGCAGGAATCTTCCAGATCAGCGCAGTAGATCCTTTTGGTATGGCGCACGTTAGATCATTGGCGCAGTGAATTATTAAATAATCACTATCGGGGCTAAATTTGGCCCGTCTAACGCGATGATCCAGGGTTATCAGTTCTTCATCTATCCATTTACCATCATCACCCCTGCCCCAGAGTTGCACAAAACCCGGCTTGTGATGATCCTTCTGAATGTCTTTGCTGCCATAGGTCAGAAAGCGGTTATCTGCCCCATTAAATTCGGCACCTCTGAGGCCATAGCCATCAGGGATGGTTACAGCATGTTTGGTCCACTTGCCATCGTCATCGCGCCAAAGGATGTAGGATTCAGTGTTTGTGATAAAGCTAAGGGCACAGGCCATACGCCCTGAGAGTGAAAACCGGCTGTCATCGACTCTGCGTTTAAGTTGAACCTCCAGCTGTTCCTGCCATTGGCCCTGGCTGTCGAGGCTCTGGATTTTCACTGTGTTATCATTAAGACTGCTGGTCAGTACACTGTCCTCCTGATCGTTGAAGGCAGCGTTGTTAATGGCTCCTTGATGACGTATCCATGCCTTGTTAATCAGATTACCTTCCCCGTCATCACCCCAAATGCAAACGTCGCTCGTTTGATTGCCATAGCTCAGGAGAAAATTCTCGGAGGGGCTGAAGATGGCTGTGTCACTGCCGATGTGCCTGAAGAACTGATCTTTATCCAAAGTGTCATCATTACTGTTGCAATTACAGAGTTTAAAGGCACCACGACCGAGATAGGCCAGTAATTTACGCCCGGAGGGGCTGAAGGCGGCATAATTGCAATCCGAAATCGTTTTTTTTCCTACCCAGTCACCGTTGTTGTCATAACCAAAAATTTTAACGTTTTTATCTATATCTCTGATCAGTGCATGCCGCTCATCATTACTCAGGTGGGCATCTTCAATTTCCCCGTTGCTATGCATGACCTCTTTCTCCACAAGACAATTGCTCTCATCACTACAGTCCCAGATGGTTGCTGATCTGTCTTTGCAGGTCAGTAAATAATTGTTCGTGATCTTGAAAGGCGATTTCTTTTCCAGGGATCGGAAAGAGTAACTGATCTCTTCTGGCTGGTGTAGCGGGGTCCACCGGCCGTTGCTATCCAGACGCAATATGTTGGTTTTGAGATTCCTTGGGTCGAAGGACACAATCTTATCCTGCAACGGGCTGAAATTTGCTGTCAACGGCGGATAGCCTTTTTCAAGGGGTGTGTGCGCAAGCGCCACCACCTCCTCCCAACAGCCATCATTATTCAGCGTACTTACTTTGACATTGCCATCGTCGCAGAGGCTCAGAAGCTTATCTTCTGCTCGGTTGAGCTGACAGAAAATTTTTTGGGAACCCCCGATACTCCCATTCTGCGACCAGTTGCCATTTGCATCTTGTCGCCAGGTTCTCAGGATATGATCTCTTAAGGTGTCGCAACCACTGATTAAGAGGTTCTTACTCGTTCGGCTTAAACTGGCATCCAGAATAAAACAACCGAAATTGGCCTTAAGTTTGAATTCAAGGCAGTTTGACCGACATTGAAAAATTTCACTCTTCGCGAAGTCAATAGAGCCTGGTTCAATAGGACTATCGCACGGTATCATCTCAATATCAGGTTGTTCATGGGGTTGTGATGCATCGGCCTGCCTGGTGTATGGCGTTTCATGATTTGTGGAAAAATTCAGTCCGACAATTTTCGGCTTACGATCACTGATATCTGTGGTGGCCATCCATCCGGGTGGTAAATCCAGTTTCAACCGTTTGAACGGTTGAGTCTGATCCGGTGCAGAGACTTCTAAAATACTGTTGTTAAATTTAGCCACTAACCCGGCTATTGGCTCCAGACCATTATTTAAGGCCTGTTGGTGTTTTTCCAGATTCCTTTTGGCTGCATTGCCCGACGAACCGCTGAAGTAACTCTGTGCTGATGGTTCCATAATAACTCCAGTCATACTGCCGCAAAGTGAATTTACAGGACCGTTGATCAGTAGCATCCTATGGGTATTTGACTCGTTCTGTTGCTGCTTTTCTGAGCAATCAGTACCTGAGCAGTAGATCAGTAGATCGGGTAAAAGTTCCTGCCACAGGGATTTTTCCAGTTTAGTGATTCTTCCCCGGATCGGGCATTTTCCGGTACTGTGAAGGTTTGTTTTATACAAACGGTTCAGTTTCGCTATAATGCCCGGTTTTCTCTGGTCATTAGCGTGTCTTATGGCTTGAGTTTTCAGGCCGGAATAGGCATTAATTACCGGCTGGATGCAGAAATGTTGCTGTTTCTGAGCATTATCTGGAAACTGTCCTATTGTTTTGATTCCCATGATGAGTGTGTTTTATGCAGAGTATCTCCCAGCGTATAGCTGAAGAGTTGGGTGCCAGACCTGAACAGGTCGCCAGTGCTGTACAGCTGCTTGATGATGGATCCACGGTTCCTTTCATTGCCCGTTATCGAAAAGAGGTCACCGGAGGTCTGGACGATACTCAGCTGAGAACGCTGGAAGATCGTCTCCGCTACCTGCGAGAGCTGGAAGAGCGCCGTGAAGCCATTCTGAAGAGCATTACCGAACAGGATAAGCTGACGCCTGAACTGGAAAAAGATATCCGCTCTGCAGATACCAAAACCCGCCTGGAAGACCTTTACCTTCCCTATAAGCCCAAACGTCGTACCAAGGCTCAGATTGCCCGTGAGGCGGGTCTGGAGCCTCTGGCCGATCTGCTGTTCGATACGCCGGAAAAAGAGCCTGACGTGGAAGCAGCGGCTTTTGTTGACGCAGATAAGGGAGTTGAGGATACCAAGGCGGCTCTGGAAGGTGCCCGCTATATCCTGATGGAGCGTTTCAGCGAGGATGCCGAGCTGCTGGGTCAGTTGCGTGAGCTGCTCTGGAATGAAGGCATCCTGAGCAGTCGTGGCGTTGAGGGTAAAGAAGAGGAAGGTGCCAAGTTCAGGGATTACTTTGAACACGATGAGCCACTGAAAAGTGCACCGTCCCATCGGGCGCTGGCCATTTTCCGTGGACGAAATGAAGGGGTATTGCAGGCTAACATCCGCCTCGCCAATGAGCCGGAAGACCGTCGTGAAACCCATCCCTGTGAAAAGCTGGTGGCTGACTTCTGGAAGCTTGAGCATAAAGGCCGGGCAGCGGATGACTGGTTGAAGGATGTGGTGCGCTGGACCTGGCGGGTTAAGCTGCTGTCTCAGTTGGAAACCGAGTTAATGACTCGCATCCGCGAAAACTCTGAAGATGAAGCCATCAAGGTGTTTGCCAAGAATCTGAAAGACTTGCTGCTGGCGGCACCTGCTGGCCTCAGGCCAACCCTGGGTCTGGATCCGGGCTTGAGAACCGGTGTGAAGGTAGCCGTGGTGGATGGTACGGGTAAATTGGTCGAGCATACGACGATTTATCCCCATGCTCCCCAGAAGAAATGGAAGGAAGCTCTTGGTACTCTGGCCACCCTCTGTCTGACTCATCAGGTTGAGCTGGTCAGTATCGGTAACGGCACGGCATCGCGAGAAACGGACCGCCTGGCTGCTGAACTGATGCGCAGCTATCCAAAACTGGGCCTGACCAAAATTGTGGTCAGCGAAGCCGGTGCGTCCGTGTACTCTGCATCTGAACTGGCTGCCCGTGAATTCCCGGATCTGGATGTTTCTATCCGTGGTGCCGTATCCATCGCCCGTCGTTTACAGGACCCTCTGGCCGAACTGGTGAAGATTGAGCCGAAATCCATCGGGGTGGGCCAGTATCAGCATGATGTCAGCCAGATCAATCTGTCCCGCTCTCTGGAAGCGGTGGTTGAGGACTGTGTAAACGCGGTAGGTGTTGATCTTAATACCGCCTCCAGCGCCCTGCTGGCACGCGTATCGGGCCTTAACCGTACCCTGGCCGACAACATCGTTGCCTATCGCAATGAAAATGGTGCCTTCAGAAGTCGTAAGGACCTGCAGAAGGTGGCCCGTTTTGGTGCTAAAACCTTCGAGCAGGCCGCAGGCTTCCTGAGAGTAATGAATGGTGATAACCCTCTGGACAGTTCTGCCGTGCACCCTGAGGCGTATCCGGTGGTAGAGAAGATTGCCAACCAGTCAAGCCGGGATGTGCGAGCCCTGATCGGGGACTCGGCTTTCTTAAAGGGCCTGAATGCGGCGGACTTTACCGATGAAACCTTTGGTCTGCCCACCGTTACCGACATCATCAGTGAGCTGGATAAGCCCGGTCGTGACCCGCGCCCGGATTTCAAAGCCGCCGAATTCAAGGATGGCATTGAAGATATCCGCGATCTGAAGCTGAATATGGAACTGGAAGGCGTGGTCACCAACGTGACAAACTTTGGTGCGTTTGTGGATGTTGGCGTCCATCAGGATGGTCTGGTGCATATCTCCGCGTTGTCTGAAAACTTCGTTAAAGATCCCCGCGAAGTGGTAAAAGCCGGCGATATCGTTAAGGTCAAAGTCATGGAAGTGGACGTTGCACGCAAGCGTATCGGACTTTCCATGCGGATGTCGGATAAGGCCGAAGAGCGTGCTGAAGCTCGCCAGCAACCACGGCAAGCCAGAACCGAAAAGCCTGCTGCTCGCAGCAAGCCACAGAAAGCCGGTCAGTCCGGAAATCGTGGTAAAAAGCAGGATTCAGGTGGTACTTTTGCCGACTTGTTTGCCAATGCAAAACAACTTCGCAAGTAAACAGACTCGGAGAAAAAGCCGGTTTTGACAGTTCCCGTAAAGACACTGTTAACGGCGATGTTTGCCTGCCAACGAAAAAGCCAGACAAGCCTTTGTCTGGCTTTTTTTAGGGGATTTAGACAATTCAGGCTGGTATTATATGGACGACAGGACGAGGCTGTCGCACAAGCACAGGCTCCTGGACCAAAACGTAATATTCCAGGAATGATTACCCTTCGCAGTTTCGGAAAATGCTGTCGATCTGTCTTTTGCGGCAACCTCAGGAGGTGGTCAGCTGCTAAGCTGATTGCTATTTTATCAGGCTCATTCAGGTTGTCTTGCCCAGTTTGAAGCTGAGTACTAATGAGAGTTCGTTCATGGTGTCGTGGTCGCGGGTATCCGTGTTGCCAATAAGAATCATCTCTTTGAACGAATGTTATAGATAATTATTATTGGATCTGTACCTTGGCTACTGAGTATCAGGATCGTCTGGAGCTTTTCCAGTCCCGTGCTAACCATTCAGTTCTTCATGGCATCTGCCATGGTATTGAGCGTGAAAGTCTCAGGGTTACCTCAGATGCCCGTCTTTCCCGGAAAAGTCATCCTGAGAAACTGGGGCGCGCATTAACCCACCCTTATATCACCACTGACTATTCTGAAGCACTGCTTGAATTCATAACGCCGGTGCACAGCCGTATTAGCGATACGCTCTCCTTTCTTGAGCAACTGCACCAGTATACCTGCCAGAATATGGCAACAGAGTTCCTTTGGGCCGGCAGTATGCCGCCGCTGCTGGAAGGGGATGACAGTATTCCTATCGCGCAGTATGGGAGTTCCAATATCGGGGTAATGAAAAGTGTTTATCGTGAAGGGCTCTGGCATCGCTATGGCAAGCCAATGCAAACCATTGCCGGTATTCACTATAACTTCTCTATGCCAGAAGAGTTCTGGGCGCTGTTACAGCAGTCCTCCGGACAAGAGGAAATCAGCGCTCAGGACTTCAGGTCAGCGGGTTATTTTTCCCTGATCCGGAATTTTCTGCGTTACTCGTGGCTGCTGATGTACCTGTTTGGGGCCTCTCCGGCCGTTAGCCGAAGTTTTTTTGCCGATGGCGGCGTTCAGTCAGGCCTTCAGGTGCTGGATAAGGACTCTCTTTTTCTTCCTTATGCGACGTCGTTACGTATGAGTGATATGGGGTACAGCAATCACGCCCAGTCTTCCCTGAATATTTGCTACAACACACTGGAAGAATACGTAGATAGCCTCTCCAGTGCCATTCGTACGCCATACCCTCCCTATGAAGCCATCGGTCTGAAACAAGACGGTAAATACCTGCAACTGAATACCAACCTGTTGCAGATAGAGAATGAATATTACAGCACCATTCGCCCAAAGCGTATTGCCCGTTCCGGTGAAAAACCAGTGACCGCCCTGCGCAACGAAGGCGTTGAATATGTTGAGGTACGTTGCCTTGATATCAACCCCTTTGAACCAATGGGACTGAGTGAGCAGGATGCCCATTTTCTGGATGTTTTCCTGGTCTACTGTTCGTTGCAGAACAGCAATCCTATTCATGCCGATGAGTGTGATGAGGTCAGCAGTAATTTCAAAACAGCGGTGACGGAAGGCCGCCGCCCGGGTGTCGAGTTGAGACAGCAAGGGCAACCTGTCCTGCTCCAGAGCTGGGGGTTTCAGCTGCTGGATGAAATGTCTCCCATTGCTGAGATTCTTGACCAGGCCAATGAATCATCAACGTTTGTTGAGAGCCTGTGTGCGCAAAGAGAAAAGCTGAAAGATGCCGCTTTAACCCCTTCTGCGCAGGTGCTTAATACCCTTGAAACCGGAGATTCCGGTTATCTTGAGTTGATGATGTCTTTATCGGAAAAGCACTCCAAACGCTTCTCTGAGCATGATCTGAGCGATGAACGTATAGCCTACTTTGAACAGCTTGCCCAGCGCTCTATTGCTGATCAGCTGGCAACAGAAAACAATGATAGCCGTGACTTTGATACATTCCTGCAGGAATATAAGGCGGCAGAATAGTTCCTGAACCATTGCCTTTAGTCAGTCGCCGGTAGAAAGGACTCTCTGGCGAGAATGTCTGAGAATAGAGCTCGGCAGTGAGGGTGGCAGAAATTAATAGAAAGTACCTGATTCCATCATTAAATCAGACTTTGGTAAAGTTGCTTTTATCGGGATGAAATCAGGATGCTGCCAGCAGTATCTGAACTAGTATCAGAATCGGGTAATTAAAATAATTTTTTTTAATTAAATGATTTTTTTTTAGTTGAAAAAGTTGTTGGACTATCATGAAAACTCCCTGAAACCATTGGATTCATAACGTTCCTGCAAAACTTGCAATTTAAATTGTGTTGTGTTTTGAAAAATAAACGCTTGCCGCAAAAAATTCACTGTCATAACCTAGCATCTGAGCTGCCTGACAAAGGCGCTTACGAGGTCCCCATTCACGCAGAAGAGATCTAATTGTTAAAGAGGAACTGTCTATCATGCTGGAGGGTTGCCAAACGGCTAAAGAACGTTGGGGAGGTGTATCAGAAATTATTGATCGCTGGCTCAACGAGCGTCAGGAGCTGATCGTCCTTTACTGCTCCATCAATGGAATGGATCAATTTGATGATGACAAGCGTCCGGTAGTCAGTAAATTAAAGGAACTGTGCCAGATTCTGGTGGATTATGCGTCAGCTGGTCACTTTGAGGTTTACGAACAGTTGATTCAGGAAGCCCGGGAATTTAATGATGGGGGCGTTGAACTGGCTCATACGGTGCTGCCAAAGCTTGAAGAGAATACCTCAAGATGTTTGAAATTTAATGACAGTTGTGAATCAATCAGCTCTTTGCAGAAACTTCAGGGCGCTGTATCGGAATTAGGTGAAACGCTGGCAGAGCGGTTCAGTCTTGAAGATAAAATGATAGAAACTCTGCATGAATCCCACCGGGAAAGGCTCACGGGATCATGATGTTCAGGTCAGGTGAGGACAAACTGTATTCAGACCATACAGTCGTTTTGTCCTCATTTCATTTTTAACTGCTTTTGTTCACATCCCTGAGTTCTACCTTGAAAATAATTGCTTCATTAGGTCCGATGATTCCGGGAATACCACTGGAGCCGTAGGCCAGAGTCGAGGGAATAAAAAACTCCCAGGTGGAACCTTCAGGCATTTTCTGTATTCCTTCTGTCCAGCCCGCGATAACCCGGTTTAACTGGAAAGTGGCGGGTTGGTTTCGAGTGTATGAGCTTTCGAAAAGGGTTCCGTCTATCCGGCGGCCTTCATAGTGAACGGTTACATGATCAGTAAGGGATGGCTTGATGCCAGTACCTTTTGTCAGTACCCGGTACTGCAAACCGCTCTCCAGCACAACAATGCCTGGTTTTTTGCTGTTTTCTGTCATAAAAAGCTGGCTTTTTTCCAGGCTCTCCTGCGCTGCTGCCTGGTACTGAAGCTGTTCAAGGTTTCTCTTTTGCACCTGCGCTAAATCTATAAAATAGGTGACTTCATCCTGTGACAGCTGTAAAACCTGGTTGCCAAGATTATCCTCTACCCCCTGGATAACGGCGTTAACATTGATCCCATCAAATTGTTTCAGTTGCTCTGCCATGGATACTCCGAGGCTATAGCTTAATTTGTCATTGTCTGTTTCCAGAGCGGCAAATGAACACAGTGAGTAAGAGAACAGGGTAACGCTGGCAAGCGTTTTGAAGATCATATTTACACTCTTTCTGATAGATTTGTATCCTGCGTTTTGGCACAGTCTTTCCAGTACAGGTAACTCTGAGCCCTATCATTTAGTAAATTGGTTTTTTTGGCAACCCCGGACGAGGGTTGTGTAATGAAAAAGTGCCTTATTTAAAGTGTTTTTCGAGATAATGAATATGAAAAATAAACGTCCTCTTCTATCTATCTGTTGTAGGAGAATGTGATTTAATTAGCAAAAAAACAGAGAGAAAGCTAAAAAAAAATTTGCAGATGACGAATAAGCACTCTATGTTGGAATTAAAACTGGATATAAATTATTCAGTTTTTATTACGATGTACTAACTACTAGTAGATTGGTTAAATTAAAAAGAGGGACGACCCAATGCCTGCAACAAGGAAGACTGCAGCTAAAAAAAGCACTGTCAAGAAGGCTGCTGCTAAAAAAGCTCCTGCTAAAAAAACCACTGCCAGCAAGACTGTTAAAAAGGTCGACATGGTGAAAAAGTGGGAAAAAGAAATCGACGCACTGAAGAAAAAGCTGGAAAAAGCCAAAGAAGCCTTGAAAAAGGCCAAGGCCAGTGCCAAGAAAGCCACTGCTAAAAAAAGCACTGCTAAAAAAGCCACTGCCAAGAAAAAGGTAGCGGTAAAGAAGAAAACTACTGAGAAGAAAGCCACCGTCAAAAAGGCGGCAGCCAAGAAAAAGACAGTAGCCAAGAAAAAAGTGGCTGTTAAGAAGAAACCAGCGGCCAAGAAGAAAGTAGTAGCTAAGAAGAAACCTGCCACTAAAAAGAAAGTAGCTGCCAAGAAAAAGCCAGCAGCCAAAAAGGCAGTTGTGGCTAAGAAGAAGCCTGTAGCTAAAAAGAAAGTAGTAGCCAAGAAAAAGCCAGCAGCCAAAAAAGTAGCTGCCAAGCGAAAGGCTCCAGTCAGAAAAGTAGCTGCAAAAAAGTCCCCTGCTAAGAAGAAGTAATATAACTGATAACTCTAAGCCTTAAAGGGGGAATTATATTCCCCCTTATTATTTTTGTATCTTCACTCTTTTCTCCTCTCTAGATATTCGATTCCTCTGAGTTTACTGTCCATATTGAAAGGCAGTTGTCTTTTAATCTTCTCAAACCCGATACCTCAGTGAAAGCAGTGATCAGGAAAGAACGCAAAAACTGCGGCTGGGACAAGGGCTGCATGATGAAAGTACCCGGGTTGATAGGTTTTGGATCTTTGCTCTGATTTGAAATGAGTCTGAACGATAGCTATTACGGTAACAGCATTCATACACGCTATTTTCTTGAATTAAGTATCGGGAACTAAAAGCTGCAAATACAGTCTGAACAGAATAAAACAAAAGGGTCTGAACATGATTGATGGGATCAACCCTTTCAAGGTCCAAACAAACAGCCCGGAAGCAGAAAAATGTTCTGTCTGCCTGATGGCCTTCGGCAGAGATGTGGCTACTCTTATCACTAGTGTATGTAGACACACCTTTCACTCTGATTGCCTTAAAAATTCCCTCATTGCACAAAAACAATTCGCAAATAGGACTACCTGTCCACTGTGCAGAACTGATTTGTCGAGTTTGGCAAAAGCATTAGTCAGTTCGGCTACCCCGGGTCAAGGGGGGCATGGGCAAGGCAGGCCTGACTCCTTACCCCAGCGGGATATCAACCAGAATGCTCTTGTTTATGCAGATCGCCAAAGGGAGCACCAAAGGGAACGCGCAAGGGAGCGCTACCAACATGACCCTGCTTATGCACAGTACCAGAGGAGTCGACAAAGTACATATCAAACGGCGCGTTACCAAAGAGATTCTGTTTACGCCGAGCGTCAAAGGGCACGCAAAAGGGAGCGGCAAAGGGCACGTTATCGGAATGATCCCGCTTACGCAGAGCGCCAAAGGGAACGTCAACGGGAATATAGGCAGCGCCAAAGGGAGCGTTACCAGAATGACCCTGTTTACGCAGAGCGCCAAAGGGAACGTCAAAGGGAGTACAGGCAGCGCCAAAGGGAGCGTTACCATAATGATCCTGCTTACGCAGAGCACATGAGGGAGTATCAAAGGGAACGTCAAAGGGCGCGCAGGGAGACAAACCAGAGAGTCAATCAATTGCAATCGGTTGAAACGGTAAATCCTATAGCAACAAGGGTGCTGAACACGAATCAAACGAACGAAAGCACTAATTAATCCTTTCCTACCGGTCATCGACTCTTGGGAGTTACTATAGATAAATTGAACAAGGTGTTTAAGATTCGGCTTTTGTTCAAAGAATTTTTTGCCTTCTCTGAGCTGGCGGTTTATACCGTCACCCAGTCTTTGCTGCTTCGATGATATCCTCTTGCAGGTAGCAGTATGTTTTTTCCGGCGTCACGATAGGCCTCTCCTTTATTATTGGTCTGATCGGTCGTCCACAATTAGACCATGTCAATGATCACATTGAATTCCATCAGCCTTTTAAGGTCTGGCAAGCTCCTTCTGGAGAATGCATCAACAATCATCCATTCCGGTCAGCACGTTGGCCTTGTGGGTGCTAATGGGTGCGGCAAATCAAGCCTGCTTGCGTTGCTTACCGGAGATTTGCAACCTGATAAAGGTGAACTCGCGTTTGATAAGGGCCGTGGACTGGCACATATGGCTCAGGAAATTGATGTCCTGGACCGTAATGCCGTGGGCTATGTATTGGATGGTGATATTGAGCTGCGCCGGATAGAGCAGGCGATTGCTGAGGCAGAAGCCGCAGGAAAGCACGAAAAACTGGCCGATCTCCATGAGCAACTGCTGAGTGCCGATGGTTATACAGCCCGTTCCCGGGCAGAACAGTTGTTGCATGGACTGGGCTTTAATCACCAGGTACTGAAAAAAAATGTCCGCGACTTTTCCGGTGGATGGCGGATGCGCCTGAATCTGGCCAAGACCTTGATGTGTCCATCAGACATTATGTTACTGGATGAACCCACCAACCATTTGGATCTTGATGCCATTGTCTGGCTGGAAAACTTTCTCAAACGATACCCGGGAACATTGCTGGTTATTTCCCATGACCGGGATTTCCTCGATGCCATTACGGATCACACACTCCATATAGAACATCAGACACTGTTCCAGTACCGTGGCAACTATTCAGCTTTTGAGCACCTGCGCGCACAGCGACTGCAACAGCAACAGGCTGCCTTTGAGAAGCAGCAGAAACTGCGGGCTCATATGGAAAAATTTGTTGAACGTTTCAGGGCCAAGGCGACCAAGGCCAAGCAGGCTCAAAGTCGCCTGAAGGCGCTGGCAAGGCTGGAAGATATTTCAGCGGCCCATGTGGATTCACCTTTCTCTTTTGCCTTTCCGGAAGCCGATAAGATGTCTGCGCCGTTACTGGTACTGGATACGGCTGAACTTGGTTATGGTGATAAGCCGTTATTAAAACTCAGCATCAATATTCAGCCTGGCAGCCGTATCGGGCTGCTTGGGGCGAATGGTGCTGGTAAGTCAACCCTGATCAGAACACTTGCCGGGGAATTGCCACTGATTTCGGGCAAGGTCCATCTGGGAGAGCACTTAAGCATTGGCTACTTCGCACAGCACCAGTTGGAGAGTCTGGATTTCAATGCCAGCCCTCTGCTTCATCTGCAAAGGCTCTCGCCGGAGGCCAAAGAGCAGACGTTGAGAAACTTTCTTGGCGGGTTTGGTTTTCATGGGGATAAGGCCCTGGAGTCGATTCAGGGGTTTTCCGGTGGTGAGAAAGCGAGGCTGGCCCTGGCAATCATTGGCTGGCAGAAGCCAAACCTGTTGCTGCTTGATGAGCCAACCAACCATCTTGATCTCGATATGCGTCTGGCCCTGACCATGGCCTTACAGTCATTTGAGGGGGCAGTGATTCTGGTTTCCCACGACCGTAACCTGATTCGCAGCACCACCGATGAGCTTTATCTGGTTCATGATGGCCGGATGGAAGAGTATTCAGGTGATCTTGATGACTACAGCCAATGGCTGGTTCATCTTCGCTCTAAGGAACGTAATGAATCCCGCAGCGCCAGAAGCGAAGAGAGTGGCGGGGAACTGGTCGGCTCTTCACAACAAAACGCACAACAGAAGAAAGACATACGACGCCATGAGGCTGAAAGGCGAAAAGCACTAAGGCCGTTGAAGCAAAAAGCGGAGCAACTGGAAAGTCAGCTGGAGGACCTGCAATCGTCCCTTGAACAGGTTGAAGAACGGCTCTCTGACCCTTTGATATACGAAGAAACCGCCAAAGAAAAACTGAAAGAGCTACTAAGCCGACAAACCGCACTTAAACAGCAGGCCCTGGAAACAGAAGAAGCATGGATGGAAGCCCTGGAAGCCATCGAAAACGCCGAAACCAACGGATAAAATTGTGGGGCATGAATGCCCCATAATTTTACGCGACAGCTTCCTGCTCGCTGGCTTCTTCCTCTGTTACGATATCCAGCTTACCCAAAAGAGCGCTCACACGGTCACCCCATGCGCTGAGTTCCTGCTTTAGCTGGATATTTTCTTCTTCAAGGCGGGTATTAGCAGACCTGAGGTCTTCTACTTCCATTCTTGACAGTTCCAGTTTGTCAATCAGGTTCTGGAGTCTTGATTCAAGCTGGCCTAGGGATTCAATAGACATAACGACATTTGCACCGAGAGGTCTGTGAAAAGTATTTAATAGTTTGCACTATTGCGGAAAGTTACGATAGCACGTTTTTATCGGTTTTGATCACAAGAGTTTACCGCTATTAAGAATACTTCAGTAAAGCCTGACTATACTAGGTTTAATTCAAGATAATCGTTGAATTTACCGGTAGTTGAATTTATCGGTATCAGAACCATGCATTTTAAAGCAGAGCAATCTGTTGCCTTGTGGGCCCATTCCGAATGAAGTTTCATTGCAGGATAGTCCTTCATAGGAAGACAAGTACCCAGAAGCCTGTCGCTTCGGGAGTTCCAAATGAGCAAGACTTCTCAGCCCTGTGCCAGAATTATTTCAGCCTTGAATGTTGAAGATGAGGCGATTCGGGCCTTCTATATTTCCCTGATCAACAACCAAAGTGTTGATGAATACATTAATGAACGACACCTGCACTTTTGCTCACGACAGGTTGAAGGTTACTTTTTGAGCCATGTCCTGGCGTTGACCGAACTGGCTTTGGAGTTGCCTGTCGTCAGGACCTGATGGCCCACCGTTCACCTGGCAATGGTCAGACATCAATCCCGGATAAGCTGACAAAAAAAAATGAAGACGATAAACTGCCTGCAATTTCTGCTGCTCTCGTCGTGTGAGAGCGCTCTTTAATGAATGAATAATAAGCCTGAAGCGCCATAGTGAACAACCTTAAGTAAAGTTAAGCGGATTGGGAATTTGCTATGGCCAGGAAAGGGATACAGGAAGTTTATGCCTGAGTTGATTCCTGCCGATTCGGTTGGTCTCGTAGTGCCCATTGCGATACCGTTTGATCAGCCCCTGTCGTTGAACTGTGGCGAACAGCTGGAAAAGTTTCAGCTAATGGTTGAAACCTATGGTGAGCTGAATCAGTCCCGCTCCAATGGGGTACTGATCTGTCACGCTCTCAGTGGTCACCATCATGCGGCAGGCTATCACAGCATGGCAGATCGCAAGCCCGGCTGGTGGGATAACTTTATAGGCCCGGGAAAGCCAATCGATACCCGCCGGTTCTTTGTTGTCGCTCTCAATAACCTGGGGGGGTGCCATGGCAGTACGGGCCCAACCAGTATTAACCCCAAAACCGGCAAACCTTATGGGCCAGACTTTCCGGTGGTCACTGTCGCAGACTGGGTTAACAGCCAGGTCATGCTGGCTGACTATCTGGGTATTTCCCAATGGGCTGCGGTGATCGGTGGGAGCCTGGGCGGGATGCAGGCACTGCAATGGAGCATTGCCTATCCCGAAAGACTTCGCCATGCCGTTATCATTGCTTCTGCGGCCAGACTGTCGGCCCAGAATATTGCCTTTAATGAAGTAGCCCGGCAGGCCATCATGTCCGATGATCAGTTTGCCGGTGGTCGTTACCTCGAAGCGAACAACATCCCCCGCAAGGGGTTGGGGCTTGCCCGCATGGTGGGGCATATCACTTATCTGTCTGATGATGCCATGGGGGCCAAGTTTGGTCGTGAGCTGAAAAATGACGGCTTCAGTTACGATTACAATGTTGAGTTCCAGATAGAAAGTTATCTTCGTTATCAGGGTGAGAGTTTTTCCGGCAGCTTTGATGCCAACACCTATCTGTTAATGACCCGGGCACTGGATTACTTTGATCCGGCCAGTGACTATGACAACAGCCTGCCAGATGCGCTCAGCAGGGCAACCGCCAGATTTTTTCTTGCTTCATTCTCAACCGACTGGCGTTTCTCGCCCGAGCGTTCAAGAGAGATGGTCGATGCACTGATGAAGGTGGATAAGGATGTGACGTATCTTGAAGTGGATGCTCCCCAGGGGCACGATGCTTTTCTGATGGATATTCCCCGCTACGTGCGAGGTTTGTCGGCCTATTTGCATCGGGTAGCGGAGGAGTGCTTATGAGCCGGGGGGATTTTGAGATTATCAGGAACTGGGTTGCCCCGGGCAGCCGGATTCTCGACCTGGCCTGTGGTGATGGACAGCTGTTGCACGAGCTTCAACGAGAGAAGCAGGTCAGTGGCTATGGTCTGGAAATTAATGCCCAGGATATTGAAGCCTGCATTGAGCGGGGGGTAAACGTTATTGAACAGAACCTGGATCGCGGGCTGGGTAACTTCAGGGATGGTAGCTTCGATACCGTGATTATGACCCAGGCACTTCAGGTGATGCACTTCCCACACCTTGTGCTGGAGGAGATGCTCAGGGTTGGACGGGAATGCATTGTCACTTTTCCTAACTTCGGCCACTGGCGCTGCCGCCTCTATCTTGCCGCCTATGGTCGCATGCCGGTCTCGAAGTTTATGCCTTATACCTGGTATGACACCCCCAATATTCACTTTTGTACCTTCAGGGACTTTGAGGCGCTGTGCCGGGAGAAAAATTACCGGGTGTTGAACCGAATGGTGGTGGATCAATCGTATAAAAGCGGCCTGGCGGGATGTGTCTGGCCAAATCTGATGGGTGAAGTGGCTATTTATCACTTGGGAACGATCCTGAAATAACTTCACATTTCTATAGGCGCTGCCCGCCTACCCGAAAAGCCGAAATTGCTTGTGCTTTTGCGGGCAGCGGGTGGCGGGAAGCGGGCGGCGACCTTTTCCAAGACTGTGTAAAATGATGAAGTTATTCTGGAACAAATCAAAAAACCGGAGAATTGCATAATGGCGATGCTGCACAGTATTACGTCAATGATTCAGCGTTGGATGGCATGCCAGGCCCTGTTGGTGTTGGCCGCTGTCGGAATGGTTAATCCGGTGATGGCTGAAAGCCAGATTCCAGAAGCCCGGGTGATGAATCAGGAACCCATTGAGATGGGCAACTACCGGATTTATTTCAGTGCCTTCAACAGTACATTTGTGCCGCCCGGTATTGCAGAGCAATATAGTCTCCGTCGAGGTAGCCGGTACGGTATTGTCAACATTGCCATTCGTGATGTTTCATCCGATGAACTGGGAACCGCAGTCACCGGCAGGGTCAGTGGCCATACCATGAACCTGCTGACTCAGAAAAGCAGTCTGAAGTTTTCTGAGGTCAAAGAAGGCAGTGCGATTTACTATCTGGCCGATTTTAAGTTTTCAGATGAAGAGCTGCTAAAATTTGCCATAGATGTTAAGCCTCAGGGCAGCTCGCGAAGCGAGACACTTCGCTTTGAACAGATTTTTTACCATTAAAATGTCGTCTGTTAGTTCTGTTTGTGTTGCTGGTCAGACATTTTAATCAGGGGTCATGTGTTGAATTGTGAGAAACAGTATGAATGAGGGGATTCGCAAGGTGGTGCTTGCCAGTGGTAATCAGGGCAAGCTGGCGGAGTTTCAAAAGATGTTCGAGCCTCTGGGGATTGTGATGCAGCCCCAGAGTGAGTTTGGTATCGGTTCAACCTGGCCGGAAGCGGAAGAGACGGGCCTGACCTTTATTGAAAATGCCATTATCAAGGCCCGCTATGCTGCCGGAATATCAGGCCTTCCGGTTATTGCCGATGATTCGGGCCTTGAGGTTGATTACCTCAATGGTGAGCCGGGCATCTACTCTGCCCGTTACGCAGGACCCGATGCTTCCGCTGCTGATAATAACCAGAAGCTGTTGCATCGATTAAAGGGGCTTAAGTCGGCCGAGCGAACCGCACGATTTCACTGTGTACTGGTTTACCTGCGTCATGAACATGACCCTACCCCGGTCATTGCCCATGGCCAGTGGGAAGGGTATATCATTGAAGAAGCTCTGGGAGAACACGGGTTTGGCTATGATCCCCTGTTTCTGGTGCCCGCAGAGCACTGTACGGCGGCGGAACTGCCTTCAGAGTTAAAGAATCAACTGAGCCACCGGGCCCAGGCATTGCAGCTGTTGGTTGCCCGCCTCAAGGAGAGAAAACACTGAAGTCTGCTTCAGTGCTGTTAACATGCTTAAGCTTCCTCCCCTTAGTCTTTATATTCATGTGCCATGGTGCGTGAAAAAGTGCCCTTATTGTGATTTCAACTCGCACAGGATCACCGGCGATATTCCTGAAGATGCCTACATCAAAGCGTTGCTGCATGATATCGACAACGAATTGGACAGCGTCCAGGGGCGCTCGATCCATTCCATTTTTATTGGCGGTGGCACTCCCAGCCTGCTGACGGCAAACGCTTATCAGCAGCTGTTTAACGGCCTTCAGTCGCGGGTAAGGTTCTCGGATGATATTGAGATCACCATGGAAGCCAACCCCGGTACCTATGAGCACGATCGCTTTCAGGCTTATCTGGAGGTGGGTGTGAACCGGCTCTCATTAGGTGTGCAAAGCTTTCAGGATGAGAAGCTGGCCGCCCTCGGGCGTATTCATTGTGCCGATGAAGCGCGACAGGCCATTGCCGCAATCACCAGCCATGGCTTCAGCAATATCAATATTGATCTGATGCATGGTTTACCGGGTCAATCTCCGGAGGATGCCCTTTACGATCTGAAGCAGGCCATTGACCTTAAGCCAGCGCATATCTCCTGGTATCAGCTGACCATTGAGCCCAATACGGTTTTCTATGCCAAAACACCGGTATTGCCGCCGGATGATACGCTCTGGGATATTCAGGAAGCCGGGCAGGCCATGTTGGCATCAGCGGGGTTTCAACAGTATGAGATTTCTGCCTACAGTCAGCCCGGGCGTCGCTCAAAACATAACCTGAACTACTGGCAGTTTGGTGACTATATCGGTATCGGCGCTGGTGCCCATGGAAAGTTAACCCATGCATCTACCGGGCTGATTTACCGTAACTGGAAAACCCGCATGCCGGCAGATTACCTGGCTGCTGACAGCTATATTTCCCATGCCTTTGAGGCTGGGCGACGAGAGCTGGAAGCCGATGAGCTGCCCATCGAATTTATGATGAATGTACTGCGACTGCATGAAGGCGTCGATGTACAGCTTTATGGTGAGCGAACGGGACAGACATTAAGCAGTATCCACCAGCAACTGAAACTTGCCCGGCAAAAAGCGTTGCTGGAACCTTTAGAGTCGAGGCTCAAGCCTACTCCGACCGGTCGGCTTTTTCTGAATGATTTGCTGGAATTGTTTGCCTGAAATATCCGGGCTAGGAGGCTGTCCGAGAATAGCGCCCGTAGCGAGGATGGCAGAAAATTGAGGATAAAAATTCCGTTTTGTGAGGTGAATAGCGGGGCTATTTGCCGAACAAAACGGAATTTTTAGACCAATTTGCTGCCACCGCAGTAGGGCAGTCTATTCTCGGTCAGCCTCCTAGTATTCAGGCATGGTCAGGTATTGCCGGTTCTGTCGGGCTCGTCTGCCGAAGACATGGAGATATTTATGGTTAAGGTGACGAGCTTTCCGCGATCCGATTTTATCTCTTTTGTCGCCTCTATAAACTTCTTAACACACTTTTGTACATCATCTCTGAATTTACCAATATCCGCAGGGGGCAGGCTGCCAATATTTTTTGTTTGGTATTGACCGGCCAACATATCCAGGCTGCCTTGACTGCTATTAAAGGCCATAGCAGCGTTCCATGTTGAAGTTGCTTTCCAGGAGAGTTGTTTATACACATCCAGTAAAGCCTTGCGAAGAGATTGAAGACTTTTGCCAACGTTGATTGTCGCGCACTTAATATGTTCCTCCACTGCTAATTCTATGGTTGGTGCAATATTTTCAGGTGTGTGCAGCACCTTATGGGTTGATTGAATAGTTATTACCGGAGCGTTCGGGCAGTTCGCAGGGAGTTGCCTTTCACAGCTGAGCACAGGAGGTTGAGTCAACGTTGTAGCAGAGGATCTCTGCCAAAAAGGCTCGAGATTTTTTTTAAATGGCTGGTCAATGGCTAAAACAAATTCTGTATGGCCAGCTCCTTCTTTTATCTTAAATTCAGCTTTTCTTGGGCAAATCCTTTGCTCCATCTCCTGCAACTTATTCTCAAAACCACCGGGCTCCGAAGGCCTGAATCGGTTTGGTAGCTCGCGGCTGCTTATCCTTGCTTTTTGGAAAATGGTTCTGGTGGGGGTTGTTTGGCCTGATGCGGCCGCACGGTTACTGGTATTGGATTCTGCCCTGCCTGATAAGGAATGACTGTCCCGTTGTGAGTTTACCGATAGTTGTCGGGGCTCATAACCGGAATGTGCAGAGATTGAAACTGACGGGGGGGGAAATAGATTGTTTACTGTGGCTACAGACGTTGCCTTGCTGCCATTATTCAAAAGATTTGGCCGGATCCGTGCCGGTTGCGATGACGGTCTGGCCGACTGTTGATCATGCATTGTCTTGCCATGGCTTTTGTAATGGTCGGAGTGAGTCTTGGTTTTTTCCGTCGTTATACTATATGCCGTAAAATCTCTCGGATTTTTCGTTGCGGACTCGTGGTGCCGGGGAGTTGCTGGTAGTTGTTTATCTGCCTGAACCTCACTGCATTTTGGCGGTTGATTTGGGCGTCGCTGCCCTGACATTTCCGTGGCAGAAAAATTCTGCATGGGTCGAAACGGGTTTGGACGAAGCGGATCTGCCATTTTATACACCCATTATGTGAATTAATGGGTGTATAGATGTTTATTCCATAAGATAGTTTTAGATCGAGTGGAACCTTCTCCTCAACCTGAAATTGAGAACCGCTATAATTTGTTCGCAGGGTTATATATTGTCATCGACGTTTACCTGTTAACGTTACAGGGCACTATGGGGCAGGTTCCACAGGGCCATCTACCGGATGCGCTTGAATAGCAAGTCCCAAACCCCGTGTCCTAATCGATGGCCACGCTTTTCAAACTTGGTGAGCGGACGAAAATCCGGTCTTGGCGAATAACCGTTTTCTGCGGCCATGTTCTCGAAGCCTTCTGCTGAGTTCATCACTGCCAGCATCTGTTCGGCATAATTTTCCCAGTCAGTGGCCAGGTGAATAATGCCACCAATGTCCAGCTTGGGACGAATAGACTCAATAAAAGCGGGTTGAATCAGGCGGCGTTTATGGTGGCGTTTCTTGTGCCAAGGGTCCGGGAAGTAAATCTGTACCCGTGACAGGCTCCCATCGGGTACGCACTGCTTCAGTACTTCAACCGCATCGTCGCAATAGGTTCTCAGGTTGTGGATGCCTGCCAGACGGGCTTCGTTAAGCAGGCTACCGACACCCGGGCGGTGTACTTCAATACCAATGAACTGCTTATCGCTCTCCTGTGTCGCCATGGTGACCAGGGAATGTCCCATGCCATAGCCAATTTCCAGAACCCGGGGTGCTGCATCCGTAAAGGCATTCAGGAAACCCTCTGTGCCTTGCTCCAGAGTCAGTCCCCAGTCTGGCCAGCACTCATCCCAGCCTCTTTGCTGGCCCGTGGTCATCCGGCCCGCACGGAGCACAAAGCTCTTGATTTGACGCTTGTGGAGCGTTTCCTGTTGTGGGCCATCAGCCTCTTCGGCCGGTTTCACATTATCGTTCATGGACATCTGAGTTGGTAGAAAATGATCGGCGTAAGATACTGCTCAGGGCGTAAAATGCAAATTTCAGATGCGGGAATAATTTTTGGCGGCAAAAAAGGCCAATAGCAACCAGCGGCGCAACCCCAGCCAGCGAACACCACTCACACTTCCTCAACAGGCTGATAATGGTTTCTGACCGATGCAATTCCCCCCTATCAACAACCGGGTCGTCATAGCTGAAAACAATAAGCATAAGCTCAAAGGACGGTTCAGATAGACCGGGTGTTAACACACGAATCTTACTCACCTTCTTCGTGATCCTGCTGCCTGTTATGGCCATCAAGCTGGGAGGCTGTCCGAGAAAATCAGGGTCAGAGGATTACACACGAACAGCCTTGATTTGTTGGCTTTTCATTTTCAGGCTGATTGCTGCGTTGTGAACTCGCGGTTTCAGCTCCAACGTCTTTGCGCCCGGCTGCAACTTGAATATCCGGATCAGATCTCAGTCTGTCGCTGAGATATTCATAGATGGAGGGCTCTCGTGAGAGCAGTGGCAGGACAAAGTCCTTGTCATTTTTCAGGGACTTAGTAGCAAATTGCATGACCTCAGGATTTACCTCAATGATTTTTCGCAAGAGGGTTTCATTGTTTTTTACTGTCTTCCCAGCGTGATAATAAGCAAAATAGTTCGTTCTGGTAGCCTCCATAACCACGACAGGGTCATTTTTGAGATCTGTACTGGCATATGCGAGTGAATAGCCATCAATTTTAATGGCAAACATTACCAGTGATTTATCATTTCTGAGACGGTCGCTGGCATATTTTAAAAAACTTGCATACTGTCTTATTGCAGACTTGGCTATGTCAATATCATCCTTAAAATCGTTGGAGATATACTTGAATATGTCCACGTTTTGTTGCACGAGGAAAAGCACCAGCTCCCTGTCGTGATCTAAATCAAAGTCCTCACGCAAAAGTCGAATAACAATTTCTGGAAAGTTTTTTTCAATGGCCATGTGAGCTAGCAGTTCCTTTATTATTCTTGCAGCATCATTCGGCTCAAGGTGTTTGGTAGCAGCGCTCAAGATTTGGCGAAGTATTGCCTTTTCATTCTTACTTTCAGTTGACTCAAGATACTCAAGAGGATGATGAACTTTTTTGGCCACTTCAAATAAGTGCCAGTATTGGTCATCCAGATAATCAAGGAACTCACAATCATAATAGCGACTTTTCAACATCAAATGGCGGCCTTCGATTGCATCCAATATCAGGCAATGTTTGAATACCCAGTTATCTATGGAGTCACTCAACCCTTTTTGGCACTTTTTAGCCAGTGTTTCAAAATACCACTTATTTGTATTTTTACCGCGATTAAATTTGTTGATTGTTATATCCATGGAGGTCAGTCCTGACAGAACGGTCACCAATTTCACAAAGGCCGTCTGTAATTCTGATGGGGAATCAACCTGAGTGCACTCTATGGTCATTTTTCCTGCGTTTTGATTGAAGCTGATCGCCATTGGCCGTGATTTTCTATCAATCGATGCGCAACGCAGTGTCTGGACCAAAAACCAGAAACGTTTCAATTTACCCTGAAGGTGTATGTTTTCCGGGTGCTGGGAAAAATTATCAGAGATGTCCAGGCGGAGTGTACGGCCCTTGCCTCCCTCAGCCTGTTCCAGCATTGTTATGGTGCACACGTGCACTCCAATTTTTGCATTAACAAAAGCGGCATCCACCATATTAAGTATGCGTAGCGTTTTTACGCCAAGTTTTCTCAGTACCGAGATGCAATGGTGGTTTAATAGTCCGGAAACGCCCTGAGGAAGAATTTCAATCAGCACCATATTTTGGTCAGTTTCATCGAAAATATCTTCGTCAATAAAGGCAATTTTGTTAATTTTTCCCATTCCGGATGCTTCAGCCACCGGGGCGAGTGCCCTAACGAATCGTTGATGAAGCCAGTAAATCAGGTCGTGAACAGAATGGATAGCTTTCATTTTTTTGGGCTGGGTCAGTTTTTGCAATTTATCCCGCAAGGTCTGGCAATCCTTCAGCCATTGTCTGAAATCCCCGGACTCAGTGGTTAATTCCCGGTCGGTGGTCAGCGGCGTGACCACTTTTGAATACAGGTTATCAATGGCATTTTTCAGGCCTGTCCGTTGTTTTTTAAGCAGTGGCAGATCATTGATAAAGGATTGGACTTCAAATGGTGTTGCATCCGATTCAGACGTTTTGGCCAGACCCAAAAAGTGCTTATAACCGGATGCAAACAGTTGCAAATCCTCCTGTAGCAGCTGAATCTCCATGCCAAGCTGTTGTAACAGATCCGATCGCTTTGCTGACATGCTGACTGCCTTACTCCGCCCCGGGCCAAGGCAGCGGCTCAGTATCCGGTCAGGGTGAAAATAGTCCAGTAACCGGTTATTCTGGCGATTCAGCCAGGCAAAACCTTCGTCGACCCGGGTAAAGTTCGGTGGTTCTGCAGCACTGGTTGCGGGTGAGCTGATGGTATCCTGTCCGGAACTGGTGCTGTTGGCCTCCCAGTAGGCAGACTGGTCGCCGGTCTGCAAATAGGCTCCGGGGCTGCCGGAAAAACTGCCGACCACCAGTGTTACCTGTTGTCCGCTGGCTTGTGTTAATGCCTCAGAATATTGAGAACCCGCCACCAGACAGGGTATACCCGCCTGACACAGGGTGATGGCAACATGATCGGTGGTTCCCCCTTGGCTGAACACACAGCCGCCTAAACGTTGTAAAATCTCCGGTGCCAGCATCCAG
Organism: Salinisphaera sp. G21_0; assembly: GCF_017744115.1. Lineage (GTDB taxonomy): Bacteria > Pseudomonadota > Gammaproteobacteria > Pseudomonadales > Endozoicomonadaceae > Endozoicomonas. Next base: position 27,551 of record NZ_JAGHQW010000018.1, on the reverse strand, counting down.
TCACTGGCGTGAACGGCAAACAGAATAGCACCGAACGGAAACTGTTCCGCGCTGACCGGTTCGGTGACCTCCAAAGCCACGCCACTGCGGTAACCTTCACTGACCATGATGCCTTCAGCCAGTGGCAGGGAAGGAGCGGCTGCGCAGAAACGGGTACTGCCCGGCAGCTGGGTTACTGGTCGGCACTGGAACACGAAGAAATTCCCCCAGACATCCACACCGAACTCTATATCCACCGGGCAATAGAAAATATTTTCCAGCTGTACTGTGTATTCCTGCAGTTTTTGCAATATCTCGTCAGTAAGCCTGATGTCTTTTGCATCGGTGGTTGTCGTAATGCTCTGTTCAGCATACCCCTCTTCGCCGTTGATTTTTTTCAGGGCAAACTGTGTGGTAACGTCTCCCGGGGTAAATTCACGATCCGGTTTACTGTTTTCGTCATCGCCGCGCCTGATCCTATAGCGATGGGGGCGGATGCCTGTATTTCCGGAGACGGCCCCCCGCGGTTGCCCCGGTGCAAATTCCACCTGGATGGTATCATCGTCGTCCTTCAACGTTGAGTGGCTGAACACGACGCCCCCCAGATGGCAACGGATGCACTGCTGCAGGACCAGCGCCATGGGTTTTACCTCCCCGCCGGGGCAGACTTCAGGCCGGTAAGCGGATGACAGGACTTGCAGGCAGGTTGTCAGGATATCGCCGCCGCCATGAACCAGGGAATCGAATCGACCGGCCTGGGCATTGCCGAAGCGGTCTTCATCCACGCCGGAACTTCGAACGATACAGGCCCCGTTGGAGGGTTGCCGGAGTGTGAGGTAGCGATCACGAATCTCCCTGGCAACACTGCTATCTTTGACTTGTTGATAAAAATCCTCACTGGCAATAAATCCGGATAACCCCTTTAGCCATTCTGATTGTTGCTGAGCGGGGAGTTCGGTAATGATCGCGCGCAATTGTTCCAGGCTGCATGATTCAAGGCCCCGCTTGTTAATACCCGGCAGAAAAGACAAAAGGCATTTTGCGGGAAAAGGCTCTTGCTCGAGCCTGGCGATGAGTTCTGTGTCAACCACAGTGAAGGGTGGAACCGGGATGTTGGCCTGTTGCATAAGGTGCAAAAACAGTCCCTTGCCGCCTATAGAGGACCGGTTTTTGCTGTCTGTGATGAGAGTAGAGATGGCAGGTGGCAAGTCATGGCTGGCAGGCCGACTATTTTTCGTATCCGACAGTTCGATACCATGGGCGGATAGTGTAGGAAAAGAGCGGTCGGTTGAGTTATCCCCGTCTATCCGCAACCGCTTACACGAATTCTCAGGAGTGACAGAACGGGTGAATGCGGACGATGCGGGACGACCCGGTAGCTGGCCAACTTTGTCCTCAATCAGGCCAAGTGCAGTTTGGGCCACAGCCGGACCTGATCTTGTTGGTTGAATACTATCTTTAGCTTTGATTTCCCGGATTACCATGATTTTTATTATCCTGATTTTGAGAAAAATTTTGGACAAGTACTTATGAAAAAAAGTTTCAACAAATAAACATCAGGATAAAAATCTAAAGTCATCTATAACTATTGTATCTGATTAGTTGAAGGAGAGTGATAGTCTTGCAGGGCAGTTCAGAGACTGTTGTAAAAGTTACTGACCATTATTCACTAAAAATTTCCGACTTTTTATCCTCAATTTTCTGCCATCCTCGCTACGGGGTCGCCTAGACGGGCGCTATTCTCGGTCAGCCTCCTGGCTTCGGTCGCTAATGGTGTTTTAAAGTACACCGACAGCCCCAGTAAGGTACGTAAGGCCGACGTTCAGGATTTGTCCCAGAATAACTTCATCATTTTACTCAGTCTGGGAAAAGGTCGCCGCCCGCTTCCCGCAAAAGCACAAGCGGTTCCGGCTTTTCGGATAGCGGGAGGCGGGTAGCGGCTGTAGAAATGTGGAAGTTATTTCAGGAAAGTTCCTTAATTAGTGGGTCTAAAGGAATTTTTTCACAAAACTACTGGATTCATTTCCTGTTCGTCATATACGAAAAGAGCCCCTAAAGTCCCGCCCATAACCCCGAGCCCCCCCCGATAGTAGCCCCGAGAAAACCCACGGCAGCAGGCGCGACAACCCCGGCAGCAGCCGCGACATCAAACCCGCCAATCCCGACAGCAGCGCCGACAGCAGTCCCGACACCCCTGTCAACCTCGGCAATAGCTGCGACAGCCCCAGCAGCAGCCCCGGCAGTAATCAAGGCTGTCGTGGCAGTAATCACGACAACCCCGGCACTAGCCCCGGCAACAGCCCCGGCACTAGCCCCGACAATAGCCCCGAAAAAAGCAGCCCCGGCAGCAAACCCGGGGACGTAGTCCAAAATAGCTCGGCCAATAAGTATAATCGGTTTTTCCAAAATAATGATCACACGCTCCTGCAATGGGATATTTTTTATCTCCTTTATCTCGTTATCAGTTAATTGATTATTACAGAAAAGGCATTTTCTTTGGTTAGTACTTTCCACCCATTTCCGCATGCATGATTTACCGAAAATATGTCCACATGTTAGCTTGATGCTTTTGTCTTTTGTTGAGTCATAACATATAGAGTCATAACATATTGCACATTTAAGACCGTTAGCACTATTCACATCAAAACCTAACCATGAAATGACTTTTTTCAATAGAACATCGGATAGAGGATAGATAATATTTGGTTTTGGTTCCCTATGAATATTTAGACTTCAAGGGAAAATGGTCAGTTCATTCCCAGAGAAGAGAGATGGCTATGGAACTGCATATTCCGGCCAGCGTTGCCAAAGACCGTTTAAATTCGCGGCCTCACAGGTGGTCAGCCAGCAGTAAAGCTGAGCACCTCACAACACCGAATTTTTATCTACAATCGATCTATTTCTGAGTTGGTAGAAAATGATCGGCGTAAGATACTGCTCAGGGCGTAAAATGCAAATTTCAGGTACGGGAATAGTCTCTGGCGGCAAAAAAGGCCAATATCAACCAGCCAAGAATGAAGGAAACACCCCCGAACGGTGTAACCATTCCCAGCCAGCGGATACCGCTCAAACTCAGTAGATAGAGGCTTCCTGAAAATAGGACAATGCCCAGAGCAAAGAGGCCAGCGCTCCACTTCAGCTTTGTTGCGTTCGGGTAATTTGCTCCCAGTAAAGCCACAAGCACCAGTGCCAGGCTGTGGTAGAACTGATAGTCTGCGGCGGTCTGGAAAGTCTCCATCGCCCGCTCAGAGAGAACGCCCTCCAGCGCATGAGCGCCAAAGGCGCTCAGTGCCACGGCAGTCATACCGCTGATGGCACCAACCAACAGGGCATTCATGGCTTGTGCAGCTCCGGCAGATTGGTGGCACTGTCAGCCGCTAACAACAGGCCTTCCTGGAAATAGCGGGAGCTGGTTTCAAACTCATCAAGATGTGCCAGCAGATGACCCAGTTCGTTATACACATCAACACTTTTCCGGAGCCTGAGGCTGGCTTCAAGATACTCCCGGGCTTTACCCCAGAGTTCATTGCGCAGTGCCAGGCGACCAAGCGCCAGTAACAGTTCAGGGTCATTGGTCCGCTGGTTGAGCAGCGATTCCGCAAACAGCAATTGCTTTTTCAGGTCTCTGCCCGGCGTTTTGCCATAAAGGCGAATCAATGGCTCGCTGAAGCAGTGATGAAGATTTTCTCGCAGTAGCAGCTCGGTTTTTTCCCCGGCACCCAGTCGTACCAGACAGTCACAGTAGCGATAGAGGATAGCCGGATCCTTCCTCTGACTGTGGCTCAGGCCGGACCAGATATCATCCGCCGGTTTGGTTTTCTCTTCGCTGGAGACACGGTTTCGGCCGTAGTTATAAGCCTGTTCGAACAGCGCTTTGAATGCCTGTTGTTCCAGCTGGTGATATTCGTCGTCCTTAATCACTTTTTGCTTGCGCAGCCTGGGCAGCAGTTTTTCCAGTGATTGCCAGTCATTCAGACGGATATAGACCTGCTTGAGCATTTTCAGAATATAGCCATGACGTGGATACTTCTTGTGCAGATGGGTCAATGTCGCCAGCGCCTGTTCCAGGTGGTTACTGGCCAGCTGCAGCTGTGCCTGGGTGATACCAATCGCCATTTCTGCGCCCGGTGCCTTGCTGTCCGCCTGTCTTAACCAGTTAGCACTGGCTTCATGATTTCCTGCTTCATGGGCCGCCCTGGCGGCGGCCAGATAGTTGATTAACGGTGATTCACTGTTTTTCGCCGCCTGGCCAAGGAGCCGCTCCGCCTTTCGCCAGTGCCCTTTGGTAAACTCAGCCAGACCCCGATCAAACAGTTTTCTGGCCCTGGCTTTGCGGGCACCCGTTGACAGTGGGTAGATAACACTGAATGTACCCAGCAGTAACCGACCCATAATCACCGCCAGCCAGACCAGGCCAAGGGAAACGACAACCAGCAGCAGCAAACCCCAGAGACTGCTTTCAAAGGTCATCTCATCGTAAGCAATCAGCACATAACCATGGTCATTGACCATGATATTGGCCAGTAAGAAACAGGCAGAAACAATGGTCAGGAACAGTGCAAACCCTTTCATGAAATTTGCACTCCCTGTTCAGCAGGCTGATCCGGCTCTATCAATGGGGGACTGCTTTTCCCATCATCGCCATCGGGTGATGCTGGTGTCGCCTGGTTTTCTTCCGGCTCAATGGTTGAGTCGCTCTCTGCTGGTGCAGGAGCGAGAGTTGAGCTGGACTGGTGCTCTTTCAGAGCCTCCAGAGAACGATGAATAGTGGGCATGTCGGGGATTATGGAGAGCCCTTCCAGTTCAGTAAGCTCGGTAGCCAGCTGATTACTGACATCACCACCGAGCATAAAATAGCGACTCAGCCAGTCACTGGTTTGTTTGAGACTGCTCTGATAAATCGTCTGCTGTCCGGTTATCAGCGCGAGTTTACTCTGTTCGATCAGCATCAGCATCTTCTGACGGATTAACTGCTCCTGTTCCGGTGTCAGCAATACTTCAATGGGGTGCTCTCGCTGGGTGTTAATACGGAACAGTCTGGTGAAACGGTGCCAGGTGTCCAGCACTATGGCCTTGATGGTTTTCTGCCAGGTTCTGTCCGCTGGCGGGCTGGGTTCATCAGTGACCATTGATCCGGGTTCCGGGGCACTGGCCACATCGGCAATATGGCCATCATCCAGGATCACAAGACCGGGGATCAAATCCGCAATGGCTTGCAGTCGCAGCCAGATACCTTCCTGATTCAGCAGGGAGGTGGCTTTCAGAACCGCTATATCTTCTGCCAGGGCCTCTCTGACCGGAAAGAGAGTGTAGTCATCCAGTTGCCCCAGTATCTGCCCGGCACTGGCCATCAGTTCGAGGGCACCGGTAACATCATTGACCGTCAGCAGTCGCTGATTGGCAAGGCGCAGCAGGTATTCGACTTCGGCAATACGCCATTGGTTGCGTGTGGAACCTTCAAGCTCCCGAACTTTGCTGGAAAGGGTATCAACCCGGGATAAAAGTCTGTCTTCCCGCTGTTGCAGGGCTTGCAACTGTTCTTCGTGTCTTTCTATATCGGTGGCGGTGTTTTGTGCCACCGTGGTCAGCCTGGCCTGTTGTCGTGCAATCTGTGTCTGTAGCTGGTCCATGCCCTCAAGCAGAACCGGCTGGTTCTGTTCCAGTGGCATGGCCCGCCAGCCGATGTAGCCACTGAGGCCAAGGGCACAGGCGGACAGTAACAGGGCAAAGCCTGCCAGACCTTTACCTGAACCTTTGCTTTGGTGTTTTTTGGCGGCTGGCTGTTCTGAATGGGACTCTTTCGCTGAATGGATGTCGGTTTTCTGCTGAACATCTTCAGGGGTGTTGTCTGGTAAACGGTCTGTGTTCTGGTCTGTATCGCTCACGCTTGGGCCTTCCGATTGTCTAGGAGGCTGTCCGAGAATAGACTGCCCTACTGCGGTGGCAGCAAATTGGTCTAAAAATTTTCTGCCATCCTCGCTACGGGCGCTATTCTCGGACAGCCTCCCAGAGGATAGTCTGAGAGAGTGCCTCCCTTGTTTTTCTATCTCTTGCCAGGGCACTTCTTTCAAGGTTCCCGCTCATTTTTCACAAGAGGCAGATTTGGGCCAATGCTTGCAACATCATCTCGTTGCTGGCACCACCGGTATTGGTTACGTGCTGGAAACCCAGGCTATGGGCCTGTCTGGCAACCCGTTCACTGGGAACAAGCAGCCGGTAGTCAGCTCGATAGGGCATGGGTAAGTAGTACCCAAGGTTTGTCAGGGTTTCGCCACTACCACAGAGAATGACATTGATTGAATGGCTTTCCAACTTTTTTACCACTGCATTGCGTTCATAGGTGGGGCAGGAACGCTGGTAAACCTCCAATGTGTGGACTGCGGCACCGGCATTACTGAGCTGCTCTTTAAGCACCTCCCGTCCTCCCACTCCTTTGATAATCAGGACCTTCTTATTCTGCATATGGTTAAATGCATCCAGGGTAAGAAGGGCCTCACTGTCTACGCCGGTGTCTGAATAGTCAGCCCTGATCGCAAACTGCTCAAGCTCAACCGCTGTGCTGCTGCCAATGGCAAACCACTGGCAGTGAATTGGTAGCTGTGGCCAGTACCGTTCGATCAGCTCTACGCCCAAGCGGGCGGCCGGACGGCTGGTGACAATAATATGGTCAAACTGGTCGAGTATCAGCAGGCAGTCTTTCATTGCCTGTGTTTCTGCCAGCGCATCAATAGCAAGCATGGGCACGGGCCAAGCCTGGCCACCAGTTTTCTTGATGGCATCTGCCAAAGCCTGTGCCTGAGGCTCAGGGCGGGTTACCAATGCGCGAATATGAGACAGTTTCATTATGCAGTTGAACTAATTCTTTATCCAATAAGTCAGAGTTGGGGCTGTGTTCCGTCAGGGCAGCCAGCATCTCAATTAAGTAGCTGGCCATATGGAATCGAATATTTCTGGCTACTTGGGCTGGTACTATGCGAGGCACAACGGAGGGAGCATAGCCGTAGCTATGTGACCGGAGTTGTAACGAAGCAGAGTGCCGGCACAAGGAGTCAGAAATATATGATTTCATAGGGTTAGCTACTTATACAAGGCATGATATTCGAGCTACTCAGACGTTAAGTGCAATCAACCAGACAGAGAATATTATTCATGGAAACAAATGTACAAGTAACGAATAAAACCACTCGAGTCGAATCGAATTTTACACCAACATCCAACACTGAAATAGTTTTATTAAACGGGCATAGACTGAGACACACGGATACAGTTAAAAGTCGAATGTCTGATAATTGTCCAATCTGTCAAGAAGCACTATTCTCGGAAGAAAAAGGCATTATAGAAAGACCTTGCCATCATTTTGAACACCAGGAATGTATTATCAGGAAAATGACCGCCGACAATCAAGCTACAGCTATAACAATATGTGCTACCTGCAGAAGTCAAAAACCGCACGATAAAGAAAATATCTTTTATAACAGCGGTACTGAATGGTTGAAGAAAGCTGAGCAAAAATGCGGGAGAAAAGATTGCTTATATGTCCACAAAGGAAATGACAAAGCAGTGGTGCCTGATTGTCCATATCCATATTCAATGTTCCCGGACCATGGAAGTGCGAGGGGCTTCCTTCATCAATACGGCAAATTAGTTGACGAACTTATTGTAACGCAACTGGGCCACTCCGGTATTAAAGCGGCTGGATTACGTGTGGAGAATATAACTGAGGAACAAAAGAGTGAAATGGAAAGAAAGTATGGCAAAGAAAATGATTTGAAAAACCTGGTTGAACAATTTGATGAAAACCACTGGAGAGCAGAAGAGTGTATAACCACACTGGAAAGAACATTTAATCAGGATTTTGAGCATACCCCGGATAACACAAAGTCTGTCAGACGTAAAATAGGCTCAGAAAATAGGACGGATGAAAGTGAAAATACTATTAGAGATAGAATCCAGGACGCTAAACAAGCCTTATCAAATAGGGCGGTCAGTAAATCCCTTATTGATTTGCGAGCTGCGCTTGAGAATGACAGAGAGCAGTCCGGGGGGTGGGGGGCACCTGAAGTCACATCAATGATTTCACTGTCAAATCCAAATCCTCATGAGCTGATTCCTGGTTTGGCAGAGTCAACGGATATGGATTTCTCCCTGGTCAGAAACTTTTTTATAGATGGAGTGAATCATCCATTCGAAGTTCGATTGGATTCAAAGATCATAAATGAATCCAAATCAGTGAACGAGGCTGTTTCAAATGTTATTAACTGTGTTCGGTGTGAGCTTGTGATGAGTAAACTCATGAAGAACTATCCGGCCTATTTTGATGATAAAACCAAAGTGTATTTAAAAACGCCATTTGATTACTGGGGTGATAAAATTGAGATTGTTTACAGGCATAGTAAAGAACAGGCTCATGCCATCAAGTTGAGTGAAGTATTTGATTTTGAAAAAAAGGTATTTAACTTCACAGTATTCCTGAATGCCGTGGATAAATTCAAGAGTTATGGTATTAATCGCCATGATCTCAGGAATGGTCCAAAGCTTCCGGTAAGCCACAGGCAAATGGGTCGGTGCGGTATGGAACGTTCAAACCGTCAGAGTGGACTCTTTGGTCGCGATTCTGGAGGTTTGGCATCTGCAGAAAGCCCGCCCGTATCCAGGTGTTTCTTTGATGCACCCAGAGGGGTTGGGAATGTTGGATTTGCGGTACGATCAGCGCCCCCGTCAGGACCAATGGGCTTATTTGGTACACTCGGTGGGTCGGCGTTTGGTCCACCCGGCGGGTCGAAAAATGTTGGGTTTGGATCAGAGTCCTCGTCAGGATCCACGAGCTTGTTTGGTACTCTCGGCGGGTCAAAAAATGTTGGGTTTGGATCAGTGCCCTCGTCAGGATCCACGAGCTTTTTTGGTACACCCGTTGGGTCGAAAAATGTTGGATCTGCGGCACAACAATCAGAGCCCCCATCAGGATCCACGGGCTTATTTGGCGCACCCGGTAGGTCAGAAAATGTTGGATCTGCGTCACAACAATCAGAGCCCCCGTCAGGATCCACGGGCTTATTTGGTGCACCCGGTGGGTCGAAAAATGTTGGATCTTCGGCACAATTAGTGCCCCCGTCAGGATTCATGGGCTTATTTGGTACACCTGGTGGGTCGGAAAATGTTGGATCTGCGGCGCAACAATCAGAGCCCTCGTCAGGATCCACTAGCTTATTTGGCGCACCCGGTGGGGCGGTAAATTTTGGATTGATGGAGGCACCACAAGTGCCATCCAGTACCGGATTTGTACAAATACCCGTTGTTGGTGAGCCCGGATTTACTGGCTCGGATCCTGCAACAGCATTGACATTTCTTTCTTCTCAGGAAGAAGAATTTATTGATTTTGACGATATCCTTTAGGTTTTAGGTTACAAACTCTGAGAAACGTAAAGGCTGCATTCAGCAAGTCGAAGGAGTGCAGGCGCAGTAGTTTACATCACACCAGATCAACATCAACGCCGTCGGAAGGCGGCTTTACCTGCTACCCGAAAGGCTCAATCCAGCAAGGATTTTATCCGCCCCCTGTTTCAGCAGTGATTCAGCCACCTGAATACCCGCAGATTCATACTCTTCAGCGGCACAGGTCACTTCACTGCGATAAATGGTCTGGCCATCAGGGCTGCCGACCAGGCCTCTGAGAAATAGCCGGTCTCCGTCCAGTTCTGCAAATCCGCCAATCGGGACCTGACAACCACCATTCAGTCGTCTGTTCATGGCCCGTTCAGCACCCACCCGGATTGCCGTGTGCTCGTCGTGCAAAGGGGCAATCAGTTGTCTGGTTTGCTCGTCAGCCAGACGCAACTCAATACCGACGGCACCCTGTCCAGCAGCTGGCAGGCTCACAGTGGTATCCAGGTAACTGCGAATGCGATCAGCCATCTCCAGTCGAATCAATCCTGCAGCTGCCAGGATGATAGCGTCATATTGGCCGTCATCCAGTTTGGTCAGACGGGTATTCACATTACCCCGCAGAAACTGAATGGTCAGATCAGGACGGGCGGCCAGTATCTGACACTGGCGGCGCAGGCTTGATGTGCCAACAACAGCACCCTGTGGGAGTTCATCCAGCGCGGAGTAGTGATTGGAGACAAAGGCATCCCGAGGGTCTTCCCGCGGGCAGATAACCCCAAGTCCAAGCCCTTCGGGAAACTCCATGGGGACATCCTTCATGGAATGCACCGCAATATCGGCGCGACCTTCCAACAGCGCATTTTCCAGCTCTTTGACAAACAGCCCCTTGCCACCAATTTTCGCCAGTGGAGCGTCCAGAATGCGGTCGCCCTGGCTGGTCATTTTGACCAGTTCGACCCGGATATCCGGATGATGGTGTTCCAGCTGCTGTTTGACATATTCCGCCTGCCACAGGGCAAGGGCGCTTTTACGGGTAGCGATACGAACGGTTTTCACAGGATTGATGGCTTCTATTGTTCAAATTAAGTGCCAGCTACAGGCAAACACACTGCTGGCAAAACAGTTGTGAGGGATAATACGACAGACCGGCTTTAAGAGACAGCGTCAGGCTCTGTTGGCATCAGCAGAGCCCGGAAGGGAGGTCAGACTTTATAGGGACTGCATGATTTTTTTGATCAACGGCACATGACGTCGGCTGATGGACAGTGGTTGTGGCACTTCCCTGAGATGGATAAAACAGTGCCCCTTATCATCCCGGGACAGACTTTCAATGGCATCACGGCGCACCAGCGCATTTCGGTGAATTCTGACAAAGTGCTGGCTATGGTCTTCTTCCAGGGTTTTGAGCGAATCATCAATCAGCACTTCACCCTGGCGATGATAGACCGTCACATATTTATTATCCGCCATAAAGTAGAGCACATCATTGAGGGGAACCAACTCGATACCGCGCAGGGTTTTGGCGGCGATATGGCCCTGCTCCTGATGCTCTGGCAGATGGTCGTTCAGCCAGGCCAGTTGCAGACGATTCACTTTGCTGGCACGTTGTAATGCCTGGTTCAAGTGGTCCTGGCGAATCGGTTTCAGCAGATAACCCACCGCCTGGGCATCAAACGCTTCCAGGGCATGATTGTCATAGGCGGTGCAAAAAACCACGGCCGGTGGCTTGTCCATGGCGCTGATATACCTGGCAGCCTCCAGACCACCCATTACGGGCATACGAATGTCCATCAACACGATATCGGGGTGGTACTGGCTGCACAGATCGATGGCATCCCGTCCATTGCTGGCCTCATGTTCAAGCACCATAAAGTTATCAATCCGGCCAATCAGGTGTCTCAGCCGTTCCCGGGCCAGTGGCTCATCATCAACAATCAGGACATTCATTGTTCGGTGATCGGTTCCCGTCAGTAATTTATCAATGTTCTTATCAAATTTGTAAATCAACAGCGTTGTCCCATTGGCAGGGATAGTACACCTGCGCCGTGTACCATTTGACACCGGAATGCTCCCGGATATCCGTGGTCAGGCTGGCTTTGCTGCCATAGAGCATCGCCAGGCGGGAACGGATATTGTTCAGGGCAATCTGATTGCCCTTGGAAATGGTCTCAGTATATGGCATCGGATTTTCTACAGAAATCTGAACCATTTGCTGATCAATGTTGATGCTGATGGTAATGCAGCCACCGGCCTCCAGCGGCTGAATGCCATGGTAAACGGCGTTCTCCACCAAAGGCTGCAAGGTAAAGGGAGGAATAGACAGCCTGTGCGGAAGTTCACCAACCAGCCACTTGACCTCAAGGCGGTCACCCAGCCTTTGCTGCTCGATTCTCAGGTAACTCTCGCTGATCTGTATCTCTTTCTGGATGGGGACGACAGCACTCTTATTCTGACCGGAGTTTTGCAGGCTGGCCCTGAACAGGTCTGACAGGTCTTCCACCGCCTGCTCTGCTTTTTCAGGGTTGACCTGAATCAGGCTGGCAATAATGTTCATGGAATTAAACAGGAAATGCGGGCGCATCGTCGCCTGCAATGAGTCGAGGCGGGCATTGTGGATAACCTGTTGCTGCAAATTGACTTCATACTGAATGTAAAAATAGCGCAGCAGCATGGCCGAGATAATCAGTGCCGCCAGCAGATTGCGGTTGACCTGTTGCCAGTCAGGTGCAAAGTGAACAGGCGACAGTAAGGCCTGAGATAGCAAAGTAAGCAGCAGCGTAATGATCTGCACGCCCAACAGAGAAATTATTACCGACTGCCAGGTGGGAAGCCCCTTCAGGAAAGGCCTGGCCAGATAGAGAAAGGCGCTGCTGGAGAGCACAATCCACTGAACAAACAGTGACAGCATGGCCAGTCGTGTCCAGCTGAAGTCGATCTCGCCGGGCAGGGCAAGCACCTGAACCAGGACAAACAACTCAGAAATCAGCACCAGCATAAACACCGACTGACCTGACCCAAGGTCTGGGAGAAAAAAATCATCTTTGTTGTGCTGGGTCTGGATCATCATGGGGCGGCTCTTGTTCTCAACGCTATTGTGAGAACCCGTTCTTATCAGGGGCTGTTTATCTCAGGCTGCCTCTCAAAAGTAAGAGGAACTTCATTATTGTTATCGGAAGTATGTCTATTCTCTTGCCCGGAAGGAGGCTGTGAGCGATGCAATCAAGCCGTGACACCGATATAATGCCTCCGCTCACAACGCGTCAATGCCGGATCGGTATTGATTGTACGTCCGTCTTTAAAAAATGAGAACCGGGTGGGGAAGAGATTAATGTCGGCAAGCCATTCAGCAGATCAGGGTGAAAAGCGCAGTAACCACAGTTCTAATCAACAATGGGGTGGGCGTTTCAGCGAAGGCGTCGATGCCTTTGTTGCCCGTTTTACCGCTTCCATTGATTTTGACCGACGCCTTTATCGCCACGATATTCAGGGATCAATGGCCCATGCCCGGATGCTGCACCGGGCGGGTATTCTGAGCGAAGACGAACTCAATGCCATTATCTCTGGCCTTGAAGGTATTCTTGAGGATATTGAGCAGGATCGTATTGACTGGTCCATTGAGCTTGAAGACATCCACATGAATATCGAGGCTCGCCTGACGGACCGTATCGGTGCTGCTGGCAAAAAACTGCACACCGGGCGCTCCAGAAATGACCAGGTCGCTACCGACATTCGTTTATGGCTGCGTGATGAGATTGACGCCATATCAGCAGAACTCAAGCGCCTGCAGCACGGGCTATTGGAGGTTGCCGAGCGTGAAGCCGACACCGTCATGCCAGGCTTTACCCATCTGCAAACAGCACAGCCTGTGACCTTCGGTCATCATCTTATGGCCTGGTATGAGATGCTGGTGCGTGACGATGAGCGCCTGCAGGACTGCCGCAAGCGTGTTAATATCAGCCCCCTGGGCGCTGCTGCACTGGCAGGCACCACTTACCCTGTTGATCGGGAGTATACGGCTTCTGCCCTTGGTTTTGATCGCCCTTCCCGCAACTCTCTGGACTCCGTCAGTGACCGGGACTTTGCCATTGAGTTCTGTGCCGCCGGTGCCCTGATCATGACCCATTTGTCACGCATGTCTGAAGAGCTGGTGCTGTGGACTTCAGCGCAGTTTAACTTTATTGACCTGCCAGATCGCTTCTGTACCGGCTCTTCCATTATGCCGCAGAAGAAAAACCCGGATGTGCCGGAACTGGTCAGAGGCAAAACCGGCCGGGTCAATGGCCACCTGGTGTCATTGCTGACCTTGATGAAATCCCAACCGCTGGCTTACAACAAAGACAATCAGGAAGATAAGGAACCACTGTTTGATACGGTGGATACCCTCAGGGATTGCCTGCGGGCGTTTGCCGATATGGTGCCGCATATTCAGGCCCGCAAAGAGAACATGCTGGAAGCCGCTCGCCGGGGTTTCAGTACCGCTACCGATCTGGCGGATTACCTGGTGCGCCGTGGCATGCCCTTCAGGAATGCCCATGAAGTGGTGGGTAAGGCCGTGGCCTTTGGTATTCAGGAAGGCCGGGATCTGTCTGAGATGACGCTGGCGGAGCTTCAGGTTTTCTCTGACACGATCGAGCAGGATGTATTTGATGTCCTGACGCTGGAAGGCTCGGTAAGCGCCCGTAATCATCTCGGTGGTACAGCGCCAGAGCAGGTCCGGCAGGCTGTGCTGAATGCCCGTAAAACACTTTAAAGTGTGGCGGTGGCCTTCTATTCCCATGAAAACCCATGGGAATAGATCAACCGCCATGGTTGATATACTTTTGAGCCGTTGTTAAACCCATGAGCTTGTTGCTACACCAGATTGTTCTGCGCCAGGCAGAACGTTCGCCTTCCTCGAAAGCCCTGGGCTGCAAAGACCAGTGGTTTGATTACCAGACCGTTTCCCGACAGATTCGTTCGGTGGCCGCCGGGTTGCAAAAGCTGGGTCTGATGCAACATGAACGGGTGGCAATCTACCTGCCTAAAACGCCGGAAGCGGTCTTCAGCTACTTTGGTGCAACGGCCGCCGGTGGCGTCATGGTGCCCGTCAATCCGGTGCTGAAACCGCCCCAGGTCTTTCATATTCTCAAAGACTGCAATGTTCGTGTGCTGATGACTAACAAAGCCCGCTATCAGCAGCTGGAAGCTGAAATTCACCAGTGCCATGACCTTATGCAAGTGATTCTGGTTGATGGTGGCCTTGCTGATGAGGACCCGGTCAATAATCCCTTGTCTGATAGCGCTTTCATTCATCGACAATCCGCCAGCCCAATGAACTGGGCAAATTTCCTCAAGCCCTGTGCCTGGTGGGAACCGGTGTCGTCCATTGATGCGGATATGGCGGCGATTCTTTATACCTCCGGCAGCACAGGAAAGCCCAAAGGCGTTGTGCTGTCACACCGTAATATGGTGACGGGGGCCAGCAGTGTTGCCCAGTATCTGGGCAATACACCGGAAGATCGCCTGCTCTGTGTTTTGCCCTTCAGTTTTGATTACGGTTTCAGCCAGCTGACAACGGCATTTCTGGTGGGTGCCAGTTGTTATCTACTGGAATACCTTCTCCCAAGGGATGTCATTAAAACGGTGGAGAAGCAGCAGATCACCGGGCTTGGCCTGGTTCCGCCACTCTGGGTTCAGATAGCCGATCTGCCCTGGCCACAAGGGGCTGGTGACAGTCTGCGCTACTTTACCAATACCGGTGGTGCCATGCCGACGGCCACCCTGGCAGTACTGCGACAGCGTTTTCGCTATGCCAAACCTTACTTGATGTATGGTTTGACCGAGGCATTCCGCTCCTGCTTTCTTCCTCCTGAACAGATTGATTTACGACCCGGGTCTATGGGTAAAGCCATTCCCAATGCGGATGTGATGGTGATCAATGAGCTGGGTGAGATCTGTGGATCCCATGAACCCGGCGAGCTGGTACACCGTGGTGCCCTGGTCAGCATGGGGTACTGGAATGATCCTGAGCGAACCGCTGAACGCTTCAGGCCTGCACCCTGTGCCATACCGGGAATTCCGGGCAAAGAGCTGGCCGTCTGGTCCGGTGATATTGTTCGTAAAGACGACGATGGATATATTTATTTTGTCGGTCGTCGCGACGATATGATCAAAACATCCGGTTATCGGGTCAGCCCAACGGAAGTGGAAGAGGTGGTTTATTCATCCGGGCTGGTGGCAGAAGTGGCGGCTATTGGTGTCCCGCACTTCCGTTTGGGGCAGGCCATCGTTCTGGTCGTAGTGAGCAGCGACAGCAGTGAAATCGATGAACCCTCATTGATCCGCCACTGCCAGCAATGCCTGCCCGCTTATATGGTCCCCATCCGTGTTATCCAGCAAACGACACTTGCCAGAAATCCCAATGGTAAAATTGATCGCAAGCCATTACTGGAGGCCTACCGGAGGCTGTTTCAGGACGAGGAGGCATCTGTTTTGTGAATGATCTTGTGCAAGAGAAAATGCAAGAGAAAATGACTAAAGGACATCACCGACTGGCCAGTCTTCAGTCCAGGGATAATCAATTACTGATTGCCGGGTATACCGCTGCTGATCTGGTGACTATTGCCGGCTCTTCACCCTGCTACATCTATGACCGGCAGGCCCTGACCCAAAGAGTCGCCCAGTTTCGTCAGCAGATGCCAGCAGAACTGAAGCTTCACTACGCCATAAAAGCCAATCCGATGCCCGCCGTCGTGGGCCATATGGCACAGTGTGTGGATGGGCTGGATGTTGCTTCCCACCGGGAAATGCTGGTTGCCCTGGGTACCGGTATGGCGGCGGCCAATATCAGTTTTGCCGGGCCGGCCAAGGGAGAACATGAACTGAGAGCCGCCGTTGCGGCGGGTATTACCATCAATATCGAGTCCCCCCTGGAGTTGCAAAGGCTGTACCTTTGTCATCAGCAGCTGGGTATTCGTCCCCGTATCGCATTTCGGGTGAATCCGGACTTTGAGTTAAAAACCTCCGGCATGAAAATGGCCGGCGGCCCCAAACAGTTTGGTATAGATGCTGAACAAATGCCGTCTATTCTGGCGGAACTGGATTTGGATAAACTGGACTTCCAGGGTTTCCATATTTTTTCTGGCTCGCAGAATCTCAAAGCAGAGTCTCTGATTGAGTGCCATCAGCAAACCTTTGAGCTGGCCGCCAGGCTGGCCGGTCTGGTTGAAGCCCCGGTCAGGCATATCAATATCGGTGGCGGCCTGGGCATTCCCTACTTCCCTGGAGAACAGACGCTGGCCATGGAAGGTATTGCCGACAACCTGCAGTACCTTCTGGATCATCGTCCGGAGTCGCTCAAGTCATCAGAGGTTGTTATGGAGCTTGGGCGCTGGCTGGTGGGGGAGGCGGGGTATTATATTTGTCAGGTGACGGATAAAAAAGAATCCCGTGGACAGGTTTTCCTGATGACCAATGGCGGACTGCACCATCACCTGTCCAACTCAGGTAACTTTGGCCAGGTCATCCGGAAAAATTACCCGGTAGTTCTGGCCCATTGCCTTGACAGTGGAGAACAGGAAGTGGTCGAGATTGTCGGACCGCTCTGTACGCCTCTGGATGTTGTCGGGGCAAAACTGGCATTGCCAAAAGCGGAGGTAGGAGACTTTATTGTGGTTTTGCAGTCTGGCGCTTATGGCGCAACAGCCAGCCCCCAGAAGTTTCTCGGACATCCCGAAGTGGTGGAGTTGTTATTGTGAGAAGAGCCAGGCCGGAATTATTCTGGCCTGGAAATAATCATCAGGCACTCGCCCCAACTGCGTCCACATAGGAAAGAACAGAGCCAACGGTTTCGAACAGTTCCGCGTCCAGATCATCATCATTGACGGCAATGCCAAAGGTTTCTTCCATTGCCGTAATCAACCCAACCACGGCCATGGAGTCGAACTCCGGAAGGGCCCCCAGCAGTTCAGTCTGTTCATTGAACTCACTGGTATCCAGCTTGAGAAGATCTGCCAAAATGGCGTTCATTTGTTCCAGCTTGGTCATTTATCATCCCGAGGGGTAAAAATCGGCCACTTTAGGCATTTTCCGTCTATGGCGCAACTGTGGTCGTCAGCATGGAATAAACGGAAACTTCTATGTTGTGATGGATTAACGTTCGATCTGTGACTCAAGTGCCCGCCAGACAACATTCGGTGTCATCGGTGCAAAAATTCCAGGATTGGTGGCAGGGAACTCGCCGGTTGGACAGTGTTCAAGGGTCAGGTGCTTCTGTCCCGTGCCATAAGCACCGACTTTTACCGGGCTGGTGGGTCCATAGAGCGAGACCGCCGGTGTTTCCAGTGCTGCTGTTAAATGTCCCAGGCCGGTATCAACGGCAACGGCTGCCTGAGCTTCGCAAATCACGCCAGCAACATCAGCCAGAGACAGCTTCGGCAGCACGGTGGCCCGGCTGCTGGTATTGGCAATGCGCTCTGCCCTGGCCTTTTCATGGTCATTACCCCAGGGCAATACGACCTGAAGACCGGCCTGATTCACTTTCTGCGCCAACTCACACCAGTAGTTTTCAGGCCAGTGTTTGGTTGGCCAGGTGGTTCCGTGAACAAACACCACATAATGCTTATCCTTAATCAGCCCTTTGGGGAATTTGTCTTTATTCAGCAGAAACTGACCCGGTGTTTTCGGTAATACATAGGCCAGCGATTTGGCAAAGAGCTGGCGAACACGCTCAACGGCATGCTGTTCCAATGGGACCGATTGTGGGAACTGGTAAAAACGGCTGGCAATCGGCTCACGGGCAGACTGTTTATCCAGCCCAAAGCGAGGACCTTTGGCTTTTCTGGCAATGAAAGCGCTTTTTAACAGCCCCTGGGCGTCAATCACGGCATCGTAGTTACTGGCACCCAAGGTTTTTTTGAACTGCTGCCACTCCCCGGATTTCCAGGTTTGCAGCAACGACTTGCGCCAGCGGCGCACAGCGACAGGAATCACCCGGTCAACCGCGGGATGCCAGGCTGGAATCTCGGCAAAACTCTCTTCCACCACCCAGTCAAAACGAAGACCGGGTATGGCTGATGCCGCATCGGTCAGTGCCGGAAGGGTGTGGATGATATCCCCCATAGAGGAAGTTTTAACCACCAGAACATGCCTTGGTTGAGTCAACGGGCGTTACCTCCTTCTTCGACCAGCGTTATTTCAGGATGCTTTTCACGGTTACCGTCCCGGTCGGTCGTCAGATGAGCGATGGCAGCCAGAACCCTGTCTGGAGATAGCTGTTTCATGCAGTTCATATGCCCGAGCGGGCACTCCCTTTTGAAGCAGGGGCTGCAATCCAGCTTCATAGACAGTGTTGCACTGTTTTTGTTCATTGGCGGCGTATGATCGGGCGACGTTGACCCGTAAACCGCCACCAGGGGCCGATTCAGGGCCGCCGCTATATGCATCAGGCCAGAGTCATTACTGACCACAGCGCTGGCGAAGGAGAGCAGGTCGATGGCATCCGCCAGCGATGTTTCACCGGCCATATTATGGCAGTGGTGCTGCAATGCATCAGGCAGGCAGCTTTTTATTTCAGCGGTGACCGCTTGATCTTTGGCTGAGCCAAACAGCCAAACCTGCCATCCCTGTTCAGAAAGGGAGCGTGCCACTTCGGCGTAGTAATCGGTTGGCCACTGCTTGGAGGGGCCAAACTCAGCACCCGGGCACAGTGCCAGAATAGGCCTGTCGGTGTGCAGGTGGTAGCGGCCAAGGACTTTGCTGGTGGTATTACTGTTTACCTGAAGTGCCGGAATCGGCAGAGGCTTAGGTAGTGCAGCACCCTCTGGATAGGCCAGGGCGACAAACCGTTCCACCATCAGTGGGTATTGACTTTTATCCAGCCGGCGAATGTCGTTCAGTAGCCCGTAGCGCATTTCGCCGCGCCAGCCAATACGGTGCCTGATGTTGGCCCAGAGGGGCACCAGTGCTGATTTGAACGAGTTGGGTAAGGCGATGGCGTGTGTGTAGCCTTCCGCCCTCAGGCTTTTGCCCAGCTGGTAGCGGGCTTTAAGCCCCAGTTTGCCATGACCCAGAGGCATATCAATACCCTTGCGAACTTCAGGCATGCGCTCAATGATCGGCAGGCTCCAGGCGGGAGCGAGTACATCGATGATGGCATCAGGGTGTTGTTGTTTCAGGGCAATGAACAGCGTTTGTGCCATTACCATGTCCCCTACCCATGAGGGACCGACGATCAGATATTTCATCCCGTCTGGAATTCCTTATAGTGAATGGGAGGGAATTATAAGCGCTGTTTGCGCAGGTAAAAAGTGACCGGTTAATGAGTAAATTTAACCCATGTTACGCACTTAAAGAAATCTGCCATGCTGTAATGCATGAAAAATGAGCTACTTGAACTGAAAACCAAACAGGCCAAGCGAAAAGCTGAGAAAATCAAGAACGAATATTGATTCCATTTGGTTAACTACTTACGTACGAACACTGGGGACAAAAGCAGGCTGATCTTTACATTGATGGACTGCACCAATATTTAACCAAAGTTCCTGAAAGTACTTGCGCAGAACATCATCAGTGAAGCCAGTTTTTTGCATTAAGAAAGAAACATAACCAGGGAACTTTTACATCACTGGATGGATCAATGACACCAAGTGATTTTTGTACACATTTCCAATGTACTTTTATGCAACATCATCGAGGCCTGTTTATGATTCAGCAACCTATTCAGCAACCTATTCAGCAACCAATTTATGACAGCGCTTCCCAACGTTCAGGGAATGGCGTCGAACATTCCTGGCTTGGCCATGGCGTTGCTGTTGCTAAAGCATTTGCGAAATCATTGATTCCAACGGAAGATCCTTGCCTCAGTTTCAATTCCCTCAAAGCAGGGGAAGATCTTGTGCGACTGGCCACAGCAATTATCCTGCCGACGAGTCCCATCCTTTTCATAGCGAAAGATATCGCCGATGCCTGGTTCGGTAGCCGTGTGCCCGGGCCAGATGTCAAACCGGAATTACTACAGACATCAAAAGCAACCGGGGAAGAGGCTCAGGAAAAACAACCCGGCTCGAAAGATGTACCCCTTCAACAGCCATCCGCAGCCCGCTATCAACGGAGTCAGGGAACCAGAGGACTGCTTGCACTTGGTACGCTGGCCAGCTCTTTTCACTATGCCAATTCGGATGCCATTGCCAATAGTTCACAAGCCATAAAGATTAACGATACCCAAACCCTGGGCAAGATTGGTCGGGATCTCGGCTATCCACTGAACGGTACATACCAACAGACGGCGGATATTGTTGTCACTCAAGACTATCAATCCATTGGCAATGATACCCACCCATTCACCGGGGAATACGATGGGCAGTGCCGTACCATCAGAGACCTGTCTAACTGTCTTGTTGGCACTCTGAAAGGCCGCATCAGTGACCTTCACTTGACTGGTGCCAATATAATAAATTCCACGGAGGTGACTGGGTTAGCAGCCTGTGTTGTTGATGTTAATGGCACAGTCATTGGTGTCCGGGTCGAAAATGCTCGTATTTCCACTTGGGGTTACAGAGCTTACGCGGGCATTGGGGGAGGGGAGGTTAGAGGAACGGTTGCCAACACCACGGCGGTGAACAGCACGGTTGAAACCTCGGGTGAACGTGCATACGCTGGCATTGGAGGGGGGCGGGTTTCCGGAATGGTTGCCAACACCACGGCGGTGAACAGCACGGTCAAAACCAACAAGGGGGAATCTGCACACGCCGGTATCGGGGGGGGGCTGATTGAATTTAAGGGAACGGTTGCCAACACCAAGGCAGTGAACGGCAGGGTCGAAACCTCGGGTAAATTTGCACACGCCGGCATCGGGGGGGGAGGGGGTTACGATCAAGGAACGATTGTCAACACCACTGCAGTGAACAGCACGGTCAAAACCTCGGGTGAATATACATACGCCGGCATCGGGGGAGGGCAGCTAACCGAAAATGCAAGGATTGCCAACACCACGGCGGTGGACAGTACGGTCGAAACCTCGGGTAAAAATGCATGTGCAGGCATCGGGGGGGGGGCGGTTTTCGATCAAGGAACGGTTGCCTGCACCACGGCGGTGAACAGCACGGTCAAAACCTCGGGTGAATATGCATACACCGGCATCGGGGTAGGGCAGGTTTCCGGAGAAGCAACGGTTGCCAACACTACTGCGGTGAACGGCACGGTCGAAACCTCGGGTAAATTTGCACACGCCGGCATCGGGGGGGGGGCGGTTTTCGATCAAGGAACGGTTGCCAACACCACGGCGGTGAACAGCACGGTTGAAACCTCGGGTGAATATGCATACACCGGCATCGGGGTAGGGCAGGTTTATCATAGAACAAAGGTTGCCAACACCACGGCGGTGAACAGCACGGTCGAAACCTCGGGTAATTTTGCATACGCCGGCATCGGGGGAGGGCTGGTTAAGGAAGGAGGAACGGTTGCCAACACCACGGCGGTGAACAGCACGGTCGAAACCTCGGGTAATTCTGCACACGCCGGCATCGGGGGAGGGCTGGTTAACATAAGAGGAATGGTTGCCAACACCACGGCGGTGAACAGCACGGTCGAAACCTCGGGTAATTCTGCACACGCCGACATCGGGGGAGGGCTGGTTAACAAAGGAGGAACGGTTGCCAACACCACGGCGGTGAATAGCTATGTCATCATGAAAAAGGGTTTTGGACCTGAATCCAATGAGCAGCTTCTTTGCCAAAAAGCTGACCCACGTGTGTTAACAGCCAATTGCGCTTCGGGAACTGAATTTCTGGATGATGCGTTGGATTTTTCGTACGGTGATGTTTGCCCGGTGGATGCCGCTACAGTGTCAACAGACGCTACAGCATCAACAGCCGCTACAGCATCAACAGCCGCTACAGCGATCATTACCACAGGTACCCTTGTGGCAGCGGGCGGATTGGGGATTGTCGGCTATACAACCTATCAATGGATTACCGGTTACCGGGGTGGGTTGCGTGGTAAGGAGCTGGCGAAGAAACCCCTGACTCGTGGTAAAGAACTGGCTAGCGCTGCGGTCAACTCGGTATCACAGTGTATTCAGGGAACCAGAGAACGAATGAACAGGCAGAGTGTTCCTGCGCAGGAACCAGCCCATGAAATGAGCCAGGTAATGACTGACAGAGTAACTGAGCTGGACAAACGTTTGTAACTTATTTATTCAGACACTCTCCTGTAATGGAGCATTTAAAAAGGCGACCGTCACCGAACAATCACCTTTTCATAGCACCAGAATGTCAGAACGATCAGGTTGCTGCTGATGCTTCCTGTTTTCCCTCTACAGAGTTCGAAGCATAAGGGGGATGCCACAGGGATCGGTGATATCGCCGCTATTATCAAATATTTATTAGTCGAAGCAGTGGAAACTTCAACATTGTCAGACGAACCAGCAAAGAGCGAATGCGAGCGACATTGAGCAAGATCAAAGACTATCTCAACACTGTGTTGCCTAAAGTAAAAGTTCTTCATCCATGGCCGGAGCAACGGTTTGACGTTAAATACTCGAGGTAGGAGCCGTATGCGCTAGCAGTGCAAGTACGGATCTGCGCAGGGGGTGGCGGGTGACCGCCATTCCTACTGTGACCGACGAATTTTATAGATCAAATTCGCAGTTCTCTAGTTGTATGTGCTTCCTTTGGTTTTGTGTGCCGAAGCCCTGAAACTTTCTCCGATCATTATCCCCATTATGAGTTCTTACTGGCTTCTTTTCTCTTCCTTTTTCTCTTTTTTGGTTTATCTGTTTGCTCTTCTACATGTTCTTCGGCGGTAAAGTAACAGTCATCTGAGAATTGCCCTCCTTCATCGGCAGTAACGTATGCCTCATCTGCTGACACCTCGCCGCTGTTAAGTGACACAGAGCCATGGGCCTCTGGCGGGACGGCTAACCTTGTTTTTATTTGATCAATCACTATTTTCATTGAATTGTGGTTATCAAGCTTGTTCACCGGGATTTCAATGACCTCAAATCCTAATTTTTGCAGCAGGGCGATTTTCAATAAAGTCGAACCATTCCTGGTTTTGAAATCACCATCCACGTAATGAGAAGGTCCCTGAACGTCGATAACCATGCTGTAATCTGGCAGAAGCAGGTCAACCGGAGGTAATGAGTTCAGACTTTTTTCTTCTTCAATCTTCAAAGACGGAAGGCTTGATTGGAGTTGATTGTGGAAGGTGGATTGAGATTGAGAAATGGTTGTCCGGTAATGGGGGGTAACTGGACACGATCTCCCAAGCCAATTTGCGGCCATGGCAATGACGGTTCGACCCTCTGTATTGCCCGGGGATGTAATTTCCAGGCGAGAAAATAGTTCACCTATGTGCTTTTCAAGCGGGTTTTTATCATTGCTACCTGAGTCCAGATAAAATCTGGCACAGAATACCATGACTCCCCAGAGAGACATCGATATCTCTTGCTCAGAGAGTTGAGGGTTTTCACTGATTCTGTCCACAAGAGCATCGAACGTAGATTGAACCAGGTGCAGCTCAATGGCCTCACCCAGTTTCGCCACGGCCCACAGCAGGTTGGCGATATGCTGAGGTATAAAGAGGTCTTTCTTTTCTTTTGATTCGGCTTTGGCTGTCACATGGTACAACAGCGCGGCCAGGGCTTCTTTGAGCTTTGCTGTTTTCTCCAGCTCCAGCCCGTTGTCCACCAGTGTCACCACGGCCCACAGCAGGTTGACGGTAGCTTGAGTGTTGAAGTGGTCTTTCTCTTCTTTTGATCCGGCTTTGGCTTTCACAAGGGGCAACAGCGCGGCCACAGCCTCTTTGAGCTTCGGTGTTTTATCCAGCGCCAGCCCGTTGTCCACCAGTTTCGCCACCGCCCACAGCAGGTTGGCGATATTCTGAGGATTCAAGTGGTCCTTCTCTTTTTTTGATTCGGCTTTGGTTTTCACATGGGGCAACAGCGCAGCCACGGCGTCTCTGAGCTTCGGTGTCTTCTTCAGAGCCAGCCCATTGTCCACCAGTTTCGCCACCGCCCACAGCAGGTTGGCGATATGCTGAGAAATAAAGTGGTCTTTCTCTTCTTTTGATTCGGCTTTGGTTTTCACATGGTACAACAGCACGGCCACGGCCTCTTTGAGCTTCGGTGTCTTCTCCAGCGCCAGCCCGTTGTCCACCAGTGTCGCCAAGGCCCACAGCAGGTTGGCAGTACCTTGAGTATTGAAGTGGTCTTGCTCTTCTTTTGATTTGGCTTTGGTTGTCACATGGCACAACAACGCGGCCATGGCCGCTTTGAGCTTCGGTGTCTTCTCCAGCGCCAGCCCGTTGTCCACCAGTTTCGCCACGGCCCACAGCAGGTTAGCGGTACCTTGAGTGTTGAAGTGGTCTTGCTCTTCTTTTGATTCGGCTTTGGTTTTCACATGGGGCAACAGCGCAGCCACGGCCTCTTTGAGCTTCGGTGTCTTCTCCAGCGCCAGCCCGTTGTCCACCAGTTTCGCCACAGCCCACAGCAGGTTGGCGATATGCTGAGGATTAAAGTGGTCCTTCTCTTCTTTTGATTCGGCTTTGGTTTTCACATGGCGCAAAAGTGCGGCCACGGCTTCTATAAGCTTCGGTGTCTTCTCCAGCGCCAGCCCGTTGTCCACCAGTTTCGTCACGGCCCACAGCAGGTTGGCGACTTCCTGTGGCTTGAAATGGTCTTTCTCTTCTTTTGATTCGGCTTTGGTTTTTACATGGGGCAACAGCGCGGCAACGGCTGCTTTTAGCCTCGGTGTCTTCTCCAGCGCCAGCCCGTTGTCCACCAGTTTCGCTACGGCCCACAGCAGGTTGGTGATACCTTGTACATCAATATCCCTGGCTTCGGTTTTTTTGTTGCACTTTAGTATTACTTTATCAAGCAAAGTTGACAGTAAAGCCGCTTGAGTTTCCTTATCCCCCTCATTCATGTATTTATGAGGGGTAAAAACACCCGCTGAAGTAAATGAATGAAGCGTTGTCGTCAGGCTTTGCCAAGTCCACCCGGGTGTCGCTTTAAAATCATGCAACAATGGTATCAGTTGGCGTTGTTCACTATGATGTAAAGGGCGTTTTGACGCTGATGTGTATTGTTTAATTGAACTGGCAAATTGACCATGTTTTTTACCATCATACCGATCACCATAACGAGCAGATATCCTTACCAGCCAATCCATTTTTTCTTGTGTGATAAGAGCATTAAAATCATAAACAGGTTTTACTGAATGTTTTGGTGGATAGTGAGCAGAACATGCGTCAGAAGTATGATAAAATTCATTACGCATTGGGATAGAGGAGAGTGGAGTATTTGCCTGCCTGACTGTGCCATGCCTGTATCGCCCACTCCTTGCAGTATCGGCATGATTATCCGGTTGTTTATAATTATTACCTGATGTCGTGTATTTCCAACTTATACCAGCAGTGTCTCTATCCATAATTATATTTCATTAATTCATAAAAAATATAAAAAGTAGACTACTGTACTGTTTATAGTTCATCTTGCTGAAATGTCTATAAACTCTGGTTTGATTAGCGCTTAGCGTGCCGAGATAAATCGGCAAGATGTTAAGGGTGAAAGCCCCTGGAAAATCGGGGTCATATATGGTCCGCCCCGCATTGCGAGCATTCTTATTGGCAACTGCCACCGCTGATTTATTCTTGCCCCTGCGCTGGTCAAGCTCTTTAATCCAGTTATTACGTCGATCGTCGTGTTTATCGGCTACCCTGACAACGGTTCTGCCACCGGTTAGCAAAAGTTTGCAAGCTTCATTAGTTTTGGTTGGTACAAAACGCATGCTGGGGCGCTGCATTGCTTCACAGATAGCTTCAGCATCAGCAGCATCATTCTTGTTTGACTTTACGTATGGTTTTACGAACTGGGGAGTGATTATGCGAACGTTATGCCCAAGCTCAGTAAACGAAAAAAATAAGATGGAGTGGTCAAAACGCCTTTTGTCGTTAATGTTCATTGGTCATACAACCATTCAACTATAAAAATATCACGACACCTTCAACATAGGCATCGCGTACTCTTAAAAAAACATAACCCGGGAACCTTTACGTCACTGCATGGACGAATAAGGGAGTAGAAATGTTTTATGCACTTTCTATCGTACTGTTATGCATTACAACATCAAGAGTCCTGTTATGATTCAGCAAGCCATCCAGCAACCCACTCAGAAACCCATTCAGCAATCAGTTTGTGACAGCGCTTCACAATGTTCAGGGAATGGCGTCGAACATTCCTGGCTCGGCCATGGCGTTGCTGTTGCTAAAGCATTTGCGAAATCATTGATTCCGATGGAAGATCCTCACTTCAGTATTGATCCCGATAAAGCACTGGAAGGTATTGGGCGACTGGCCACGGCAACTATCGTTCCGTTGAGTCCCATCCTTTTCATAGCGAAAGATATTGCCGATGCGTGGTTCGCTAGCTGTGTGCCCGGGCCAGATGTCAAACCGGAATTACCGCAGACATCAAAAGCAACCGGGGAAGAGGCGCAGGAAAAAGAACCCGGCTCGAAAGACGCACCCCTTCAACAGCCATCCCCAGCCCGCTATCAAGGGAGTCAGGGAACCAGAGGACTGCTTGCACTTGGTACGCTGGCCAGCTCTTTTCAGTATGCCAATTCGGATGTCATTGCCGAGGGTTCACAAGCCATAAAGATTAACGATACCCAAACCCTGGGCAAGATTGGTCGGGATCCCGGCTATCCACTGAACGGTACATACCAACAGACGGCGGATATTGTTGCCACTCAAGACTATCAATCCATTGGCAATGATACCCACCCATTCACCGGGAAGTACGATGGGCAGTGCCGTACCATCAGAGACCTGCCTGACTGCTTTGTTGGCACTCTGAAAGGCAGCATCAGTGACCTTCACTTGACTGGTGCCAATATAATAAATTCCACGAAGGTGACTGGGGTAGCAGCCTGTGTTGTTGATGTTAATGGCACAGTTATTGGTGTCCGGGTCGAAAATGCTCGTATTTCCACCTGGGGTAACAAAGCTTACGCGGGCATTGGGGGAGGGGAGGTTAGAGGAACGGTTGCCAACACCACGGCGGTGAACAGCACGGTTGAAACCTCGGGTGAAAGTGCACACGCCGGCATCGGGGGGGGGGTGGTTACAGGAGCGGTTGCCAACACCACGGCGGTGGACAGCACGGTCGAAACCAAGGGTAAATATGCACAGGCCGGCATCGGGGGGGG
>NZ_JAGHQW010000189.1 GCF_017744115.1 Salinisphaera sp. G21_0 | reverse complement strand
GGCCATGGCGAAACTGGTGAACAACGGGCAGGAGCAAACACCAGGGCTCAAAGAGGCCGTGGTCGCACTGTTACCCCACGTGAACGCACAGAAATACCAATTTAATGCCCAGAGTATCGCCAACTTGTTGTGGGCCATGGCGAAACTGGTGAACAACGGGCAGGAGCAGACACCAGGGTTTAAAGAGGCCGTGGCCGCGCTGTTACCCCACGTGAACGCACAGAAATACCAATTTAATGCCCAGGGTATCGCCAACTTGCTGTGGGCCATGGCGAAACTGGTGGACAACGGGCAGGAGCAGACACCAGGGTTCAAAGAGGCCGTGGCCGCGCTGTTACCCCACGTGAACGCACAGAAATACCAATTTAATGCCCAGAGTATCGCCAACTTGCTGTGGGCCATGGCGAAACTGGTGAACAACGGGCAGGAGCAGACACCAGGGCTCAAAGAGGCCGTGGTCGCACTGTTACCCCACGTGAACGCACAGAAATACCAATTTAATGCCCAGAGTATCGCCAACTTGTTGTGGGCCATGGCGAAACTGGTGAACAACGGGCAGGAGCAGACACCAGGGTTTAAAGAGGCCGTGGCCGCGCTGTTACCCCACGTGAACGCACAGAAATACCAATTTAATGCCCAGGGTATCGCCAACTTGCTGTGGGCCATGGCGAAACTGGTGGACAACGGGCAGGAGCAGACACCAGGGTTCAAAGAGGCCGTGGCCGCGCTGTTACCCCACGTGAACGCACAGAAATACCAATTTAATGCCCAGAGTATCGCCAACTTGCTGTGGGCCATGGCGAAACTGGTGAACAACGGGCAGGAGCAGACACCAGGGTTCAAAGAGGCCGTGGCCGCGCTGTTACCCTACGTGAAAGTAAAGAAAGGCCAATTTATTCCTCAGCATATCGCCAACCTGCTGTGGGCCATGGCGAAACTGGTGGACAACGGGCAGGAGCAGATACCAGAACTCAACGAGGCTGTGGCCGCGCTATTGCCCCACGTGAA
>NZ_JAGHQW010000187.1 GCF_017744115.1 Salinisphaera sp. G21_0 | reverse complement strand
GGCTATGTTTCCCTTAAGGGTTGATGGGTCTAAACTGTCGTAAGCCCCTGCTACGCGAGACTCTGTTATGCAGTCCCAACAGTTTCAAGATCTTCTTAATGCTATAGCGTTATTAACCAGTCAGCAGCGAAATACACTTATTAACGCTCTGTCAGAGCAGAATTCACCTTCCGATATTGCCAAGTCTATCGAAGATAGTTTTGTTCGGGCTCCAAAATGTCCTCACTGCGGGTCGGAAAACATACAACGCTGGGGGATGCGGAACCAACGACAACGTTTCCGGTGCAAGTCTTGTCGAAAGACTCTGAACTCTTTTTCCAAAACGCCTCTGGCCCGTTTAAGACATCCTGAGCGTTGGCCGCAGTATCTTGAGGGGATGACTCACTCTTTGACGCTTCGCCCGGCTGCCAGGCAATGCGGCGTTTCATTGAAAACATCATTCCGTTGGAGGCATCGATTTTTACAGGCTATTGAGCACGACCAAGCACCGGAGCTTAGTGGCATCACAGAACTGGATGAAACTTTCTTCCGTGAATCCTTCAAAGGTCAGAAAAAAGGTCTTCCAAGAGCTGCCAGGAAACGGGGTAATGAGAAGAAGACAGAGTGTCGACAAATACCGGTCATGGTTGCCAGAGACCGGGATAATCAGACGGTTGATGGCATTCTGGAGAATCAGAGTGCAGACGAGCTTTGTCGTCATTTGAACGGTCGAATAAATATTGAAGCAGTCGTATGCGCCGATGCAAGCCTTGCACATGAGAAGCTTGCGAGAACCTTGGGGTTCACCTTTAAAGAGTTGGTGTCATCCTCTGGAATAAGGGTTATAGAAGGAGTTTTTCACCTGCAGCATGTGAACGCATATCACAGCCACTTGAAGAAGTGGATTACAGGGATTTTTCACGGAGTTGCAACAAAATATCTGGCACATTACCTGGGCTGGCGAAGGGCTCTAACGAGCATTAATACTTTGACAGCTGATCGACTGGCCAACAAAATTTTGGAATTTATTCACTTTCAACCCTTAAAGGCAACATAGCC
>NZ_JAGHQW010000186.1 GCF_017744115.1 Salinisphaera sp. G21_0 | reverse complement strand
GCTTTCTTAACGAGGTCTGGAACAATGCCGTCTTTATCATCTTTGATAACCGGGCTGAGTGCCGTGCATAAACGGGCGTTTAGCTGGCCGCTGCTGGCATAGTGTTCAAGAGATGACCAGACCGCAGGCTTTAATGGTTTATTGTAATTGATTAGACTGATAATCAGAGAGGGTGCCACCAGGTGTGGTATTTTTTCAGGCTTGGCTTTCTTGGGCTCTTTGGTTCTCGCTTTCATTTGGGCTAATTTTGCCTCAAGCCTGATCGCATAGGGATCGCGCTTGTCCTGAGGCTTTTTATACCATTGTTCTGTGAACTCGGTTGCCTTGAAAAAGGCGGTTAACTGTTGCAATGTCCAGTTCTTTATAACAAAGCCGTTATCTCTCGGGGTAAACTCTGGATTTTGGAGTACAACCGGATCGCCATCGTCTGGCAAAACGGTTAGTCTTTGATTCTTGAATTGATATTCTGTTTGTTCAAGCTCAATTAACATGGCCGTGATAAAGTGCCACAGTCGTTCCTGGCCCGACATGGCGGGATTACCACCGACCATCACCCCTCTTTTATCATCTGTTGCCACTCGGTTTGAAAAGCAGAGATCCGGTATTTTCTCTTGTTCAGGTAGAGAGTGGTTTGTGAGCAGCATTCCTTCCAGCAACCGTTGCTGAATCGTGACATCAGGAGCGGTTTCAGGTGTAGCCTGATAGTCAAGACAGGCATCCATGAATTGCTGCATTTTGTGTTGTCCAAGCACCCGATGTAACCCGCGCCACTGTGAGATGGTGGGCAAGGTTTTGAATAGCTCATCCATCTTATCCGCGTATTTTGAGCGGTTATCTTCTGATTGTTGCCAGAGAATCTCCAGCATCGTGCGTTTAGATTGCGTGAAGTCAAATCGCTGGCCAAGCTGTTGGCAAAGTGGTTTTAATGCATACCACTGTTCCTGAGTTGGGGCTGGCTTCAGGTTTCTGCAAAGTTCAAGGTATTCCTGCATCTCAGATTCAGGGAGTTGCGTTAGTGCAAATTTTGTTAAAGCCAGTGGTGCAGGAATGG
>NZ_JAGHQW010000185.1 GCF_017744115.1 Salinisphaera sp. G21_0 | reverse complement strand
CAGACTCCCCCTACTTGTCGAGATCGGCTTTTAATGGATTGGCCCCGAATTTCTCTTTCCAGAGTCGCGGTATCAGTTCCCTGATATCACGGGCCGGGTGGAGGCTGATGCGTTGAAGAACATCAACCAGGTATTTGTAAGGATCGATGCCCGCCAGCAGGCAGCTGGTGATCAGCGTCTGGAACACGGCAACATTGTCTGCGCCTTCTTCCGTCCAGCAGAACATCCAGTTCTTTCTGCCCATCGGAATGCAACGAAGGCCACGCTCAAGATGATTGGTGTCAATCGCTACCGTTGGATCGTTCAGGTAAACCTGAAGCTCCTTTTCCCGCTTGTGAACGTAGCCCAGTGCCTTGCTCAGAGGGTTGCTGGGAACCAGGTCAAGCCGTCGCAGCTGTTCCCGGTTCCACTCAAAAAACTGGTCAACCAGAGGTTTGGCTTTTTGTTGGCGATAATCACGCAGTGCATCGCCTTCCAACCCCTGACGACGGATGTCATCTTCAACCTTGTACAGTGCGCCGATCTGTTTCAGGGCTTCTTTGGTCGCTGCGGGTTCCGCTTTTTCTGACTTGACGAAATAACGTCGGCTATGTGTCCAGCACTCGGCATGAGTGATCTTTGGGTATTTCGAGCAAAGGCTTTCGTAACCGGGGTAGCCATCCGTGAGTAATACCCCTTCAAATTCTTTCAGGTAAGGTTCAATCACGTCACAGGAGCGGCTATCGGAGTAGATAAAGGCTATTTCATCCTGTTCCCCATAAAAGCACCAGAAGTAGCCTTTTTTCATTTTACCCTTGCATTTCAGCCCGGCTTTTGTCGGTGTTTCATCCAGTGCCAGGGTGTGACTTTCAAGGCAGCTATTCAGTACTTCATGGGCGACAGGTTGTAACAACTGGCCAGCACGCTGCTCCAGATTGGTCAGCGTGCCACGACTGACGGTGATACCGCTGGCTTCCAGTCTCTGGTGTTGACGATAAAGCGGCAGGTGGTAGCGGTATTTCTCAACCAGCAGGCCAGCTATAAAACTCACATCGGCAAAGCTGCGGTCAAACAGGCCGGA
>NZ_JAGHQW010000184.1 GCF_017744115.1 Salinisphaera sp. G21_0 | reverse complement strand
AGAAAGGCCAATTTATTCCTCAGCATATCGCCAACCTGCTGTGGGCCATGGCGAAACTGGTGGACAACGGGCAGGAGCAGATACCAGAACTCAACGAGGCTGTGGCCGCGCTATTGCCCCACGTGAACGCACAGAAAGACCAATTTATTCCTCAGCATATCGCCAACCTGCTGTGGGCCATGGCGAAACTGGTGGACAACGGGCAGGAGCAGATACCAGAGGTCAACGAGGCCGTGGCCGCGCTGTTGCCCCACGTGACCGCACAGAAAGACCAATTTATTCCTCAGCATATCGCCAACCTGCTGTGGGCCATGGCGAAACTGGGTGAGCTAGTTGAGCTGAATGTGGTCACATCCACGTTCGAATCGCTTGTTTACCGAATCAGTAAAAACCCTCAGCTCCCTCAGCAAGAGATATTGATGTCTCTCTGGGGAGTAATGGTATGCTGTGCCAGGTTGTCTCTGGTCCCCAATGCCAATAAAAATAACGTGCTTGAAAAGCACATGGATGACCTGTTTACTCACCTGGAAAATACATCTCCGGATAATAAAGAGGAACAATCCATCATTGTCATGGCCGCAAGTTGGCTTGGCAGAGCGTGCCCGGTCGTCCCCCATTACCAGACAATCATTTCAAAACCTCAAGCCGACTTCCGCGATCAACTCCAATTGTGCATTCCATCTTTGAAGATTGAAGAAGAAAAGAGTCTGAACTCATTACCTCCGGTTGACCTGCTACTGCCAGATCACAACATTGTTATTGAAGTTCAGGGATCGTCTCATTACGTGGGTGGTGATTTTAAAACCAGGAATGGTTCGACTCTGCTTAAAATCGCACTGTTGCAAAAATCAGGATTTGAGGTCATTGAAATCACGGTTAACGAGCTTGGGAACCTGAATTCAATGAAACTATGTATTGATCGCATAAAGACCAGGGTAGACACCCCGCAGCAGGGGCATGGCTCTGTATCGCTTAAAAGAGGGTGGGCAGATGAGGAATACGTTACTACCGATAAAGGAAGGCAATC
Organism: Salinisphaera sp. G21_0; assembly: GCF_017744115.1. Lineage (GTDB taxonomy): Bacteria > Pseudomonadota > Gammaproteobacteria > Pseudomonadales > Endozoicomonadaceae > Endozoicomonas. Next base: position 70 of record NZ_JAGHQW010000184.1, on the reverse strand, counting down.
CTCAGATTACTGTTACTTAACCGCCGAAGAACATTTAGAAGAGCAAACCGCTAAACCAAAAAGCAAAAAA
>NZ_JAGHQW010000183.1 GCF_017744115.1 Salinisphaera sp. G21_0 | reverse complement strand
AGACCGTGCAAGGGCTCGTCCAACCCCCGTTGCAGCGAATGCTGCACATCACCTCTTTTATGCTCTGCCTAAATTCGCCAGAATCTGGTAGATTGTAGCGGTGCAGAATTCGCTGAACTAATCGTTTTTAATCGTTAGGCGACTAAAGGAGTACAGAGTGACATTTGAACATCCCATAAAAGGGAATCGACATCAATTTGTTATAAAGCAACATTTTCATACAGCTCATGCTATCGGAAAATTCTATGGTGATGATGAAAAAGTTGATGTACACATTATAAAAATCGATCAAACTGAAAGAAAGCATAAACGAGCAAGTATATTTTGCGCTAAAAGAAACTGGGATCAAAAAGCCGAAACTGGCATTATGGCAGACATTGAGTATGCCTTTCATGAAGAAATAAATAATCTCAAGCCTTTCAAGTTTAGAAACCATCAAGCGATTTCTGATTACTTTCTTTTATGGCGAATTAGACACCATTTCCATATATCTAGGATGGAAGACCAGGATTTAATTGGTATAACGGGCTCTGATTTAACAAAGGAGCAAGAAGAATTACTTGAAAGTAACGGTGTAATGTTTATTCGTGAGAATGGCGTGGTTCCGGCAAGATTTATGACTGGCATTCAAGTTCTCATGCAACTAGATCGCCAAAGAGCTGGGGTGGAAAATTTAAAATGGGGTTTATTAACCTCTACAGATGGTGAGTTTGCTGTTGCTGATTGCTACTATGACTTAACATTTATGCCTATATCACCCAAATTAGCTTTATGCGCTGGTTATACCGATATAAATATTGATAGGCAAAGTGTCGCAAATGCAAATATGCAAAGCATTGCAAAAGCTACAGAGTTCTACTTTGCAAGAGATTTAGATTTGTGTCCCGTCGCCTAACGAATAAGGATAGATTGCGCCCAGCCGCAATCTTATCCTGTTGTTGCACAAGCCCGGGTTGATTTCTGGCGAGGAAGGTCTATTGAAGTTTACTTTTCTGGTTGATCTTGAATCAGAGCGTTTTTTCAGAACGCTATATATTCAGGATGAGTGTCTCCCGACCACTGCATTACGGTAGTCCGGCGTATGTAATATCTTTCTGGCTGAGCTTA
>NZ_JAGHQW010000182.1 GCF_017744115.1 Salinisphaera sp. G21_0 | reverse complement strand
GCTCAAAGTTTTTGCCTGAGAAATTGTCTTTGCCGCATAGGAAGGCCCTGCGAACACAGCGTGCCATGCAGTGGTAGTAGGGCGTACTGGCTGGATCTATGAGGTTTTTTCGGGCGGTCGTCATGTCTTTTGGTTACTGGGTAGATTTCCTTAATGCCCTTAAGAGGCTCCAGAAGAAAAATAGACAGTGTGGCCGATTAGTCAAATTTTTGGGTGTCCTTTATTTCCGTTTATTTCCCGTCAAATTTTTGGGTGTCCTTTATTTCCCTCCTTTATTTCCCTTTTATTTCTCCACTTCTTCAGCCATAAGGATATTGACCGTTATTGGAGCCATTCGACCACCGGGTCTTTGCGGTGATTGAATGGTTACTGTCTTTTCCTTTACCTGTAGTGTTGCCTCGCGTGCTTTTCTTCCACCGCGCTGAGGAACATTAACCGTATAACTGCCGATGACGGACTCTTCAGCCAGAGCATCAAACAGTAGCCGGTCATCGTCAATCAATATGCGGTTCTGTGTTGCCCTGACAACAAATCGTCTGGCATTAGTAAGCCGGTGCTGGATGTATTCATAAATATCTGCCTCCCGGTCGCAGACACTGATAACCTTCGCTATCTGATCACCCAACCTGTGTTCAATATTCTCTGCAGACCTCTGCCATTTAAAACTTTCTTTTTCTTCGTATGGACGTTGCTTGCGCTGATGTTTTTTGCCTCTTTCCTCGTCGTTTCTTATCCAGCGTTGTTGATCGATCAATCCAATGGTTCTCTCAGAGTCCGCATCCAGTAACATGACTGAGTGCGCCCAGAGACCTTTGGATATACTGTTTTTCGGCCCGCCGATATCACCCAACTCTGATCTGGCAGAGTGTTTGTAACTGAGCGTGGTGCTGTCCTCAATGGCCAGTATGAGTCGTGAGTTGTTTGCAGCGATCACTGTCGCCTGAAATCCGGCCTCAGCGATGGCATCAGGTTCTACTGCTTCATTTTCGATGAGACGATAAGCACCTTCAATAGCAGCAAGGTTGCCACTGCAAGAGGCTGCCAAAGAGGAGCCGGTATTTGCAGACAGGTCACCTGCTACCTGTACCAGCCTTTTGGTTCGACGTTTATCACCCAAGTCAGCGCA
>NZ_JAGHQW010000181.1 GCF_017744115.1 Salinisphaera sp. G21_0 | reverse complement strand
GAAACCGGTGAAGCAAGGCAAGCACAGATCTTTGTTGCCGTGCTCGGTGCTTCAAGCTACACCTACGCCGAAGCAAGCTGGGGGCAGTCCCAGGCTGATTTTCTGGCCTCTCATGTCCGGGCATTCGAGTTTTTCGGTGGTGTGCCAGACATGCTGGTGCCGGATAACCTGAAAAGTGCAGTGATCAAAGCCTGTCGGTACGATCCGGAGATCAACCCACATTACCAGCATCTTGCCCAGCATTTCGGTGTCTCTGTCATGCCGACACGGCCTTATAAACCAAAGGACAAGGCCAAGGTAGAAGTCGGTGTTCAGGTAGTTGAACGCTGGATACTGATGAAATTGCGCAACACCTTTTTCTTCTCACTGGCAGAGCTTAATCAGGAAATACGTTGCTTACTGGAGGATCTGAATACTCGCGATTTCAAGCAACAACCCGGCTCACGACGACTTGCCTATGAACAGCTGGATCGGCCTGCACTGAGCCCATTGCCCAGCCAGCCTTTTGAATACCTTGATTTCAAAAAGGCCCGGGTCAATATCGACTACCACATCCGCTACAAGGAACATGCTTACTCGGTACCTCATGCGCTGGTTCGTGAGGAAGTAGAAGTTCGTGCCGGGGAAAAACTGATTCAGATCCTCTTTAAAGGAAAGCCGGTAACCAGCCACCCCCGCAAGCGTTGTTCAGGTTACACGACCAAGACTGAACATATGCCGAAGAGTCATCAGAAACATCAGCAATGGACTCCGGGAAAGTTGATGCGCTGGGCAAAAAAACTGGGACCGGATGTGCTTCTCTTTACCAGGCAGTTACTGGACAGTAGAGAGCATCCTGAACAGGCTTACCGCGCCTGCCTTGGCCTCTTAAACATGAGCAGGGATTATGGTGCTGACCGGCTCAATGCAGCCTGTGCCAGAGCGCGTCATGTAGGAGGTCATCGAATTCGTAACGTTAAGGAAATCCTTCTTGCCGGACTGGACCAGCTACCATTGGAAACGCCAGAGTCAAGCGACAGTGACAGAGTGATCCGGAATCATGAAAACATTCGTGGCGCAGCCAGTTACGAGTAAGGGGTTTAACATGATAACTCAGACCCAAACGCGACTTCGGAACCTGCGTCTTACCGGT
>NZ_JAGHQW010000180.1 GCF_017744115.1 Salinisphaera sp. G21_0 | reverse complement strand
CTGATTCATAACGCTCACCGCGTTCCTTTAAAGGGTGAGTCACTGCGCAAGAAACAAGCAAAACTGGCGAAGTCCGAACCTACGTCCTAAGCTGCAAACCGATGCGTCGCTGCTCTCCAATGGGGGGGGGCCGGATGTTTCCGGAATTGGTGGCCGGATACTTCCGGAATCAGTGGCCGGATGTTAGTGGAATGGGTGGCCGAATGCTCCGGAATGCGCAGTGTGCTTTTTATACGCTTCCTGTTTGGTATGAATGAGAAATTCTTACAATGATCAATACTATCATTTAAAAAATGAATAAATGACGTACTCTCTTCACTTTTTAAAAAGTGGGTGTCCTTTTTATTTTTTTATTTTTCTTTTTAAAAAGTGGGTGTCCTTTTTATTTTCGGCTTGTCCGCACGACGCGCTTGTTATGCGTGTGCTCTGATTTTTGCTGCAATATTAGCCAATATTTGATCGTCGGCTCTTTCGTGATCGTGCGAAGAAATATAGCCCTCGTATTTCTTGAAGAATTTTTTGTTATTTGAAGAAATTGGTTGGAATGCTGAATCGTTTCCGGTTCCGTGCATTGGAAACAATTTGCTGTGCAAATGATCAATGCCATAACCCTCAAAAAACATTCCTGTTCTTGCAACACCTTCAAGAGATTTATCAAGAAGATTTGCCACCTTCTTTGTCGCTAAAACAAGATCACTTAAAACTTCATCAGATTGATCAAAAGCATAACTTGAATGATGTTGCTTTGGAATAACAACAGAAAAACCTTCTGTATTCGGAAAAATTGAAAGAAATGCTAAATGATTTTCGTCTTTCCAAATTTTATGACAGGCAACTTTACCTTCGACGATGTCACAAAAAATACAACTCACAGAAAAACTCCTTTGTAATTTTTGTATGAACGCATAATGAAATAAAGGACACCCAAAAATTTGACTAATCGGCCACACTGTCTATTTTTCTTCTGGAGCCTCTTAAGGGCATTAAGGAAATCTACCCAGCAACCAAAAAAAATAACATGACGACCGCCCGAAAAAACCTCATAGATCCAGCCAGTACGCCCTACTACCACTGCATGGCACGCTGTGTTCGCAGGGCCTTCCTATGCGGCAAAGACAATTTCTCAGGCAAAAACTTTGAGCA